>CAZIAI010000010.1:2002-5047 GCA_964536895.1 uncultured Clavibacter sp.
CTCGTAACATCGCCAGCCCATTCCCGTGGCTGAGTCCATTGAGAGGCTCCGGCATGTGCAACTCTGCCCAATGCACTTACGGGCGAGTCATTCCAACGGAAGTTATTGGTAGCTCCTTGAACTTCGCCATTCTTCACGTAGTAAACGCCGTCACGGGTCAATCCAGTTAACAGCAAGGTGTTGGGGTCAACCATTCTTATGTACCAAAGGGTTGTAAGTAGTAAGCCGTTATCAACTTTAGTGACCAAATCTTCAATTCCGCCAGAAGCGCCATCTACGCTCATGACTAGATTGTCACCAATTGGTGTGTAAGGCAAAGATGTTAACTTGGCGCTGGCACGAGTCTGGACCAATGACTGCAGAACACCATCTTTGATCCAATCAACCCTTGCTTGCTTTTGTCCGTTATCAAATACGGATGTAAAGGGACTGCTGGTTGAAGCGGAAACAAATGGGGATCCTGCCAATATTGGATGTGCTGGATCGCTGAATAGTTGGAGACCAACGTTTGATAGTTTTTCTCCGACTCGCGTTCCGCCACCTTTTTTAGAGAACACGCTTTGACCTTCGAAAGCATCGCGACCGCCAGCAACCCACATCATGTAAACATAAAGATCTGCGATAGATCCAGCTGGGAAAATAGTGTCGTAACGTCCTGCAGGAAGATCTACCTTTTTCTCCTGCCAAGCCAATCTTTGACGAATATTCGCATCAATCTTTGCTACCGAAACATCTTTAAAGTCATGTGTTTCAACACCATCCCAAGTGGATCTGGATCTTTGGTGAGATTTTCCAGTCATTTCCACTCGGCCGACAGGGGAGTCGTGGCGCAGGCGCATTCCACCTTTTGAACCAACCCAAATGCTTTCGTGAGTGTGTTCGGCGTAGCCAAACAACTCTATTGAATCTGATTGAGAGCGCTGCAACATATCCCCGAGCTCTGGTGCAAACTTTGAAAACACATCAGGTCCAGTGGGATTGTGTTCAGCGCTCCAATCACCAAAAGAAACATCCTTTGCCAGTGGAGCAAAATCCTCAGCAGGACCAGAAGCCTTAGCGGCAGCTACCGCCTCTGATAACAGAGCAGAAATGTCGGCTTCATTGACATTGGTGCGAGAAACAGCGCCGGCTGCCATAGAGCCTTCCATTGCGATAAAGGCAATTACCGTCACATTTCGCTCTTGTATAACACCATTAGTTGTTAATGTGCTGCTTGCCCAACGCAGATTAGCTTGCGTCTTATCGCGTACAACAACAATGCAATCATCGGTTGTGGCTTTGGCCAGAATCTTTTCAATTAGATCTTGCGCTGAAATCATTTGCCAGCCTCCGCTACTGTGTTCAAAACATTAATTTTGTCGAAAACCGCCGCTGGGCAGCCATGGCTTACCGCTGCGACCTGACCGGGTTGTGCTTTGCCACAGTTGAATGCACCACCCAATACATAAGTGGAAGGTCCACCAACCGCTTTCATTGCACCCCAAAAGTCAGTGGTTGTGGCTTGATAGGCAACATCTTTTAGCTGGCCTACAAGTTTTCCATTTTTAATTCGATGGAACTGCTGACCAGTGAATTGGAAGTTATAACGCTGCATATCAATAGACCATGATTTGTCACCCAAAATGTAGATGCCATCTTCAACAGACTCGATTAGTTTCTCCAGGGTCGGGCCATTTGGATTCGGCTGTAAGGAAACATTTGGCATACGCTGGATTGGCACATGAGCTGGAGAATCAGCAAAAGCGCAGCCATTGCTACGTTCTTGATTCACTCGGGCAGCGATTCTTCTGTCCAGTTGATACCCAACCAAGACTCCATCCTTAACGATGTCCCACTTTTGGGCGGCAACTCCTTCGTCATCCCAGCCAACAGTGCTTAATCCATGCTCTGTGTTTCTATCTCCGGTTACATTCATTAGAGCTGAGCCGTACTTTAGGTTTCCAAGTTTGTCGGGTGTGGCAAATGAGGTACCTGCGTAGTTAGCCTCATATCCAATTGCTCGATCTAACTCTGTGGCATGACCGATTGATTCATGGATTGTTAGCCACAGGTTTGATGGGTGTATCAACAGGTCATATCGACCTGGCTCCACTGAGGGAGCGGCAACTTTTTCCGCTAGCAACGATGGAAGTTGTTCGATTTCTTGATCCCAGTTCCAGATTGAGTTACCCATCCACTCCCAGCCAAAACCAGCCGGCTGAGCAAGAGTGCGCATTGATTCAAATCCGTGGGAACCAATAGAGATTGCTTCGATTTGGGTTTGTACTCTAACTCTTTGTTGTGTTGTGCTCGTGCCGGCAGAATCTGCATAATGTTTCTGCTCTTTCACATACATAGTGTGGGCACTGGTGTGATTAACGCTTGGCGAGGCGAGAAGCTTTGCGCTAAGTGAGGCAAGACGATCTTTTTTATCTGAATCAGAAACTTGGAAAGGATCAATTTCATAAGCCGATACCCAGGTCTTTTTTGAGTAAACCGGTTCGGGAGCTAATGAAATCTCTTCAGTGGAGAGCGGCTTTGAGGTCTTCGCCATGGCAACAGCTGTATGCGCTAACTTGTTTGCTGAATCAACTGAGACATCTGGCGATGAAGCGAATCCCCAAGCACCGTTGACGATAACTCGAACACCAATTCCAAAGTTTGTCTCATCTGATTGCGTCTCGGGCTTTGCATCTCTGAGGGAGAGAAAACCTGTGCGAGTGCGCTCTATGCGGACATCAACATGTGAGGCCCCGAGAGCGGTTCCAGTAGAAATCGCTGTACCGGCAACTGAATCAAGTGGCAGAGCTAGGAAGTCTGCATCAACGGTTGTGATCATGTGCGCCACCTTAAGGCAACCCTTCGGTGGATGCAATGCAAAACATCACATTCCAAAATAGATTTAACAAACTTGATTGGCAAGTAAATTTTTCCTGTGAGTGAGAAGCATTCCAGATTGGACTACATCGACCTCCTTCGGGTAATCGCCCTGGGTTGGGTGATTTGTTTCCACTATCTATTTAGCGGTATCTCCAAAGGCAAAATTGACTCAGTTTCGCTCTCTTC
>CAZIAI010000010.1:5147-37705 GCA_964536895.1 uncultured Clavibacter sp.
CTACAAATCGGAGTGCCGGTCAGTTTATAAGACGAAGATTTCTGCGGTTGTTTCCCATGTTTTGGTTGGCTTTAGTGCTGATTTACTTGATATTGCTATTACCATTTTGGGAACGCTCAACTCCGCCTTTCTCAAGATTTCTATGGAATCTAACTATGATCCCGACGGCATTTGGTCAATCTAGAGTAGATGAGACGCATTGGTACTTGGTTCGAGAGTTGCAGTTCTATGCTTTTGTTGCACTAATACTGGCTTTGGGGATTGGTAGATGGTTGCCGAAAATCTTTCCCATATGGGCGATTGTTCTATGTGTATGGAATCTACTGAATCTTTCTGACTTTAATATCTGGTACTTCTCTGGCTACTTTTCTCTGATAACAGGCGGGGCAATTATCTACTGCATTCGAGAATCAGGATGGAGCAAGTTGAATACCATCGGATTGATTGCCGCTTATATCGGGGCAGTGGATACAAGAATTCGGATTATTCCAATTCTGGAGGATCGCAGAAACACAGATTATTCGGCGATCGTTATCGCAACCCTAGTGACCTTGATATTCGCGGTAATGCTCATGACGTTATCTAACAAAATTACGAAAATTAAGATTCGTCATATAGCTCTTGCCGGAGCAATGACGTTTCCGTTGTATTTGATTCACGGCAGATTGGGCGGAACATTTATTCAGCAATTCGCGAATGATGAAAACAAGTGGATTGTTTATCCTTTGATATTGCTGTTTTTTATTTTGTTGTCGTATGTGATGTTGAAAGTAGAGAAAAAGCTGTTGCAGACAAAACTCTTGAAGTCGGTTGCAGGTCGGTCATGATTTATCTGCAAATCTATTTTGGACACACAACTTGCACAATTAGCGCTCGCAAGACCTTGCCAAACCGCTATTTAGGTTGCTTCTTTATTGTCGGCTGTTCTATTCTTCACGCTAAGAAGAGTTGCCCGGATCACCGCGTTGTTTTTGATTCACTTTGAAGACACCGAGGAAAGTCCGGACTCCAATGGGCAAAGTTGTGGGTAATTCCCACCCGGAGCAATCCGCGGGACCAGTGCAACAGAAAGTAGACCGCCAGCAGCGATGTTGGTAAGGGTGAAACGGTGGTGTAAGAGACCACCAGTGCGTGAAGCAATTTGCGTAGCTTGGTAAACCCAACTTGGAGCAAGACCATGCAGGTGGCGTTTGAGTGTGCCCACACGAGTCACCGGGTAGGTTGCTTGAATCTGCAAGAGATTGCAGATCTAGATGGATGGTGATCTCACTAGAAATAGTTAGACAGAATCCGGCTTACAGGGTGACTCTTCCCAAAAATCTTTGATCCCACTAGTTAAAAGGGATCAAAGGAGTTACAAGTGCTAGACAGAGAAGTTTTAGTGAATCTCAATAAACTCACTAAAAATTACGGCATGACCCGTGGAATCTCAGAGGTTAGTTTTGATGTGCATGCCGGAGAGGTTCTAGGTTTCCTCGGGCCAAATGGAGCTGGAAAAACCACCGCAATAAGAACTTTAATGGGATTGATTAAAGCTACGAGCGGTAATGCAACAATCCTTGGCCAGAATGCGCTCGTACCGAACCCAGAGTTGCGCAGACAGATTGGATATCTGCCAGGCATATCGGCGACGTATGATCGTTTTACTGCAAGGCGATATCTCCAGTTTATTGCACGAATGCGGGGACTTGACCTCGATAGTTCCATCGATAAATTTGGACGTAGATTAGATTTAGAGCTTGATGAACATATTCATGATTTATCAAAAGGCAACCGGCAAAAAGTAAGCGTTGTCCAAGCTTTCATGCACAAACCTAAAGTGCTTTTCCTAGATGAGCCAACAAGTGGATTAGATCCACTCGTTCAAAGAGAGTTTGAGCGGATGCTTTCTGAGGTGAGGTCGCGTGGGGCAGCGGTTGTTCTTTCATCCCATGTTTTGGGGGAGATTGAGCATCTGGCTGATCGGGTTGTGATTATTGACCGGGGCAAGATAGTGATTGTCGATGAGATTGCCTCACTAAAGGCAAAAGCTCGACGCAAAATCAAGATCTCTTTTGATAAACCAATCGCTGCTGTGGATTTTGCCGGGGTTTCTAATGTGAAGGAGTTCGAGGTTGATGGTAATTCAATTTCCTGTGTTGTAACTGGAAGTGAGTTTGAGTTACTAAAGCGTGCAGTTGAATTGAGAGTTCATCAAGTAAAGACCGAGGAGTCTTCTTTAGAGGAGATTTTTCTGGGACTGGTTGGGGCAGCATGATTTCCCTCTACCTAAAGACTTGGTGGGATCACTGGAGAACTCTGCTAGCGTGGGCTCTTACATTGGTATTGCTTGTTTCAATCCAGATGTCGATTTATCCCAGCATCACAGAAAACAAGGATGCCATTCAAGGATTCCTAGAGTCATATCCTGAGGCGATTAGAAAGATTTTTCGCATGCAGGATTACACATCAGGTCCAGGATTTCTAAGTACTGAGCTTTACAGCATGATGGTCCCATTAGTTTTGATTGCCGTAGGTTCCACTTGGGGTGCTAGTGCAACCGCTGAAGAAGAGGATGAGGGCACAGCTGATTTATTGCTTACCCTTCCCATTTCTAGAACTCGAATTTTGGTCTCCAAAATCTCGGCAACGGTTACTGTCACAATGGCCATGGCCATGCTTGCGATGGTAAATGTACTTCTGCTCAAAGATATTGTTGAAATGCAGATTGAAAGCTCAAAACTGCTTGCAGCTTCACTTTCCAGCTTTTCACTCGCCTTCTTCTTTACCGGAATATCGTTTTTGGTGGGTTCATTCAGCCGTCGTAAGGGATCAGCAATTGGCGTAGTGACCGGAGTGGCATTAATTGCTCTGCTGATTTATTCACTGTCAGCGCTGGTAGACAATTTCGATTTTATTTCTCCCTACAATCCGATGGAGTGGGGCTTGGCCGGTCAGCCCTTATTCAATGGCTTTGATACCTCAGGCAGCGCCAAACTGTTGATTGGCGGCTTAATCTTGATGATTTTGTCCATCCTAAAGTTTAATTCGAAGGACATCAGTACTCCTTAGAAGCTGTTTCAAAACTTAAAGATCTCTTAAATGGTGGGGCATGATTTCCAGCAAATCTCTACAATCCCGCTATGTCATCCTCATTTCGCACTTTGCGCACCCGTTATTTCTTGGTGCCAATCTCAGCGATTGTGATGCTTGTTTTTGCCTGGAGTCCCAAACTAGCTAATCCAATACTTTTCTTTTTAGGCTTTGTCTTGGTGGCTACTGTGTTTACCGCCGTGCACCACGCAGAGGTGGTAGCGCTTAAGGTAGGAGAACCTTTTGGATCATTAATACTTGCCTTAGCGGTAACTGTGATTGAAGTTGGAATGATTGTAGTTTTGATTTTGGCTTCCCCAGAAACAACAAAAACTTTGGCGCGAGATACTGTTTTTGCAGCGGTCATGATTACTACCAATGGAATCATTGGCTTGTCGTTGCTGATTAAAGCCCTCCGGCAAGGGGTTGCAACCTTTAACGCCAGTGGAGTAAGTGGTGCGCTGGCGGTATTGGTGGCTCTTAGTACATTGACGTTAGTACTTCCATCGGTAACAGTTTCTTCGCCCGGTCCGACATTTACTACTCTGCAACTCACATTTGCCGCCATAATCTCTCTGGCTTTGTACTTGACCTTCGTTGCGGTTCAAACAGTTCGCCATAGAGATTACTTCTTACCTCCAGCAAGAGAGGATCACACAATTCCAATTGAAGAGCATGTTGAGCCACCCTCAAATGCTCAAGCTATCCAAAGTGTTTTGGGATTGATTCTGTCTTTGGTCGCAGTAGTCGGTCTTGCCAAGGTGACAAGCCCCTTGATTCAAGGATTTGTTGAGGACAGAGGATTGCCGCAAATGATGGTGGCAATCAGCATCGCTCTAGTTGTTTTGCTTCCAGAATCAATTTCTGCGGTGAAGGCGGCGCGTTACGGCCGGACACAAACCAGCTTGAATTTGGCTTACGGTTCAGCACTTGCCAGCATCGGATTAACCATTCCTGCAATTGCTGTCATTTCAATCTTTTTCGGATATGAAGTTAGCCTTGGGCTCAATACTGCTGAAATCGTCTTAATGGCGCTGACATTTTTTGTTTCCACCCTAACTGTTGTTTCGGGAAGGGCAACTTTGCTGCAAGGCGTGATTCACCTGAGCATATTTGGCTCATTCATCATGTTTGCTGCAACTCCTTAGGCTCAATTAGCCCTGAATTCTTCGCCCTGAATGCAAGGATTAGTTATTGGTTAATTTGTGGGGTATGATTCACCTCGATGCAATCGCATCACTAAATGAAAGTCAGGCAGAGTCTGACTTATATGTAAGTCTTATCTTTTCGTAAATACGTCAAGTCACCACGAGACATACATGTCTAGATGATTGGTACGTATTTTTATGTCATTGCTTACTGCTGAAAAACAAACAACTTTCCGTGAACTTGGCCTTGCTTTTGCATTGGTTAATGCTCTAGATGCGCAAGGAATCACCAGTCCATTTCCGATTCAAGCCGCCACGATTCCTGATGCGATCGCTGGTCACGACATCTTGGGTCGAGGACAAACCGGCTCTGGAAAAACGCTGGCCTTTGGATTAGCGCTTCTTCATAACATCAATGGAACTAAAGCAAAACCACGCCAACCAATCGCATTGGTTCTCGCTCCAACCAGAGAATTAGCTCAGCAAATCAATGAAGTGCTTGCGCCTCTGGCCCGATCAATTGGTCATGACAGTGTGGTTATTGCTGGTGGAATGCCTTACGGCAAACAGGTTAATGCTTTGAAAAAAGGTATCTCAATCTTGGTAGCAACCCCAGGTCGCTTGATTGACCTACTTGATAAGCAAGAGCTGCGCCTTGATGAACTGCAGATTGCAGTACTAGATGAAGCTGATCAGATGGCTGATATGGGATTTTTGCCCGCGGTTAAGCAGATTCTTAATCAATCAAAGAAGGATGGACAACGATTCTTATTCTCTGCGACCCTAGACAGGGGAGTTGATGGATTGGTTAGACAGTATCTGCGTGAACCTCGCACCCATACTGTAAAGGAAATAGAGGGAACCAAATCTAATTCTGATCACTACGTGTTTGTCTTGAATCATGCAGACAAGACTGATATCTCAAATCAGATTGCTGCTCGTGAAGGAAAATCAATTTTCTTTGTACGCACCAAGCGAGGTGCTGACAAGTTGGCAAGCAATCTTTCAGCTGTCGGCGTTAAGGTCGGAACTTTGCATGGTGGAAAGTCCCAAGCGGTTCGTACCCGAACTTTGGCCAAATTCAAAGAGCAAGAGTCAGCGGTTTTGGTGGCAACAGATGTTGCGGCGCGTGGAATCCACGTGGATGGAATCGATCTAGTTGTGCATTTTGATGCACCGGCTGATCACAAGGATTATCTACACCGTTCTGGCAGAACTGCGCGAGCAGGAAAAACTGGAAGAGTCGTAACTTTGGCAACCCAAAAAGAACAACGCGCTATTGGTGGAATTACAACCAGAGCGGGTGTTGAGCCTTGGGTGATGGCAATCAAGCCGTTAGATGAAAAACTAGTGAACATCACTGGGGCAAGAAAGCCTTCCGGTATCGCTATCGTTGAAGATAAACCGGTGGCAGAAAAGCCAAACAACTATCGTGGCCCGAAGCCAAAAGGTGGAAAGAAGCGCAAGAAATTCTCAAATGAGGATCGCAGTTTCAAGGGTAATGGCGCTGCACGCCGCAGAAATTCACGTTGATTTGATTAGGATTTGATTTCCCCAAGGATCGCTAACTTGCGCTGAATTGTTGTCTAGATTTGATTCAATTTGGTAAAAGGACAAACGATCCCGCGTTTCCATGACCTGATCTTGATTGTCTAGAACAATCTCAACTTTCCCTAAACCAAGGGCAAGTTGGCGTTTTCCAGCACCTTTGCTTCGCCAAGTATTCATCGCCATGTGATGGTGATATCCGCCGGCAGACACAAACAAAGCTGCTCCACCCCAATTAAGCGTCTTTTCAAAGCCCAAAATCTTCACATAAAACTCTTCTGCAGCGGCAATTGATCCCACGCTTAAATGCACATGACCCACTTTTTTGCTTTCATCAACCGGTCCATCAGTTAAATTCTCTTTCAGAAACTGGTTTGGATCCAAAAATATGGTGTCCATTTCGATAGAGCCATGTTTCCAGCTCCACTGGGTCCTATCTCTATCCCAATAAAGCTCAACACCATTACCTTCCGGATCATTGAAGTAAAAGGCTTTGCTGACCAGATGATCGGCGCTGCCAGTAAATGTTCCAGGGTAAAGCCTAGAAACGGAGGCGACCGCTTTAGCGAGCGCGGCCTCTGATGCAAAGAGAATCGCAGTGTGAAACAAGCCAGCCTCTCCGGGGGAGGCGTACTTCATGTTTGGCTTTGACTCCAAATGAACTAATACATTTCCCTGATTTCCAAGGGAGGTGCCTGAAGTCGTTTCAAAAATAACTTCAAGGCCAATTGCATCTCTGTAGTAACGAACCATCTGATCAAGGTTGGCCACCCACAATGTCACCGTACCCATTTCAGAGGATGCTGGTAGCAGTTCATTTTTTCCCATATTCCATCGTATCAAAAATGGTTGAAATTTCAACTAAATTTAGAAACAGAGTGATGCTAGTGTTTTGTCATGATTATTGGGCTAGAAAGATTGCTGAAGCACATGGCTTGGGCGAATCAACTGACTATCCAGCATCTCCAGGGGCTTCCGGAAGATGCCTTGAAGGCGTATGCCACAAACCCTGAGTGGTTTGCCGGGGAGATTGTGCATCACATCGTGGATTCCGCAGATCACTACGCATTTCGTATCTCAGGCAAGGTGGCAATAACAAATCCTGATGATCCATGTATTGCAAACGTTGAGAAGATTTCAGATTTGTCCCGCTTAGCCGAGCAAGCCAAAGTTGTTGATGCTGCTTTGCTTGAATGTTTAAAACTGGAAGATATTCAAATCGAGTTTAAAAACTATTCGGGAAATCTAGTGAAGCGCTGGCGTTCGACAATTCTTTCCCAAGCTATTCACCATGCTACCGAGCACCGTGCCCAACTTGCCGCCGCATTAGAGGCAAAAGGATTTACACCAGTAAACCTAGACGACCTTGACCTATGGTCCTATGAAAGAGCTGAGGGTTAGCCAAATTTGCTATACCCCTGGGGGTATGCTAAATTTCATCACATCCCAAAAGGAGAGTGATATGGCAAAAAAGGTTTCAACTACAACCCTCAGTAATGAGCAGCAGTTGGCAAGTGTCATTACCCGTCTCAAGAGAGCAAATGGACAAATGACCGCCGTAATTCGAATGCTCGAGGATGGTAGAAGTTGCGAGGACGTTGTAACTCAAATTGCAGCGGTAAATAAGGCCATAAACACAGCAGCTTTCACTTTGATTTCATCAAGCTTGAAGGAGTGCATTTCAGAGGGAAAAAAGAATAGCCCTGAGATTACCGAGAAATTACAGAAGCTCTTTTTGAGCTTGGCATAAGGAGAGTCATGAAGAAGTTGTTGGCCATTGTTCTTGCATCTGCTTTCTTTTTAACTGGTTGCTCTGGAGATTCTGGTGCCACAAATCTGGGAGCAGACGAATTCATCACGAAGATGAGCGAACCAGGGGTTGTGATTATTGATGTGAGAACTCCACAAGAGTTTGCAGCAGGTCACGTAGAGTCAGCAATCAACATAGATGTGAGCGCGCCTACCTTTGAATCTCAAATAGCAGCCCTGGACAAAAACACCGTTTATGCAATTTATTGCCGTAGCGGCAACAGATCAACGGTCGCATCAGGCAAAATGTCAGATGCAGGCTTTGTAAACCTATTCAATTTCAATAAAGGTGGTTTTGCTGAGCTTGCGCAGGCAGGAGCACCAACCGCATGAAGAGAATCGTGGTTGTTGGTGGAGTTGCTGGAGGAATGTCTGCAGCCACCAGACTTCGCAGATTAAGTGAGAGTTCTGAGATAGTAGTTCTAGAAAAGAGTGGTTTTGTCTCCTACGCCAATTGTGGCTTGCCGTATTACATCGGGGGAGTAATTGCAAAGGAGCAAGATCTTCTTTTGCAGACCCCCGAGAGCTTAAATCAGCGCTTTAGGTTAGATGTACGAATCAAAAGCGAAGTAACTTCCATCGACCCAGTTGGCAAAAAAGTGTCAGTCAATAACCTAAATACCGGCGAGAGTTATGAATTGTCGTATGACAAATTAGTGCTTAGCCCTGGAGCAACACCTGTGGTGCCGCCTATTGATGGCGTGGAGCGTGCGATGACCTTACGCACAGTTGAAGATACCAAGCGAATTTTTACTGCTGTGGAAGCAAAACCATCAACCGCAGCTGTTATTGGTGGGGGATTTATTGGCGTAGAGATGGCAGAGAATCTGGTCCATCGTGGGATCAAAACTGCACTAATTGAAGCTTCTTCCCAGGTACTTGCACCACTTGATCTAGAAATGGCTCTGTTAGTCTCAAAAGAGATGGTCAAGCATGGCGTCGATGTGCGGATTGGGGTTTCGGCTTCAAAGATTAACAGCGACTCAGTCACTCTAAGTGATGGCAGTGTCCTCTCAGCAGATCTAGTTATTTTGGCGATAGGTGTTCGTCCCGATACTTCATTAGCGAAATCAGCGGGTCTGACTTTGGGTGCGCGGGGCGGCATTGTGGTTGATGAAAATAATCTGACGAGCAATTCCGATATATACGCACTGGGAGATGCAGCCGAAAAACAAGATGCTCTTGATGAAAGTGCCACATTGGTTCCCCTGGCAAATATTGCCAATCGTCATGGCAGAGTTGTTGCTGATCACATAAATGGAAGAAGCATTCGGAATGTTAAGACTATTGGCACCGCAATCGTTAAGGTTTTTGACTTAGCCGTTGCTTCTACGGGCTGGAATGAAAAGCGGTTGAAAGCCGCGAATATTGAGCATCGAGCAATCCATACTCATCCCGGTTCACATGCTGGTTATTACCCTGGAGCAGAAACCCTGGCGCTAAAGTTGTTAATCAACCCAAAGACCGGAGAAATTTATGGCGCTCAAGGAGTGGGTAAGGATGGGGTTGATAAACGAATCGACGTCATTTCTACTGCAATTCGCGCCGGAGTCACCGCACCTGAACTAGCAGATTTAGAGCTAGCGTATGCACCACCTTTCGGCAGCGCGAAGGATCCGGTGAACATGCTGGGTTACATCGCAGAAAACATAGTTTCAGGACTCGTGCAAACCGCCCAATGGCATGAAATTGATAGCTATCGGGAAAAAGGTTACGCCTTGTTAGATGTTAGAACTCCAGGAGAGTGTGCAAAGGGAGCAATTCCAGGATTTATTAACATTCCAGTTGATGAAATACGAACCCGTCATTCTGAGATTCCAAATAAGAAAGTGCTTGTTACCTGCCAAGTAGGACAGAGAGCTCACACCGCAACAATGTTGCTAAGGAACCTTGGTTTTGAGCCAGTAAATCTAGATGGCGGATACCATCTTTGGAGCAATTCACCCGCCCATGTAATGAAAGTAGAGGCATAAGAATGTGCAGTCAGGTACGTTGTAGAAAATGTGGAAAGGCAACGTGGTCTGGTTGTGGCCAACACGTTAAAGAGGTAATGCGTGGTGTGCCAGCCTCGCAACAATGCAATGGTCATGCTAACGATCCAAAAGAACCAAGTTTCTTTGCGAAACTTTTTAAGAGAGGATAGATATGTGCAGCAAAGTTAAATGTCAATCATGCAGCAAGTGGACCTGGGAAGGTTGCGGTCAACACATAGAAGAGGCGCTAGAGGGCGTAGCACAGGATCAGATCTGCACCTGCTAGAGATTGCCTGACTCTGCACGCTGAAGAATTTCCTTTGCGCGCAATCTGAGTTCAGGCAGATCACTCAGTCGGTCTAACCCTCGCAGTTGCTGGGAGATTCGATGATTGCGCGAGAAGCTTTCTCGGTTGCGATCTAGAAAATCCCAGTACAAAGTGGTGAACGGACAGGCATCTTCTCCAACTCGCTTTTTAGAATCGAAGAAACAACCCTTGCAGTAATTCGTCATTCTTGAAATGTAGGCACCGCCCGCTGCATATGGTTTTGTCATCATTTGTCCACCGTCAGCATGAACTCCCATGCCAATCACATTCGGCACCATGACCCACTCGGTGGCATCTACAAAAATCTCCCGCATCCAATCCAAATACTGCTGGGGATTTATGCCTGCAATTAATGCAAAGTTACTCAAAATCATCAGACGGGGGATGTGATGCACCCAGGCTCTTTTTTCGATGTCAGAGATAGTTTGCTTAAGGCAATTCATCTGAGTTTTGCTTGAATCATTGAATAAAACTGGCAGATTACGCCTTGCGTTTAACTGGTTATTGTTTCGATAAGCCTCTCCGAGGAACCAATACATCCCATTGACGTACTCTCGCCAACCAATAATTTGCCGAACAAATGCCTCGGCCGAAGCTATAGGTATATCTCCTTTTGCAAATCGTTTCTGTGCAGCGGCAATAACTTCAGAGGGGTGGAGTAATCCATTGTTTAGGTAGGGACTTAGCAATGAGTGATGCAGCGTCCAACTCTCTGTTGTTACGGCATCCTCATACGGTCCAAAATTAGCAAAGTGATTTTTTAGAAAATATTTCAGTTGTTCCTGAGCTCCAGCGGTTGTTGTAGCCCAGTAATTCTTAGGCTCGTATCTCAACTCTTTAGCAACCGCTAGATCAATCTCGTCTCGTTCATGGATGAGTGGATTTGGCCATTTGTAATTCTTTGGTGGAGGCAGACGATTCTCCTTGTCGAAGTTCCATTCACCTCCAACTGGCTTTCCTCCATCCATCAGTACATTTAGCCGCACCCGTTGTTTTCGATAAAAGTTCTCCATTAAGAAAGTTTTTTGGACAGTTGCCCAGCTAGCAAAAAGTTTACGAGGCGTAAGGAAGAAATCATTTTCTACAAAGTTGACACCAAACTCCGTAAGTGCATGAGATTGTCTGAATGATGATGGTTCAGCTGAAAAAATTGGCAGTTTGCCAAATTTCTTCTGTGCCAATTTCAATCCATCAACAGTGGTAGCCGCCTTTATGTATTCAACTGTAAAGCCTTCATCCTTTAGTTGCTGAGCAAAGTGACGGGCGCTTGATATTAAGAAGAAAAGTCTTTCTGGGTGCCAATTTCGACCTGAGGTCATGCGCGCGCTTTCCACAAAGACCACGAAATCTGTTTTGGGATCAGACTCTTTTAAAACCCCGTGCTCCCTGTGGAGGTGATCAAAGGGGATATACAGAATCCGGGACATGAGAAGAAGGCTAAACCCCTCAGCGCCATGTTGCGATTCGGAGGTATGTCACCATTAGTTGAAAGTTCAACTAACTTTGATAAGGTGGGCTCATGATCAACGTCTCGGAACTCGAATTTGGCTTAGACACCTTTGGCGACATGCAGAATGATGATTATGGTCGCCGAATCTCTGCCGGACAAACAATTCGCAACGTTGTCGAGCAGGCGGTATTTGCAGATGCTCTTGGGTTGGATCATTTCAGCATCGGAGAGCATCATCGGGACGACTTTGCAGTGTCGGCGCCAGATACGGTGTTAGCAGGAATCGCAACTCGCACCTGTCGAATAAAACTCGGGACTGGTGTAACAGTTTTATCAAGCGAAGATCCAGTTCGGGTGTATCAACGCTTTGCAACCATCGATGCGCTTTCAAATGGTCGAGCAGAAATCACAGCGGGCAGAGGGTCATTTATTGAATCTTTTCCATTGTTTGGTTACGAGCTATCTGATTACGGAGTCTTGTTTGAAGAAAAGCTAGAGCTCTTGGTGGAAATTCTTAAGGAACATGCGGTTACTTGGTCGGGTAAGACGCGAGCCCCGTTACACAATCAAGAGATCTATCCCAAAACTGAACGTGGCGCTATCCCACTTCGCGTTGGTGTTGGCGGAACACCAGAGTCGGTAGTTAGGGCAGCTAGGTTGAATGCCAAGCTAGCAATCGCAATCATTGGTGGTGATCCAGCACGATTTGCGCCATTTTCTGAGTTGTATCGCACCGCGATGAAAGAGTTCGGACACAAACTGCTTCCGATTTCAATTCACTCTCCGGGACACATAAGCGATAGTGATGAACAAGCTATTGAAGAGCTTTGGCCCCATTATGAGATTATGTTCGGCCGAATAGGTAGAGAACGCGGTTGGGGACCCACAACCAAGAGTCATTTCATAAACGAGGTGCGACATGGATCTTTTTATGTTGGAACACCGGAGACTGTGGCCAAGAAGATTGCCTACGCCATCAAATCAGTGGGGGCGCAACGCTTTGACTTTAAGTACTCAAATGGGCCCATGCCACACAGTCAATTGATGAAGTCCATCGAGTTGTATGCCACAAAGGTGGTTCCCCGGGTCAAGGAATTGCTCAGCAATGACCATGTTGCGGCTGTTCAATAGGATTTGGTTAGCTAAGAATCAATAAAAGGCTACTCCGAACACTGTTCCTGCAGTCATAAAAGGAGCAAAGGGAATGCTTTGATTAAAGATCTTCCCATTTTTTACTGCCACAAATATTGAATAACCTGCGGCTATTAGAAAAATGGCACACAAACCATAAATTAATGCATCGATTGAATCCCAGGCCATTACAGAACCGACAATTGATGCCAATTTAACATCTCCAAACCCTAAGCCTTTTGGGTTTAAAGCATGCAAGGAGAGAAAGAAGAGAAAAGCTGACAACGCTCCTGAGATCGCACGTGAAAGAGAGGGAAGATTGTTCGTGAGTTGCGCAAAGGGAATCAGAAAGCAAAATAATGTTATCAATGAGGGAAATGTGATCCTATTTGGTATGCGTCGCTCATTGATATCTATGTAGCAAATCCACAGCAAAACGGGAAGAGTGAGTATGGTAGGAAGTAAGCTCATCATGATCTTTAGATGGCGTTCATAATGGTTAAGATTGCAGGCGCCAGAACAATAACGAGCACAGATGGAAGGAGAAGCAGCATGATTGGTGCCAGAATTTTCACCGGAAGTTTTTGTGCAATCTCACGGGCTTTTTCCTTTCGTACCACCCGCATAGTCTTCGCCTGATCTCGTAATGCGTTTGTGATTGGTATGCCCAGCTTCTCAACCTGCGAAATCGCATTTGTGAAACTCCAGAGTTCGGGACGATTTACCCGTTGCGACATTGCGGCAAAGGCTTGACTCCTGCTCGCACCCAATCTAATTTCACCTAAAACCCGGCGAAACTCATCGCTAAGTGGGCCCACTTCGCTCTTGGAAATTCGATCCAGCCCCGCTTGAAAACCTAGTCCAGCGCCAACGGTCATATTTAGTAGATCAATTGTTTCTGGTAGGGATTTAATGATCTCTTGAGTGCGTTTTTGGCCCTTAGAAAACAAAAGATAGTCAGGGAGAAAAAAACCTATAAGTGAGAGCAGAATGAGCGAAAATAGACCAAGGTTGATTAGTTGAATGCCAAGTAGAGCCAATATCAAACCTGCCGAGGCGAACTCAAATTTTCTTGCCACCCAACGTTGTATCTGAGCAGGACTCCAGAGCCCTGCTCTAATGCAAAGGTTTGTGAAAAATCGTCCATAGGATGTGTCTTCCAGCAATTTGATTAGAAATGCAGAGCGTTCCTGATGAATTGGGTAATTTTCTGAAAGAGAGACTGAGTCTGGCGATTGCGTTATTAATTGTTTTTGCCTCCAGATGACTTTTTTATGATGGCGCCTCATTAGATACAGGGATAAGAACATGAAGAGAAGTGCCATGCCAAAACTTAAAGCAATTGCCAGAATTTGCTGGGAGTAAGTTTGCATTCACCTACACCTCAATTCTGATAATTGACTTGAGCCAGAACCAGGCCGCAATTAGAGCGACAATCACTAAAGATATGAGCAGATTTCCTATTGGTTCGGTGACAAAGAGTTGAACATAGGAGGGGCGGAGAAAAGTTAGAAATATGAAGATACCGATTGGCAACAACATTAGGATGTAAGACGAGATTCGTCCTTCAGCCGAGAGAGTTCTAACCTCTCTCCTTAATTCAAATCGAGACTCAATAGTTTCTGCCGTCGAGTTAAGAATTGTCGCCAAACTGCCACCAACCTCTCTTTGTAAAGCAAAGGCAGAGACCGCCCAACGAAGATCATCACTTTTCATTCGTTTAGCAACAGACTCCAATGCACGCTCAACCGGTACACCAAGCTGAATTTCAGCTAGTGCACGCTTAAACTCCTTAGCACTCTGGCCGTGGCCCTCCTCGGCGTATGCGCTGAGAGCCTGGAGAAAACTCAGTCCCGAAGCCAGGCTGCTAGCAAGCATTTTCAGAGCTCCGGGTAACTCCGTTTCAAATTCGCGGATTACTTTGTTCTCCTGTCCCTTTCGCTTCGAGGTTAGAAACAAAAAGACCAAAGTGGTGGTCATGACACCAGTAATCAGAAGGGATTCAGTGAAACGATAAAGACCCGATGCAACTACCAAAGAACCAAAAAGGAACGCTGCCTTCGTGCGAGCACTCCGGAAGTAAGTGTCCAAATCAAAAATGTAATAAATTCTATGAATTAGAGCTTTAAGGCCCGAAAGTTCATCTGCTGAGTCATTAAGTTGACTTGATTTTGGTGTGATTAACTCCTTCATCTCACCACGCCGTTTTCGAGCAGCCATAAACTCCTTGGATCTAACAACCAGCAATGCTGACAGTAAAGAACTGCCTGCGCTGATTCCAAGCAAAAGCAAATTGGAGTTATTGGATGGCACTTCTTCTTTTGGGGAAGCTGCATTGGAGGGTTTGGGTTCAGGCCACAGAAACTCCTGAAGAATTACACCACCACTTGCATTCGTAATCCTTTGTGCATCTTCAATGTGCCTTGAATCAATTAAAGATGCGATGAAGGAAACTTCGGTGCTAGAACTTTGTAGGGAGTTGAGAAGCTCAGCCATAGATTTCTTACTCTCAGAATCAGCTACATCACTTAGGACAAGAATTCTCTGACCTCGAGTTTCATTTTGCGATACAAGATAGAAAATCGAGTCGTAAAGTGAGGTGCGTGACCCTGCGGTTGTCTGAAGTATTTTTGACTCAAGTTCAGATTTTGTCTCACCGCTTAGAATCGTCGGAGTCTGTTGGCCCGCAAAGGTATAGATTTTAATCGCCGAAATATCAGCATCACGCAGTGCCTTTACCAGGATTTCCTTCGCTTGTTCAAGCTTAGCTCCCCTCATGGAACCGCTAGTGTCGAGAAGAACATATTGCCTGTTTGGCTCCATCGGATTGGCGCTGCCGTGAGCATTTGGCAAAAGGAGAAACAGGAAGATAATCAACAAAATTCTCTTCAACATCGCTAAAAACCCTTTGGAATAGCGACATTCCGAAAAGCAAACCTATCTCGATTGATCAGCGGAAGGCCTGTGTCCTCTAGATCTACCGATCCGTTTGAGCCATCCTCGTTTGATAAGGCAAAGATGTCCTGCAATTGAATGACATCAACATCGATACCGGTTATCTCGCTGATTGATGTGACCTTTCGGCTGCCATCGCGCATGCGAGCTTGGTGAATTATTAGATCAATAGCCTGTGAAATCTGTTCGCGAATTACCCTGATCGGAAACTCTACTCCAGCCATTAATACGAGGTTTTCAATTCTGATCAAGGCATCTTTTGCAGAGTTAGCGTGGATAGTGGTGAGTGAACCTTCATGACCTGTGTTCATGGCTTGCAACATGTCTAGAGCTGCGCCATCTCGTACCTCTCCGACCACTATACGATCAGGTCGCATGCGAAGTGAGTTTCGAACTAAATCCCTTATTGTCACCAAGCCTTTGCCTTCGATATTTATTGGTCTTGACTCTAGGCGGACCACATGTGGCTGAGCCAACTGAAGTTCAGCAGCATCTTCAACTGTAATTACCCGTTCACCATCGGGGATAAAGGTAGATAGGACATTAAGAGTCGTTGTTTTTCCAGAACCGGTACCTCCAGAGATCAAAACATTTAGTTTTGCTTCAACACAGGCACGCAGAAATTCGGCTGCACGAGGGGGAATAGTGCCAAGTGCAATGAGATCATCGATTGTGAAAGGCTCAGCTGCAAATTTTCGGATTGTTAAAACCGCTCCATCCAGCGAAATCGGAGGCACAACTGCGTTAACACGGCTGCCATCAGGCAATCTGGCATCAACTAATGGACTTGCTTCATCAATTCGTCGTCCAACATTTGAAACAATTCTTTCAATAGTTCGTCTTAAATGCTCCTCCGTTGAAAAGCGCAGAGGGGAGTGCAGAATCTTTCCACCCTGCTCTACATATATAGAGTCGTAGTGATTCACCATGATTTCGGTGACTTCAGGGTTGCGTAGCAGGCTTTGAATCGGGCCTAGACCCAGAATCTCATCGACCACCTCTTGAACTAACCGTGCCCGGTCATATGCAGAGAGAACTAAATCTTTGGCTGTTAAAACCTGATTTATAACCTCATAAACCCTATCCTGCAGATTGGTGAGTTCAACATCCTGTTGGTAAAGCGTTGGTCCTATGGCCTCAAGTAGTGCCAAATGAACTTCATCTTTAACCGCAATCAGATCATGGCTCATGCGCTTTTTTTCGATCTCTTAGAACGAGAAACTTCTTGGCTTTGCGAAACTTCGACTCTGTGAATGAGGGCTTCAGCGAGGACTGCAATCTCTCTCGAGAATCCCGCACGCTCCTTCGCAGTAACTATAGGCTCACCGTCATTCGAGAAGCGAATCACCTCTGAGTCCCAAGGCAAAATAGAGAAGAGTTCGAAATCAAGTAGTTCTGGAATATCTTCGGCCGAAATACCAAAACTCTTGTCATATTTATTAAGCAATAGAGCTAATTTATTGTTTGAGAGGTTCAAGGCGGCAAGCTCTTTAATACGCAGTTTCAAATTTTTGAGAACGGATAACTCAGGTGTTGTGACTAATACAATCTGATCACTCAGATTAAAAAGCTCCTGATTCCAAAAACCAAGTCTAGAGTCTGTATCCATAAGAATGTAGTCATATCTCTGCTGGAGCAAAGCAATCGCCGATCGAAGTATTGAGATTTCACCATGTATGTGGGCGGTTTGTTCTCGCGGTGATAGCAATAAATCAAAGCCAAATCTAGTTTTGGTAGTTACTGAGGCGACTGCCTCTTCATCTATTTCGTTGATTCCCGCTAGATCCAACCAGGATTTAGTTACCTCAACCTGTAATCGCACAGCAGCATCACCCATGTACTCATTGGTATCTATGAGGCAAACCTTCAATCCCCGGTGCTTTACAAGGTATGAGGCCAGATTTGTTGCCAGGCAGGTTGCGCCTAATCCATCCCTCGGGCCATGAAATGCAATTGTCTTGCCAGCGTTGGCGGGCCTTGATCCATGGGAGATCATTGCAAGCTGCTTTTTCGAAATCTCATCTGATTTCTTGCAGGCGATGACTATTGATTCTGGGTTAGAGGATAAGACGACCTCTCGTACTCCCGCAGCCATTGCTTTGTTGGTTAGCGATGAATCAATCTTGTTTCTTATCAATATCACCCCAATCGTTGGATATGTAACTCTAAGAGACTCAGAGATTTCAAGAGCGCTAGAGACCTCTAGCTCAGAGCTAATTAGCACTGAGCCCAAAGACTCTTTATCTTGTCGATCTAGCAGTTGCATTAGTTCTTGAAAATCTTTTGCCGCTCGAAGATCTTTACCCAGCGTTACTCGTAATCTCGCTAGCTCTTCAGCGCTGTCACTAACCAAAACTCGCATTTTAGTTGCCTCCGAAAACCGCTGAATTGCTCACTGGTATCTGGGGCAATTGAATGGAGCTAGGTGCGTTGCCATGAGCGAGCGCCAAACTCAACTTTGAGGTTTGGCCGGCATGAATCAAAAGGTCAGCTTGCGTTGGCGAAACAGCTAAGGTGACTAGTGGGGAAGAAGAGACCTGGGAACCAGTTTGAGGAACATTAACCTGCGGTCCGATTGCGAGCACCAAGGCATTTTGAACCAATACTTTGGTTAGCGTTTCACCCCGTTTGTTGTCATTACCAGTTGAAAAGATAACCACCCTTGATCCAGGTACTACAAAGTTGGCAACTCGCGCTACTTCATCAACAGAGATAGAGATTGCAAGATTTCCCTTTGGTATTTGCAGTCCGCTGGCAAATGTTTTGGCAGGGGAAAACATTTGTCGCAAGATTAGCTGACCCTGATGTATTTCTGACCCAGTAACCTCGTTTGTTGATATTTCACTGCTTGACTTCATCACTTCAGATGTAATTGAAGCTGCGGGAAATGACTTCAAGGCAATGTTTGAGTTTTGCAGCATAGAACTAAAACTTGTGCCGGCGGGGATATCTGACACGGCCACATAAACACCTACTTCATCTTGGCCCGCTGCATTGTCATTGGAAATTGAGGATAAGTAAAGATAAGTGCCGAGACCAATTATGGTCGCGAGGAACACAATCATTGCACTTTGCAGTTTGGGGCTTTTTTTCATTTCGAGTTCTAACTTTCTCTTTAGGTGAGTCTGATTGCTTGCAGTCCAATGTTTGGCGAGCCAGGCTGGATGTTGACATCAGAACCGGGAGATAAGGTCGCGATAAACTCACCATAAATACAGTTATCGTTATTGGAGCACCAATTCCCATTTGGATAGGTTCCGCCCCGGATTCCCTTAATTGAATATCCCAAGAACCTGAATGCTGAGAAAGCTTCAACCGTGTGCAAAGTAGATAACCCAGATAGTTTCTGAGTAGCAACTAGTGGTAAGAAAACAGTTTTGTTGACCCAAACCCCAATCTTGTTAGCTAAATTTGAATCATCACAAAAATTGGTGGATGAACTATCTCTTGTAATCCCATTCAAAACATCCCCGATGCGCAAGTTAGCTGGAGCATCTGTTGCCGGATCTGGACATGATTCACTGGCCTGATTGAGTATTGGAATAGAGCTTGAGCGTAAATCAATCGCGGCCCATCCAGAGATTCCAGAACGCGTGAAGGTTTGTCCTTGAAGATCGGTAAATGTGTAGTTGCAGGTCGTTACACCGCGGTTTGGGAGAAACTCACCAATAATCTGTGGTCCAGAGCCTAGTAAGGCCCATTGGCATATTGAGAATGCAAAGGGAGCAAAAACTTGGGCAGTGGAAGCATTACCCCAGATTGCTTGAGCGCAACCATTTAATTGATAGCCAGAGTTGTTTCCAAACAGTGAATCTAATGAACCGCTGGATGCGGTAAGAGTTTGAGTCCGCACACGCACAAAGTTGGTCGTTCCAGCTGGAATTGGTGCGCAATCTAATTTGGTCGCACTAGGTATTTGGCAAGGTTGAAGTAGTTGATTTGAGCCCTTTATGCAGATCTCGGTGATTGTGGTCTTGCCATCTGGCGAGTTGAGCAAAGCCATGTTTTGCGGGGTTTGGCTAGTGCGACAACTAGAAAGATTTATCGAACACTCTCTTGCCAATGCGATAGCGCCAGATTCGGCTACATTCTGCAGAACTCGTCTCTCTGCTGCAACATTTCCACCATCAAGCACCAAGATGGAAATCATGGCAATCAACCCAAAACCTAACAGCAAGGAAAATAAGACTGAAAAAGCTCCTTGTTCTTTCTTGTTATCCAGCAAGTCAGTTTCTGTCATCGTAAGCACCGCATAGTTGTTTGAGAATTAACTTCATCAAGGAAGTCAGCAATTGGCGAGATTGGATCAAATAAGGTCGAAACTGTCACCGAAGTTTGATTCAAGCTATTAGGACATGCCGCTGGCGTAGTGACCGTCAAAGTTGCACCTGATCGCAGTTGAGCCAATGCCGCGATATTTGGCGCAACATTTTCCAAAACGCTGTTGATCCTTTGCGACTTAAGTGCGGATGAGTCGGTTTCAAGGTAGAGACCTCTAGTGATTGCAGAAGCAACTTCGATGCTGGCATTTGTAATTACAACTCTGGTATAGAAATAGCGACCAAAATCAATTAAGGAGAAAATCAACAGCAGAAAGATGGGAAGGATCAGGGCAAATTCAACTACC
Source organism: uncultured Clavibacter sp. (assembly GCA_964536895.1). Lineage (GTDB taxonomy): Bacteria > Actinomycetota > Actinomycetes > Nanopelagicales > Nanopelagicaceae > MAG-120802. Next base: position 25,189 of record CAZIAI010000010.1, read on the forward strand.
ACTGACCCTTTCTCATCTTTACTCTTCATAATTAATATGTTTCCTAGGCGCAGGTGCCGGCATTGCCACCGGTGCCATCGGTCCATGTCTTTCCAGAAATTTTGCAGCCCGCTTCTCTAAATGTTTCAGAGATTGAAGAGCCCAGGGTGGTGATAGAGGCGATCAAAAAGACCGCTACTAGTCCAACTAGCAATGAGTACTCAACAGCGGTAGCACCCGTTTCATCATCAATCAGGACCTCCCGCTTAAAAATCCTTGAGATAGCTGATTTTCTTTGAACAACTGCAACTTGCTTTGTTTCTTCCATGTTTCCTCCCGGAATAAGTTGGTGTGAAGCTGGGCGGGAAAAGTAAAGGATTTGCTCGGAAGAAACTGGGCAGCAGGGGCGCAACTTTCACACAAGATTGACACTGAAAGAGGATTAGCCAACCTGTGACATTGAGATGATTAGAGAGGGAATTGCAGGAGCAGGTGCAATCGCATTGCTGGCCTCAAGTATCAAGTCTAGGTCACTGACAGACCACATCAACTGCACATACTGTCCAGCGGTTAAATCAATAAAGAAATTCCATGCGGCAACCGCCTTAGCAGCATCATCTGTACCAGTAAGAGTTAATCTTGTGTTTGAGGTAGGAACAGTGGTTCCGTTTTTAGCTAACCAAAGATTTATGATTACTGAGTTATTGCCCGCGTTCCGAGAAAGCTGGGCAGAGAACTGTAAATTGTAAACACCGCTGTGGATTGCGGTTATTTTTGTCGGACGATTATCAACATCATTTTGAATTTGAAAACCATTGGTGAGATCTGTGTTGTTTAGTTGTAGGGCTCGTGCAGCATTAATTGCAGTTGCGATCTGAGTAGTAGTGTCAAAGAAGTAGCCGTAGTAACCAAGATTGGTTATCCCTGCCGGACCCTGTGGTCCCATGGCGCCAGTTGCACCAGTTGCGCCAGTTGCCCCAGCTGCACCAGTTGCCCCAGCTGCTCCTTGTGGTCCTACCGGACCTTGTGGCCCAGTTGCTCCCTGCGTTCCGGTTGCGCCGGTGGCGCCTTGCGGACCGACTGGACCTTGCGAACCAGTTGCACCCTGTGGTCCGGTTGCACCGGTGGCACCTTGTGGACCAACCGGACCTTGTAATCCAACCTCTCCCTTAATGCCAGATGGGCCAGTAATTCCAATTGGTCCTTGTGGTCCAGTTTCGCCGCGTGGTCCGGCATAACCCTTTAGTGATTTGGTAACGTCCTTCTCAGTTGATGCACATTTAAAACTGAGTTTGATGATTTTAGTTTTCTTGTTTTGGCAAACTTTTAGGCTTGGACTCGCAGAAGTGGCTACATCAAAAGAGTAAGAGAATAAAAGGCCAAAGATTAATAAAAGAAAAAATCCATTTTTAAAATGGCGCACTCTTGAGAATCTAGAGCTAATTGAAAGACTGGGCCTTGCATTTGCCTAACAGGGCTCACATTTCAATAACATTCTTAACTCGCAAAAGGCTAGCTTTTCGCTGGTATCTTTGTGGCATGGGTCGAATGATTGCGCCTCTCAAAGATTTCTTGCATAGAGAATCATCTAGTGGACTCTTGATTTTGGCCGCGGCTTTCTTTGGGTTAGCAATCGCGAACTCTCCGCTGGGAGAGATTTATCGCTCAGTACTGGATTTTGATTTTGAGATTGGCCCAGATGGAGTCTCTGTCGACCTCACCGTCTTGAAGCTTGTCAACTACTGCTTGATGACAATCTTCTTCTTCGTTGTAGGACTTGAGATTAAGCGTGAGTTAAGTACTGGGCACCTTGCTTCATTCAGAAAAGCGGTAATGCCATTCGTCGCTGCAATTGGCGGCATGGCGGTTCCAGCCTTGATCTATTTGGCAATCGCAGGAGATGTAGAACCAAATGGATGGGGAGTCCCCGTGGCGACTGACATTGCGCTAGCAGTTGGCTTGCTTGCCATGGTCGGAAGCAATGCGGTTGCTTCACTGCGTTCATTCCTTTTGGCATTAGCGGTGATTGATGACATTGGCGCTATTTTGATTATTGCTTTGGTTTACTCCACTGGAGTGCAGATTTCCTGGGTGCTGGCCGCTCTGTTCACAATCTTCTGGATCATGGCCTTCAAAAAGATGGATTCTCATCAAATTTGGATTTATGTACTACTCGGCATCTCGCTTTGGTATTGCATGTACAAAGCGGGAGTACACCCAACTTTGGCCGGAGTTGTAATGGGCGTAATGACGCCAAATATTCCGAAAGTAAATTCAGGAATGACAGATACGGTTGATGGCTCAGTCTCTGTAATCGAATGGTTGGAAACCAAACTTCATCCTTGGTCTAGTTATTTGATTGTGCCACTTTTTGCATTTGCAAATACCGGAGTCGAGTTATCTGCTAACTCAATCTCCGCAGCGATTGATTCACCTGTTGCATGGGCTATCTTTTTTGGTTTAGTGGTTGGAAAACCAATCGGAGTTTTGGCAACCACCTATTTGGCAAAGATTTCTAAAGTGGGGGAGTTCCCGCAAGATGCCCGAGCTAAAGATGTTTTGGCTACGGGTAGCGCGGCCGGAATTGGGTTCACTGTTTCGATTTTTATCGCAAACCTAGCCTTTGATGATAAAGCCACACAGGACTTGGCGGTGTTTGCGGTAATCGTGGCATCCATCATTAGCGGAGGGTTGAGTTTCTTAATGTTTAAATTATTTGGTGCCAAAAAAGGCAGCACCAAAGATTAATTGTTGTCTTTGACCCAACCCCAAACAGATTCGGCACCGGAATGACCGGTAACAAAGATGAAGTACAGGGCAATAACCGCTGAAACAGCGAGCAAAACCGAAATCAAACGCCGGACTCGTGGTGAGCCTACATTTGCTCCAGATCGATCCATTCGCCATCTAACAAACAAAAGAATCAACAGTGGGATGAAGGTCAAGGGAGCAATCTCGCCTAACTCTGCATGGCGTTCGACCTCTTTGCCTAATCTATCTTCAAAAGATTCGCCGCTAGATTTTGCGATAAACAAAAAGAGCTGAGCAACAATGGCCAGAATCAATACTGGTCGGCCGTATTTTCGGGAAAAGCTAGGCCAATAAGACATCGCTAATGCAGAAAAGGCGACTAGCGGCACCAATACAACCGCCGCATGAACTACCAATGGATGCACAGGCAATCCCATAAACAAATCCAACGGACCGCCTAGTTCGTCATATCTGACCATGGTCAAAGTTTACCCTTCAACTAGATGCCGATTGCCTGACCTTCGCAGCGCGGGTCAGATCCTGTGACAAAAGTTCCATTCTCCAATACCTGCATGATTTGCACCGCAGATCCTTGCCCATAATCACTTAGTAGGTTCACTTGATGACCTTTACCTCGCAGCTCCTCTTGGGTTTCAACCGGGAACCTGTTTTCCAATTCCAATACGCCGCCATAAACATCATCTGAATCTAAATATGACTCACCTGGCTTATTTAAGTGTTGCCATCGCGGAGCTTCTGCATTTTGTTGGGGACTCATAAGTAAATCAACCGCATTAACGATTAATTGGAAATTTGTCTGTACTTGAACATTGGCTCCAGGTGTCCCGCCTACGTAAGCTAAAGATCCGTCATTTCTCGTCATCGTCCAAGCGTTAAGAGTATGTGCTGGTCTTTTTCCAGGAGCGATGAAGTTTGGAGAGGAGGGATTTAGGGAAAAGCCCGTCAGCCTGTTGTTTAGGATGATTCCAGTTCCAGGAATTGCCCAAGATGCGCCAAAACCATGAAAAACACTTTGAATCCATGACAAAGCATTTCCATCCTTATCTGCCACCAGGAAGTATGTGGTGTCGCTGCCCTCTTGATTCTCAAGGGTGGGATTGATGTTGGCCATATTTGGATCAATACTGCCGCGACAAGTGGAAATGTGGTCATCATTGAGAACTCCGAAAACATTTACATCCAGCAGTTCTGGATCACCAAGAATTCTGAACCGATCATGAAAGGCGATTTTCTTCGCTTCGACCATAGTGTGAATTCGCTGGGCCTCGTTCATCCCAGCTAAATCGAAACCCTCCACAATTCGCAACTCCTGCATCAAGATCATTCCTTGACTTGGGGGCGGTTGACCATGAACTTTATAACCACGATATTCAATCGTTAATGGAGGTAGCACCCGGGTGTGATGGCGCGCCAAATCCTCTTCGCTAAACCAACCATTAGTAGCAGATATAAGTGCTTGGGCAATCTCTCCCTGATAGAAAGCCGATCTGCCATCACGTGCTATCAACTGTAATGATTTTGCTAGAGCAGGCTGTAGTACTAACTCTCCAACCTCTAACATCTCTGAAAATCCTAGTTCCTTGAATAATTTTGTGTCTGGGTAGAGTTGTAAATGTCTCTTGATGCGTCGAACAAAACCTTCACTTGCTGGAAAACCAATACTCGCATAACGAATCGCAGGCTCTAATAACTCTGCAATTGCTAAGGACCCAAACTTTTCATGAATCGAAAACCAGGTTGAGACCAATCCAGGCACAGTGGCGGCACGAAATCCATGTATATCAATGCCGTTTGGATATTGCTTTGCATCGGCGTTGTGTGGAGCTTCACCACTGCCATTGAAGGCCAAATTGCTGCGGTCAGAAGAGTTGTGAGTGATAACAAATGCATCTCCACCAAGATGCGATGCCCCCGGCTCAACAACACATAAAACAGCGCTAACTGCAATAGCCGCATCGGCAGCACTGCCACCTCTTTGCAATATCTCGATACCGGCGGAAGCGGCCAATGGTTGGCTCGCAGCAACCACACCATTTCGCGAGATTACGTTTGAACGGTGGGTAGATCTTTGGCTCACAGTCTTAGGCTAGCGGTGCTAGCCCTAATAGGCAGAAACACCTGCTAGCACCCATACATATTTAGATTAAGGTGGGCGAGAATTACGCCATGAAAACAGTTGGGCAATATCTGAGTCGCAGACTCAGAGAGGTTTTGTATGTCCTAGTTTCGCTACCAATCCTGGTAGCGCTTTTTGCCTTCGCAATGTTTGGACTTTCTTCGGGAACATTTATTCCGGTTGCGGTCCTGGTATTTCTCTTTCTGCTCACTGCGATGGAGAAGGTGGCCGCTTGGGAGATACGCCGCTCAAACTTCATGCTGGGTACTGATTTTCCAATTACTGAAAACTGGTTCAGAAACCCTTTCTTCTCCTGGGACGGCGCCAAAGAGCGCATCACATCACTTCGTAGTTGGTTGGCAATCGCCTATATCTTTATTGGTTTCTTTTGGTCATTGATTGCATTTGTACTAGTGGTAACAGGATTGACCGGCTTTGCCATCATTCTTAGTGTTGGTGGTGTTGTTGCCTTTTCAAATTTCAGCAGAAGCTTCGAAGTTATTGATGCGGGGGAGAAGTTTGTTGGCAGTATTCGATACATCAGCCAAACAGGGCAGATTCGTCTCGAATTCGGGGATTCCAATGTTGATGGAGTGGTTGTAGATAGTGGAGTAATTTCTTGGGACTTGAATTCAAACCTCGGACTAGCAATCGGTGTTGGGTTTGCTCTGCTGGCTATTTTGTTGATACCAAAGATTGCCCGCACCACTGCGCAATTAGTTGACGCTTTTCTCTCCGGATCATTATTGCCCCAGACAGAGAGGTTCTTGAAGCGCTTTAAGGGCGGAACAAAAGTGAGCGAACGAGAAGTGCGGGAAGCGATGGACAAAGAGTCTTTGCAACCGCAGCTTTCTGAGCTTTCTGCTCGCGAGAAAGAGATTCTGGCGTTGATGGCTCAGGGCAAATCAAATGCCGGAATCGCCAAAAGCCTTTACATAACTGAAGGTTCGGTAGAAAAACATATTTCCAATATCATGAGCAAATTAGGTTTGAAAACTGGGGATGACAATCACCGTCGTGTCCTTGCTGTACTAACCTACTTGGGCATAAAGCCCACAAATGAAACAGAGGCGTAGATGGCTAGTAATGTGAAGATCGAGTTTAAGAATCTAAGCAAGGAGTACAAAGATGTTAGAGCGGTCTCTGCTTTCTCAGCCCAAGTTTTGTCAGGACGAGTTACTGGCTTTTTAGGTCCGAATGGCGCAGGAAAAAGCACAGCGCTGCGCTGTTTGCTCGGACTCGTATCTCCTACCGAAGGAGAAGCGCTAGTCAACAATGGCCCATACAGCGCACTAGCCAATCCAATAAAGCAGGTAGGAGCGGTCCTGGATAGCCGGGGTTTTCATCCCGGATTAACCGCACAGCAAAACATGAAAGTCATGGCGAGCGCTTCAGGTGTTGATGCAGCGCGTATTCCTGATTTATTGAAGTTAGTGGATTTGGAGTCAGCCACCAACAAGCGCACAAAAGGTTTTTCTTTGGGCATGAAACAAAGGTTGTCGCTGGCAATTGCAATGTTGGGCGATCCAGAGATTCTAATTCTTGATGAACCAGCTAACGGACTTGATCCAATCGGCATTGTCTGGTTGCGCGAATTTGTTCAGAAATTAGCGGCAGAGGGTCGAACTGTTTTGGTTTCCTCACACCAATTAGCAGAGATGCAAAACACGGTAGATGATGTTTTGGTTATCAACAAAGGTCAATTAGTCGCTCAGGGCACCATTAAGGAAATCTGTAATGGAAAGAGCCTAGAGGAAGCATTTTTGGATTTAACACTTAGGAGAAGCGCATGAAAGAGTTGTTGAATTCCGAACTGCGCAAGCTGGTATACCTAAGAGCTAACTGGCTCCTAGTTCTCTGGAGCGGATTGTTTGCCGCCCTAGGGACGGTTGCTCCGATATTTGTTCTCAACTCGGATTCAGAGCGCATGAGCATGGGTTTTTCAGGTACAAACACACCTGAAGGGATAAACGCGGTATTTGCCAATGCTGCAGGTGGTTACCTATTTGCGTTAATCATGGGTATTTTGATTATGACCAACGAGTATCGTCACGGAACCGCGGTCGGCACATTTCTGGTTACCCCGAAACGCAGTACTGTCTTAATCGCCAAAATTATCGCAGCATCTATAGCTGGCTTAGTGGTTCAGATCTTCTCATTTCTTATTGCAGTTACATCAGGAGTTATTGCTCTTAGCTTCTTCGAACCCCACGCCCCAGTAACCACCGAATTACTGCTTAAGGTACTTCGCGCCTCAGTTCTTTCTGGTCTGGTGCTGGGAATCGTAGGCGTAGGTGTAGGTGCGCTAGTTAAGAATCAGATTGCTGCCGTCACTGGTGCTGTGATCTGGACATTAATCGTCGAGGGATTAGTTGTCGCATTTTTTGACTCTGTCGGAAGATATCTTCCAGCCGGTGCAATCACTGGTTTGGTTGATCTGGATTTTGGCACAAATGAATTCAGCTTCACGATAGAAAACTATCTATCGCCCATGATGGCTATTGTGGTTCTGCTGGGATATGCGACACTGTTCTCGTTAATCGCAGTCCGAACTACCTTGAGAAGAGATTTGGATTAGGAGTCAGATGTCTAAAGAGATTTTTGCCGGCTATATCGAAGATATTGCCCGGGTTCAGGAGTTCTATGACACCTTCGCCTTTTCTTTAGACAAGGTTCCAAGCGATGGGGGATGGACCGCTTCCCAATGTCTGGCCCACATCGCAGATGCCGAGATATCTCTTGCTCTTCGAATCCGAATGATGTTGACCTCGGAGAATTATCAATTCACCAACTGGGACGAGGATGCCTTTGCAGCGATAAAGGTAAACCGTGATGCTCGAAGCTCTGTTGAGACCTTTGCCGCTCTAAGAAGAAATAATCTTGATTTACTCCAAGGTCTAAGTGAAGCCCAAATACTTAAGACCGGGATTAAGGCAAATGGTGAGCCAATCACAGTAATTGATTACGTGGGTTATATGTCCAAGCATGTTAGGGCCCATCTAGAACAGGCGGTAGCAGCAAGTCAGTAGAGGGTTAGACTCTCAGCATGCGAGATGTTTTTGCTTCAGTCTCTAAAGAACAGGGCCTATTGCAAGGAGAGCTTGGTTCGATACTAATTGGGCTGGGGATTGCTGCTTATTTAGCTACAAAGTTGCGCATCTCTGTGGTGCCAATTTTCTTGATTGCTGGACTCTTTTTTGGCAATGGCGGAATAGTTGATTTGGAATTGAGCGATCAATTTCTAGATCTCGGTGCACAGTGGGGTGCAATTCTTCTTTTGCTAATGCTTGGATTGGAATACTCCGCAGAAGAACTTTTTGATTCTGTGAAAAAACGGAAGTCACTAGGTATCGTAGATTTAATTGTTAATTTTTTGCCGGGAGCATTATTCGGAATTTTCTTGGGCTGGGGAGTTGTAGGAGCATTGACCCTTGGAGGAATCACTTATGTGTCCTCATCTGGAATTGCCTCCCAACTCATAAAAGATTCGCGATCCGAGGGTAAAGAATCCACTAAGCGTGCAGTGAGCGTATTGATTATCGAAGATTTATTTCTCGCTCCTTATCTTCCAATTCTGAGCGCTTTACTGGCATCTCTGGGAGTTTTGACGGGATTGATTTCAGTCTCTGTTGCTTTGATTGTGACCGGGTTTGCCTTGTTAATAGGAGCAAAAGGAATTCATATTCCACACGCTCCGATGATTATGGGCGATACCGCGACGGTACTGCTCACTGTTTTTGGGTCAGCATTGGTTGCATCAGGAGTAGCGACTTATTTTGGTTTTTCAGGTGCGGTTGCTGCCTTTTTAGTGGGACTACTCTTAACCGGCGACCTTGCAATTGTTGCTCGAGTGCGCCTGGCGCCATTGCGTGACCTATTTGCTGCAATCTTCTTTTTATTCTTTGGTCTCAGCACTGATCCAGCTGACATCCCCACAGTTTTGCTTCCTGCAGTTCTGCTTACCATTCTGGGGGTGGCAAGTAAGTGGTTTACAGCCTGGTGGGCGGTTAAGGATTTATCAGAAAGCGATGCGACTTGGCGTGCTGCCTCACTATTAATTTCAAGAGGCGAATTTTCTATGGTTATTGCTGGATTGGCCGCTACCGCATTTTTTGCAGAGGAGCTTCAAGTATTGACTTTGAGTTATGTAATTTTAACAACCATCAGTGCTTCAGTTCTTATGCGACTTTTGAGCTCGAGGCAATCAACTTAGGTTTTAATCCAACGCCCAATTCAGGTTTTCAAATTGCTGCCATGAGTGTTTTGGTTTCATCCCCAATTTCTCGTAAAGCCTCAGCGCACCAGACTCATTTCCGGTGTCCACATTTAGTTCAATCGTTGTTCTGCCATTTGCTGAGTAATAAGCAAAGGCCCACCGCAAAAGAAATTCACCCAAGCCGCGCCCATGGAACTCCTTGATTACACCTAATCCATCTACATAACCGCAGTTCAAATCCTTTTTGATGTCTGAGCATTCAATGAACCCGACGGGGCGAGAGTTAGAGTAAAGCACCCATCGTGCGTTTGGATCTATGGCCACCGCTTTTTCCACCATATTGCGCCAATCTGAAAACTCTCGTGGGGCAAATCCAAAATGCTCACTAAATGAGTCTTGATGAACCTGCCACCAATCATGGAAATGCGAATCCTCATTAACTAACTTAATCTCGAAATTATCTGGGATTACTGGGTAATCAACGGAGGTTATTTCGGCGCGTAAACCCCAATAGGTCCGCAATAATTCAAATCCATCTGCCTGCAATGCGGCGATGTATTTTTTGTCTAACGAGTTTGCACCAATCCAAAGTTGAAATTCAGGAGAGATGCTGCGAGCCAAATCTCGCGTGATGCCAATAGTGGAGGATTCAAGGTTGGAATCTGGGCGATGCCAGGTATCGGCATAAATGCGTTTTCGCGAAACATCTGGATGAACGGTTACAACCGCATCAACCTTTTCATCAGAGTTATTGATAACTTTTCGTGCCAAAATGCCATCGATGTAGCCACTGAGTATCTCTTCGGCTTCAACTACTCCCACCTCAGAGGCCTCAGGGTTAAGATTTTTATCGGACAGCTCCATTATTTCAGCCAAAATTTGCGCATCTGCAATAGAAGCCTCAAGCACCTGGTATTTCAAAAAGTCAATCGCCACATGAATACCTTACGCTATGAGTCATGAAGCGTTTGCTTGTTCTGTTGTTAGCGGTCTTATTGACTGGATGTTCCACGGTCAAGGATGCCGCTTCCAACTTCTCGGCAGATGATCTGATGTTTGCCTCCATGATGGTGCCACATCACGAGCAAGCGGTATTGATGTCAGATTTAGCCCTCGAAAAATCTACCGACCCAGAGATTCTTGCTTTGGCAAATGAAATTAAGAATGCTCAAGCTCCAGAAATCACTGAAATGCTTTCATGGGGAGCTTCTAAGATGGGCTCTCACGCAGGGCACATGATGTCGGGAATGTTGAGTGAACAAGAGCTTGGTCAATTAAGGCAGGCCAGCGGCGCAGCCTTTGATCAACTCTTCCTGGAGGGCATGATCAAGCACCATGAAGGTGCAATTGAGATGGCAAGTGAGGTAATAGATTCCGCTAACTCAAGGGTGTCAGGTCTGGCCAAAACCATAATCGAAACGCAAAATGCGGAAATTCTAAAAATGAAGGAACTGTTAAACCGATAAGTAAACTGCTGTCGTGAGTGAGACAGTTCCTTTAGGTAAAGATTTTTCCAAGATTTGGTCCGCCAGTCTTATTACCAATCTAGTGGATGGCGTACTCCGTCTTTCTGCGCCTTTGCTGGCGGTAACACTCACAGAGGATCCTTTGTTGATTGGGCTTTTGTCTGCACTGGGACTCTTGCCTTGGTTGTTTTTTGCTATCCCAATTGGGGCTTATGTTGACCGGGTAGATCGGCGCCGGGCATTGGTGATGGGCAATTTTCTGCGCTCCGCAATAGCAGTATTTGTGGCCTTTGCCATTTCTCAAGATTTCATCAATATTTGGATTCTTCTGGTCTGTGTTTTCTTCTTTGGGATTTGCGAGGTACTGGTAGACACAACCTCGCAAGCTGTCCTTCCTCAGATTCTCGATAAGCGCAATTTCGAAAAAGGTAACTCAAGGCTGCAAATTTCAGAGGTAATTGTTGCCCAATTTGCCGGATCACCCTTAAGTGGATTTCTTTACGCTATTGCCATCGCATTACCTTTTTATTTTTCTACCGCTGGTTTTGTGTTGGCCGCAATTTTGCTTGCAGCTTTTCCTTTCCAAAATGACCTTAATCCCCGGACTGAGGCCCAGAAACAAGAGGATAAGTTAGGTTTAATTGGAGATATCAAATTTGCCCTGAATTTTATTTACCAAGATAAAAGAATATTAAGTGTTGTTGTAATTACCACCGCTATTGGATTTTTTTATTCCATTTCAAACTCTATCGCTCCTCTGTTTGTGCTCAAGGAGCTAGATGTAGCACCATCATTTTTCGGCGTGGTGATTGCGATATCGGGGATTGGCGCTCTTATTGGTTCAGTTTTGGCACCCAGCATCTCGGCGAAAATAGGCAGAGGCTTGGCGTTAGCTCTATGTTTATTGTCGAGTTCGGTTTTGATTCTGATTACAGGATTGTCACCTAATGCTTATTTCTTTGTTGTGGTTTCAGTTTTTACGGGATTCACAATAACTATATGGAATATCTTGTTGATGAGCCTTTATCAATCATTGATTCCAACCCATCTTTATGGGCGAATTCATGGCGCTAGAAGAACTTTGGTTTGGGGACTTATGCCGCTCGGCTCGGTTTTTGGTGGATTGATTGCAAGGCATGGACTTCGCCTGCCGTTTTTGATTGGTGGCGCAGTTGCAACTTTGATCTCACTTGCAACCTACAAACGCATTGTTGAGATAGGTAATCAATCAGCAGAGGTGGAGCGGGCCTGATAGCGTCCGAGAAACTCCTTTTTGAAATCTTGGAAGTCACCATTATTTATCGCGGCACGCATTTGATCTACTAAGTTAACAATGAAATGTAGGTTGTGAATTGTGGCCAAGGTTGGACCCAAAATCTCCTTGGCGCGGAATAGATGATTTAGGTACGCGCGACTGTAGTTCTTGCAGGTATAGCAACCGCAGCTTTTATCAATCGGTGAGAAATCACGCTTGAAGCCACCATTTGAAACATTGAATCTGCCATCAGGGGAGTAAACCGCGCTGGTTCTTGCTTCTCGGGTTGGCGCTACGCAATCAAAGGTGTCAGCACCATTTTCAACGCCGGCAAACAGATCAGCAGGTTCGCCAATACCAAGTAGGTGTCGAGGTTTGTTTACGGGTAGCTCCTCGGCCATCCAGCTGACAATGGTGCCGAGAATTGATTTGTCTAGAGCGCCTCCCATGCCAAACCCATCAAACTCAATGCCAGAGCTTTGCATCCTTCCTAGATCTTGAGCCGCTTTGCGTCTTAAGTCTTCATATTGCGCACCTTGCAAGACACCAAATAAAGCTTGGTAGGGCTTTGAACTTCTTTCGTCAGTCAATCGCTTGTGTTCATCTAAACAACGCAAAGCCCACAATCTGGTGCGCTCTAGTGAGCGCTCTTGGTATCTACGGGTGTTGTGCAAAGTGGTCAGTTCATCAAAGGCGAACATGATGTCTGCGCC
>CAZIAI010000011.1:0-36546 GCA_964536895.1 uncultured Clavibacter sp.
TGGAAAGCGTGTATAGGGAAACCTATCGAGGGTTCAAATCCCTCATCCTCCGCCAATCGATGGACAGTTACGAGTTGCAGATACCTAATAGAGTGGTCACTTAACGATAAGTGATTGCTGGAAATTAGCTTGAAGTGACAATTAATCCAAAACGTCTGACCTTCATTAAAGCCGTTTTGACTGATGATTAATGAACTACCCCAAATCTCCGCGCAAGGCTATTGTCATTAAATGGCGAAGTCTGAGAAAAGACTAGGAAGCTTTTACATTCTGTAGGAAAAAAAGTTATCTTCCGCAAACCACACGTTGGACTAAATCACGAAGCGAATCCGGTACCCTGGCACTTCACTCAATTGAAAAAAGGGATGGTTGGCTCTAAATTGCTTTTCGGTGGACCAAGAGGACGACTTAAATTTTGGATTCTTGCCTTGAATTTAAGTTTTATAATTTCACATCTTTCCTGGTTTACAGCCCCAGCAAATTCAACGCTTACCTCAATCGCGTTCGAAGATGTTAGACAGAATCATGTTGTTTTGGGCGAATTGGCGTCACGCAGTAGAAATGCCCAATTAACAAGAAGTGGATCCAGTTCTCCATTCACCATGAGCGCTCTCGCGACGACATATCGAGGTGCATACGATTACCAGACAGATGCTCCTTATGGAGCAACTTCTGGAACTGGACACTCTAGCTGTACGGTGAATTCTTACAGTACTCGCGGTTGCCTTGTCCAACTTCGAGAGTCGGACGAAAGAGCAAACTCAAGTGTTACATTTTCTGGAACAAAAACTGGAACGGATACTAACAAAACCAACATTATTGATTTGTCTCAAACTGGGTCTATAGTTCAGACACCGACTGGGGGTCGGGGTCCAAATCAAATGGCTAATGGAGAGTTTAGTTTTGCATCAATTTTTGGTCCTGAGATCTACTCTGTTCCTTTCGAAGGCTCCCCAGGCCAAGCCGTAACCTATCAATGGAGAGCAACGGGTTCGGGTGATGACTACGAGATCTACGGATTCTTGGTAAAAATCTCGAACGCTACGGGAACCACTTGTACAAGTTCGACAGGAGCAGGAAGTTACGGTTTAGCAAATCCAACAACCACTCACACAATTTTGACGTATGGTCGTGGAAAGAGTTCAAACTGGACAACTACAACCGGAACAATTACTGAATCTGCATGTTACCGATTTAGGTTTGTGGGAGGAACTTATGACGCTTCGGGCGGTTACGTTGTGGGAGGCACTTTCCGAATTTTTGACGTAAAGATTGGTTTAGCTCAGAATCTCACTTTCTCACAACCCTCAGATCTTGTTAGATCTGGAACAGATAGAACTTTCACAGCCCAAGCGACATCAAATGCACCCGGCGCGACATTGGTTTACAACTCAGATACCACGAATGTATGTACAGTCTCTGGAAGCACTGTTACTGTAAAGGCAAATCAAGTTGGAACATGTACTCTTAGAGTAGACAGTGCTGCAGTTGGGAGTTACGGAGCTGCACAAACTACATATACATCTTTCTTAGTCTTAGCTGAGACTACAAGACCTGTTTCTTCAGGCGGTGACTCCGTTTCAGGTGATGCAAAAGTTTGTAGCACACTTAGTGTAAACGAGGGCTCCTGGTCTGATGGAGGAGAGACGATTACTTCTACAACGTACCAGTGGAAACGAAATGGTGTTGCCATAATTGGTGCAACTTCATCTACATATGTGATTGATGCGGCGGATTCGGGCAATGCAATTAGCTACGACATCACAAAAACAAATATAAAGGGTTCCACCACGGCAACTTCAAGTGCAGTTCTTCCTGTAGACACACGTGCTGCAGGAATCTCAATGTCTGTGGGAACTCTATCCCCCGCATTTAATTCCTGTAGTTTCGTATACAACTCGAGTATCGCAACGCGCTCAATTACCCTTACTCCCACTCTTGCAAGCACTAGTGCAACGGTTACGGTTAATGGGGTTTCGGCTGTGTCTGGACAAGCTTCCGGAACTATCTCGTTGACTGCCGGATCAAATTCTATTTTGGTTGTTGTGACTAATGGAACACAATCCTCAAGCTACTCAATAACAATAAATTATGCACAGACCCCTTCTGCCACCATGTTAGCGCCAACAAACGTAACAGGTTCTGGTGCCACACTAAATGCGGTTGTTAATGCGAATGGACAAAACACTAGCAATATCTTTTTTGAGATAAGTCGAAGCGCCTCGTTTAATGCAGACACTGCAACAATCACAGCAATCCCAAGTAGCGCAAGTGGATTATCAGACACTAACGTTAGTGCAACAGCTCCTTCGCTCACGCAAGAAACCACCTACTACGTTAGGGTTTATGCAACAAACGCGACGGGCACAACCATTTCAGAATCATTTAGTTTTACAACTCCGGCGGCACCATTTGTAACCACAATGGCTGCCGAAACGTTGACTTCAACCAGTGTAATTCTGAAAGGCACTGTTGTAGGAAATGGTGACGTTAATGGAGCAAGCACCAATGTGGTATTCGAATATTCCAGCAACGCCAATCTCACTGGCGCAATAGAAGTTAGCCCTGCATCGAACGGAAATATACCTGGAGGTAGTCAAACTTCAACTGACGTTACAAGAACAGTTACAGGACTACAAACTGGGCTCACTTACTTTTACCGCTTGAAGGCTAGCAATAATTACGGTACAAACTTCGGCAGCACTCTGACATTTACACTCGTCGACACTCCTACCGTAACAACACAAGCAGCCAGCAACATAACAACAAATTCAGCTTCATTGAATGGAACTGTAAACGCGAATTCCTTAACAACGTCTTCGATTGTTTTCCAATGGGGGACTTCGATTGGAAATCTCAATCAAACATTATCCGCAACTCCCACTACGGCAAGTGGGAACCAGAATACGGCTGTAGTGGGGACCTTAAGTGGATTGCAACCTAACACCATTTACTACTATAGAGTCGCGGCAACTAACTCGCTAGGCACCTCATTATCAAGTCCAATTACAAGCTTTACTACATTGGTAGACGCTCGGCCCTCTGCCACACTATCTGCACCAAGTAATTCTCTACTGAATCAACCCTTCACGGTAACTGTTAGTTTTAGTGAGGCAGTTACTGGATTTGCTTCCGGTGATTTGCAGCTTTCCGGTTCATCCAGTGGGTGGACTGCTCAGATCGCTCAACAGATTTCTGCCAGTCTTTATACGGTTGAATTTAGACCCACGCTTTCGCCTGCAGCAGGAAGCTTTACAATTGGATTGCCTCAGAACGTGGTTCTAGATAGTGCATCTCAAGGAAACACTGCGGCTTCTTCGATTACAGTGTTAACGACCAGCTCCGTTATACCGCCGGACATTTCCTACACATCCTCAACAATTACGGCAACAGAGAATTCTCCTATCACACCACTAATTCCAACCAATACAGGTGGAATAATTGCCAGTTGGTCAATTTCATCACCGCCATCTCTTCCTGGTGGCTTAACTTTTTCGACCTCAAATGGTCAATTTTCTGGAACACCTAATTCAGCGTTCCCCAGCACTTCTTTCGTGATTACAGCAACAAATAGTGCGGGTAGTGACACTGCGACAATTACAATCGTGGTTAACGCATCTGTCCCCGCGCCTTCGCCTGCACCAAGCACACCATCTCCTACGGTTCCAGATAGTCCAACCAATGTGTCGGCAACGCTAGTGGGATTGAGTTCTGCTTCCATTTCATTTGCCGCCCCAGCTAACAATGGTGGATCATCAATAACCTCTTACTTGGCAACATCTTCTCCGGGCGGACTTACTGGAAGCATTTCCCAATTTGGCTCAGGAACCATTCTCATAAATGGTCTAGCAAGCGCCACATCTTATTCATTCACCGTTGTTGCGATTAACTCTATTGGCGCATCAACTCCCTCATCGTCATCAAACACAATCACTACAGCTACTTCTACAACCACAGGTTTAGTTCCTGCTTTTTCTTCCGTTACCCCGCTTGTAGATGGATTTATCGTAAACGTCACCAACTTTAACTCTGAATTCGTGTGGTCTTTACAGGTTGCCGCGCCAGCGCGAGCGGTCATTTCCAATTCGGGAGTAATAATTGTTTCTGGGCTTTCTGGACAAGGAATTACTGCAACAATCACTGTCACAACTTCCAGGGCTGGCTATACAACAGAGGTAGGCACCATTACAGGCGCTACAGCCTCTGCGCCGCCTCCTCCTAATTTTCTATTGTCAAAGTCGCCGCCAAGTATTGCTGCGGCTGGCAACATATATGTATGCACCCCCGGTGAGTATGAATTCTTGAGAGAGAACAGATTCTCTGAACCTGCTCGCTTGAATTCGTTAGAATTTAAACTTTTTGTCGAAAATCTGTTGATTGCGAGTGTAAACGTTTATTCAATTCCACAATTTCATCAAGATTCTTCTGCAGAAAGTTATGTTGTGCTCTCTGCTTCAATGGATAAGGTGCAATTTGACCTATCTAGAATTCAATCTCGAGTGCCTGCACATTGTGAAGTTCTAGCAAGACAGGAAAACGCGACTGCGCGAAACTATTCGAATATCTTAACAAAAGCTACTCCTTCAGTGAATTGGCAACCCATCGCACCAATTTCTGAAACGGATCCTGTGGGCAATTTAGAGTTAAATGCCTCCTCAAATGTGCCCGGCTTCTTCACTTACAGTCTTACTCAAGGAACAAAACTTCCAGCTGGAAGGCATCGAATCAGTGCTAGTTTCACTCCTCTGGATCAAGAAAACTTTTCATCAGTTGTAGTGCAAAATGAATTACGCGTACTTCCCTTTGTTGAATTGAAGCGAAACCAGATAACTGTTGAACCTTCTGGAACGGAGATACATCTCAAGCTTCCGACCGGAAGCTCCCTAAGACTCGTTTCGGAGACAATCTCGAAAGGGCCACTTGACTCAAATGGGTTGGTAAACGGGATTAAACATGTTGCAATTGATGAATCAAGGGTTCGGATATCCCCAATCATGGGATTTACAGGCAAGACCGAACTAGTTTTTGAAGCTAGATCGTCAAATGCAATTTCTAGAATACGACAACCGTTGTTGGTCTTACCTGAAACAGTGGATGCGATCTCGGCAAAGGTAAATTCGTTAACCGAGGTAGTTCTCAATTGGCCTGCCGTAATTGGAGCAGTTCGTTACTCTATATCTGACTCAAGTGGTGAAATTTGCTCAACGAACACAAATAGCTGTACTTCAAGTACCTTGATAGGCCCGAAATCAAATCTTTCAGTTCAAGTCGTGGGAAATGATCAATCGTCTGCTACATCCGAATTGATTCCGGGCGTAACGGCAGATTTTATTGCTGCCATTGTGAATTTTGAGATTGGTTCTTTTGAAGTTTCCCAGAAATCAAAATGGAATTTGATGCAGCTGAGCAAGATTATTGAACAAGTGGGCTTCTCTAGAATTCTACTGACTGGGCACACAGACAACCTAACCGGTATCAACAATCGCCAATTGTCCTTGGATCGCGCAAAGTCTGTCTCTTCAATTCTCTCTGAGTATTTGCCTCAGGCAAAAATTGGCTTATCTGGCAAAGGTGCTTCGTCTCCAATAGCAAGCAACATGGACTCTTTGGGTAAGGCCGCAAATCGTCGCGTTGAAATCAAAATTGTCGAACCATGATTTCAATTGAGAGATTAGATATCTACGCCGATGTACTTGGTCTGTAGGAACTCATGAATTCCATCAAACCCACCTTCGCGACCAAGACCTGATTGCTTGTTTCCGCCAAATGGCGCAGCTGGATCAGAGATCATTCCGCGATTGATTGCCACCATTCCAGAATCAATTGCTTCAGCCACGCGAATCGCGCGAGCTAAATCAGTCGAGTAAACATAACTAATCAATCCAAAGTCGCTGTCATTGGAAAGTGCGATTGCTTCCTCATCGGTTTCAAATGTCACGATAGGTGCAACTGGACCAAAGACCTCGTACTTCAAGATTTCATTTGATTTATCAACGGTTAAAACAGTTGGTGGATAGAAAGCGCCTGGGCCTTCTGGCATTACGCCACCTGTCTCGACCTTTGCGCCACCTTTGACTGATAGTTCAACTAGTTGCGCGATTTTGTCACGTTCCTTAATGGATACGCTGGCACCGAGTTGAGCACCTGATTCGCGGCCTGGAGCCATCTTCAACTCCGACATTGCTTTTGCAAACTTTGTCGTGAACTCGCTAGCGATTTTCTTGTGAACATAAATGCGATTTGCTGCGGTGCAAGCTGCGCCACCATTGCGCATCTTTGCCAACATCAAACCCTTTACCGCTTCTTCAATATTTGCATCATCTAGAACCACAAATGGTGCGTTACCGCCGAGCTCCATAGAGCAGCGAATTACGCGATCTGCTGCTTCTTTAATTAGTACGCGGCCGACTTCGGTAGAACCGGTAAATGACAGGTTCATAACCCTTGAATCATGCAACATTCGGCTAACCATTGGACCTGCAGGTGTTGGGGTGACGAGGTTTACAACACCCTTTGGAACACCGGCCCGCTCCAAAATATCGATGATTGCCATTGCGGTTAGTGGGGTTTCAATTGCTGGCTTGAGAATTACGGTGCAACCGGCAGCAATCGCAGGACCGATTTTTCTGGTGGCCATTCCAGCAGGGAAATTCCAAGGAGTAATAAGTAATGAAACTCCGATTGGTTGGTGGGTAACAAGAATTCGCTTGTCACCACTTGGTGATTTACGGAAATCTCCTTGAACTCTTACTGTTTCTTCTGAAAACCAACGGAAGAATTCAGCGGCGTAAAGAATCTCACCTTTTGCATCGGTAACAACTTTTCCATTTTCTTTGGAAACTAGCTCTGCTAATTGATCAGCCTCAGCGACCATAATTTCAAATGCTTTGCGCAGAATCTCTGCTCGATATCGAGGTGCGGTTTTGGCCCATTCTGGAAATGCGCGGTATGCCGCCTCGACTGCAGCGTCGCACTCCTTCTCGCCTGCGGTTTGAATCTCAGCGATAACACTGCCATCGCTAGGGTCATAAACCGGTACTGAGCCGTTACCTTTTACCCACTTGCCATCGATATAAAGATCAGTTTTAAGCTGCATAAGGCAGAGCATACGCGTGAAAACGGGGGCGTAGAATGACCCATTACTGTGGCTAAATCATGGACCGATGGCGCGCCCACCCCGAAGGCGCTTCAGGAACACGCACACCTTAGGGATCCTTTCTCATACCGCCTGAAGAAGATTTTGTTAGGTAATCCACTAAATCGCCACACCCTTAGCCATCAAAGATTAAAGAAGCGGTACGCGCTCGGAATTCTCTCCTCAGATTGCATCTCATCCTCGGCTTATGGTTCTGAACAAATCTTGCGGGCATTACTTCCTGCCTTTGGTTTAGCAGCTTTCACATTGTTAATGCCTATGACCTTTATCGTGCTTGTGGTTCTGACCATAATCACTCTGTCTTATCGGAATGTAATCTCGGTCTATACCCAATTCGGCGGGGCATACATAGTTTCGCGCGACAACTTTGGGCCAGTTGTTGCCCAAGTTGCTGCCGTCGCCCTGATTTTGGATTACATCGTAACTTTGGCGATTCAAACCGCTGCCGGAGTTGCCGCGATTATCTCTGCTTTCCCAGAACTCGCTCCTTGGAAGATTGAGATGTGCTTTGTAGTTATCTCACTACTGTCTTATGGAAACCTGCGTGGTGTTAAAGAAGCTGGAAGAGCTTTTGCACTTCCCACTTATCTCTTCGTTGGCTCAATGTTTACCGTTTTTGCAATTGGAATTTATCGCGAGCTAACTACCGGGCTACCCAAATTAGATCCGACAGTTGAAGGTGCGATTGAAATGGGAACAGAGCAAGGATTGCTTTCTGTCGCCGCTATATTCATTTTGCTACGCGCCTTTGCTAATGGCGGTTCATCATTAACTGGCCTAGAAGCAATCGCAGATGGTGTGGGTCTTTTCAAATCCCCCGAATCGGTGAACGCGAAAAGAACCTTAGTAACAATGTCTTTGATTCTGGGTTCACTAGTTCTTGGCGTCTCTTACTTTGCACACCGCATAATGGCGGTGCCCTATGAAGATGAAACCCCAACTGTCATATCTCAAGTAGCCTCAACAATCTTGGGTGATGGCCCCTTTGGATCAGTGTTTTTCATTGTTGTTCAAGCCTCAACAATGTTGATTCTCTTTGCAGGTGCAAACACCACATTTAGCGCCTTCCCAATCGTGGTCAATTACGCAGCCGCTGATGGTTACCTACCTAAGTGGCTCACAAAGCGCGGTCACAAACTCAACTTCTCTAATGGAATCTTTGTGCTCTCCTCTGTTGCTTTGGTTCTTGTAGTCGCAACTCAGGGTTCGGTTTCATATCTAGTTGCTTTCTATGCACTTGGCGTATTTACCGCTTTCACACTTTCTGGTCTTGGAATGGCAAAATATAATTACAACAACCGTGAAGGTAATTGGCGTTTGAAGTTTGCTATCAATGGTTTAGCTGGTGGTCTATCACTTTTAATTGTGTGCATCTTCGCAGTTGTTAAGTTCACCGAAGGTGCGTGGGTAGTTCTATTGGTAGCTCCAATTTTGGTGGTCTCCTTCTTGCGTCTGCGCAAGAGGTATGACGCAGAAGGTAAAGCTCTTGAAGTTCGCAAGGAGCAAGAGCGGGCAATGTCAATCACCCGCCATGATGTAACAGTTCTGGTTGACTCAGTAGATCTAGCGACGGTAGCAACTGTGCGTTACGCCCGTTCTCTGAATCCACGTAGCTTGCATGCGGTGCATTTTGTGCTCGATGATCGCCGAGCAGAAGTAATCAAAAAAGAGTGGATGTCTAACCACGGTGTGGATGATGTCCCAATTGAGTTTATTGATTGTCCAGATCGTCGTTTGCCGAATGCTGCAGTTGATTATGCAATTAGAGCAACACAAAAATCTGATGTGGAGTTAACTTTATTGCTACCGCGCCGGGCCTACCGCGGATTCTTAGGTCGTTTGTTGCATGATCAAACTGCAGAACAGATTGCTCGCCCGATTTCCCAGTTGCCACGGGTAGTTGCGACCATCGTTCCGTTTGATATTGATCGCATTATTTCCGGCCATCATCAAGCACAGCACTCTCCAGAATACGTTGCACCAAAGGCAGAGACAGCAAAAACTCCTGGTGTTCCAGCTCGGGCACAAAGCAATTGGTTGCAATCAACTGAGACCATTAGTCATTACGAAGAGAAGATGATGCCGATTGGCAAAATCTCTTGGCGAAAGCGCGCCCATGTCACAGGTCGTGTGACAGCGATTAGACCTTCTGCAATGGATACCGCCCCGACGTTAGAGGTAGAGATTTGGGATGAAACAGGTGGGGTCACTCTGCAATTCTTAGGCCGTCGAGATATCGCCGGACTAGAGGTGGGTTCTGTGTTGGATGCTGAAGGAATGGTGGGCGAACAAAATGGCGCTCTCACAATCCTGAATCCTTCATATGAAATCCGAGTTTGAAGATGATCAAACAAATTCTAAAGTTGAGCGCAGCGCGCTGGTTTATTGTGGGTTCTACGACATTTGTTATCGATACTTCTCTCTTCCTACTCGCATTTAGCATTACGGAGACAGCTGTGGTTTCAAACCTCTTCTCAGGCACTATTGCCACGACCTTCAATTACTTCTCTCATTACCGCTGGTCTTTTGCTAGCGATCGCAGCCATAAGCAATCCACTCTGATTTATCTCTTCTTTTTCTTTGTTTTCCTTTTTCTTGGAACCTCTCTAGTTTCCTTCTTTATTCATGCTGGTTTACACCCAGTTCCCGCCAAGGTAGGCACAGCAGCAATCACCGCGCCTATTAGCTTCTTTATTATGAAGTTTGTGACCTTCCGCAGAACCGCGGTGCAAAACTAAAGTGAAACGTAGATTGGTTGTAATACCTACCTACAACGAAGCGGAAAACATTCCAACACTGCTGGAACAGTTGTTCAATCAGCTCTATGGGTGTGAAGTTTTAGTGGTTGATGATGGATCCCCCGATTCAACCGCAGCAATCTGTCGCGGGCTACGAAGTGAGTATCCAAACCTTCATCTGCTAGAACGCAAACATAAATCCGGTATCGGCAGCGCTTATCGCGCCGGTTTTTCCTGGGGATTAGAGCGAGGTTACGATGAATTTGTCGAGATGGATGCTGATGGATCTCATCAAGTTGAAGACTTACTGCGAATGATTGATGCAAAGGCAGAAAATCCAAATGCAGATTTGGTAATTGGAAGCCGTTGGATCAAAGGTGGAGCTACCCAAAACTGGTCTCGTAACCGTGAACTGCTATCAAGGGTTGCAAATTATTATGTGCGCTTCATGTTAGGAATGGGGGTAAATGATTCAACCTCAGGTTTTCGAATCTACTCCCGTGATCTCTTAACTCAAATCGACTTTAATCGCATCCGTAGCGAGGGTTACTCTTTTCAAATTGAGATGACCCGCTTGGCTCACAAAACTGGTAGACAGATAATTGAAGTTCCTATTACCTTCAAAGAACGGGTTAATGGGGTCAGCAAAATGTCGAAAGCTATTGTTCGAGAGGCGATGTTTTTGGTGACCGCTTGGGGCATAAAGAGATTTCTTAGACTTGGTTAAGCGATTTGGGTAATACTGGCGGTGGCGGTGGGATTTGAACCCACGGTTGAGTTTCCCCAACACGCGCTTTCGAGGCGCGCTCCTTAGGCCGCTCGGACACGCCACCGTGGGCGACTATACGCGAGGCCGGGCGCTTAATTACTAGCGTTGCTTTAAAAAGAAATCCTTCAACAATCCTGCGCACTCATCTTGCAATACACCAGAGATGACTTCAACCTTGTGAAGGGCTCGTGGATCACGCAACAAATCCCACATTGATCCAGCAGCTCCTGCTTTTTCATCCCAGGCTCCAAATACAACTCTTGGAATACGTGCTTGCATTATGGCGCCGGCACACATCGCACAAGGTTCTAGAGTTACAACCAATGTGCATTCCTCTAGACGCCATGCACCAATTGAACGTGATGCAGACTTAATTGCGACTATCTCGGCATGGGCTAGGGGATCATTTAGTAACTCGCGCTGGTTGTTTCCCATGGAAATAATGGCGCCTTCTTTATTTAGCATCACCGCGCCAACTGGAACATCATTGCTGGCAACCTCGCCAAACTTTGCGCGCTCAAGGGCTACGCGCATCGCCCTTTCAAAATCCATTTAGAGTTTGTCAATTACTTCCATGAATTGATCACCGAATCCAACTCTTCTGGCAATAACTTCCAGTTGTTCATCGGGAAACATCTCATCATCATCACAAATGAACTGTAGCTCCAGAGCATCCAAACCTAAATCATTGAAGATATTCAAATCACCAGCTGGTTCATCGGCATCATCCTCTGCCGGAAACTCGATATCGCTTAGTTCAAGAACTTCTGCGGCAATTTCGTAATCCAAAGCAGCCATCACATCACTTAAAACCATCTGCATTCGAGAACCAATTTGTCTAATGATGATAAAAAATTGATCATCAATCGCCAACATTGCAACAGCGCCACCATCTACTTGTTGGGCACGCAATGCATCAAGCACTAGACCAATATCTTTTGTGGAGTCCTCTGCAAGTAAAGAGGTGCGCCAGCGACCATCATCTCTCCAGGCTAGAAGAGCAAACTCCATGGATTCGTTCTCCACGTCACACCTTCCTACCCGAGTCCTACCTAAGTCCTACCTAAAGCCCGCCTCTAAGTATGCAACGCCTCATAGTTCCACCGTTGTGCTTGGTAGTAAAGTGCCACCATGAAAGTACATGTCGTCAATCACCCACTTGTTACCCATAAATTGACGGTACTGCGCGACAAAAACACCAACTCGCAGGTCTTCCGCCACTTGGTCGAGGAGCTGGTAACGCTCTTGGCCTATGAAGCAACCCGCGATGTGCGAATCGAACCAGTTGAAATTCAAACCCCAGTTGCCACCACTAAAGGTGCAATGCTCTCAACACCTCGTCCCGTAGTTGTTCCAATTCTGCGCGCCGGACTTGGCATGTTAGAAGGCATGATGCGGGTGCTGCCCAGTGCTGAAGTTGGATTTCTTGGCATGGTGCGCGATGAAAAAACATTACAGGCCTCAACCTACGCTAATCGCCTGCCAGAGGATTTAAGTGGCAGACAGTGCTACATCCTGGATCCAATGTTGGCCACTGGTGGAACTTTGGTAGCTGCCATTAATTATTTGATTGAACGCGGTGCAAAAGAAATCACCGCTATCTGCTTGCTTTCTGCACCAGAGGGTGCAAAAACTCTAGAACGAGCATTTGAGAGCTCTACATTCCCCATCACAGTTGTTACCGGTGCGATGGATGAAAAGCTAAATGAACATGGCTACATCGTTCCTGGTTTAGGCGATGCAGGAGACAGACTTTACGGAGTCGTATAAATGGCCAACACATCCCCTGGTTACGGAATCACAATCCGCGTTGAAGGCCGTGCTGATTTTCAACCAGTAGCAGAAATCACCACAATCATCACCCGCGAAGGCGCGATGATAACTGCGTTAGATGTGGCCGATTCTCAATTAGACAGTGTTGTTATCGATGTAACCTGCGATGCGATTGATGCTGCGCACGCCGAAAGAATCACCACCGCACTTAGCGCCTCGCCGATTTTGAAAGTCCGCAAAGTTTCTGATCGCACATTTTTGTTGCACCTTGGTGGAAAACTTGAGGTGCAATCAAAGGTGCCACTTAAGACCCGTGATGATTTGTCCCGTGCTTACACCCCAGGTGTGGCCCGCATTTGTCAGGCGATTGCAAAGGATCCAGCTGATGCCCGCCGTTTGACCATCAAACGAAATACCGTTGCGGTAGTAACTGATGGTTCTGCGGTTTTAGGCCTCGGGAACCTGGGCCCAGCAGCTGCGTTGCCGGTAATGGAGGGCAAGGCCGCCCTGTTCAAGCGGTTTGCAGATGTAGATGCCTGGCCGGTCTGCCTAGATACCCAAGATGTCGATGAAATTGTCCGCACCGTCCAACTAATCGCTCCGGTTTATGGCGGAATCAACCTGGAAGATATCTCAGCACCTCGCTGCTTTGAGATTGAAGCCCGACTGCGCGAACTACTTGATATCCCGGTTTTCCATGATGATCAACATGGCACCGCAGTTGTTGTACTTGCTGCGCTACGCAACGCGTTAAAGCTGGTCAAGAAAGACTTGAGTCAGACCAAGATTATTCTCAGCGGAGCCGGAGCTGCCGGTACCGCGATTGCTCGCTTGTTAGTGCTTGCTGGTGCAAAAAACATAATTGGTTTTGATGACAAGGGTGTAATCAACAAAAATAGCGCTGCTCCAAATGAAATGCGTAAATGGTTTATCGAAAACTGTAATCCAGAACAGTTCACAGGAAAGATCAGCGAAGCCATCAAAGGCGCAGATATCTTTATTGGTGTTAGTGCGCCAAATGTCATTACTGAGGCTGATGTCGAATCAATGGCAAAGAACTCCATTGTTTTCGCACTTGCTAATCCAGATCCAGAAATCGACCCGGTATTGGCCCGCAAACATGCCGCTGTTGTCGCAACCGGCCGCAGCGATCAGCCCAATCAAATCAATAATGTCTTGGCATTTCCCGGAATCTTCCGTGGTTTATTGGATGCTGGTGCCACCAAGATTACTGATGAGTTATTAGTTGCTTGTGCCGAAGCAATCGCCTCCTGTGTTTCAGAACAGCAACTCAACGCCTCATTCATTGTGCCAAGTGTTTTTGATCCAAATGTTGTTAAGTCTGTAGCCGACGCAGTAAAAGAAAAGGTTTAATTGTCTATCGCAGATTGGCTGGATCAGGTTGTTGGAGCCTCAGCCCCGTTTTTCATTTACGTAGCATTTGGCGCTATCGTTTTCATTAAGACCGGAATCGTCATCGCTTTCTTTCTACCAGGTGACTCAATACTTTTTGCTGCTGGATTAATTGCTGGCACCCGCGATGACATAAATATTGTCTTTCTAGTGACCGTCATATTTATTGCCGCTTTTTTGGGAAATCAGGTTGGTTATGTGCTCGGCAGAAAGTACGGTCGGGCCTATCTACAACAGCGCTCCTCGCCTCGGATAGATCGTTTGGTCGCCAGGGCTGAGGATTTCTACGCCAAATACGGGTGGAGTGCGGTGATTTTGGCCCGCTTCTATCCCTGGATCCGCACCTTTATGCCGCCGATCGCAGGTATCGCGAAGATGGATTACTACAAGTTTCTAGCGGCAAATGCGCTTGGTGCTTTGCTCTGGGGTGCAGGCATCACATTGTTGGGCTATTACGCTGTTTCAATTCCAGTTTTGAAGGATTCTTCGCGCGGAATCGCATTGTTCTTTATCGTTTTGACTGTTGTACTAACGATAAGAAATTATCGTCGTGCAAAACGTGACTGACGGGCACCAGCTACAACTACCCCGATATAGGTCATCGCAATTCCAGTAACCAAATACCAACTAACACTAACCCCTGCACTTGGCGCATATAGATCCAAAAGCAAAGAACCAAATAATTGACCACCCACACTAAACAAGGTGAAGGTCAATACCCCAAGATGTTGCACAATCAATGAGGTCGATGCGATATAGATGACACCAATAACACCGCCGGTATAAATCCACCATGGACCGGCAGGTAATGGTTGCAATTCGATCCGTCCCAATAGGGTGAGAATTAAAATCAAAACAACTAAGAATGATGTTCCAGTTATAAAGTTAAGTAGCGATGTTGTGTAGCTATGACCAGAGTGTTCATTTATCTGACCATTCAAGGCGCGCTGCACTCCTACCAACGCTCCAGCTAATACCGCCAAAGCTACTGCAATGAATGAGAAGGAGTGCGCTTCAATCTTGTCCCAAACTGAAACCAAAACTGCAAAGACAGTTATGGCTGCGGCAGCAACCCGTCTCTTTGAAATCAACTTTGGTCCGCCGCCAGTAAAGCCAATACGGTCAACAATCAATGAGGTGGCGGTTTGTCCTGCGATTGAGGCGACGGAGTACACCGCAACTCCAATCAATGGCACAACGCCGGTTTGAATCGCCACAAAACTGCCACCAAGTGCGCCAGCCAACAAGCGCCAGGCTGGAATATCACCATTCTTAACCGCGCTTCGCAGTCGCCTGATTCCCGCTTTGATCTGGGGGCTAAAAAGTGAATACAGGGCAACGAAAAACAACCCAGATGAAAAGGAGACCAAGGCGGCTTGTGGCGCATTATCAAGTCGATGTGAAAGTTCACCATTAGCTCTGGCTTGAAGTGCAATCATCACGCCAGAGATTGCGGCTAGTGCATCCAGCCTAAGGTGGCGGTTAACTGATCTGTCCACTTAACTCCAGCCATTCATCCTCTAGTTTCTGTCGATGCATTTGCACCGCTTCTAACTGCTTTGCGATATCAATTAATCTCTGATGATCAAAAGCTGCGTTCTCTTGCTCGACAAGCAAAAGTTGTTCTTCTTGGGTCGCCTTCTCAATCTGCTTTTCAAGTCGAGCGATATCTTTCTTAATCAAACGCACCTGCGCCGCATCTGAAATACTCTTTTTTGGTGCAGCAGCGATACTGGCTGAGATATTTGCTGCTCTCAAATCTAGGTACTGCTCAACTCCACCAGGCAAATCCCTTAGAGCTTCATCACCTAACAATCCGACAAAACGATCACACACCCGTTCTAAGAAGTAACGATCATGTGAAATCACAACCAATGTTCCAGCATAGGTATCCAGTAGATCCTCTAAAGCGGTTAGGGTCTCTACATCAAAATCATTTGTCGGCTCATCAAGTAACAAGACATTTGGACTCTCCATGAGCAATCTAGTTAGTTGCAGTCTGCGGCGTTCACCACCTGATAGATCTCGCACCATCTTTTGTTGGCCTTCATAATCAAAACCCAAGCGCTCGCATAGTTGGGAGGCGGAAATCTCTCTGCCGCCACCGAGTTCAACATGTAGCGCAACCTTTTCTACCGCCTCCAGAACCCGCCAAGAAGGATCAAGTTCCTGAAGGTGCTGGGAGAGAAAAGCGGCTTTGACTGTAACTCCAACCTGCATCTTGCCTGCAGAGAAACGGTATTGACCCGCCAAAGTACGCATCAAAGTGGTCTTTCCAGAGCCATTTACGCCAACAATTCCGATGCGATCTCCGGGGCCAATGTTCCAATTAAGGTCATCGATCAAGGTGCTCTCGCCAATTGCTAATCGAGCATGGTGTATTTCATACACCGCATTGCCCAATCGATTTGCCGCAAAGTTTAGAAGTTCTGCTTTATTGCGGGGAGCTGGTTCTGCGGCAATTAACTGATTTGCTGCATCAACTCGAAACTTTGGTTTTGTAGTGCGCGCCGGTGCACCTCTTCTGAGCCAGGCCAACTCTTTTCTAATCAAGTTATTTTTTCTAGCATCCTCAGCCGCTTGTTGGCGGGCCCGTTCTGCTTTTGCTAACACATATGCGGAGTAGCCACCGTCGTAAGCTTCGACTTTTCCATCTACTACCTCCCACATGGTGTCTGATACCTCATCCAGGAACCAGCGATCGTGGGTGATTACTACTACCGCTAACTCGCGACGTTTTCTGATGTGCTCTGCTAACCATGCAACACCTTCAACATCGAGGTGATTTGTGGGCTCATCCAGCAAGATGATGTCTAGCGGTTCAATTAATAACTTTGCAATTCCGACTCGACGCTTCTCACCACCAGATAATGAACCAAATGGTCGATCAAGTAATTGGGAGTTGTATCCACCAAATAATCCAGCAAATATCTCTCGGACTCCCGAATCACTTGCCCATTCATGAGTCTTCTTGCTACCGACAACTACATCACGAACTGTTGCACCTTGTTCTGCGGTATCTACTTGATTCAACATTCCAAGTCGGGCCCAGTTGGCTCTAGTAACTCGGCCAGAATCAGGCTCTTCAATCTGGGCTAAAACTTTGAGTAAGGTTGATTTGCCACCACCATTTCGACCAACAATGCCGATCCGTTCACCCTCTGAAACCCCCAATGAAACATTGGTCAATAAAGGGCGAATATCAAAGGCTTTAGAAACCCCTTCGATATTGATGATATTGCGAGCCACAGGAGAAGGTTAATGTTTATTTCTCCCCGATTTTCACTTACAGTGCTGGAGTGGATTTCAAAGTAATCGCCAGCACAATCGGCATCATTTTGGTCTTGCTTTACGCAATTGGCTCTGGAATCTGGGTTTCTAGCTCGCCGGGCTGGTACTCCACACTAAATCGCCCACCTTGGCAGCCACCGGATTTTGTCTTCGGATTGATATGGCCATACAACTTCATCATGTTGGGTGTTGCCTCATTTAGTGTTGTGCAAAATCTCTCCCGGCCCCAAGTCCTATTTTGGTTGAGCTGCTTTGCACTAAGTGTTGTCGCCGCTTTGACCTGGGCCTACCAGTTCTATGTTCCACACAATCTAACTATCGCCGCAATCGCCTTAATCATTACCGCGCTCTTGACTCTGCCTATTTTGTATTTAACCTTTAAAGCCTCTTTAGTGATTGGTTTGTTGTTGGTTCCCTATCAAGTATGGGTTGCAATCGCCAGCACATTGGCTTGGGGATACTCCACCAGAAATTAGTTTTAACTTAACTTTCTAAGTGAAATTAATCCGGCAGAGGCGATCAAGGTTGCTAGTCCAGCAAACACCGCTCCGCTGCCAAATGGCGCAGCGAGCGCCCCTGCTCCCATCGGCACTAAGAATTGACCAAAACGATTACCAAATAATCTAATTGAAATCGCCATCGCCCGTTCTTCGATTGGCGTCTTCTTTGAAACGATGGACATAGTTAGTGGTTGTCCCATTCCAAGTAAGAAACCAATAGCCGCCATAGAAATACCAAGTGTGATAGCTGAAGTAGCAAATACCGATGCCACTAAAAATAGAGCAGCGATAAAGATGCTGTAATTCATTACCCGAGCGCTGCCGAAACGTGCGGTGGATTTTCCAAGAAAGAATCGGGAGATCATCGCCGCACCGGAACGGATAGACAGGATGGCGCCGATAACTACGGGGCTAATGCCGTACTCGGTGCCAACCAAGGGCAAAATCACCACTAAAACATCATTTGTGGCCGCTACCGCCAATGAGGTCCAAATTGCTGGCTTGATTCCGGGGCGCTGCAAAACATCGCGCGCCTTTATAGAACCAGCAGCTACCCGTTCCTCTTTGCTGCGTACCTGCTTCAAGCCTTTGAATACAAAGAATGGCATCAGCGACAACGCACCCAGCAAGGCGGCGAAGACGAAAGCTGATGATGATGACTCTGGCAAAACGCCAGCTGAACCTGCAATGAATCCGCCAACGATTGGACCAACGGTGTGACCTAAAGAGGTAGAAAATGAAAAGTAACCAAAGTTCTGATCTTGTAACTCGATAGGGCTGCGACTGGCCACCATTGCTTGGCTGGCTGCAACATTAGCAAGGTGAGCAACACCGGCCACCGCGGTAGCAGCAGCGATTGCAATTACATCATTTAGAAAAGCAAAGGTAACGCCAAGAACTAAAAAGGATAATGAGCCGACAACTAATAGTGGGATCTCGCCAAACCTACCGACCCATCGGCCCATAGGGACCGCTACCAGTAATGGCAACAATGCATAGATTGATGCGATCAAACCAATTTCAAACCCAGATGCACCATTTTCAATTGCCCGGTAAGTGATCATAGGTCGCATTACATAAATGCTGGCCTGCGCTAATGCAACGTTGATTAATAAAGCCCACAACCAGGTTTCGTATGAGCTCTTTCTCATTTTTAGGAAGGTGTTACCGCACTCTTCTTAAAGCGTCGATAGATGTTTGGCGCAAAGATAAGAGCTAGTAGAAACGCGTAAATCACCTTTGGCAACAAACCAGCATAAAGAATTGAGTAATCACCATTAGAGAGTTGGAGCGCTTGGCGGAATTGAATTTCAAGAACTGGACCGAGAATTACGCCGAGAACTAGTGGGGTATTTGGTACGCCAAAACGGCGGAATAGATAGCCCAGGAAGCCCAAAACTAACGCTACCCGCAGGTCAAATATGGAGTTATTCAGTGAGTAAGCACCTAGCAAACCAAAGGTTGTGATTCCGGCATATAGATAATGACGTGGGATCTGCAACAACTTAATCCATACTCGAATCAATGGCAGATTTAGCAACAACAACAATGTGTTGCCGACAAATAAGCTAGCAATCAATGTCCAAACTAGCGGACCATTCATCTCAAACAACATTGGGCCAGGTTGGAGATTAAAGTTTCGCAGCGCCACCAACATAATGGCGGCGGTAGCAGAGGTTGGAAGACCAAGTGCTAATAGCGGAACCAATACACCTGCTGCATTTGCATTGTTAGCAGCCTCAGGACCAGCAACACCCTCAATTGCACCTTCGCCAAACTCATCCTTGTGTTTGGAAAGATTTTTCTCAACGGAATAACTAATGAAGGTTGGAACCTCTGAACCACCAGCGGGAATCAATCCCATTGGAAAACCAATTGCGGTGCCGCGTAGCCAAGGCTTCCAGGAACGGCGGAAATCCTCCCGATCCATCCAAACTTTGCCTTTAACCGGCAATACTCGCCAGGCGTTGTCTTTGAAACGGCTAGCTAGATAAATAACTTCGCCAATTGCAAAGAAGGAGATGATTACCACGATTACTTCAAGGCCATCAGTCGCCTCTTGAACTCCAAATGAAAGACGGTTAATACCGGTTTGTTGATCAGCACCAATCAAACCAATAATCAAACCGACAGAAAGTGAAACCAAACCACGTACCCGTGAACTGCCCAACAGAGTTCCAACTGCCGCAAAGGCAAAAACAATCAATGCCACATAACCTGCAGGTTGAACCTTGAGGGCAAGATCGGCCAATGTTGGGGCGGCCGCTGCAAGAAAGATGGTGGCGATTAAGCCGGCAACAAATGAGCCCAGCGCTGCAGTCGTGAGCGCCGCTCCCGCCCGGCCTTTTTTAGCCATTTTGTGGCCTTCTACCGAGGTTATAACCGCGCCAGCTTCACCTGGAGTATTAAGCAGAATCGAGGTGGTAGATCCGCCATACATGGCGCCATAGAAAACGGCGGCGAACATGATGAGCGCTGAGGTTGGATCAACCGACAAAGTAACTGGCAGCAATAGCGCGATCGCTAAAGCTGGTCCGATTCCAGGAAGTACACCGACCAAAGTTCCAAGGAAGGTTCCTAGCAAGCCATACATTAAATTCTGGGCGGTTAATGCATTAGCAAAACCATCCAACAAAAGATTTAGATTCTCCACTTAGCCTTCTACCTCTCTGGCTAAGCCAAGTAGATTCTCAATAAATCCATCTGGCAAATAAATTCTTAAACCTTTGGAGAAAACCACATAAACGACTACAGCAAAAACCACTGCTAAAAGAAAATCCTTCAAATACTTTCGAGAGCCAAATGCGTAGGTAACACCATAGAAAGTGAGAGCTGCAGCTGTTATATATCCAGCGCGCTCAATCAAAAATATGTGCAACAAAATGGAACCGATAACAATTGACATCGTTTTGATGTCGGGTGGCAAAAATGGATCACCCTTCTCGGTGGCCTCTGCCAATCCATATTTTCCGCGAACAACTTCGGCGACTAAAAACAAACCGACCAAAGTTGCAAAACCACCAATTATGTAAGCAAATGTTTTGGGGCTTACAACAGAGTAAACACCTGGTTCTTCAAGTGTGAATGCGTCATACAAAACAAATAACCCGAGCAGTAAGAAACCTAGGGCGAAAACACCTTCGGCTACTACTGCTCGGGTTACCTTTGTCATCTATTTCAGATTTTCTATAGACCGATTGAAGAGATGAATGTCTTGATCTCTGGGATATGGGTCTTTAGATAATCAGCGAAGTCCTTGCCACCTGCGAATTCGTCGTACCACTTGTTAGCGGCAAGAGTCTCTTTCCAGGTATCAGTTCCGCGCATAGCGTCCATGACCTTCACAAAGTTAAGGCGATTAGCCTCTGTGATGTCAGCTGGAGCCATTACTCCACGCCAGTTTCCGTATACCAAGTTGTAACCCTGTTGGATAAAGGTCTTTGCACGCACGCCAGCAATTGGCTTTGGTGCAGAGATGCCAAGGATACGTAGACGGTTATCAGCAACATATGGCAATACATCGGCAATACCGATTACGCCAACCGGTGCCGCGCCGCTTAGAACCTTAGTTAGCGGTTCTGAACCGGTACCAACAACATAGTTGAGCTTGCTGATTGGAACATTAGCGGTCTTCAAAAGTGCGCCAATAACCTGGTGATCAACACCGCCGACATTTCCACCGCTAACCGCAATTGCACGGCCGTTAGTGTTGATGTCATTAACTAGCTGGTTAAGGGTTCTGTACTTTGAATTAGCTGGTACGAAAATTGCATTGTATTCACGCATCACTCGAGCGATTGGTGTTGAAGCCAAAAGATCTGAGGTGTTCCGGTTAGCAACCTGTGCCATACCGCCGGTTAGCGCGATACCAACAATGAGTGCAGAGTTCTGCTTACCCTTGATGGTTTGGAAATATGCCAAGCCGGTTGTTCCACCAGCACCTGGCTTAAACTCTGTTGTTTGAGAGGTCAATAGACCTTCTTTAATCAAAGTCTTGGCGATTGCATCTGTTGTTGCTGAATATCCACCAGGACCTGCAGGAACAACCCAATCAATGGTTGTTAGCGGACGTAGATCTGGATACCACCAACGTAGGGTTCCAGCTGCGGTTCCGGTTGTTACACGGATGCAACGTAGATCGGTGCCTTCGACACCACGACTCTTTGCAACCATTCCAGCACGACCGCACTGATCGCCAGCGTTTGCTTTCCCTGAAGGAACCTTTTTCGCAACTGCGGGGTTAGTTCCTGACAGGACAAGTGCGAGCGAAGCGACAACCACGCCAGCGCCTGTAAGTACTTTCTTCAAAGACATATGTCTCTCCTAGGTTTCTCTCTCGAGGGCGAGAGATCGAGCGCTACCGTATAGGTCATTTCCAGCGTAGAGAAGCGGGTAAATGTGTCAGATTGATAACGGTTTCATGAAAAAGCCCGCTAAAGCCATGAAATCATGAACCCATGAGGTTTTTTGCCCCCGAAATAATCACTAGTTCCGGAGTGCTCAAAGAGCGCACCATTTTGGTGGAAAACGGGGTCATTGCCGAGATCTCATTTGGCCAAAGTGATGGCGCGACGATTTTGGATGGCGTTGTAATTCCTGGCTTTGTAGATATTCATTGTCATGGTGGCGGTGGCTATGACCTATCGATTGATTCACGCGGTGCTGATTTTCATTTGAATCATGGCACGACAACCATGTTGGCAAGTTTTGTATCAGAGCCGGTAGCTGTGATTCTCTCTAAACTAGAGAAACTAGCTTTGGCGCAGAATGTTATTGGGGTACATCTAGAAGGTCCCTATCTATCTCATACTCATTGCGGAGCTCACAAACCTGAGTACCTAGCTAATCCAGTTCACTCAGATTTAGAAAAGATTGTTGCGACCAAGAAAGTAAAGTACATAACTATTGCGCCAGAGTTGCCAGGAGCGTTAGATGCCATTTCTTATCTCTCTAAAAATGGAATCACGGTTGCGGTTGGTCATAGCGCCGCAGAATCTGAAACTGTCCAACAAGCAATCTCAAATGGTGCACAGTTGGTGACACATTTGTATAACGGTATGAAAAAAAATTACAGTGATAAACAAACTTTGGCTGGCTTCGCATTAGAAAATGAAAACTTAGGTCTTGAATTCATCGCAGATGGGGTGCATGTTCCATTTGAAATCTTGAAAGATTTTATGATTACTGCACCAAATCGATTAATTGGAATAACTGATGCTGCACCTTTTGCCGGTAAACCAGATGGTCAGTACCAACTAGGTGAACTGCCGGTTTTATTAGTTGATGGTGTCGCACGTTTACTTGATGGCGGAGCTTTAGCTGGCAGCACCCTCACTATGGATCAGGCATTTGCAAACATGGTTAATCTGCTTGGTTTATCCCCAGTAGATGCGGTGGCCGCTTTTTGTACCAGACCTGCGGCGTATCTAAAGCAGAGCGAAGTCGGCGATATCGCAGTTGGAAAGCGGGCTAATTTCCTTGTTATGGGCGATAAATGGAGCTTAAAACAGGTGTATTTCGCAGGCCAACTAATCGCCTAACTTCTTTAAGGCTTCTCCAGATACTCGATATACCGTCCACTCATCCATAGCTACCGCACCGAGACTGCGATAAAACTCGATGGCAGGTGAGTTCCAATCCAATACCCACCATTGAAAACGTCCATAACCTTTTTCATTGCATATTTTTGCTAGGTGCTGCAATAACGCTTTGCCATAGCCACGGCCGCGATACTCGGGTTTCACAAATAAATCCTCAAGATAAACGCCATGTTTGCCTTGCCAGGTGGAGTAGTTCAAAAACCAAATTGCCATTCCGGCAATCTCACCATCGACCTCCACTAAATCACAGAAAACTTTTGGATCTTTGGTGAAGAAGGATTCAATGATTTCTTTTTCGGTGGCCTCTACCTCATCAGGTGCTTTTTCATACAGCGCCAAATCATGAATCAACTGGAGAATAAGTGGGGCATCTGACTCTTGTGCTGCTCTGATTATCATCCGCGCTCCTCCATAATTGAATTACCACCATCAACCACAATAGATTGGCCAGTTATGTAAGAGGCCTCTGTTGTGGCTAGCCATGCAACAAGAGCAGCAATCTCATCTGCCCTACCGCCACGACCAAGGGGCACAGACAGCCCATTTAATTTCTCTGGCTCTGAAATTGATTCGGTGGCAATCCATCCAGGCAAAACCGCGTTGCAGGTAATCCCAAACTTTGCTTCATCCAATGCTAAAGATTTTGTTAAGCCAACCATGCCGGCTTTTGCAGCGGCATAAACCGGTTGGTTTTTCATCGCCATAACCGGACCGGTAACACTGCTCACCATGATGATTCGTCCACTCTGAGATTTTCTTAGGTGTGGCAACAGATATTTTGTCGTGAGAAAAGCGGTGTCTAAATTTCGCGCCAAAGCCTTATGCCAACTATCTAGGGAAAGTTGAGTTAAATCCAAGGCTTCATCAAAGCCGGCGGGGCTAGAAAGGCTGGTCATACCAGCGTTATTTACCAAGATATCTAGTTCGGCAAACTGGGCAGCCAATTGCTTTACCTGGGTCTCATCCGTTAAATCACAGATAAATCCCCGCGCACCAATCTCTTGCGCGCGCTGGTGTACCCGATCGGTAGTTGCGACCAGCGTTACTGAGGCACCTAAATTGGTTAAGGCCTGAGCAGCGGCGAAGCCAATTCCATCAACCGAGCCAGCACCTGTAACCAAAGCATGCTTGCCGTTAAGGGAGAACATGACAGACACTGTAGTGAGTCCAGCCCTACAATCTCCATATCTAAATGATTTAACTCAACCTGTCGCTAAGGAAATGAGGCGCGATGTTCACTTGGGGAGTTTCAACCTCGGCTTACCAAATCGAAGGTGCGGCTAATGAAGGTGGACGTGGTCCATCTATCTGGGACACCTTCTCGCGAATTCCGGGCGCAGTTGCAAATGCTGACAATGGAGATGTGGCCTGCGATCACTATCACCGTTTCGAAGAGGATTTAGATTTAATGAAATGGTTAGGTGTTGGTGCTTACCATTTCTCAATCGCCTGGCCCCGTGTTATTCCAACCGCTAAAGGTCCACTAAACAAAACTGGATTAGATTTTTATGATCGTCTAATAGATGGTGCGCTAGAGCGAGGCCTTGAACCTTGGCCAACTCTTTATCACTGGGATTTACCACAAGCAGCGCAAGATAAAGGCGGTTGGAACAACCGCGATTGTGCATATTGGTTTGCCGAGTATGCCCACGCCATGGCAGAACGCTTTGGGGATCGAGTTAAGAACTGGATCACAATCAATGAACCATTTTGTAGTGCATGGCTCGGCCACTTAATGGGTGTCATGGCACCTGGCATCAAAGATCTACAAACCGGTATTAACGCGACCCATCACTTGTTACTCGGCCATGGCTTAGCTGTTGATGCGCTGCGCCAAGTTTCAAGTGATTTCAACGTGGGAATTACCCTTAATTTCACACCTGCAATCACACTTGGAGATTCAGCTGAAGACCAACTAGCTGTGAAGTATGCCGATGGTTTTGATAACCGTTGGTTTGCAGATCCCGTATTTAAAGGCTCATATCCCAAAGATATTGTTGAAGCCTTTGGTAAAGAGGTTCCGATACATCCCGGTGATATGGAAATCATTTCTCGACCATTAGATTTTCTGGGCTTAAATTATTACTTCCGCCAGACCGTGGCATATGACGAGACCGCAAAACCCCTTCCATACAAACTGGTGACCGCACCAGGTGTTGAGCGCACTGGAATGGGCTGGGAGGTTCATGCTGGAACATTTACTGAACTACTGCAACGCATTTACCGGGAATATTCACCCAAGGAAATCTTCATCACAGAGAATGGATCGGCTTGGGATGATGTTGTTGTCGATGGCAAAGTTGATGACCCACAAAGAGTTAGTTATCTAGAGCGGCACCTTGATGCCATGTTTCAAGCCAAGAACTCTGGTGTGCCAATTAGCGGCTACTTTGCCTGGAGTTTGATTGATAACTTTGAGTGGGCTTATGGATATGACAAGAGATTTGGCATCGTCTATGTGGATTACCAAACCCAAAAACGAATTCCTAAATCCAGTGCTTACTACTATCGAGAGCGAATCAAAAACTCTTAACGACCGAAGTCATCCTCTACACGCTCGATGTCATCTTCACCAAAGTAAGTTCCGGTTTGCACCTCAACAAAAATCACATCCTCTGTTCCAACATTGTGGATGCGATGCAAAACTCCGATACCAAAATCAACTGATGATCCAGCGCCCATTCGGGAAACTTTTCCATCAATAGTTACCTCCGCTTCTCCGGCAACTATGAACCAATGCTCCGCCCGCTTGGCATGGCGCTGATAAGAAAGCCGCTTTCCGGGGCTAACCCATATGCACTTAACCTTGTGGGTCGCACTTTCCTGCAGGACCTCATATCGACCCCATGGGCGTTCGGATTTTTCTAGCATCTCCATATTCTAGTCTTTCGCAAAACTCGTTACTCTTTTGCTCATGAGAACACCTACACCACAAGATAAATTCACCTTCGGTTTATGGACCGTTGGTTGGCAGGCCCGCGATCCATTTGGTGATGCCACAAGAGCTGCTCTTGATCCAATTCGAACAGTCGGTGAACTAGCCCAACGCGGTGCTTATGGTGTGACTTTCCATGATGATGATTTGATTCCATTTGGTTCATCGACCGCTGATCGTGCAGCTCACATCGCCCGATTCAAAAAAGCGCTTGATGAAAACAATATGAAGGTGCCGATGGCAACCACTAACTTGTTTAGCCATCCCGTCTTTAAAGATGGCGCTTTCACCTCCAACAACCGTGACATCCGACGCTATGCGATTCGTAAAGTCATGACCAACATCGAGTTGGCGGTAGAACTTGGAGCGCACACCTATGTTTGTTGGGGCGGTCGCGAAGGTGCTGAAACTGATATCGGCAAGGATCCGGTAGTTGCTCTCGAGCGCATGCGAGAAGCCTTTAATGTTTTGGGCCAGTTTGTAATCGATAAGGGTTACAACATTAAGTTTGCGATGGAGCCAAAGCCAAATGAGCCACGGGGCGACATATTCCTACCAACAATTGGTCATGCTTTAGCCTTTATTAACTCTTTGGAGCATCCGGAGTTGGTTGGCTTAAATCCAGAGGTGGGTCATGAACAGATGGCGGGTCTGAACTTTGTTCATGGAATTGGTCAAGCTTTGTATCACAAGAAGTTGTTCCACATAGATCTCAACGGCCAACATGGGCCAAAGTATGACCAGGATTTGGTTTTTGGCCATGGTGATTTGAAATCTGCATTCTTCTTAGTTGATCTACTCGAGCGTTACAACTATGACGGACCAAAGCATTTTGACTACAAGCCAATGCGTACTGAAAGTGATGAAGGTGTATGGGCTTCAGCCACAGCAAATATGCGCACCTACATAATCTTGCAAGAGCGGGCTCTTGCATTCCGCAATGATCCACGGACTAAAGCGGCGCTAGAAAAATCCGGTGTTAATGAACTTCTTCAGCCAACTGTTTCAAATGGTGAAGGTTGGAAGGAAATCGCTGCCGAAAGTTTTGATGTTGAAACCGCTGGAAAGCGCGGCTATCACTACGAAGAGCTTGATCAATTGGCTCTCGAGTACTTGATCGGCGTCTACTAAGCAGATGCCCAAGATTGTTGCGGGCGTAGATTCATCAACCCAATCAGTAAAAGTTGTTCTGCGGGAAGCTGATTCTGGCGAGTTAATCACCAGCACTTCAAGGCCACATCCAGATGGCACAGAGGTTAACCCCCAAGAATGGTGGCGTGCTCTAGAAAGCGCTCTAGATGAGGTTGGAAAGTACAAGATTGACGCAATCGCTATTGGTGGCCAACAACATGGAATGGTTGCACTTGATAAAACCGGCGCGGTGATTCGAGATGCGCTGCTTTGGAACGACACCCGCTCTGAGATGGCCGCACATTCACTAAATGAAGAGATTTCAGATATTCATCTGCGCACTGGATCAAAGTTAGTTGCATCATTTACCGCATCTAAGGTGCGTTGGTTGGCGGATCATGAGCCACAAAATGCCAGCCAAGTAGCAGCCATCGCCCTGCCTCATGACTGGCTTTCATGGCAGCTAACAGGAAGCAATCAAGTTAAGGATTTATTTACCGATCGATCTGATGCATCAGGCACTGGTTACTTTGACAGCAACCGTAATGAGTATTGCCGTGACATATTTGCTGCTGCGCTTCGAGATCAACGTGATGTCACTTTGCCAAAGATAACTGCGCCGAATGCATTTGGCGGTGTAACAAAAAACGGCGTACCAATCGCAGCTGGTGCTGGTGACAATGCCGCAGCTGCGTTGGGATTAGGTGCGAGCGTTGGAGATCTAGTAATTTCACTTGGTACCAGCGGTACCGCTTATGCAGTCTCAGAGAAATCCACACATGACATTTCTGGTGAGGTTGCGGGATTTGCTGATGCCACCGGCAACTTCCTTCCATTGGCTTGCACATTAAATGCGGCAAAAGTTTTTAATACTGTTGCTAAAACTCTGGGTATGTCATTTGATGAATTCAGCTCCCTTGCGCTTCATGCTCCAGCTGGTGCACAAGGTCTGCGTTTGATTCCACATTTTGATGGCGAACGCACACCTAATCGACCACAAGCAAAAGGAATGTTCTTTGGTATCACTCACGCCAACTTCACTAAAGAAAACATCGCACGAGCGGCAATAGAAGGTGTTGTGGCTGGAATGCTTTATGCCACCCAGGCGGTAGAAAAGCTTGGTGTGACCTACAAACGAGTTTTGCTAATCGGAGGCGCTGCAAAAAACCCTGCGGTCCAACAGGTTTGTGCTGACATATTTGGAAAAAGCATTCACATTCCACCAACCGGTGAATATGTGGCAGATGGAGCGGCAAAGCAGGCGGCATGGGCGCTATCCCAAAGCGCAAACCCACCGATCTGGAGCTTGGGTTTGATGGAACAAATTGATCCGCTCAATTACAACGAAGAGTTAAACGCTAGCTATATGGAGTTAATTAAAGGCTAGCTGCTGAACGGGTTATGCGATCTCTAATCGCTACCGCTAAGCCATCTCCTTCAGGTGGCAAAACATGCACCACGCTTAAGTTTTTTTCATCAGCTTCTCTTAACGCCGAATACAGAACCCGGGCATACTCCGCTAAGTTTTTAGGAGATGCCAAGCGAATCACACCTTCTGGTGTCACAACATCGCTCATAGCAATTAATCCCTCACCAGTTTTTGCATCTGAATCAATCACAACTTTTGCCTTGGGAGAGTAATGCTGCTTGTGTGAACCGGAGACGCGAATTTTATG
This sequence comes from uncultured Clavibacter sp., assembly GCA_964536895.1. Classification (GTDB taxonomy): domain Bacteria; phylum Actinomycetota; class Actinomycetes; order Nanopelagicales; family Nanopelagicaceae; genus MAG-120802. The sequence goes on from CAZIAI010000011.1 coordinate 28,983, forward strand.
ATCCTCTGGTTCGCTGACAATTATTCCGGTGCTGGCCTCAATCATCTCCGCCGTTATTGCCCCGGGCCTAAGAATTGATGGGTTTGCAGATGTGCAATCAATAATGGTTGATTCAACACCGACCAAGGATGGGCCACCATCAAGAATTTGATCCCGTGGCTCTAAATACTCCTGCAATTCAGTTTCAACCGCCTGAGCAGTTGTTGGTGATACAGCGCCATATCTATTGGCACTTGGTGCCGCTACACCTTTGCCACCAACTTTTGAAAACTCTTGCAACAAATTAAGCGCTACGGTGTGAGCTGGCATTCTTATGCCAACAATCTCTTGTCCCCCAGTAACAAAATCCTTGGCATTTGAGGTGCGCTTCAATAAAAGAGTCATTGGTCCTGGCCAATAATCACGCATTAGCGCAATTGCATAATCCGGAATTTCCTGGGCCCAATAATCAACCGCATCAAGATCTGCGATGTGAACAATAACGGGATGATCCGCTGGTCGATTTTTAACAGCGTACATACGCTTTATTGCTGCTTCATCCTCAGCGTTAACACCTAACCCATACACAGTTTCAGTTGGAAATGCGACCAGCCCTCCCGTTTTGAGATTCTCAGCGGCTTGCTGCAATACATTCAGAGAACATTGAGAAATAATCGCACTCACAACAGGTATCTTAGGCGCATGAGAAAAAACCGAAAAATCATCGCAATTTCATTAGCGCTACTCTCAATTTTGAGCGTGGGTGCTCTTGGAATAGCACCGGCCCAAGCGGCCGAAAATGGCCGTCATGTAACAGTAACTGGCGTGGGAACAATCTCTGTTGTGCCTGATGCGGTGCGATTCTTTCCAAGTGTTACCGCACTCGCCAACAAGAGCGCAGATGCTCTAGCCACCGCATCTCGAACCGCAGCTGCGGTACGTGCTGCGCTTCGCGCTGAAGGGGTTGCCGCCAAAGACATCCGGAGTTCAAATCTCTCTGTATTTCCAGAGTACAACTACACCCAAGAAAAGGGTTCAGTAATTGTGGGATACCGTGCCACACAATCATTTACTGTTGTAATCCGTAAAGCAGATACCGCAGGCAAGATTGTCGAATCAGTCGTAAACGCCGGCAATGAAAATGTTCAGATTAATGGCATTGTTCCATTCATCACCAAGGGATCAGCTGCGATGGAGGAAGCCCGTGCTGCAGCGGTTGCTGATGCACGCGCTCGCGCGGCTTCGTATGCGAAACTGCTCGGAACCTCACTTGGCAAAGTTGTTTATCTCCAGGAGAACTCCGCACCCTCATACTCATTCCCAAGATTAGGAATGGCTAAAGCTGAAGACTCAACACCGGTAATTGATCTAGGTGAAGAAGAGGTTTCAGTGAACATCACTGTACGTTGGGCGCTTAACTAGTACCCATAAAAAATTAGCGCCACCTTTGGGTGGCGCTTTTTTTGTTGTGGTGGGTAGTGGATTTGAACCACTGAAGGCAGAGCCGGCGGATTTACAGTCCGCTCCCATTGGCCGCTCGGGCAACCCACCTGGTTGATCTGGCCAACAAAACTGAGCGTAAAGGTACCTCAGAATTGGGGTATTTGGTAATTCGGTATTTTACCCGCAGCGGTCAGCCTCTGTAAAAAGCATTGGCGCGTTTATTCGGCTCTCTTCAGACATAAGATGCGCTTGTCATGAATCTTCATCCCAAAGTTGTTCTTCTCCAGTTATCTAATTTCTCATCTGGTCTGGGAAATTCGATCGTCATGATAACTATTCCTTGGTTAATTCTTGAGCGTACTGACTCTCCTGCCTTTGCCGGATTAGTCGCTGCAGTATCGGCGCTGCCTGGTTTGTTAATTTCACCAATCGGTGGCTGGATGGTTGATCATCTAGGGCGAAGAGTTGTGAGTATCGGAGCCGACATTCTCTCCTCATTATCTGTGATGGCCTTTCCAATTGCAGCGGCGACTGTTGGTTTATCAAATGCTTCCATTTTGTTGATCGCAGTAATCGGAGCGATATTTGATCCTGCAGGATATACAGCGAGAAAGACTCTGCTGGTTGATGTTTCTAAAGCTTCCAAGATTGATCAAGATCGACTCAATGGAATTCATGATGGCTTTATGGGTGTTGCTTGGATATTTGGTCCTGCAGTTGGTGCATGGTTAATTTCTGCCTTCGGAGCAATTAACTCCTTCTGGGTTGCAGCTGGCCTCTTCTTACTTGCTGCGATTGCAATTATGTTACTAAGGGTTGGAGATTCTGGAAAAGAAGCCAAGGAGTTGCTTGAGGCTTCAGGAGAAGAGAGTGACCGCAGTTTCCGCGTTGGCTTTAAGGTGCTTTGGAGTGATCGTCTATTGCGTACCATCACAATCACAGTCTTAATTCTTGCTGCGGTTTATCTTCCAACAGAGGCTGTCATTCTTCCAACATACTTTGAAGGTATAGATGATCCAAGGGGATTAGGTGTTGTCATTTCGGCGCTCGCCGGTGGCTCTGCAGTTAGCGCGTTTGGTTATGGATGGATTAGTAGCCGACTCAAGCGAAAGACCATGGTCCGCTTTACCTTGATTGGAAGCGCTATCAGCATAATTCCTATGGCGCTGCTGCCCGCCTTCCCGATATTGGTTACAGCTGCCTTTCTCCTTGGGCTTTCATGGGGGCCGTTTAATCCTCTAGTTAGTACCTTGATTCAACAGAGAGTTCCAGATGATCAACATGGCCGTGTCTTCGGGGTTCAAACCGCTGTCTTTTACGCAGCTCCACCACTAGGAATGGTGCTGACCGGAATGTCGGTTGAAAGATTCGGCCTTAACGATACCTATCTCGTGCTTGCATCAATTCTCGCTTTCACAGCGTTGATAGCGCTCTTGACCAAGTCTTTGAGATCAGAGTTTTGATTTACCTATGAGCGCCAGAGCTGCACTGGAAGATCTAAAGCGTTTTTCCAGGAAAGAGAGAGTTGGCGACCTAGCTCGCTTCTACAAGACTGCGCCCGGTGAATATGGTGAAGGTGATTTGTTTCTCGGCGGATCGGTTCCGGAAACTAGATCTGTTGCAAAGAAGCACAAAAATCTAGAGCTTCAGGAGATTGAGAAACTCTTTAAATCACCATTTCATGAAGCACGACTATGTGCCGCAATCATTTTGAACTTGCAGTTCAAATCAGCCAAAAAAACCCAGGAGCGCAAGAAAATCTTTGATTTCTATCTTAAGCAGGTTCGAGCTGAACGCGTGAATAACTGGGACATTGTTGATGTATCAGCTCCTTGGATGGGTGTTCATTTGACTGAGGTTGAAAATCCGATGCCGCTGTTGATCAAACTATCTAGGTCGAAGTCTCTTTGGCAAAGACGGGTTTCAATCATGCTTACCTTTGCCTTAATTCGTGATGGGAATTTGGAGCCAACAATCCTTATTTCTAAGGCATTGCTTGCCGATGACCAGGATTTGATTCACAAGGCTGTGGGCTGGATGCTTCGCGAGTTAGGCAAAAAGGATGTTAAGTTGCTAAGAAAGTTTCTTGCAGAGTATTCACACAAAATGCCCCGCACCATGCTTAGGTACTCGATTGAGAAACTTCCTGAACGTGAACGGAAGAAATGGCTCGCTGAACGAAAATAGCTCCCTCGTACCTAGTCGCCTTACAGACAAAGATCTACTAGCGACGAACCCATTTGAAACTCTTTATCGCAATAAACAATCCAACCACTGTCCAAATGCTTAGAATTAATGCGATTCGACCGAGCTCATAACTTCCTGCCACTTCTTGTGCTGCAAATGTATCGGGCAGAAACACCGCTCTCATGCCCTGGGTCATCCACTTTAGGGGGAAGATAGCCGCGAATTGCTGCATCCAACCTGGTAATTGGCTAAAGACAAAAAATACGCCGCTGAAAAACTGGAGGATGATGACTATTGGCGACACGACTGCTGATGCCGAGCGACCATTCTTAGGTACAGATGAGAACGCTATTCCCAAGACCGTTGCGCAAAGTGTTCCCAGCAGAATAATCCAGCTAAACGTAAACCACCTATCAGCTTCACTGGGAAGTGGAAGATCAAAGAAAAGCGCACCACACCCCAGAAGTAAGATGATTTGTAGTGACATAGAGTAAAGAACTTGAATACTTTTACCAATGAAATATGAGCCTAGCGGCATTGGGGTTCCGCGCAATCTCTTGAGCGTTCCATTATCGCGTTCCATCGGTATGGATATTGCAAGATTTTGAAAGCCAGAGTTGACCAACCCAGAAGCAATCATTCCGGCGACAAAATACTGACTAAAGGTGACCGATGGGGCTATCTCATTACTAAAGATAGATCCAAAAATGAACAATAGGATCAATGGGAAGAAGATGGTAAAGACAACGGCTTCTCTTTGACGATTGAACTGCTTTATTTCCAGCGCTCCACGACTCAAGCCAATTCGAATAGTCTTGCCAATCCCTGTCATGATTCTTCGCCAATCATCTTCAAATAGATGTCCTCGAGAGTTGGTCGCTTAACCAAGAGAGCGGGAATTTCTCCCTCGTGTTTAGCAGATAGAACCCTCAAGAGCGCTGTTGGATTATCGGTATATTCAACTTGAAGTTCACCGAAATCGTTGCGCCACGAAACAGTCGCTTGTGCATGCTCGCGGCCACCCAATGTTGAAGGTGGGGCTATTTCAATCAGTTTTCCTCTCGCAATTACGCCCACCCTATCTGCGAGAGCTTCTGCTTCATCAAGATAATGCGTGGTGAGCAGAATCGTTGTTCCGCCAGTTCTTAGCGATTGGATTAGATCCCAAAAAGCGCGTCTTGCCTCAGGATCAAAACCCGTAGTGGGCTCGTCAAGAAATAACAGCTCTGGAGAACCAGCAAGGCTTAAAGCAACATCAAGCCTTCTTCTTTGGCCACCACTTAGGTTGTGAACTCTTGCACTTCTCTTTTCAGTCAGACCAACCGCTGCAACCAACTCATCAACATCTCTTGGTTTTGAGTAATACTTAGTGAAGTGCATCAAAGTTTCCTCCACCGAGAGATCAAGACCATCTGCGCTATCTTGAAGAACCATTCCAACCCTGTCGCGCCAATTCATACCTTTGGAGCCACCAATTGCTGGGTCATGACCTAAAACACTCACCTCGCCACTATCGCGATTGCGATAACCCTCAAGTATTTCTACTGTGGTGGTCTTTCCAGCTCCATTAGGACCTAGCAGTGCAAAGATTTCACCTGATTCAATTTCAAAATCAATACCATCGACCGCAACAACATCTCCATAAGACTTTTGCAGACCAATTACCTTCAAGACGCTTTTCATGTTTTGCACCACACTAATTACGGTGACTAATCAGGTGTTTTTTGAACATGATTGAAGTATAGGCTGAATAGGTTTTACTGTGTCAGTATTAAGGCATGAAGGTAATAAGTGCCTATGCCCGAGCCGCACACTTTGGACCGACAATGCTAATCACCCTTATTTCATTTGCTCTTGCAGTACGTTTATCGTGGGCGGGCCCGGCATATGTAATCGCATTTACTATCTTTCTAGGCCAACTTCTCATTGGCTGGAGTAATGACATATATGACTATGAAGATGACTTGAAGCACAATCGATTGAATAAGCCTTTGGTTAGTGGAGAAGTGAAGATAGAAAGCTTAAAGCGTGCCACATTCGTTCTTCTTCCTTTTGCAGCAATCGCAAATTTGTTTGGACCACTGGGCCTCAAAGGAGGTGCGGTCTATCTCTTAGGCGTTGGGTGCGGCATTGCCTACAACTTCTACTTTAAGTTCTCAGCAACCTCTCCGCTTGCCTATTTCATCGCCTGCGCCGCCCTACCAGCGAGCATCTTTTATGCTTTTGATAAACATCCCCCGTTATGGGTGTTGGCAACCGGCTCTCTCCTGGGGGTTGCATTTCACTTTGCTAACGTATTGAAGGATTTAAAGGCAGATCGAGCCAGCCAAATACAGGGACTTCCCCAAATTGTTGGAAAGAAAATTTCTGTACTTATCATAATTATACTTATCAGTATCGTAATTCTAATTTTGATGAATAGCCCAATCAGTAGTGATTTAAGCAGTTCAGTTATCTGAGTAAAGGAGTAGTTTTATCTCGCCGCTAGAGACTGGATTGGTGTTGGCCCTTACATCAGCCGCTGCAACTCTTTTGGGTTGGATTTTCATCTACTTGAGGAAGAATCCATCCGAACGGTTTATAGCCATCACGCTATTACTAGTTGCCACAGCGATGCTGGCTGTAAGTACTTTGCAATTGATTCCATCCGCCCTAGATAGCGGTGCTGGTGGGTTGCGAGTATTGATTGCAACAGCACTGGGCTTTACTCTATTTATTGGGCTATCACGACTTAAACTGGGCGAGAAGAGACCAATAGGAAAGAATCAAGCACTACTAATTACAGTCGCCTTCAGTCTCCACAACCTTCCAGAAGGTGCAGCCCCTATAGGTGCAACCTTGGTAGACATTCAAACCGGAGTTACTACATCATTGATGATTGCCCTCCACAATATTCCTGAGGGAATTGCCATTAGCGCAACCGCCTTAGTTGCTGGATATAGCCGCAAGATGGCTTTAATACTAACGCTGACAGCAACCATGGCTGAATCACTAGGAGCGATTGCGGTCTACCTAAGTGGATCGTTATTGGCCGATGATCAATCAATCGGAATACTGCTCGGTGCGGTCGCTGGCATCATGATAGCGATTTCTATAAAGGAGTTAATCCCTTACTCGACAAGAATTTTGCTTAAGAGATAGCCTTCCATTTTTTATAGAGAGCCAATAAATTAAGTCGACTTACTCCAATAAAAGGTAGTGCAAGCCCAGATTTCACTAGAAGTTGGACAGAACCTTCTTTGCCTTCATCGCTACAGCCTTCCTTGAATCTCTCTGAAGTCTTTTAGCTACAGCAATCACTTCGGGCTGAATCTTTGGATCAATCTTAGCTAGTTTTTCCAGCAGCTTTAGGCCCTGCGCAAGAATCATCCAATCTTCACTCTCTGCGACCCATTTCAATGTCAGCGCTGTAATCCGTTTCAATTCTGCTGGAGAGAACTCTTTGATGAAATCAAAATAGAGAGTAATCAATCCAAGTTTCACCACATTATGTTTACTCTTTGAGTAAACCTTTATAAGAGATTCTTTATGTGGTTCAAAGAAATTCTTATCTGCTCGCATTAAGCGTTTAGTAGCGTTCATAGCCCTCATGGCTACAAGCGAGTCTTTATGTAGAAGTAACTGCAACAGTTGGGGGAACTTCTTTGGATCTGACTCAACTACCTTTACAACCTTAAGAGTGTTGCCCAATGAATTGGGTTTTCCTATGGAAAGTTCAAAAGCGAAGTCCAAAGTTGCTTTATTGCTCACCATATTGAAATTATATAGAAATATTGAAGAAGCTATGCCAAGTTCTATGTAGCTAGGCGAATTTCATTAAGCACTCAAAGCCTTGAAATACTTACAAAAACCGCATCTTCAGTTCCACCAATCACTTTAAAGCTGTATCCCCACTTTGAAGTCTCAGTTTTGTTGGAAGATAGAAGTTCTTCTCCGCCCTCCATTGGGCCAGCTC
>CAZIAI010000012.1:0-3546 GCA_964536895.1 uncultured Clavibacter sp.
GAAATCCGTCATCTAATACCCTCAGTTACATTGTTGGTGAAGGCCCAACCCCAACCCCAACCCCAACCCCAACCCCAACCCCAACCCCAACCCCAACCCCAACACCGACAAGTGGCGGCGGTGACAACTCGGGTGGCGGAATTGGAACTGGTGGAGTCGGAACCGGCGGTGCTGCAGGTGGAGGTGTGCCATCAACAACAACTGCAACAACAAGCAGTGCTTTCCCCGTCGTGCCAGCCACCTTCAATATCTCAGGGAATCAAGATGAAATTTTCTATTTCTATGTTCCAGCTCTAGAGGGAAATGTGCTGGTGTCGGTGCGTATTCCGAAGAGCGCTGTTGCTAACCCTGCGCAGTTGAAGGTAGCGCCAATTAGTTCAAGAGCAGAAGTGTCTGCGGGCATAATCGATTTAGACATTTCGATGATTCAGATATCAAATGGAGCAAATCTCTCTGATTTGGGAGAGTTCATTGAGATTCGCTACTGGACCTCCTACATAGGCGCAGTTCCAGCAATTGTGGAGAACGGATCTACTCTCTCACTTGAGCGGGTTTTCTCTCCGATTTCAAACCCAAGTTTGAATCCAGGTTTCTATGTGTATCCGGATAACACTTATGCAATATTCACAAAGAAACTATCAATCTTTAAACTGCTTTTTAACCAGCAGAACGTTTCACTCAGCGGGAACTCTCGTCAACTATTTGTTGGACGAAGTATCCAACTAAGAGTTAGCGGAGGTTCTGGAACTGGAGTATTTAGCTACACAACGAAAACACCAAAAATTTGCCAAGTCAGCTCTGCAGGCTTGGTGACGGGCATAAGTCCAGGAGGATGCCTCGTTACCGTTGTCAAAGCTGGCAGTGGAAAGTACTTAAGCGCACTTTCCAACACCGTGTTATTGACGGTGCAAGATTCAACTCTTCAAGCGGCTGCCGAACGAAATCGGTTGATTTACTTTAGACGCGGCGATGGATACGGGGTAAATGTAAACCTATCCTCGACGCATGCCTTTAAGCAGGTTGAGTTGCAGTTGCGTCAGTATGTTAAAGGCCGATTGACTTACAAGACTTTAAGCATGTTGACACTTGATCAACGGGGAGATGCAACTTTCCTTGGCGAGAAAGCGCTTCTAAATGGATCTCGTTTGCGCCTGATCATGGAGGGCTCCAATTTCAAGTGGGGTCTGTCCTTCTAAAGCGAGAGAGATATGCAGCCCACAATTAGTAACCCCGAGAAGCTCGCTGTAGTTGCCATTACTCGGGATGATGCAAAGATCTGGCGCCATGGGATTAGTCCCCAGGACTTACCTGAAAAGGTTTTGGCGCCAGTAGAAGTGGACCATAGGCACAAACGTACCGGCCAATTCCATCATGGTCACGACACAGATCATTTCTATCCAGAGTTTTATGAAGAGATATATCAAATGATTCGTGGCTTTGATGTAATTCTGCTAATCGGTCATGGCGATGGTAAAGCCTCTTCTATAGAGAGGTTTCATAACTACCTAACAAAGAATCATCCAGATACCTTAAGTAAGGTAATCGATTCTTTAAACTTGAACTTAGTTGCTCTTAGCGATGCTGAAATTTCGATGAATGCCAGGCAGTGGTTTGAAAAAAATTATCGCAAACTGGCTACCTGGCATGATCGCAAACCCAAGAGATGGTTTGTAGGTTAGTACCTCACCTATATGTGTTTATTTGGTAACAACCTCTTGGATTAAGTACTGCAAGTTAGCTTTTGAAGCAGCGCCCCAAACATAGACAATAAGATTCTTTTCATCTTTCATTGTCACACTTGTTGCTGGAAGCGCCGGAGTCGTTGTGCCTGCGAGAACTACACTTACTGGATAAGTTCCAAGACGTAGCGAGAGCTTTCGCTCCATGGCGCTTGTTAAGGAGCGAATCAACACAACAGAATCTGTGCGGACATCGACCGCAGGGGCTGCTGCTACATGTCTAACCGTCAACCATTCTCGCTTTTTACCAGGCTCAGTATTCATGTTTCTGAATAGGCTCAAAACCGGCTTTTCCGTGGCATTCAGGTGAGCTACAAAACTCACATTCATGCCTTTGGAAAGGTATACCGGTCTAAAGGAGAGAACGGAAGCGGTCTCTGAGGAGGGCGTGACCCCATCTGCATAAATAGCGATGCGTTGGGTGCCGGGCTCTAAAGTGAAACTCTTTACAGCACCTGGTGTCGCATCATTGATTACCAACATGTCGTTTGAATACACATCGACCTTGTCAGCTCCAAAGCCGGAAGGGATGGCGTGAATGACGGTCATTTGAATCGGATCTTTGTATTTAACTTTGGGTTTGGGAGAAGCATTTGCGGTAACGGCGGCACCTGAGGTCAAAACCAAAGAAGCAATCAATACCTTAGTTATTGCGCGTTTCATTCTATTCCTTTCATTAATTTTCAGAGATGTAGGCGTTGCACTAATGTGCAAAGTAAATGGAATGCTAAAGACTCAAATAGATTGCCGAGGCAAATGACTAGTTAAAGACCGAGCAGCCTTTTGCGATTAAGAAGTTTATAAATCTCATACCAAGACAAACCCACTAGGCAGGTTAGAGAGATAAGGAACCAATCATTCATAGAAATGGGGCCTAAGTTGAAAAGCTCTCTAAAAAATGACACTTCAAGAAGTAAAAATACAATTAGTGAGGCAAGGGAAACAATCCACTTTACCGATGCATTTCGACGTTGTCTTATGGTTTCCAAGATAGTCAAAGTACGAGAGCGATTCATGAGAATCAATCCAACATTACAAATCATCAAAGATCCAAAAATTACAGATCGAATTTCCTCCTCGGGTCGCCCAGCATTTTCTAGGTATAGAAACAATATAAATAAGGATGATAGAACCGAGACTCCTTGAAAAACCGAGATAAAGATTTCATTTCCTGTGAAAATCTTTCGTTTCACTCCTCTGGGAGCGGCGCTCATAATTTGTGGGTCCGGCGCCTCCTCCTCAAAAACAATCGAACAGGCCGGATCGATTATCACTTCATGAAAGGCAACCAAACTAGGCAGGAGTATTAACGGCCAATTACTGGAAAATATCGGTAAGAGGGCTAGGCCAAAGATTGGAATGTGAATGGCAACTACATATGACATAGCCTTCTGCAAATTTGAATATGTGGCACGCCCACGATGTATTCCGTGCACAATAGAGTTGTAGTTGTCATCTGTGATGACGAGAGAGGCTGCCTCTCGGGCCACATCGGTGCCGCGCAGCCCCATGGCGATTCCGATGTCAGCTGCACGCAGCGCCGGGGCATCATTTACTCCATCTCCGGTCATTGCTACCACCTCGGAGTTTTGTTGGAATGCTCTAATAATTCTCAGCTTGTGTTCTGGTCTAACTCGAGCAAAAACTGATACCTCTACAACCCGTCGCGACAATTCCTCGTCACTCAAATCCTCAATATCTCGGCCAGTAAGGAAACTATCGGGATTATCTAGTTTTATTTCACGAGCAATCGCAACAGCTGTTTTTGGGTGATCACCTGTAATCATCACCGTCTTAATCCCGGCAT
>CAZIAI010000012.1:3646-34856 GCA_964536895.1 uncultured Clavibacter sp.
GCAACAGCTGTTTTTGGGTGATCACCTGTAATCATCACCGTCTTAATCCCGGCATTTTTGCAATCTGATACCGAGTCGACAACCCCATCTCTGATTGGATCCTGCAACATCGACAAGCCTAGATAATCGAAGCTTTGATTGTAGAGCTCGGTGGGAAGCTCATGGGCTTTGGTGTTCAATTTAGCAACTGCAAGCACCCGTAAGCCAAGATTTGCCGCGTCATTTAGTTCCTGCATTATTTGTTCATAATCTATCGCCGACAGATTGCAGAGTTTTGCGATAGTTTCTGGCGCACCTTTCGCTGCATACAAGATTTCATTTTCATGCTCCCAAGCATGCACATATGCCAATCTCAAATCATGGATGGGATATTCCTTTAAAGATTTACCAATATGTATGTCGGTTATGTCTTTGGCTGCCTCTTTAAATGCCAGATCCATCGGATCAAATACCCTTACCGGACAGGCTAACGCAGCTATTTTTAGCAGCGCCTTGCCTTCATCATTTAGCTGGTCTCTATTCAGAAGATATTGTTGTCCAGCAATTGAAACCGCCTTAACCGTCATGTGGTTTTCAGTAATAGTGCCGGTCTTGTCTACGCAAAGAATTGAGATGGAGCCCAACGCCTCTATTGCCGATGGTTTACGGGCAATAACTTTAACTTTTGACATGCGCCACGCTCCTATGGCCATAAACAGAGTGAGGATTACGGGAAACTCTTCGGGAATCAACGCCATGGCTGCTGCAATTCCAGCCAATCCACCCTCTAGCCAGTTGTCTCGGCTGTATCCATAGATGACAACAACTGCGATGACAGTAATCAAACCTAATGCGCCAATCACTCGAACTAGTTGATCAACATCACGCTGCAACTGGGACTTCTCAACGGTTATGTCTTGAATTGATTTCCCAATCCTGCCTAATTGTGATTGGGCTCCAGTGCCTGTAACCATCGCTTTCGCGTGACCTCTAGTTACCAAAGTGCCAGAGAAGACCTGATCGCCAATCACTTTTTCTACCGGCGCTGATTCACCGGTTACCGTTGATTCATCGATGGCAAGCGATGCACATTCAGTTAATTCAGCATCAGCACAGATTCTGTCGCCTTCATTAAGCAGTAGGAGATCTCCAACTACTAGGTACTTACTTGCAATTCGCTGCTCAATGCCGTCTCGAACAACTTTTACCTGCGGGCTAGACAGTTCCTTTAAGGCATTTAACGCCTGTTCTGCTCTACGGGATTGATAGATAGAAATTGCTAGAACAATTAAGACTGTGAAAAAAAGTATCGCTGCATCAAGTATCTCTGCGAGTAAAAAGTTAATGGCACCAGCTGCCACCAACAGAATAATCATGGGCTCGCTGATAATGCCCCAGATTTGCCGAAGCCACGACTTTGGCCTTTCAGAAGGGATGATGTTCTCGCCAGATGTTTCGAGTAAAGCTTGCGCCTGCGCGCTCGTCAGTCCGACAAAGGTCATGAAACAAGAATAGGTTTTTACTTTAGAAATGAAAGTGCTGAAAGAAACACAAAAAGTTAGATTCGATAGAACATTGCAGAGGTGACTGCTGCCACCAGCATCATGACTGGAAAGTTTGCTTTGAGACGCAGCGCAAGGGCGGCTGCGAGTACGCCAATGAATCTATGATCAACCACAATCTCATTACTTGATCCGAAAGTTTGTACTGCGACCAATGCACTTAACAAGGCGATGGGAATCAACCCATTAATTCGCTGTATAAGGGGGTGATTTAAAACTGAATCCGGCAGGGAATACCCAATAAACTTCAAAGCAAAACAGGTAAAACTAGTAGCAAGAGTTGCAATCCAAATTGTGGTGCTCACTTTCGCCACCCTAATGCTAAAGCCAGAAGAACGGTTGAGATAATTGGTACTCCTGCTGGAGCGATTGGGATTAACACGACCGCTAGCAACGCCGCCAAAACGGCAAGACCTCGAGTTTTATTGTCTACGAGTCTTGGCCAGACTAAACCTAAGAACGCCGCCGGTACCGCAGCATCAAGGCCCCACTCTGATGGATTGTTTAGGGATTGAGCTCCAAGTGCTCCAAAAAGCGTAAACAAATTCCAAAATAAGTAGACCCCAATTCCTGTTGCCCAAAATCCATAGCGACTTGCCGCAAGGCCTCTCTTTTGTTCCTGATTTAGTGCAACACCAGTTGATTCATCAATAGTTAGTTGAGCACCAATTACTTTTTTGATGCCGCTCAATGCAAGAAGGGGTGCCATTTTTAATCCATAGAAGCCATTACGAACTCCGAGTAGTGAGCCTGTGGCAATCGCACTAATCGCTGAACCACCTGCACCAATAACTCCGACGACTGCAAATTGCGATGCGCCAGAGAATAGAAGTAGAGAGAGCAAGCAGGTCTGCAGCACCGAAAATCCGGCCGCAACCGAGGCCGCGCCAAAGGCTGCACCATAGGCGCCGACGGGAATCGCTACGGCAAGTGAGTCCCGCAACACCACACGCTTGTCGAATGGGGCGGTAGGGGATGACACGCACCCATTGTGCCTTAGAAATTCCTGACCTATGGTCAGGCAATAGATAAGGTCACGCACGTGAGCGACAACCTGCATCCTGAAATCATCTTCCGCGATGATGTAACCGTAGAACTAGTCAAAGCCAGCGCAAATGATGCGGATGTTATTTGGGCGGCCCGAGTTTCCACAGCAGGTGAGAACTCTTTAGATGAAATAAATGAAGATCCAGCACGTTCCGCTGGTCTAATCAATTACTTGGCACGCGAGCGTCACGGTTCGCCTTTTGAGCACACCTCAATGACTTTTTTTGTCAGCGCTCCGATATTTGTATTCCGTGAGTTTATGCGCCATCGCATCGCCTCATATAACGAAGAGAGCGGTAGATATCGAGAGTTGAGACCAGTCTTTTATATTCCAAATCAAGATCGAAAGCTGGTTCAGACTGGAAAAACCGGCCATTATGTTTTTGTTGATGGGACAAAAGAGCAGTTCGAAGTAACGGTAGCTGCAATGAAGGACACCTACACAATCGCCTATGCAAATTACAAAAAGATGTTGGATGCCGGAGTTGCACGAGAAGTAGCCAGAGCAGTTTTGCCAGTTGCGCTTTACTCCTCGATGTATGTGACCATGAACGCAAGAGCCTTAATGAACTTTTTGTCTTTACGAACCAGTCGCGAAGGCTCGCACTTTCCTAGCTACCCTCAGCGTGAGATTGAAATGGTGGCTGAAAAGATGGAGCAGCATTTTGCCCGTTTGATGCCATTAACCTACGCCGCTTTTGAAAAGTCTGGACGGGTAGCTCCTTAAGGGTAGTAACCTTGGCGCATGTCGATTCATCCGCCATTTGGTCGCTTGCTCACCGCAATGGTGACCCCATTCAAAGATGATTTAAGTATTGATTGGACAGGAGTAGAAAAACTCGCAATCCATCTGAGAGACACTGGTCATGATGGAATAGTTCTAAATGGCACAACCGGTGAAGCTCCCACCACCAGCGATGAAGAAAAAGTTGAAATTATTAAAGTAGTCAAAGCTGCTGTAGGCAATCAATTGAAAATTGTTGCAGGAGCTGGCAACAATGAAACCTCTCATTCAGTTGAACAGGCAAAAATGGCAGCAGCAGCGGGTGCTGATGGATTGCTAGTAGTCACTCCTTATTACAACAAACCACCACAAGCTGGAATCGCTGCACACTTTGTTGCGATGGCAGAAGCCACCGATATTCCAGTAATGCTTTATGACATTCCGGGTCGAACCGGGGTGGCTATCGAGCCCGACACAATTGTTAAATTAGCAGAGCACCCAAACATCGTTGCATTGAAAGATGCAAAAGGAGATGTCGCTTCAACTTCCTGGGTAATAAAGCGTTCAGGAATTCCAGTTTATTCTGGCGATGATATTTTGAACCTTCCATTGTTGGCTGTTGGTGCGGTGGGATTTGTATCAGTTTGTGGTCACACTGTTGGAAATGATTTAAGAATCCTTTTGGATTCTTGGCTAAGCGGGGATGTCAAAACCGCGCTACAAACTCACCAAAAACTCTTGCCGGTTTACACTGGAACTTTTAGAACACAAGGCGCAATACTCACCAAGGCGGCCCTAAACATGATGGGTCTGCCAGGAGGAAAGGTTAGATTGCCACTTGTTGATGCAACCGAATCTCAAATTGCTCAGCTTCGCGAGGACTTGCGGGCTGGTGGCGTGAAAGTTAACTAATGAATCATCCGCATCCCGATCTCGGGTTGCCACCCAAATTAGCTAATCAAACCTTGCGCATCGTCGCCCTCGGCGGGCTAGGCGAGGTGGGTCGCAATATGACCGCATTTGAATATGAAGGTCAGATACTTATTGTTGATTGTGGTGTGCTGTTCCCAGAAGAAAATCAACCCGGCGTTGATTTGATTTTGCCTGATTTTTCATACATCAGAGATAGATTGAAGGATGTTGTAGCGGTTTTCTTGACACATGGCCATGAGGATCACATCAGCGCACTAGGTTATCTATTGCGCGAAAGACAAGACATTCCAGTTATTGGCTCGGCACTTACCCTGGCATTCTCAAAAGGAAAGCTGAAAGAGCATCGAATCTCACCAATAACTATTGAAGTTCGTGAGGGTCAGACCAGAAAAGTTGGGGACTTCGAACTTGAATTCATTGCGGTTAATCATTCAATTCCTGATGCACTTGCAGTTGCCATTAAGACTCCAGCTGGAGTGGTGCTACATACCGGTGATTTCAAAATGGATCAGTTACCTCTTGATGGACGAACAACTGACCTCGCACGTTTTGCTTCACTAGGTCAAGCAGGTGTAGATCTGTTTATGGTGGATTCCACAAATGCAGATATTCCTGGATTCACAACCTCAGAACGTGAAATCATGCCGGTCCTTGACCGGGTAATTGAATCCACAAAACGTCGAGTTATCGTTGCATCTTTTGCCTCTCATGTGCATCGCATCCAACAGGTGATAGATATTGCTTACACTCATGGCAGAAAAGTTGCATTTGTTGGCAGATCCATGTTGCGCAACATGAATCTTGCATCTGAGATGGGCTATCTTCATATTCCGCCAAATACATTGATAGAAATCGACGAGATTGAAGATGCAGGCGATGGAGTTGTTTTGATTTGTACCGGTTCGCAGGGAGAGCCGCTCGCCGCACTTTCCAGAATGGCTAACGGAGATCACCGCATCAAGGTTGGGGTCGGTGACACAGTTATTTTGGCTTCATCACTAATTCCAGGAAATGAGAATTCGGTCTACAGAGTTATCAATGAACTTACAAGATTTGGTGCGCGTGTAGTGCATAAAGGAAATGCCTTGGTGCATGTATCGGGCCACGCGGCTGCAGGTGAACTGCTCTATTGCTACAACATCGTAAAGCCCAAGAATGTTATGCCGGTTCACGGCGAGTGGCGGCACATGAAGGCGAATGCCGAGTTAGCAATATCCACCGGTGTTAAACGCTCAAATACAGTTGTGGTTGATAATGGCGTTGTCGTGGATCTAGCCGACGGCAAAGCCTCTGTAGTGGGTGCGGTCCCGGTCGGTTATGTTTATGTTGATGGGCAAAGCATTGGTGATATCACCGAAGCATCTCTCAAGGACCGAAGAATTCTTGGTGAAGAAGGATTTATTTCAGTCATTGTTGTGATCGACTCTCAAACCGGAAAAATTGTTGCCGGTCCAGATATTCACGCCCGCGGATTTGCTGAGGATTTGGCGCTGTTTGAAGAGGTGAAATCTCGAATTGAAAGAGCCTTAGCAGGAGCTGTGGCAGGCGGCATCAATGGAACCCACCAGCTTTCGCAGGTAGTTAGAAAAACAGTTGGTAGTTGGGTAGGGGAGGAACATCGCCGAAGGCCGATGATTGTTCCTGTGGTTATAGAGGTTTAATCACATTCCTTTTGGCGGCGCGCCTTACAGTTAAGGATTTTCATGTCCAATACGATTTTTCGTTGTGGCAAAGAAGAATTCCTCAAAAAAGCGCAGCGGTCTAGTACCTGCTTTGTCTCGTTTTATCTCCGCACTTTGGCGAAGCTTTGCCAAGACCCTAGGGGCATCAATTCGAGTTGTAACTCGCGGGGCAAAAGATTTAGATCCGGAACACCAGAGAGATGGTTTTGGATTGCTGTTATTTGTAATTGCATTGATCGCAGCAGCAACCACATGGTGGCAACTCGATAACTGGTTTGGCAATACGGCATACGCGTTCTTTTACGGAGCGGTAGGTCGAGTTGCCATCCTGACACCAGTAATTTTTGGTTATTTTGCCTTGCGTCTGTTCAGGGCCCCACAAGACAAGGCGGCTACGGGGCGCATAACAATTGGTTCTCTACTGATAATCCTTAGTTCAACGGGTTTAATTCACATTGTAAATCCCTCCTCAATCAATACTGGCGCTACCGCAATGCGTGAGGGTGGAGGCTGGATTGGATACGCAGTTTCCACGCCATTGGTTGCGTTAGTAACTGATTTGCTTGCAATACCAATTCTGATTCTTACTCTTTTGTTTGGTGTTTTGATAGTCACAGCAACACCATTCTCGAAGATTATTTCCTTGATTAAAGGAGCAGCCTCGGGAGCCACGAGCAAAGTGGGAACTGCAATTGAAGAGCGCAGAGAAAGAAAAGCTGAAGAGTTTGAGATTGCGGACACCCCTCCTTTTGAAACCCCATTAGTCAAAGATTTTTCAAATCAAGATGATGAAGTAATTGATGAAGAGGCGTTTGATGAGGAGTTCACGGTAGAGATACCTAAGGATGATTCCGCCATAAAGCCCTCTAATCCAAGCAGCCCAAAAACAGCTCCTGCTCGGCCGGTACAGCTGGTTCTTTCCTCAAATGATTCATACGAGTTGCCTGCCATGGAACTTCTAAAGACCACGCCCGCCTCTAAAGGAAAAACAAAAGCAAATGAGTTGATTGTTCAAGCCTTGACAGAGGTTTTTGCCCAGTTTGAAATTGATTGTGAAGTAACCGGATTTATGCGCGGTCCAACCGTAACCCGCTACGAGGTTGAACTGGGCTCTGGTGTAAAGGTCGAGGCGATTACCGCCTTAAGCAAAAACATCGCATACGCAGTAGCGAGCAGTGATGTTCGAATTTTGTCGCCAATCCCTGGAAAGTCAGCGGTTGGAATCGAAATTCCTAATACTGATCGTGAGATTGTTTCTCTAGGTGATGTATTGCGTTCAAGCGTTGCTGGTAATGATCACCATCCAATGGTGATTGCACTTGGAAAAGATGTCGAAGGTAACTTCATCTGCGCCAACCTTGCGAAAATGCCTCATTTATTGGTAGCTGGAGCTACTGGGGCCGGTAAGTCATCGATGATTAACTCACTGGTTACATCAATTTTGATGAGGGCTACACCAAATGATGTTCGACTTATTTTGATTGATCCAAAACGTGTTGAGTTGAATTCTTATGAAGGGGTTCCCCATCTCATCGCTCCAATCATTACCAATCCAAAGAAGGCTTCAGAGGCCTTGGCTTGGGTGGTGCGCGAGATGGATATGCGTTATGACGATCTATCAACCTATGGTTTTCGCCATATTGATGATTTCAACAAAGCGGTACGAGCTGGAAAAGTTGTGGCAAAAGATGGTGCTGACCAACCATTAGAGCCATATCCATACCTACTCGTAGTAGTCGATGAGTTAGCCGACTTAATGATGGTTGCAGCCCGTGATGTTGAGGATTGCATTGTGCGTATAACTCAATTAGCTAGAGCGGCAGGAATTCACCTAGTAATCGCTACCCAAAGACCGAGCGTAGATATTGTTACTGGTTTGATTAAAGCGAATGTGCCATCAAGACTTTCATTTGCAACCTCATCACTGGCGGATTCTCGAGTTATTTTAGATACACCGGGTGCGGAGAAGTTGGTTGGACAGGGTGATGGTCTATTCCTGCCAATGGGTGCAAGTAAACCAATGAGAATTCAAGGTGCTTATGTATCCGAGAGAGAAATCGAAGCGGTGGTATCTCATGTTAAGTCTCAACTTCAACCGGTTTACCGTGAAGATATTTTAAAGCCACAGGTCAGTACTCGTTCAGGTGATGATGACATCGGCGATGATAAAGAGCTATTAATTCAAGCAATTGAACTGGTAGTCGGTACACAGTTTGGCTCAACATCAATGTTGCAACGCAAACTCAGAATTGGATTTGCCAAAGCAGGACGCTTGATGGATCTAATGGAGAGTCGTGGAATTGTCGGTCCTTCCGAAGGTTCTAAGGCACGCGTGGTTTTGGTCAAGCAAGAGGAGTTAGCGGCGGTACTCGAAGTAATTCAGGGGTGATTCCCAGAATTCACCCCCAAGATGGTGAATTACTGGTTGTCTCTTAGATGAGACAGGTTCTAAACTTCTCTTCCTAATTGGGATTCCTTTAGAAGTTATGTGAGGCAAAAAATGTCAGTCGGTTCTTCATTGCGGGAGATGCGCACCTCCGCGGGATTAACGATTGAACAGCTTGCATCCCGCACCAGAATTCCTAGTTCTGTTATTCAAGATTTGGAACAGGATAATTTTGCTACTTGTGGTGGACCGACATATGCGCGTGGTCATATTCGCTCGATTGCAAAGGCCTGCGGCTCTGGAGATTCTGCGGTTTTGATTGCATTTGAATCTCAAACCATTCCACTTTCAAAGTCCATTAGAGATTTACTAAATGACACAAGTGCAACACCGGTAACTAAAGAGCGAAAGCAAATTTCCTGGAAAGGTCTTAGTGGAATTGCTGCCGGAGTATTTGCATTTGCACTTGTTGGCGGGGCGATTCTTTCAACTAATGATGCAACAGTTGGGACAAACAACTCTGCATCTGTTTCCAAATCTAATCAGGATTCAACACCCACAGCTTCAACTAGCAAGGGCGTGAAAGTTACACTCAAGGGTGTTAACGGATTGTCATGGGTGGCGGTTAATGACAGCGCAGGAGTGACTCAATTCAGCGGTCGAATTCGCCAAGGTGAATCTAGGACTTTCACAGACAATCAACTGCTTTATTTGGTAATTGGAAATGCAGGTGCAATTAGCCTCAACGTCAACGGAGAAGATTTAGGCCTAACAGGTCGCGTTGGTGAGGTAGTTAGACTTGAATTTGGTCCGCAAGCTAGCTCTAATCAGGGCTGATAAGCCAATAATCTCTCATCCATCTATAGAATAACTGGGTGTCTCAGCCCGAGAAGAGCCTGCCAAAAACCGTTGCATTAGTGACTTTGGGTTGCGCCCGCAATGATGTTGATTCAGAGGAGTTAGCGGGACGTCTCTCTGAAGATGGCTGGACCTTGGTTGATGATCCCGCCACCGCCGATATCGCAGTAGTTAATACCTGTGGCTTTATCGAATCGGCAAAGAAGGATTCAGTTGATGCGCTACTCGAAGCTCATGCGCTTAAGGCCGACGGCACAGTTCGTGCAGTCGTGGCCGTGGGTTGTATGGCTGAGCGTTATGGAAAAGAGTTGGCCGAGGCTTTGCCTGAAGCCGATGCAATCCTGGGTTTTGATGATTACGCCGATATCTCACAGAGGTTGCGCAAGATTCTTGATGGAGAAAAACCAAAAGCCCATACTCCTAAAGATCGAAGAACCATAATTCCAATTTCACCTGTTGCCAGACAAGAGGCGAGGTCGACTCAACTTAAAAAATCTGCTGAACCTGCGGCGCCTTTAAAGATGGGACAGGGAAGTACTTTTTCTAGAAAACGTCTGGGCAATTCACCTATGGCACCTCTGAAGATCGCCTCTGGCTGCGATCGGCGCTGCTCTTTCTGCGCGATTCCGCTTTTCAGAGGCGCCTTTGTCTCTCGCAGACCTACTGAGATCATTGATGAAGCGAGATGGCTTTCAGAAAATGGTGTGAGTGAAATTTTCCTTGTTAGTGAAAACACCACATCATATGGAAAAGATTTTGGTGATCTAAAAGTTATGGAATCACTACTTCCTGAACTCTCCAAGATAGATGGTATTGAGCGAATTAGGTTGTCGTACCTTCAACCAGCTGAGATTCGGCCAACTTTGCTTCAGGCAATTGTCTCTACAGAAAAAGTTGTTCCTTATTTTGATATCTCGTTCCAGCACGCTTCTGGAACTTTGTTGCGACGAATGAGACGGTTTGGAGATGCAGAGAAGTTTTTACACTTAATTACTCAGGTGCGGGCATTGAATCCAGATTCTGGAATTCGCTCCAACTTTATCGTTGGATTTCCTGGTGAAACCGAGGAGGAGTTTCAAGAGTTGGTGGATTTTGTAAATGCGGCCCGTTTAGATGCCATGGGTGTATTTCCATATTCTGACGAGGACAACACCGAGGCTATGAAGCTAGAAGGCAAAGTTGATTCAGATCTAATCCAATCTCGCACAAACCATCTAACCGCCATAGTTGAAGAGCTGGTAAACCAGAGAGCTGCAGAGCGCATCGGACAAAGGGTGCGGGTTCTGATTGAGGATGAAGAGACTCAAGAGGGACGAGCGGAGCATCAGGGCCCTGAAGTTGATTCCTCTACCTTCATCAACAATCCGGGCCGGCCAACAGCTGGTTACAAAGTGGGTCAATATGTTGATGCGGTCGTAGTTGATGTAGCGGGTGCGGATCTGGTGGCTCAGCCACTATGAACCTTCCAAACTCCTTAACAGTCGCTCGAATTCTTGCTTTGCCATTTTGTGCATGGGCACTTTTCAAAAATGGTGGCAATGACCCTGATTGGCAAATAATTTCTTGGTTGATGTTTTTTGCTGTTGGGATGACAGATGTTTTGGATGGCCGAATCGCACGTAAACGTAATCAAATTTCTGCGTTTGGTACCCTGCTTGATCCGATAGCTGACAAGGCATTCATTGCAACTGCTCTGATTGGTCTTTCACTATTAGACAAGATGCCATGGTGGGTAACTATTGTGATTCTGACGCGAGAGATCGGCATAACTCTTTTGCGTTTTGCAGTAATCAAAAAAGGAATAATTGCGGCGAGCAAAGGTGGCAAGATAAAGTCGTTGATTCAAAATTTCTCTGTTGGTCTTTACATTCTGCCTTTGCCAGAGTATCTATTTGTGCCCCGTGATGTTTTGTTGGGGGTCGCAATTATTTTGACAATAACTTCAGGAGCTGAGTATCTCCGAAATGTAATCCGCGCCCGATAACGACAGAGATACTTGAATAGAGCAGATATGAGTCAGTCAGCAGAGAGAATAGTTTCAGAGTTGCGCAAGAGAGAACAATCAATCACCTTTGCCGAATCTCTCACTGGAGGCGCTGTTGTTTCGGAAATAGTTGCCGTTCCTGGCGCTTCTCATGTCCTTAAGGGTTCAATCGTTGCTTACTCCTCTGAGGTAAAAACTCGCGAACTATCTATCGATTCCCATTTGATTTCCCAGTTTGGGGTAGTGTCGAAAGAGGTTGCGGTAGCGATGGCACTGGGGGCTAAAGCTAAGTTTTTGGCGGATTGGTCTGTTGCACTAACTGGAGTGGCGGGCCCTGGCCCTTCACATGGAATCGCTGCCGGAACGGTCTGGTTAGCGGTTGTGGGTCCAGGTCGTGAGGAAACTGTGGAGTTATCCCTGGATGGTGATCGCGAAATGGTGCGCCGCGGCGCGGTAGAAAGCGCACTTGGGCTCCTCGAGCGTATCCTTACCTCAGATTTACCCCGTTAGATTTGTCGGCGCTGGTCTTTGAAAACTAGCCCATAGAGCAGAGTTATTGAAAGGAGCAGGGCAGTGACATTATTAAGAACTCACATTGGTCAGACCCTGCGCCAATCCAGAATTTCTCAAAATCGAACTCTGCGTGATGTTGCAAAAGAGGCCCGAGTTTCATTGGGCTATCTCTCTGAAGTAGAACGTGGACAAAAAGAAGCTTCCTCCGAACTATTAAATGCCATCTGCGTAGCATTGAATTTATCTCTCTCCGCAGTTCTTGTTGAAGTTTCCACACAAGTAAAACTTCACGAAGCACCAGTACTTTCAGTCATCGACACCAACGCTGCTTAAGAATTTGGCGAGGAAATAGTGAACAACAACAGCGCTCGCCTTACGTATCAACATCAATCAACAGTGCATCGACGCACCCGTACTGCGATCATGGATGCAGCGAAAGAGTTGCTGGGCAAGAGTGGAATCTCTGGAACCAACATGATTGAAATCGCTGATAAAGCCCAGGTTTCCAGAGCATCTCTATACAACCACTTCCGGGACAAGCAAGAGGTTTTCGTTGCGTTGGTAGAAACAGAACTTGAGCGAATCTCTACTTTGGCATTAGTGGCGCAATCAAGAGCGCAAGCGTTGTATTTGATTTCCCGAGAGATTTCACAACATGAAGGTCTACAGACCGCCCTGCAAACTGATGGTGAAATTATGGCAAGTGCGTTAACTGCAAGTGATCATCGGATTTGGGTAGAGATATATGCCCAACTATCAAAGATATTTGCTACAGATGTTGTTGGAGTTGGTTTGATATTGCGTTGGCTAATGGGGCAGGTAACCGCCCCCTTGTCTGAGGAGCACTCCAGACAGCAGGCTGAACGTTTGGCTGCAATTCTTTAACTGACAAGAAATCAAGTTGCGAATTACTGAGCTGCGTCGCAGATTGAATGAGCACTTTGGTCCAAATTGGGCCCCTTCATACTCACAAGATTTTGTGATGGCTGAACTCGGTGGACAGACCATCAATCAAGCACTGGAAATGGGAATGGAGCCGGGCGATATTTGGCGGGCGGTCTTGAAACATAACCCCGACATCCCCGCCTCACTAAGGTAGTCCCGCCTCACTCAGATAGCCCTGCGTGTCTCAGCGAGCCATTAGAACAAATGTTCGGTAAACTACTCCGATAACGGCCCTCAAGCTGTTATGCCCAACCAGAGCGGTTCCACAGTTCCGCTGATCAATCTGATCAGCCGTCAGTGGTCTTCCGTACCTTCTGGACCAAACAACGAGTAGAAGAGAGGCAAGACTGTGGCTAAAGAAGCCAAAGATCCTGTAGATAATTCAAAACCCTCTGCCGAACGGCAGAAAGCCCTAGACACAGCGCTTGCTCAAATCGAGCGTCAGTTTGGCAAGGGCTCTGTAATCAAAATGAGTGAGCGGACCGCTACCCCTATCGAGGTTATCCCAACAGGATCCATCACTTTGGATATGGCCCTTGGAATTGGTGGCTTACCTCGCGGTCGCGTAATCGAAATTTTCGGACCTGAATCATCCGGTAAAACCACATTGACCTTGCATGCGATTGCAAACGCCCAGAGAAATGGTGGCATCGCAGCCTTTATCGACGCGGAGCATGCATTTGATGCGGAGTACGCCAAAAAGCTTGGTGTTGATATTGATTCACTATTGGTTTCTCAGCCAGATACTGGCGAACAGGCTCTAGAGATTATGGACATGTTGGTCCGCTCTGGTGCGCTTGATCTAATTGTTGTTGACTCAGTTGCTGCACTTGTTCCGCGCGCCGAAATTGAAGGCGAAATGGGAGATTCTCACATGGGACTTCAGGCAAGATTGATGTCACAAGCATTACGCAAAATCACCGGAGCTTTAAGCCAATCAAAGACCACCGCAATTTTCATCAATCAGTTGCGTGACAAGATCGGTGTATTTTTTGGCTCACCAGAAACAACCACAGGTGGTAAAGCGCTAAAGTTTTACGCATCTGTTCGTATGGATATCCGTCGTATTGAAACTCTCAAAGATGGTCAAGAAGCGGTAGGTAACCGTACCCGCGTCAAAGTTGTGAAAAATAAGATGGCGCCCCCATTCAAGCAGGCAGAGTTCGACATTCTTTACGGCATTGGAATTTCCCGTGAAGGTGGCTTGCTAGACCTTGGCGTTGACCTTGGAATAGTGAAGAAGTCAGGCGCTTGGTACACCTATGAAGGTGACCAGCTTGGTCAAGGAAAAGAAAACTCTCGTCAATTCTTGATTGACAACCCTGATCTGGCTAATGAAATTGAAGGCAAAATTCGTGCACATTACGCAGCGACAGAAATCGATCCAGCTCTTGTAGCTGCAATCGATGAAGCTGCAGCAGATGTCGAGTTCTAGCCCAGTAGAAGTTGAGAGCGACCCCTACTCAGTAGCACAGACCATTGCGCTCATGGCGCTTGGTCGGAGAGCAAAAAGTAGGGGAGAGCTCCTCACACTTCTCAAAAAACGAGGAATTGAAGAAGAGATCGCAAACGCAGTTCTCTTCAAGTTGCAAGAGCAAGGATTCATAAATGATTATGAATTTGCGCGATACTGGAGTGAATCTCGGCAGCGTACCAAGCGAGTTTCCAAAAGAATTATTGCCGGCGAGTTACGTTCCAAAGGCATCTCTGATGAAATCATCGAGTGGATCACAAGCGACATCACAGATGACTCAGAGTTTTCTAATGCAATGCAGTTTGCAGAGCGCAAAGTTCGCGCGGTAAGGGCTTTAGCTCCAGAGGTTGCATACCGCAGGATGCATGGCGCACTCTCGCGTCGTGGCTTTTCCTCTCACATCGTCACCAGAGTTCTTGCTGAATTAGGGGTAACACGCTCCTAAGCCAGCGAGTACTCCTTGGGTTTTAAAGCTGGCTAATTCAAAAGGTACGATTGACCATATGAGTCGTACCTACGTAATTCAAACTCTGGGTTGCCAGATGAATGTGCACGACTCTGAGCGCATTGCCGGTTCCCTTGATGCTGCTGGATATATCCCAGCGCCAGCGGGTACC
The DNA here is from genome assembly GCA_964536895.1 of uncultured Clavibacter sp. Lineage (GTDB taxonomy): Bacteria > Actinomycetota > Actinomycetes > Nanopelagicales > Nanopelagicaceae > MAG-120802. Next base: position 18,351 of record CAZIAI010000012.1, read on the forward strand.
GATCCTGACCTGGTGGTTTTTAACACCTGCGCAGTTAGAGAAAATGCTGACAATAAACTTTATGGACATTTAAGTTTTCTAGCCCCCGATAAAAAAACCCGTCCTGAAATGCAGATTGCCATCGGCGGTTGTCTGGCACAAAAGGATCAGGGAAGCATTTTGAAAAAAGCGCCATATGTGGATGTGGTTTTTGGCACTCACAATGTTGGCTCTCTTCCTGCATTGCTCGAGCGGGCCCGCATAGAGAAAAGCGCCCAGATTGAGATAAAGGAAGCCTTAGAACATTTCCCCTCCACATTGCCAGCCAGAAGACACTCAGCTTTTTCCGCGTGGGTATCAATATCAGTAGGTTGCAATAACACCTGCACCTTCTGTATCGTCCCTGCGCTTCGCGGAAGAGAAAAAGATAGAGCCCAAGATGAAATTCTTGCAGAGGTCAGAGCATTAGTTGCTGACGGAGTAAATGAGATCACTCTGCTTGGCCAAAATGTAAATGCATATGGAGTTGATTTTGGCGATCGCACCGCATTTGCAAAATTACTCCGAGAGTGTGGGAAGGTAGAAGGTCTAGACAGAGTTAGATTTATGTCACCTCATCCACGAGACTTTACTGATGATGTCATTGATGCGATGGCAGAGACCACAAATGTAATGCCACACCTTCACATGCCACTTCAATCCGGTTCAGACCCAATTTTGCAAGCTATGCGCCGCTCTTATCGGGTAGATCGCTATCGCGGAATAATTGACAAGGTCAGAACTGCAATGCCGCACTCCACGATTACTACCGACATAATTGTTGGATTTCCAGGAGAAACTGAGAGCGACTTCCAGCAAACTATGGATTTGTGCACTGAATTAAGGTTTCTTGCCGCATATACATTCCAATACTCAAAACGGCCCGGAACCCCAGCGGCAGAGATGCCTAATCAAATTCCAGCGGAGGTAGTTGCAGAGCGCTACACCAGGCTTCATGAGCACTTGAACTCAATATCAAGATCGGTAAACGCTGAAATGATTGGTAAAACCGTAGAGGTTTTGGTCACCGATGTAGAGGCCGGTCGGGCAAGTGGAAAGAGTCGAGATTTCAGATTAGTTCATCTTGATGCCGCCGAAGAGATACGACCTGGTGACTTAGTTGATGTTGAGATTGGACAGGCAAAACCACACTTTATTTTGGGAACAGGGCAGCCGCTTAATCATCGCAGGACCCGCGGCGGGGATGCATTTGAAGCGCGGAAAAAAGAGGCGGAAAGCAAGGGCGTAATGTTGGGAATACCAACCCTAAAAAGCATTCCTGGTAAATGACTTTAATAATAATCTGTGGCGCCACAGCCACGGGAAAAAGCGATCTCGCAGTTGCGCTAGCCCAAGAGATTGGCGGACAGGTAATCAACGCCGACTCTATGCAGCTTTACAAAGGCATGGATATTGGAACTGCAAAGCTCTCTGTCGAAGAGCGGAAGGGTATTCCGCACTTTCTTCTTGATGTACTGAAGGTAAATCAAGAGGCATCCGTTGCTCAATACCAAAGTGATGCACGTTCAATAATTGATCAGTTACTTGAGAAAAAAATCCCAGCGATTGTTGTGGGAGGAACTGGGCTGTACATCAAGGCGATTCTTGATGATTTAAATTTTCCTGACACCGACCCTGAGGTTAGAGCCAAAATTACTTTGGAGGCGGAAAGTTTGGGAATTGATGTGATGCATGAAAGATTGGCAAAACTCGATCCAGCAGCGGCGGCTGCCATTCCAAAAGAGAATTTGAGACGAGTGGTCCGCGCTCTTGAGGTAATTGAAATTACTGGACAGCCGTATACCGCCAACCTTCCGCGGGTTGGAAGCACAAAGTATCCCGAGGCCAAACAATTTGGATTAGTTATGCAACGTGAATCATTGAAGGAGAGAATTGACTTGCGGGTTGAGCGCATGTGGGAACGTGGTTTAGTTGCTGAGGTAAGAGACCTGATGAGCGAGGGCTTGCTTGATGGTCGAACCGCCCGAGCAGCTCTGGGCTATGCCCAAATCATCAAGTTCGCACAGGGGGAAATGACTGAGGAGGAGGCCAAGGAGGAGACAAAGCGTGCAACAAGACAGTACGCCAGACGTCAAGAAACCTGGTTTTCCCGTGATGAAAGAATTACCTGGATGAAGAAGAGCTCAACCGATGAACTGGTGGAAAAAGTAATCTCCTCTACGATTGGCAAGGCATGAGTCCTTCAATAATCGGCACATACGGTCATGGCACCGAAAATGATTTTGTCATCACCTTTGATCCAGATGATTCACAGAATATTTCCTCCAAACAAACTGCAGCGATCTGTGACCGCAAGAGTGGAATCGGTGCAGATGGATTAATTCGAATAACCAAGCGAGATGGCAAGTGGTTCATGGATTATCGCAATGCTGATGGTTCACTTGCTGAAATGTGTGGCAATGGCATTCGAGTAATGGCGCGCTATTTAGTAGACCGCGGACATCAACCCGCAGGTATTTTTTCAATACTCACCAGAGATGGCGCTAAGTACTTAAGCGTCCCTGATTCTGGGGATATCAGTGTCAATTTAGGACAGGTGCAGTTGATTCCAGGCGACATAACCGCTGCAAATAACGGCAAGGTTTGGAGCGGTTACAACATCAATGTCGGCAATCCACATGCGGTGGTTTTTGTTGATTCCATGGATGAAGTGGGGGATTTAACTGACGCTCCGGTTGTTCGTCCAAAAGAGAGTTATCCAGAGGGCGTGAATGTTGAATTTGTAGAGTTTTTACCTAATGGTGAATTGAAGATGAGGGTTCACGAAAGAGGAAGTGGCGAAACCCGCTCATGTGGCACCGGAACTTGCGCAGTAGCGCTGGCCGCAACCGTCAAACAAGGAATGCGTTTGCCAGCTCGTTGGGTGATCAATCCACCCGGTGGGCAACTTGTGGTTGAAATTGATCCTCATTCCAATGCCACATTAACTGGGCCTGCAGTTTTACTGCGCGATCATGAGCTGGAGTCATTTCTTGCCTAGCGGTAAAGAGTTTGATGAAATTGAATCTCTGATTGCAGAGAGCAAAGATGTAGCTGCTGAATACGACTCCGAAATATTTATCCCAGATTCTTTTCAATCTACTCAACAGGACCTAAGCGATCGCCAGGCATTACGGCGTGTAGTAGGACTATCTACTGAACTAACAGATATCTCTGAGGCGGAGTATCGCCAACTTCGATTGGAACGGGTGGTTCTAGTTGGTGTGTGGACTGAAGGAACTACAAAAGATGCTGAAAACTCTATGGCGGAGCTAGCTGCATTGGCGGAGACCGCTGGTTCGACTGTAATGGATGCCCTAATTCAAAGACGTGATAAACCAGATCCAGCAACCTTTATTGGATCAGGAAAAGTAAATGAATTAAAGAATGTAGTTAAGTCAACCGGTGCTGACACAGTTATTTGTGATGGTGAACTTAGCCCTTCTCAGCTTAAAAATTTAGAGGATCGTATTAAAGTTAAAGTTGTTGACCGCACTGTTTTGATTTTGGATATTTTCGCTCAACATGCCAAGAGCAAAGAGGGCAAGGCACAAGTTGAGCTTGCCCAGATGAGTTATCTGCTGCCACGTTTGCGAGGCTGGGGTGACTCTCTTTCCAGACAGGCTGGTCGTTCTGCAGGAATTGGTGGCCGAGGCCCAGGTGAGACAAAGATTGAGATAGATCGCCGGCGCATTAGAGACAAAATGGCAAAACTTCGCCGCGAGATCAACGCTATGAAAACCGCTCGTGACACCAAGCGACAAGAAAGAAGAAGAAACCAAATCCCTTCAGTTGCTATTGCGGGGTATACCAACGCTGGTAAATCTTCTTTATTGAACCGACTTACCAATGCTGGCGTTTTAGTGCAGAACGCGCTGTTTGCCACATTGGATCCAACAGTTAGAAAAGCAGAGACCGCCGATGGTCGGGTTTACACATTAAGTGACACAGTAGGTTTTGTTAAGCATTTGCCGCATGATCTGATTGATGCCTTCAAATCCACATTGGAAGAGGTATCTGGTGCTGATGTCATAGTTCATGTAGTTGATGGCTCTCACCCAGATCCATTAGGGCAAATTCGAGCAGTTCGATCGGTAATTGATGAAATTGGTGGCGCCAAAATCTCAGAGATAATCGCGATAAACAAAGCGGATATTGCCGACCCAGAGATGATTGCTCAAATCCTGCGCCAAGAACCAGATGCGTATCCGATTTCAGTTTTGACCGGCGCCGGCATTCCCGAATTAGTTAAAGCGATAGAAATTTCCCTGCCCCGCCCAATGATTGAAATGAAGACTTTAGTGCCATATGACCGAGGCGACTTGGTTAGCCAAGTACATGAACATGGGGAAATCCTGAGTGAGGAGTATCTCCCTGAGGGCACAGCATTACATGCCAGAGTTGATGGATCTCTTGCCCACGCATTAGAAAAATACCTTCAGCGCTAGTCAATTAAGTTTTTGCAATTTATTTGCAGGTAAAAGCTGTTTTCATTTCTTGTGTTGATTTGACTTTGCTATTCATTCTTGTATCTTTACGCCGTTATTTTCAGATGCATAAGTCAGGAGAAATTGTGAGCTTCACAAAACGCCGCACAATCGACTTCTGCCGCATCAACTCTTCACTCTGTTAAACCTATTAATTTCTAGCTCTCACAACTACTGAGGGCCATTTTGCTTTTCTTTTTTCACCTCATTTACCATTTTTGAAACTTAGGAGAATCATGTCAATTGCAAGAAAGTTGCTGGCTGCTGCAACAGCACTGGCGTTAAGTTTAGGATTTCTAACCACTCCATCTCAGGCCGCACCCAAGAATCAAGCCAGATCAGTGGTAAGTGCCGATTGGCTAGAGCAAAACCTTGATAACCCAAAGGTCCGCATTATTGAAGTAAGTACCGAACCTGGTGTTTACGAGCGCGGACACATCAAGAACGCGGTCAAGTTCACTTGGCATACAGACTTTGTAGACACAGTGAAGCGAGACATAGTCTCAGCTAAGAATTTCACCAGATTGGCACAACGTGCTGGCATTAGCGATGACACAACTGTTGTCTTATACGGCGACAAGAACAATTGGTTTGCCGCATGGGGCGCCTGGGTCTTCAACATCTTCGGACAAAAGGATGTCCGCCTGCTTGATGGTGGTCGAGTCAAGTGGGAAAAAGATGGTCGAGCCATGACAACAGCGGTTCCTTCTTTCAAGTCAGGAAACTTTGTCACCAAGAGGATTGACACCTCAATTCGAGCAACGCTAATTCGCGATGTTCTACCGGTAGCAAAGAAGAGAGTGGCGGCAAGTCTGGTTGATATCCGCTCTCCAGATGAGTTCAGCGGAAAGATTTTTGCAGCCCCTGGCTTCCAAGAACTCGCTATTCGTGCCGGCCACATCCCAGGAGCGGTAAATGTTCCTTGGGGCATGAATGTCAATGCGGATGGAACCTTTAAGTCAGTTGCTGAATTACGCAAGCTTTATGCCGACCGTGGAATCGATGGCTCAAAGCCCATCATCACTTATTGCCGCATCGGTGAGCGATCATCGCTGACCTGGTTTGTCTTGAGCGAGATCCTCGGTTACAACGTAAAGAACTATGACGGTTCCTGGACTGAGTACGGAAACACAGTTGGTGTTCCAATCTCTAATCCGGCCGGAACTATCTGGGGCAACTCCTAAATCAAGAGAGTTGAAGCCAGCTAGCGCAATAAATTCAAGTAAGTAGTTACCGAAGCAAGTACGTAAAAGGGAAAGGGTTTGTAGCTCCATGAGTAATTCAGAGGTGAGATCTGATGTGAAAACTGGGGCTACTAACTCGCTTTGGACGCCGGCACAGAAAAAGAGATCAGCAATATCTGGAGCGCTGTTGTTTTTGCTTCTCCTCAGCGCTGCTTTTATCTCTAGAACCGAAGGCGGTAATAACGCTGCGCTCTCAATTATCTTTGGCTTGAGCCTTGGAATCATCTTTGAAAGAGGCAGATTTTGTTTTTATTGCATATTCAGAGATTCATTTAATCAAAAAAGTTCCGCTCCGCTGATTTCCATCTATGTAGCTATCGCCGTAGGAAGTATCGGCTACGCCGTAATCTTTGGACAGTTTTTGCCGCAACCTGAAAGCGGAAACCTGCCTCCAGCTGCCCACATTCCTCCGCTTAGCCTTCCATTATTGGTTGGAGGATTGATTTTTGGTTTTGGAATGGTTTTGTCAGGATCATGCATTAGCGGCCACATTTATCGAATCGGAGTTGGGTCGACCAAATCTATCCCAGCCTTAATCGGAGTGGTTTTGGGGTTTGCACTTGGATTCAAGAGTTGGAACTGGCTTTATTTGAATTTCATTATTGATGCTCCAGTTGTGTGGTTGCCGAGATATCTTGGATACGCGGGATCCTTGGCATTAACAGTTGCTGTAGTTTTGTTTTTGATTTCTCGAGCGCTGCGCAGCTCAGCGGCGGCTGCCAAATCAAACCCAAGCCAGTGCGAACCAAATCTCTCTCCAGAGAAAATCGCTTACGACCAGCCTCAAACACTCTCTAACTACCTACATAAAGCAATAAATGTGCAATGGGGCCCAGTTGTAACTGGTGCTCTAGTTGGAATAGTTGGGATGTTGGCATATCTAAGGATTGAACCACTGGGTGTTACTCGCCAGCTTGGAACTACAGCCCGAAATATCGCCACTGACAGAGGTTTGATTCCAGAGAATTTGGCTGGGCTTGATGTGATGTCCGGATGTATTGCCGTTATAGATCAACTGTTCACCAACAATGGATGGTTGATATCAGGGATTGTCGCTGGCGCTTTTGTGTCAGCTTTTGCAGGTCAGCGATTTAAATTAGTTTTCGTCTCGCCAAGAGAGCTAGCTGTGACCACATTTGGGGGAGTGCTTTTGGGTTGGGCGGCAATGACCGCACTTGGTTGCACCGTTGGAGTCTTGCTATCAGGTACTCAGGCTTTTGCTTTATCAGGATGGGCTTTCTTCCTGTTTATCTACCTTGGAGTAGCGGCTGGCAGAAAGTTTGGATTACAAAAGCTTTCAAATGTTGGTTAACGCAAGATAACTTTTAACGAAGTGATCGCAATACAGCGGTCACAATGCCAAGAATCTCGGCGTTATCGCCATTGATGGGCTGATAATCATCATTGGCCGGCAGGAGCCAAACATGACCATCTTTTCGCGAAAATGTCTTTACGGTGGCTTCGCCATCAATCATCGCTGCAACAATTTCGCCTTTATTGCAATCCTTTTGTGAGCGGATGACTACATAATCTCCATCGCAAATTGCGGCGTTAATCATCGAGTCACCAACGACCTTGAGCATGAACAGCTCACCTTCGCCAACCAAAGAGGCGGGTAGTGGGAACAACTCTTCAACATTTTGTTCTGCGAGAATAGGACCACCAGCTGCGATGCGACCCACTAATGGAACATTGTGAGTTTTTTCTGGAGTGATATCTTCAAAGCGATCATCACCCGGAGTGAGAACTTCCAGTGCACGACCACGGGATGGGTCACGTCGAATCCAGCCCTTTTCCTCTAACGCCTCGAGCTGGTACTTAACGCTTGAAGGTGAGGAGAGTCCGGCAGCTTCGCCGATCTCACGCATTGAGGGTGGATACCCCTTGGTCTCCATCGCACTCTTAATCGCCTGAAGAATCTTGGTCTGGCGCGGAGTCAGGCCGTTTTCATCTATCGGACCATCGGGCAGTTCAGAGATTGTGGATTTTGGGCTCATAGGAGAAGGTTAGAACAAAGGTACGAATAAATCAAACAAATGTTCTAAAAAAACTTGCCGATGTCAGTGGCGGGGTGTAACTTTGCCTTTAGAACAGACGTTCGAAGAGTATCCCCACTCTCAACCTGACTGTTCTAGAAGTAACTGGAGAGAGAAGATGACGACACTAGCGACAAACGCCATCAATCCGTCCCTTGCAAACTATGGTGCAAAAACCCCCGTAAATCGCCATGTTTCAGCGGTTCGACTAACCCCCCGAGGTCGAGCTGTAGCAAGGTTGGCTGTTATCACTTCGCTCTCCATACTGCTTCTATCTGGCTTCTCGGCCTTCAATGGTGCCACCGCCGGCTCATCCCAAAACGCGGTTTCCACCCCTTACGTTAAGGTCAGCGTTAAGCCAGGGGAGACGCTTTGGTCCATAGCCGCCTCAATCGCTCCTGAAGGTGATCGCAGATCTGTAGTTGCTGACATCCTTGAGATCAACCGACTTGCCTCACCGGATCTTCAGGCCGGGCAGAAGATCTTCATCCCAACACGCCGATAAACAGAGGCAAGCGCTAAGTTCTGCGAACTCTCAACTCTTGCTTTACTCTTACCCCTAGATGTTGGGGTTGTTTTGCGATATGCTTCCATAAGTAGTGGTTCGAAGCGGAATCGCAGTACACCCAAAATCAGAAAATTCCCAGCATTGAAAGGATGACACGCCGTGAATTGCCCATTTTGTCGCCACGAAGAGTCTCGAGTAATCGACTCCCGTCCGACCGATGAGGGCACCTCAATTCGTCGTCGTCGTGAGTGCACCGAGTGTGGCTCAAGATTTTCCACCGCTGAAACTGCGGTTCTCTCCATCATTAAGAGGAGTGGGGCCACAGAACCCTTTAGTCGCGAGAAGGTCATCAATGGCGTGCGTAAGGCCTGCCAGAACCGTCCGGTCGATGATGATGATCTCGCACTCTTGGCCCAACGTGTCGAGGAGACTCTTCGCGCTACCGGCCAGGCAGAGATAGAAGCTCAAGAGGTCGGTATGGCGATTCTCTCACCATTGAGAGAGTTGGACGAGGTGGCTTACCTGCGTTATGCCTCGGTATACCGTAACTTTTCCTCCCTTGAAGATTTCGAAGGCGAGATCGCACTTCTCCGCGCTCTGCCTTATGAAAAAGCATCAGACAACGATCCCCAAGTTGCATCCCCGCAACTCAAATGAATTGCAATTTCGGATGTCCGCTAAGCAGTAAAAAACTTAATAAAAGCAAGGCAATTAGATAACAAACCAAAATTAAAAATTTTCAAGAAGAAACTGGAGAAACTCGAATGTCGGACACGGTGATCAATCGCTCATCAGCAAAGAATAAATTGGGCAAAGGCCTAACAATTGAGCGAGTGTTTAGCACCCCTGGCGTGCACCCATATGACAATGTCAATTGGGAACGTCGCGATGTAGTTCAGACCAACTGGAAAACCGGCGAGGTTGTTTTCGAACAACGTGGCGTTGAGTATCCAGATTTCTGGTCGGTGAATGCCTCAACTATCGTCACCACAAAGTATTTCCGTGGCGCCGTTGGACATGACAACCGTGAATGGTCGCTGAAGCAGGTAATTGATCGCGTAGTTCTTACTTATGTAAAGGCTGGCAAGGAGTACGGATACTTTGCGACTCCTCAAGATGCTGAAGTTTTCGAACATGAATTAACACATATGTTGCTGCACCAGATTTTCTCCTTTAACTCTCCAGTTTGGTTCAATGTCGGTACAGCAGCTCCACAACAAGTATCAGCATGCTTCATTCTCTCCGTAGATGACACCATGGATTCAATCCTTAATTGGTACCGTGAAGAGGGCATGATTTTCAAAGGTGGATCAGGAGCAGGCCTTAACCTCTCCAGAATCCGCTCTTCCAAGGAGCTATTGAAATCAGGCGGAACAGCCTCCGGCCCAGTTTCCTTTATGCGCGGCGCTGACTCTTCAGCAGGCACAATCAAATCTGGTGGCGCAACCCGTCGCGCAGCCAAGATGGTTGTTCTAGATGTTGATCATCCAGATGTCGAAGAGTTCATTGAGACAAAGGTTCGCGAAGAGGACAAAATCCGCGCTTTGCGTGATGCCGGTTTCGACATGGATCTTGGCGGCAAGGACATCATCTCTGTTCAATACCAGAACGCCAACAACTCAGTTCGAGTAAATGATGAGTTCATGCGTGCGTATGAAAACAGCGCAAAGTTTGGACTACGTGCCCGCTCAACTGGCGAGATCATCGAAGAGGTTGATGCACGTGCACTATTCCGCAAGATGGCAGAAGCTGCATGGGCATGTGCTGATCCAGGAATTCAATACGACACCACGATTAATGATTGGCACACCAATCCAGAGACCGGTCGTATTAACGCCTCAAATCCATGCTCTGAGTACATGTCACTAGACAACTCATCATGCAACCTTGCATCACTAAACCTAATGAAGTTCCTAAAGAGCGATGGTTCATTTGATGCTAAGAACTTTGTTAAGTCTGTAGAGATAATCATCACCGCAATGGATATCTCAATTTGTTTTGCAGATTTCCCAACAGAAGCGATTGGTGAAACCACCCGCGCATATCGCCAACTAGGTATTGGTTATGCAAACCTTGGTGCACTTTTGATGGCATCTGGTCTTGCATATGACTCAGAAGGTGGCCGCGCTCTTGCTGGTGCGATCACATCATTGATGACCGGAACTTCATACCGTCGCTCTGCTGAAATCGCAGGAATTGTTGGCCCTTACGAAGGTTATGCTCGTAACGCAGCTCCACATACCCGCGTTATGAAGAAGCACCAAGCAGCCTCTGTTTCAGCTAAATCAGTTTCAACATTGGACCGCGATGTATGGACCGAAGCAAATAAGCAATGGGATGCCTGCCTCTCCATCGGAGAAAAGAATGGCTGGCGCAACGCCCAAGCTTCAGTTTTGGCTCCAACAGGAACAATCGGTTTGATGATGGATTGCGATACCACCGGTATCGAGCCAGATTTCTCTCTTGTTAAGTTCAAGAAACTTGTTGGTGGCGGCTCACTACAAATCGTGAACCAAACCGTTCCACAAGCGCTACGCAAACTGGGCTACACCGAAGAGACAATCGAAGCCATCGTTGAGTACATCACCGCTAATGGAAATGTTGTAGATGCTCCTGGTCTTAAGCCAGAGCATTACGATGTATTTGATTGCGCGCTAGGCGCTCGCTCAATCGCCCCAATGGGCCATGTTCGAATGATGGCGGCTTGCCAACCATTCCTATCAGGTGCGATCTCAAAGACCGTTAACCTTCCAGAGGATGCAACAGTTGCGGATGTAGAAGAGGTTTACTACGAAGGTTGGAAGATGGGCCTTAAGGCTCTAGCGGTTTACCGCGACAACTGCAAAGTTGGCCAGCCACTTTCCGATGCAAAGGCGACCAAGAAGGAAGATGCCGTCGAAGCATCTGCTCCAACACCTGCAACCCGCAAGAGACTTCCAAAGTCACGTCCTTCACAAACCACCTCATTCTCAGTTGGTGGCGCCGAGGGTTACATGACAGCAGGAACTTACGAAGATGGACAGCTCGGTGAAATCTTCCTCAAACTAGGAAAGCAAGGTTCAACACTTGCTGGTGTAATGGATGCCTTCTCAATTGCGGTATCAATCGGTCTGCAATACGGAGTTCCACTAGAAACTTATGTTTCAAAGTTCACCAACTCACGATTTGAACCAGCTGGCATGACAGATGATCCAGATATCCGCATGGCGCAATCCATGATGGATTACATCTTCCGTCGCCTCGCTCTTGATTACCTACCTTATGAAGAGCGCGCTGCATTTGGAATCTATACATCAGCAGAGCGTGCACAAGCTCTAGAGACCGGCGAGTATGCCCAGGTTCAAGAGATTGCAGCACCAGTTGCTGAGACAAAAGCAGTAGAAGCAAAGCCAGTAGAAGCAAAGCCGGTATCTATCAAGATTGAGGCAGCACCAACACAGGTGGGATCTTCAACTGAACTTCTAGAGAAGATTGCTGGCATCAAATCTGATGCGCCGCTCTGCGTAACCTGCGGTGTAAAGATGCGCGCTTCCGGAGCATGCTATGTATGCGAAGGTTGCGGATCTACCTCTGGTTGCAGCTAAAAAGAAAAAAGCTAGATAGATTTAATTCAACTAGATAGCTTTGAATTGAGGGGAGCGGTAGTCATTTGACTGTCGCTCCTCTTTAAAATTGGCTTGAACTCTAAGTACCGCTTCTTTCTTTAAATCTGGCTTTGGAGCAGAGATTAAAGTTTCAGCAGGAAAACCAGGAGCCTGATTTGGGCCCATCATCGAGGCCATCGCAATTGCAACGCAACCAACGCACATACTCATAGGCTACAGCCATTACCCAACAGAAGGGCAGAGGTGCAGCTAGAAAAACTCCAAAACGCCCTTAATGCCGCTGTTGAAGCTATTGGAGGGGCGCCTCGCGATGGCCAAATTGAGATGGCTGAGGCGGTTGCCAACGCATTATCTGACCGACACCATCTTTTGGTGCAGGCAGGCACCGGAACCGGCAAATCTTTGGCCTACCTAGTTCCCGCTTTAGTTCACGGAAAAAGAGTTCTCGTTGCTACCGCAACCCTTGCGCTGCAAAGGCAGTTAGTTGAAAGAGATCTTCCTCGAGTCAAGGATGCATTAGAAAAAGAATTGGGACGAAGCATCTCCTTTGCAGTTTACAAAGGGGTTGGCAACTACCTATGCCTGCAAAAAATGAATGCAGATGATGGAACAGCAGATGGTGATGTACTAGTTGAATTTTCTGGACTGGAAAAAGATGCCCAACGCCTAAAGCAATGGGCGCAGAAACCAGGAATCTCTGGCGATAGAGATGATGCGCCAGATGTTGATCGTCGCGTGTGGCTTGCCAATTCGACTTCAGGTCGCGAATGTATCGGTGCAGATGAATGCAGTTTTGGAAATGAATGCTTCGCAGTGAAGGCAAAAGCAAAGGCGCAAACCGCTGATATTGTCGTAACTAATCACACCTTGCTAGCAATTGAAATTGTTGACTCACACCCCATACTCCCAGAGCGTGATGCAGTAATTCTTGATGAGGCTCACGAGTTTATGGATCGCACAACTCAAGCGGTAACAGAGGAGTTGACCGCAGGTCGCATTTCAAGAGCAGCCAACATGGTGCGTAGACATATGCCAGGAAAGTTGGCAGATAACTTTGTTAAAGCTGCAGATGGCTTTGCCGAAGCAATGGATGAGTATGGATTGGATTATCGCTCTCGATCAGATGAGGAGCGCAAGCTACAAGAACTACCAAATGCACTAGTCGCCCCAGTAAGAAAGGTTAAAGAGGCGTGCGAAGCTGTTATTGCCTCAATTAATGCTGATAGCGAGATAGTTGATCCAGACAAACTGGCAGATCGAGCGCGGGTAAAGGGCGCGGTTAATGAGATTAAGACAACCGCATCCAAGTTAATGAAGGTCGGAAACGGACAAGTACTTTGGTATGAGCCAACCTTTTCCACTCTCTATTTAGCTCCGCTGGCGGTATCTCATGTGCTGCGCGAAAATCTCTTTACCCAGACCCCAGTTATTGCAACTAGCGCCACTCTTACTGTTGGCAAAAGTTTTGATCCCATCGCAAAGAGTTTAGGAATAATCTCCGCAATTGCAGATGAAAACGAGGATAAGGAATCTCAAGAGGGCGAAGACTGGGAGATAGATCCTTCAAATGTTCAAATGCTTGATGTTGGTTCGCCATTTGATTTCGCGAATCAAGGGATGCTTTATCTTCCAAAACAACTTCCTGAACCAGGCAGAGATGGGCCGAGCAAAGAGGCGTTAATTGAACTAGGAGAGTTAATAGATGCCGCAGGGGGTAGAACTCTTGCTTTGTTCTCTTCATGGCGGGGAGTTGAAATGGCCGATGAACATCTGCGTCGGGTGTTAGCGGAGTTGCCAATCTCAATAATCACTCAAAAACGTGGTGACAGCGTCGGTTCTCTAGTCGACCGTTTTGCTAACGACCCAACCTCGGTTTTATTGGGCACAATGAGTCTTTGGCAGGGAGTTGATGTTCCGGGACCAGCCTGCACGCTTGTAGCCATTGATCGCATCCCATTTCCAAGACCAGATGATCCTGTTATGTCTGCTCGCGCCGCCCAAGCCGATGCCTCAGGAGGTTCTGGATTTATGCAGGTTTCACTCCCACGTGCCGCATTGCTCTTAGCTCAAGGCACGGGCCGATTGATTCGCTCAGTGGATGATCGAGGCGTGGTTGCGATTTTGGATTCTCGTATTACGACAAAACGTTATGGATCAATTTTGCTCAACTCCATGCCCCCGCTTTGGCGCACCAGTGATGGTCCAGTAGTTCGTGATTCATTGCGCCGCCTACATAATCAATACAAAGCTGAAGCAAATCATTAATTAACAGCTGATTTTCCCCACATTTCTCAAAACATCCCGTATTGCTTGTCAGTTGTGGCAAGAGACTGAGGCATGTTCGTAGTAACGCTCGCTATCATTTTGATGTTCACCTCAAGTCATGTCGCTTACGCCAAATGTGAAGAAGATACCTGTATTGATGTATCAACCAATCAAGAGAGCAATGAAGTTGTAATTACGGTAAAAAAAGGTAAGCCAGGCGGAACCCAAACCACCAAACCCTCCACGACATCAGTCAAGACCTCCTCTACCCCCGCGCTGCGCAAACCTTGGATTCCATGGTTGCCAAAGCCAGTTTCAACCGCCAAACCAAAGCCAAGAAATACCACCGATAATCAATCAAGGGTACGCAAACCAAGGGTGCGTACTGTTTCAAGTTCACAAATTAGCGATCAGGTCAGAAGCTTGTTGCCTAAATCCTCAATAATCACCCAGCCATTAGCCAATATCTTGGTGCAGCAGCCGGTCAACTTCATGACAAATTCTCCCCAGAGCTTTACAACGGTGCTAATAGTTCTCAATGTGCCAATCACAATTCACTTAACTCCAACATTTAAATGGGAGTTTGGTGATGGAGCAACAAAGATAACAAAGTTAGCTGGTGCCCCGTATCCATTAAATCTAATTGAAAACACTTATCAATCAGCGGGCAGTAAAGCGGTTACTTTGACAACGGTTTGGAGTGGGTATTGGAGAGCTGGTTCGATGAGTGCTCCAATAAATGGAGTGGTAACACAAAGAGTAGAGAAGCGAATTGAGGTGTATCCAGCCAAGATTGCTTACCAACCATAGTTTTCAACAAATAATCTGAATCGCAATTTAGCGCCATTCAAATGCCTTAATTCTTGGTGCATGACAACACTTACCTCACCGCATGACCTACTTACCGCAATCCCATTTCTGGTCGGATTTCAGCCAGAGGATTCGATAATTCTCATTAGTTTGAAGCAAAACTGCATCTCGATGGCGATGCGAATTGACCTGCCTGATCAGCTATCTGATCAAATTGAACAACCGGAAGTTGATGTGCTTATTTCGCATCTCATCCGCGATGAGTGCGATGGGGTAATTGCGGTCTTCTATCTACCAAATCAAGGTCATCCAGATTTTAAAGTTATCGATGAGCTAACTAAAAGGATTGCCACTGCCAAAATTGAATTGCAGGAATCTATTTTGGTTCAAGAGGGTAGGTGGAGATCTTTATTGTGCTCTGATTACGAATGCTGCCCAGCTTCCGGCAACCCCATGCCTGAGATCGAAAGCTCACGCATCGCCGCGGAGCAGGTTGCTTTGGGTAAACCAATCCCATTTGCAAATCTTCGGCAAATGGTTGACTCGCTATCAGCTCTACCAATCGATGAGAAGTTGCTGAAAGAGATTAATGTAATTGAACAGATCGACTATCAATCCAACCCCATTAAATTTCAAAGACAAGGCGCAGAAGCGGTTTTGGATTTCATCTCAGATTTCACAGCAGAGGGTTTATGTCGAGACAATCAACTAATTGCACTGGTATTGGTTAGGTTGCAGGATTTACAAGTAAGGGATTTTGCTTTAGGTAGTGCAAACTCTGAAACCTTGCCGATTTATTTTGATGCTTGGCGTTGGTTATTGCGTCTAGCTCCAGAAGGGTATGTAGCTCCAGTCGCAAATCTTTTTGCAGCTGCGGCATATGAAAGCGGGGATGGCGCCATGGCCCAAAGGGCTTTAGATCGGGCGTTTGAAGATCAACCCAGTTATGCCTTAACCGGATTGCTGCGCCAAGTATTTTCTGCTGGCTGGCCACCCACCTCATTTTCTGCGATGCGAGCAGAGTTGCACCCCCGTATTTGTGAGAGTTTGTTCTCGGGTAACATAAATTCATGATTATCGGAGTCCCAAAAGAGATCAAAAACAATGAGTTCCGCGTCGCAATCACTCCGGCTGGGGTGCGCGAGTTTGTGAAACATGGTCACCAGGTAGTTATTGAGACCACTGCGGGATTAGGCAGTGCAATCAGCGATGATGATTTCCGCAGCGTTGGTGCATCAATTTTGGGAAGTGCTGACGAAGTTTGGGATAAAGCCGAGCTAGTTCTAAAGGTTAAAGAACCTATTGCTGCCGAGTACTCCAGAATGCGTGCCGGTCAGGTTTTGTTTACCTATCTACATCTCGCTGCATCAAAGGATTGCACAGATGCCTTAATCAAAAGCGGAATAACAGCGATTGCTTACGAAACTGTCGAGGTTAATGGAGCTTTGCCACTTTTGGCACCTATGAGTGAAGTCGCAGGTCGTATGTCAGCACAGGTAGGAGCCGCCGCCCTACAAAGAAGTGCTGGCGGTC
>CAZIAI010000013.1:0-1804 GCA_964536895.1 uncultured Clavibacter sp.
AATGATGAAAGGCCGGCGATGAAGAAGCTCCAAGCCAATATCGGAGTGACTCTTTGCAACCCACCAAACTCGGCAATTGTTGAAGAGCCGCGGCGAGAGATCATCCAGCCAGCGGTCAAGAACAATGCAGCGGTAGAGAATCCATGGTTCAACATGTACAAGGTGGCACCGGAGTGACCTTGTGATGTCATTGCAAAGATGCCCAGAGTTATAAATCCAAAGTGAGAAATTGAGGTAAATGCAATCAAGCCCTTTATATCTTTTTGGCCAATTGCTAAGAAGGCGCCATAAAGAATTGAGATGACCGACAAAACAATAATCAATGGAGTGAAGGTGCGTGATGCATCAGGGAATAGCTCGATGCAATAACGGATCATTCCAAAGGTACCAACTTTGTCGAGAACTCCCAGCAGCAAGACAGAGGTTCCTGGAGTCGCTGACTTGGCCGCATCTGGCAACCAGGTATGCAATGGCCAGAGCGGTGCTTTGATGGCAAATGCAATAAAGAAGCCAAGGAACAAGAAGTTCTGGGTAGTTGAATCAATCTGCAAAGTTGAAAGCGCTTCTAGATCCATGGTGCGACCAATTTGATTTCCGGAGATAACAAATAGGCCGATGATTGATGCCAGCATCAAAAGACCGCCAAAAAGGCTGTAAAGCAGGAACTTTACGGCTGCGGCTTGACGCTCTCCGGAGCCGTATCCACCGATCAAGAAGTAAACCGGAATCAACATAGCTTCGAAGAAGACATAGAAGAGGAAAACATCGGTGGCAGCAAAGACGCCAATCATCATCGTTTCAAGAATCAATACCAAGATGTAGAAGGTCTTTACGGAGAAACGACCATTTTCTGATTCATTCCAACCTGCCAAGATGACAATTGGAACCAAAATCACCGATAGCAAGATCAGAATCAATGAGATTCCATCTACTCCAAGTTGGTAATTGATGCCAAGGGATGGAATCCAGGAGTAGCGCTCGACATACTGGAACTCGGTTACCTGCTTATCAAATCCAAAAGCGGCAGAAAATCCAACCGCCGCTACAAGTAACGAGACGGCAAATGCGGTCTGCTTGATTAGCTTTGAGTTAGCAGATGGCAATAAGGCAATCAGGATTGCACCAAGAATTGGTAGTGCGCCCATGCTGGTTAGTAGGTTCATAGTGTCACCACCAAAACCACAACTAGGGCGGCCAGTGCACCAAGCAGAATTAGCAAGGCGTAATTACGTACATAGCCGGTTTGCATCTTGCGCATGCCGCGAGCGCTGCCAACAGCAGAGGCTCCAACACCGCGCACCAAGCCATCAATAACTTTGTCATCTGTCTTCACAAGTACCTCAGTTAGCTTTTGGCCAGGGCGCATGAACATAAACTCGTTGGCATCATCTTGTAATAGATCACGACGAGCAACGCGGGTAAACAAGCTGACATCTTGCGGAGCAGAGGCTGATTGCTCACCACGGTACTTCGCTAGCGCAATTCCTACGCCAATAATTACCGCGCCAACCGCCAATGCCGAAACCACAATTGGAGGCAGTAACTCGACATGCTCATGTTTGTGTTTGTCGACCACAGGTGCCAACCACTTAACAATGGCTTTGCCGCTATAGAGCAGATAGCCAGAAAACACTGATCCAACAGCCAAAACCGCCATTGGTGCCCACATCAAGAATGGGGACTCATGTGGGTGAGCATCATCGGCCCAACGCTTGTTGCCAAAGAAGGTCAACAACATCACTCGAGTCATATAGAAGGCGGTAATGATTGCTCCGAGCAATGCTGCAGAACCAAAGATCACGCC
>CAZIAI010000013.1:1904-25106 GCA_964536895.1 uncultured Clavibacter sp.
GTTGCCATAATCATGTAACCGATCTGAGACATAGTTGAGGCAGCAAGTGCTTTCTTAATGTCATCTTTAGCGGTACCGATAATTGCACCAAACAACAAGGTGATGATTCCGATAATCACGACTGCGAGTTGGGCATTTGGTGCGTTATCGAAGACAAAGTTAGAACGGGTAATTAGGTACACACCTGCGGTAACCATGGTCGCAGCGTGAATCAAAGCTGAGACCGGTGTAGGTCCGGCCATCGCATCACCTAACCAGGCCTGCAATGGGAACTGGGCTGATTTTCCAGCAGCTGCAAGCAAAAGCATCAGACCCATCGCGGTTAATGCGGTCTCACTTGCGCCACCGACTTTTTCTTCTACTCCGACAAAGGAGACTGTGCCAAAGTTTGCAAAAGCAATCATGACCGCAATAGACAAACCAAAGTCACCGACGCGGTTAGCAACAAATGCTTTCTTAGCTGCTGTGGCGTACTCCGGCTTTTGATTCCAGAAGCCAATCAATAGATAAGAGGCAAGGCCTACGCCCTCCCAGCCCACATAAAGGCTGAGATATGAGTCGCCCAAAACCAAGAGCAACATAGCGGCAATAAATAGGTTCAAATACGCGAAGAAACGGCGGCGATTAGCATCCTCTGACATGTAGGCGATTGAGTAAATGTGAATCAAAGTACCAACGCCGGTAATCAAGAGCACGAATGCGATAGATAGTTGGTCGAGCAACAATCCAGCATCTACATTGAATGAACCCACCGAGATCCAGGTGAAAAGTTTTTGAGTAACCGCGCGCACATCCTCAGCGCGATCACGCATTGCAAGGAACTCAATTACACCAAGCACGAAGATGCTGGCAGAAACCAAGGTTGCAAGTAGGTGTCCCCACTTGTCAGCTTTGCGTCCCAACAACAACAAAAGCGCCGAGCTGAACAGCGGCAGGGCGATGAAATAGACCAAGTTTTCAGATGTCATTTATCGACTCAACAAACTTGCATCATCAACAGATGCAGATCGACGGGAACGGTAGATGGCGACAATGATTGCTAGACCAACTACAACCTCACAGGCCGCAACCACCATCGTAAAGAATGCGATGACCTGACCTTCTAGGTTGCCATTCATCTTGGCAAAGGTTACGAAAGCTAGATTTGCAGAGTTAAGCATTAACTCGATGCACATGAAGACCACAATCGCATTGCGGCGCACGATTACACCAACAGCGCCGATAGAAAACAGGATTGCAGAGAGGTACAAGTAATTCATTGGATTCATTACTTCTTGCCCTCCTCATCAATCTTGGGCAATCCTTCAAGCGCATAAGACTTGGTTTCTTGCACATCTCCACGGCGATGCAAAACCTCTGGGGTAGAAAGATCGGAAGGGGTGCCATCAGGCAACAAAGCTGGAAGATCTATTGCGTTGTTGCGGGCGTAAACACCAGAGCCGGGTAGACCAGCTGCGGTGGCGATTGATTTGCCACGGAAGCGGGCGATGGATCGGGCACGCTGTGAGCGTTTGGCGCCATCACTCTTCTCTGAATGACCAAGGACCATCGCGCCCAAGGCCGCGGTAATCAATAGTGCAGAGATAATTTCGAAGGCCCAGACATAATCACCAAAGATCAAGGCGGCCAACCCCTGAACATTTCCATCAGAGTTGGCGTTTGTTAAACCAACTGGCTCACGACCATTGTCTGCGCGGGCAATCAATGAGGTGAGCGCGGCAGAAAAACCTAGAACGGTGAAGATTGCTACCTGACGCAACCCCTTAATCTTTTCGACCAATGAATCAGATGAATCAACACCAACCAACATAAGAATAAATAGGAAGAGCATCATTACCGCGCCGGTATAAACCACAATCTGCACGATGCCGAGGAATGGTGCCTCTAAAGCGATGTAGAAGATCGCCAAAGTAATCATTACCCAGGCCAACAAGATTGCCGAGTGCACAGCTTTCTTCATAAACAACATCGCAATAGCTGCGACTACTGATAGAGGTGCAAGCACCCAGAACAGTGCTGATTCGCCGGTCACTTATTCACCTCGGTTGGGTTTACAGCCTGAGATGGATGAGACTCTTTGATCTCACCACGGTAATAATTGTGGTGATCAGATCCGGGATACATTGGATGTGGCGGCATCAACATTCCATTTCGCAACGGTGCCAATAAATCCTCTTTTTCCCAAATCAACTTCTCGCGCTCATCATCTGCAATCTCGTACTCATTTGTCATAGTCAAAGCACGGGTTGGGCAGGCTTCGATGCAAAGTCCACAGAAAATACAACGCAGATAATTGATTTGATAAACCTTGGCATGACGTTCGCCAGGAGACATCCGGTTCTCTTCGGTGTTGTTTTCACCTTCAACATAAATCGCATCTGCTGGACAAGCCCAAGCACAAAGTTCGCAACCGATGCACTTTTCCAAACCATCTTCATAACGGTTTAGTTGGTGGCGACCATGGAATCTTGGTTGTACCTCTGGCTTTACCTCTGGATACTCAATTGTGTTGGGCTTCTTAAACATGGTGCTGAAAGTGACCCAGAAACCCTTTAACTGACGGAAGAAGCTGGATGGCTCTTGACCAGTTACTGGAACCGCAGATTGTGCGGCCTTTTCGATGGCGTCAGAGCGCTTCGGTTCTAAGTGAAAATCGCTCATTACTCATCGCCTTTCTTAGATGGGAGCGCCGGAACTGGGAAGGATGGTTCAGGCATTGGTCCAACCTCACGGGAACGTTCTTGGGCTTTATTTTTCGTGGAATCGTAAATCGACATTGCAACAAGAACCGCAAGGACAACTCCGCCGGTGAATGCTGCAATCATGAACTGTGATGCACCTTGTTGTGTCATCAAGCGCAATGTTGCTACTACCAAGATCCAGGCGATATTTACTGGAATCAAGACCTTCCAACCAAACTTCATAAACTGGTCGTAACGCAATCTTGGCAATGTGCCGCGCAACCAAACGAAGAAGAAGAAGAATCCCAAAACCTTTAGGAAGAACCAAACAAAGCTAAACCAGCCACCCAACCAATCTGAGGTGAAGCCCAATCCTGGAGGAGCGCTTGGTCCTCCTAGGAACAATGTTGTGGCCAAAGCTGAAACTGCGATGATGTTTACATACTCCGCTAAGAAGAAGAGTGCGAACTTCAATGATGAATACTCGGTATGGAAACCACCGACTAACTCTCCTTCGGCTTCTGCCATATCAAAGGGCGCACGGTTGGTCTCGCCCACCATTGAGATTACATAAATTGCAAATGATGGGAAGAGGACAACCACATTCCACCAAGTCGATTGCGAAGCAATAATGTCACCGGTAGACATTGAGCCGGCATAGATGAAAACTCCAACGAAGGAAAGACCCATGGCAATTTCATATGAGATTACCTGGGCGCTAGAGCGCAATCCACCTAGTAATGGATAAGTTGAACCAGAGGACCAACCACCCAAAACAATTCCATAAACTCCAATTGATGCGGTAGCCAGTACATACAAAACACCAACTGGAAGATCAGTTAGCTGCATGACAGTCTCTTCACCAAAGAAGTTGACCTTGCCGGTCATCGGAATCACGGCGAAGGCCATAAAGCAGGTGGTTACGCTGATAATCGGCGCCAGGACGAAGACTGCGCGATCAGCGGCTTTAGGAATGATGTCCTCTTTGAGCGCCAACTTCACACCATCGGCCAAAGCTTGAATCAAGCCAAAGGGTCCTACGCGGTTAGGGCCAAGACGCATCTGCATGCGGGCCACGATGCGGCGTTCTCCCCATACTGAGAGCAAGGTAAGCACAACACAAAGCGCAAATACCAATACGCTCTTAAGCGCAATGATCCAACCGGGATCATCTAGTAATAAAGATGCATTGTTCATGCCTTCACCACCGATACGACTCCGGATGCAATGCCTAAGGATGCAATCGCTCTGCTTTCAATTGAGTTACGTGGAATCCAAACTGAACTCTCTTCAATCTCACCGATTTCGCAAGGCAAAGTAATTGTGCCATTGGCGGTTGAGATATTTACTAGCTCTCCTTTTTGCACGCCAAGTGATTGGGCGCGCTTCGCGGAGATAACAGCGACTGATGGATGAGCGGTGCCAGCAAGATTATTTTCGCCATCTTGTAATGAACCAGCATCAAGCAACAATCTCCATGAAGCAAGGATTGCTTTATCGGCTGGAGCGTTAACTGAACCAGCGGCTACCGAATTGAAATCAACCCGTGATTCCCAAGAACCAAGTGAGTTGAACTCTTCACGTGCAGCGGTGACAGTTGGAAGATTAATTGGTGTTCCCATTTGATCTGCCAACATAGAAAGAATTCGCACATCGCTGCGGGTTAATGAGTCTGCAATTGCAGTATCAAAACTACGAGCTCGACCCTCCCAATTCACAAAAGTTCCACTCTTTTCTACAACCGCCGCTACCGGCAGAACAACATTTGCTAACTCAGTGATTGCGCTATGGCGAATCTCAAGAGAGACAACAAAGGCCTTCTCTAATCCATCATGGTGATGCGCTGAAATATCTAGTGGATCTACGCCACCAACCAATAGAGCTTCGATATTGCCATGCTTCAAATCATCCAAAATCGCAGTGGTATCTCTACCGACTCCACTAGGAAGATTTGAAACCCCCCAAGCCGCCTGTAAATCCACCCGGGCTGCGTTATCTGAGACTGGACGACCACCTGGAAGCAGATTGCCGATTGCGCCAGCTTCCAACGCTCCGCGCTCTCCTGCGCGACGTGGAATCCAAGCCAACTTTGCATTTGATGATTGAGCTAGCGCTACCGCCGCTGAAATCGCTCCTGTGCTTTCTGACAATCTTTCGCCAACCAAAATTACCGACTTGTTAGTTAATCCAGTTAGTTTTGAGATAGCAGAGGCTTCATTGCCGGCAGCAGTAGAAATTAGCTCTGCCTTCAACTTCTTGTTTCCGCGAGAAGCAAATGGCGCAACTGCGGTTATCTTCAAACCGCGCTTACGAACCTGCTTATAAAGTCTAAGGAAAACAATTGGTGACTCTTCTTCTGCTTCAAATCCAAGTAGTACTACTTGATCTGCGCGATCTAAATCCTTGTAATTAATTGAGGTGCCAACAACTTTAGCGGCTAGGAAGTTGCGCTCTTCCTCTGAGGTTAGGCGAGCTCTGAAATCAATGTCATTAGTGCCAAGTGCAATACGGGCAAACTTTGCATATCCATATGCATCTTCCAAAGTTGCTCGACCACCGACGAGAACGGCGGCACGGTTAGCTTCTAGTCCCGCAGCTGCTGCTTGCAGCGCCTCTGGCCATGATGCTTCATGCAGTTGTCCATCTTCGCCTCGCACTAGCGGTGCAGTGATGCGATCTTTTTGGGTTACATACTTAAAGGCCCAACGACCCTTATCGCAGTTCCACTCTTCATTTACCTGGGCATCATCACCAGCAAGACGACGCAGAGTTTTTCCGCGACGAACATCGGTACGCATATCGCAACCAGATGCACAGTGTTCGCAGGCTGAAGGGGTAGAAACCAAATCAAATGGGCGAGCACGGAAGCGGTATGAAGCTCCGGTCAGCGCGCCAACTGGGCAGATTTGCACGGTATTTCCAGAGAAATACGACTCGAAAGGATCCTTCTCGTAGATGCCAACCTGTTGCAGCGCTCCGCGCTCATTCAAAGTAATGAATGGATCGCCGGCAATCTGCTCTGAGAATCGGGTGCAGCGTGCACAAAGAATGCAACGCTCGCGATCTAGCAAAACTTGAGAGGAGATATTGATTGGTTTTTCAAAGGTGCGCTTGTAACCTTCAAAACGAGATTCCTCGCGTCCATTGCTCATCGCCTGATTTTGTAGCGGGCACTCTCCACCTTTATCGCAGACTGGGCAATCCAATGGATGGTTAATCAACAACAACTCCATGATTCCCTGTTGTGCTTTGTCAGCTACTGGTGAAGTTAGTTGGGTATTAACAATCATCCCTGGTTCTACTGGGATGGTGCAGGAAGCTTGAGGCTTAGGAAACTTTCTTCCATTGATTTCAATTTCGACTAAGCATTGACGGCATGCACCGACTGGATCCAACAATGGGTGATCGCAAAAACGTGGAATTTGAATTCCTAATTTTTCTGCCGCTCTGATTACCAAGGTTCCTTTTGGAACTGTGACCTCGAAACCATCAATGGTTAAGGTGATCATCTCAACTTGAGTATCTGGTGAAATCTCTTGGGTACTCACTAACGAACACCTGCCTCGGTCAATGCAAACAGGGTTGATTTAGCTGGATCAAAAGGACATCCACCTTTTCTTAGATGCTCCATGTACTCCTCGCGGAAATACTTCAAAGAGGAAATGATTGGGCTAGCTGCGCCATCAGCAAGTGCACAGAAGGAGCGGCCCGCGATGTTGTCGCAAAGATCCAACAACTTATCTAAATCGGCTGCTTCACCTTTTCCGCTTTCGAGATCTTTAAGAATCTGTACCAACCACCAAGTACCTTCACGGCAAGGGGTGCATTTTCCGCAGGATTCATGCTTATAAAACTCGGTCCAGCGCAAAACTGCACGGACAACGCAAACTGTTTCATCAAAGATTTGTAGTGCTTTTGTGCCGAGCATCGAGCCCGCTGCTGCTACACCTTCGTAATCCAATGGGGTGTCAAGATGTGCATCAGTAAACAACGGGGTTGATGATCCACCTGGAGTCCAGAACTTCAACTTGTTGCCATTGCGCATACCGCCGGCCAAATCAATCAACTCTCGCAAAGTAATTCCGAGTGGTGCTTCAAACTGTCCAGGGTTTTTTACATGTCCAGAAAGTGAGTAAAGGGTGAAGCCTTTGCTCTTTTCAGTGCCCATCGAGCTAAACCATTCGACACCATTGTTGACGATGGCTGGAACAGAGGCAACGGATTCCACATTGTTAACAACTGTGGGACGAGCATACAAACCTGCGATGGCTGGGAATGGTGGACGCAATCTTGGTTGTCCACGGAATCCTTCAAGAGAGTCGAGCAATGCGGTTTCTTCACCACAGATATATGCACCGGCGCCTACATGAAGTACGAGCTCTAGATCAAAACCTTTGCCCAAAATGTTTTTGCCTAACAATCCTGCTTTGTAGGCATCTTCGATCGCCTGTTGCACACGACGGATGATGTGCGTGACCTCGCCGCGGATATAAATGAAGGCGTGATTTGCTCGGATGGCGTAAGAACCAATAATGATTCCCTCCACCAAAACATGCGGATTAGCCATCAACATTGGCATGTCTTTGCAGGTGCCGGGTTCAGATTCATCGGCGTTCACTACAAAGTAATGTTCCTTGTTATCACCTTGCGGGATAAAGCCCCACTTCATTCCAGTTGGGAAGCCTGCGCCACCACGACCACGTAGTCCAGAATCCTTTACTAGCTGAATTACCTCATCTGGAGCCATAGATAAGGCTTTTTCAACCGCCTTATAGCCACCATTGCGCTTGTAACCCTCGATAGTGAATGAGTCTGCTTGATCCCACGAGGCAGAAAGTACGGGAGTCAACTTTGTCATTTACTTGGCTCCTTTTTCTTTAGCAATTTTCAATCCCAACAATGTTGGCTCTCCTGCTTGCACACCTTCATGTGCACGACCATCACTTAGCCCAGCAAGCACAGCAGAGTTTTCCTTCCAGGTTGGAAGCTTGTTTGGCCCGCGGGTAGGTGCTGGTGGATTTCCTTGACGCATTGCATCAACCAAATCTTTTGCTGATTGCACAGTCTGATTGTCGTAAAACTCCCAGTTAGCCATGACAACTGGTGCGTAATCACAAGCAGCATTGCACTCGATGTGCTCTACTGAAACTTTTCCATCTGCAGTTACTTCATCATTTTCAATTCCGAGATGATCCTTAAGTGCTTCAAATATTGCGTCGCCACCCATTACGGCGCACAAAGTGTTGGTGCAAACACCTACATGGTATTCACCAACTGGTTTGCGTTTGTATTGGGTATAAAAAGTTGCTACCGCACTTACTTCAGCGGTCTCCAAGTTAAGTTTCTTGGCGATAACTTCAATGCTTTCTGGTGTTACGTAACCATCTTTGGATTGTGCAAAGTGCAACAACGGCATGATGGCAGAACGAGAACGTGGGTAACGATTGATAATTGAATCCATTACTGGATTGTCAGCATCTGTTAGTGGCATTAGCGGTCCACATCTCCCATCACTGGATCAATCGAAGCAACCGCAGCAACCACATCAGCGATTAATGAACCTTCACACATCGCAGAGGTTGATTGCAGATTACTGAAGGAAGGGGCACGGAAATGCACGCGATATGGGCGGGTTCCACCATCGGAAACCAGGTGTGCTCCAAGCTCGCCACGTGGTGATTCCACGGCAGAGTAAACCTGGCCAGCAGGAACGCGGAAACCTTCGGTAACAATCTTGAAGTGGTGAATCAATGACTCCATTGATGTGCCCATAATCTGGCGGATGTGATCTAGTGAGTTACCAAGTCCATCGCCACCAAGTGCAAGTTGGGCCGGCCATGCAATCTTCTTGTCAGCAACCATGACTGGCGCACCATTCAACTTGTCTAACTTGTCGCAGCACTGTTCGATGATGCGAAGTGATTGCTCAAGCTCTTGCATGCGGATCAAGAAACGTCCATAAACATCACAGGTGTCTGCGGTGATGACATCAAAGTTGTAATCCTCATAACCGCAATATGGCTGGGTCTTGCGCAGATCCCATGGCATACCGGTGGAACGCAAAATTGGACCTGTTACTCCTAGGGTGATGCAACCGGCTAGATCCAAATAGCCAACATCTTTGGTGCGCTTAATCCAGATTGAGTTTCCAATCAAAAGATCGGCGTTATCTTTGAAGTTCTTACGAAGATCTTTTACCAATTCGCGGACATGTGACACGGTGTCTTCTGGTAGATCCTGCGCTACACCGCCTGGACGGATGTAGGCCATATTCATACGAAGACCAGAAACCTTTTCAAAAACATCCAATACCTTCTCGCGCTCGCGGAAAGCAAAGAACATCGGAGTGATTGCGCCAAGTTCGAGTGCGCCGGTACCAAGGGCGACCATGTGTGAGGAGATGCGGTTGAACTCCATCATCATCACGCGGATTACTGAGGCCCGCTCTGGGACATCATTTGTGATGCCTAATAGCTTTTCAACGCCCAAGCAGTAAGCGGTTTCATTGAACAATGGACTCAAATAATCCATGCGGGTAACGAAAGTTACCCCTTGGGTCCAGGTACGAAACTCGGTGTTCTTTTCAATTCCGGTGTGTAGGTATCCAATTCCGCAGCGAAGTTCGGTGATAGTTTCGCCTTCAAGTTCTAGCATCAAACGAAGAACACCGTGGGTCGATGGATGCTGTGGACCCATGTTTACAACAACGCGTTCTTCTTTCGCGCTACCAATTTCAGATGCAACTTGATCCCAATCGCCACCGGTAACGGAATAGATTGTTCCTTCCGTTGTCTCACGTGATGATGCCTGTGATGCTGAGAAGGTGCTCATCGATATGACCTCCGGTTATCAGGAGCCGGAACTGTCGCACCGATGTACTCAACAGGAATTCCACCAAGTGGATAATCCTTACGTTGTGGATGTCCGGGCCAATCATCTGGCATCAAGATTCGAGTCAACGCTGGGTGGCCATCAAAGATAATTCCAAACATGTCATAAGCCTCACGCTCATGCCAATTTGTACCGGCCCAAACTTCTACCAAAGATGGAATATGTGGATTTGATTCTGGAGCTGATACCTCAAGACGCAAACGACGGTTGTGTGTCATTGATAGCAATTCATAAACTGCATGTAGTTCGCGCTCTTTATCCTCTGGATAATGAACACCGCTAACCCCTAAACAAACCTCAAAACGGAGTGTTTCGGTATCGCGCAAAGTTTTTGCTACATCAAACAAACGCTCACGCTTGATGTGCAGGGTTAGTTCGTTGCGATCTACCACTACTTTTTCAATCGCATCACTGAACTCTGGAAATGCTTTTTCTAACTCATCTGCGACATCATCAAAGTAAGAACCGTATGGTCGTGATGCAGATGTTGGCGAGAAATTTGATTGCACCAAACCGCCGTAACCCGAGGTATCACCGGTTCCAGAGGCGCCAAACATGCCTTTTTGCTCGCTCATTTTTAATCCGCCCTACTTCCAAAGACGGGTACTTGATGGGTTGGGACCGCAGCTAGTGCAGCAGCCTCAACCTCTTTAATGATTTGTTGACGGTTAACACCCAACTTTTCATTACCGATCTGCTCATGCAGTTTCAAAATTGCATCCATCAACATTTCAGGTCTTGGTGGACAACCAGGCAAATAAATATCTACTGGAATGATGTGATCAACGCCTTGCACAATCGCATAGTTATTGAACATTCCACCAGAAGAGGCGCATGCGCCCATCGATAGAACCCACTTTGGCGCGGTCATTTGATCATAAATCTGACGAACAACAGGGGCCATCTTGTTTGAAACGCGACCGGCAACAATCATTAAATCTGCTTGACGGGGAGAGGCGCGGAAAACCTCCATGCCAAAACGGGAGATGTCATATTTTCCAGCTGAACCAATCGCCATCATTTCGATTGCACAACATGCCAGACCAAATGTTGCTGGCCACAAAGAGTTCTTGCGCATGTAGCCCGCCAATTTTTCGACGGTAGTGAGCAAAAATCCCGATGGAAGTTTTTCTTCTAGACCCATTTTTAATCCCATTCCAATCCGCCGCGGCGCCATACATAGGTATATGCCACGAAAACTGTGAGGATGAAGATGACCATTTCAACTAATCCAAAGAGTCCAAGTTGGTCATATGAGACCGCCCATGGATAAAGGAAAACAATTTCGATATCAAAGATGATGAAGAGCATCGCAGTTAAGAAGTACTTAACCGGGAAACGACCGCCGCCTTGTGCTTGAGGGCTAGGTTCAATTCCGCACTCATAAGCATCTAACTTGGCCCGGTTGTAGCGCTTAGGACCAGAAAGAGCGCCTGCGACAACTGAAAAAACCGCGAATCCGAAGCCGATCGCGCCAATGACGATAATCGGTAGATAGGGGTTCACAACGCTGAATCTTAGGTGAGGCTGAGAAAATGAGGGAAATCTAAGAGCCCTTGATGGCTGTGTGAACTGCCACAACGCCCCCGGTGAGGTTTACCCAGGATGGATTTCGCCAGCCCGCGGTACTCATCGCCTTGGCCAGTAGCTCCTGATTGGGCCAGGCCCGAATTGATTCTGCGAGATACACATAGGCGGCCGGGTTGGATGATGTGCGACGAGCCAATTTAGGCAACAGTTTCATGAGGTAATTCAGATAGATGATGCGAAATGGTGCAAAGGTGGGCGTTGAGAATTCGACGATCACCATTCGACCACCAGGTTTTGTTACCCGTAGCGCTTCTTGCAAAGCTTTTTGATAATCATTGGTGTTGCGCAAACCAAATGAGATTGTAGTTAGGTCAAACTCATTCTCACCAAATGGCAGATTTAACGCATCACCTTTAACAAACTTTAAATATGGTCTGGCTTTTCTGCCTTGAGCCAACATGCCTTCAGAGAAATCCAGTGAGGTGACATCCGCGCCAGCTTTAAATAGAGGTTCGCTAGATGATCCAGGTCCAGCAGCGATATCAAGAATTCTCATTCCGGGGGATGGATTGATGATGGTTTGAACTTTTTTTCGCCAACGCTTGGTCTGTCCCAAACTAAGAAGATCATTTACCAGGTCATAACGTTTTGCGACGCCATCAAACATCGAAGATACTTCTTCGGGATCTTTACCAAGGTCTGCTCGACTCACCTGCCTATCATCCCTAGCGGTAGGCTTAATTCACAAGTTGAAACCAGTAGTTGAAACCAGCCTAGGAGCATCATGCACATCTCAGTCACGACGGAGTTGCTCGGAGAGCATCCGCCGCTGCTTGATATCTCCATCCCAGAAATTGGTGATGAAGCGCTGACCTCATGGGTTCGTGGTGGCGATGGATTGGTTGGATTTGGAATCTACAAATCTCAGGTCGTCAAAGGTGCAAATCGTTTCGAACAGGCCCGCAGCTGGTGGCGTGACCAGGTAAACGCCCTTGATATTCACAATAATGTTCATGGCACCGGAACTGGCCCAATACTTTTCACCTCTTTTTCCTTTGATGAAGCAGAGGATTCAATACTCATAATCCCCAAGGTTGTGGTGGGACAACGCAACGGAAAATCCTGGATTACATGGATTGGTGCCACCCCCCAACCAGCGCTGCATAGCACCGCTATTGAGCCTAAGGATCTGCAATTAACGTGGAGCGGTAGCAATGGTGATGTTTGGCAGGATCGAGTTGCTAGATGTGTAGACAAAATAAAAAATGAAGCGTTAGAAAAAATCGTTTTAGCAAGATTTGTTACTGGCACCTCAACTAAACAAATCAACCAAAGAAACTTATTGCACCGCCTTGCTAAGGAGTATCCATCAACTTGGGTGTTCTCAAATCATGGTTTGGTGGGAGCAACACCTGAACTATTAGTGAGATTAAGCAAATCACTTGTAACTTCACGAATCTTGGCTGGCACAATCCGCAAGACCGGTGATGATGAAAGAGATCTTGCACTTGCTGGATCGCTGGCACGCTCCTCTAAAGATCTAGAGGAACATGAGTATGCGGTGCGCTCTGTTGCTGAAGCGCTTTCACCATTTTGCACCTCAACAAATGTTCCCGAATCCCCTTTTGTGTTGCATCTTTCAAATGTAATGCACTTAGCAACTGATGTAACTGGTGTGTTATCTGACTCCGCAAACCCGGTAGATATTTTTGCTTTGGTTTCTAGGTTGCATCCCTCAGCTGCGGTTTGTGGTACCCCTACTGAATTAGCCAAACGCACCATCGATGAGATCGAAGGTATTTCTCGCGGACGTTACGCCGGTCCTATTGGATGGATTGATGCGAAAGGTGATGGTGAACTTGGTATTGCTTTACGTTGTGGCCAGATCTCAAATGATGCCCATTCCATAAGGATTTATGCGGGTTGTGGAATTGTTGCTGGATCTGATCCTGAGCGTGAGTACGCCGAAAGCCAGGCAAAGCTGCTTCCTATGCGTTCTGCTCTAGAGAAGCACTAACTCTTTATATCTCTTTACTACCTCAAAAATACTGTCAGCGTTCGCTTCGCGATTTGGCATCTTGGCAACAATTAC
Organism: uncultured Clavibacter sp.; assembly: GCA_964536895.1. Classification (GTDB taxonomy): domain Bacteria; phylum Actinomycetota; class Actinomycetes; order Nanopelagicales; family Nanopelagicaceae; genus MAG-120802. Next base: position 15,099 of record CAZIAI010000013.1, read on the forward strand.
ATGCAGTCCGGGATGAATCCGTTGCAACGCGATATGTAGCTCTTTGGCATTGCTGATCTCTTCGACTGAAACACCAAAACCTTTGACAATTTGAGTGATGTTTTGGTTATGGGGGGTGCCGAAGATGCTTTCAAATCCATCCACCCCTCTTTGTGGCAAGGTAGAAAAGATTCCACCACCATTGTTATCAACCACAATAATGGTCAAGGCATCTGAGGTTGGGTTTGCTAAGGCTGATATGTCATGCAGGAAGGCAAGATCACCAATCACGGCATAACTTTCATCATGTTTAGTTGCAATCCCCATCGCAGTTGAGATGTTGCCATCAATTCCGGCTAGACCACGGTTGGCATAAGTTTCGATACCAGCACGGGGTACGGCGAAACTCTCTAGATCTCTAATTGGTCTTGAGGAGGAAATAAACAAGGCGACATCATTTTCTAACTCTTCTGCCAATACAGCAGCTAGTTCTGCTTCTGACCAATCAGGCAAAACCGCTAGCGCTGCTGCGGCTACCTCTTCATATTTGTGCCAGGCATCATGCCAAAGCGAATCCATTGCAACCGGTTCGCTAATTTTTGGAATTACATGATGGATTTCATCTGCGGTGCGCGCGGTATCTACTGTTTCTAGACGTGGATCAATAACCATTACCCGCTTTGCCCCTTGAATATAGGCGTTAATGCTGCGTGACAAAGTAGTGCGGCCAATAACCACAACTAAATCAGCGGATAGTTCACGTCGTACCCGCTCATCAGCCAAAACAATGGGTGCATGCGCGATTGCGTTTTCAAACACCAGGGGATCTTCGGCCACTATCGGTGCCGCTAAATGATCTGCGAAATCTTCGATCTCATCAACGCTAAATCCGGCACGATCATGGCCCACAATCAAAATGTTTTTAGCAGTTGAGATCTTCAATTCACCCGGTACTCGAACTCCATGATTGATTGGTGTGGGATGAATTCCTGACAACCAATCACTTGCATCTTGTGGCAACAACGGCTCATCAAATTGCAGATTGATGTGTACTGGACCTCTTCCATTTAGAAATCTTGTTAGATCAAGTGGAGCGGCGGTATCTACGCTATGACGGACAAATCCATCAAAGATATCTTTTTGATTAGTGGTTTGATTTGAACCAGTTGCCCGCAGATGTGCTGGGCGATCAGCGGTCAACAACAGCAGATTAATTGCGCTGTGATGCGCTTCAAGTACAGCGGGATAGTAATTAGCCACCGCGGTTCCGCTGGTGCAAACTACTGGAACATATTTTCCGGAAGCTTTTGAGATTCCGAGAGCAAAAAAAGCGGCTCCTCGCTCATCAATTCGAACATGGAGATTGATTAAACCTTTTTGCTGGGCTTGATAAAAAGCGATTGATAAAGGCGCATTGCGTGAACCAGGAGAGAGAACTACATCCTCTACGCCAAGTTCAATTAATTGGCGAACTGTGTGACGGGCTAACGCAGTTGAAACACTCATTGCGCCCCCTTTAGCTGCCAAACCTGTGTAATCCGCTCGCGCCACCACTTTAGTCGCTCCGGTGAAACTTTAAATCTCTCAAGCCTCTCGGGATCAACTTCATAGCCACCAACCTGAAGTGCACCGTTTTGAATTGGCATTGCGCCTAAATCCTCTTTGAATAAGGCGCTGGTTGCCAGACCACAGGCATAACCCAAATCTGGAACCCGAGCCGCAAGCTCTAATCCATAAGAAAGACCAATCATCGATTCCAAAGCGCTGGAGACCACAACTGGAAGCTTGTGGTGCTGCATCAAATCAAGGGTGCGGGTTATTCCACCAAGTGGTGCAACCTTTAACATCAAAATATCAACCGCATCAGTTAAGTTGATGGCAAATGGATCTGTTGCTTTTCGTAAAACTTCATCGCCAACAATTTTCACATTGACAATTAATCTTTGCTTTAACTCTTTAAGCTCATCCAAAGTATTTACGGGTTGCTCAACATATTCCAGAAAGTTTCCTGCTACCTCACCATAAATAGTTCTGATATTGAACACCGCATCATCAACACTCCAGGAGCCATTAACATCAACTCGAATCTTGGCCGCTGGTAAAAATTTGCGCACCCGGGCAATTCTTACTAAATCTTCTCGGATTCCAGTTCCTACTTTGATCTTTACCGTGCTTACTCCTGGATACCAAGAAAGAATTTTTTCAATCTCTGCTTCATCATCTGAAGCCGGCACTGTTGCATTGACTGGAATTACCTCCCGCAATCTGGGGGTTAATTCATTAGTTGCAGCAGCTATCGCGCTGTTTAGCCAGGCCGATGATTCAGTCGCTTCATACTCTACAAAGGGCGCAAATTCCGCCCAGCCTTTTGGTCCTTTAAATACCGCGGTTTCTCTTTGCTCTAGCCCACGAAACTTTGTCTTCATGGGCAGCGCTACAACTTGAAGCGAGCTCAAAACCTCTTCAAGTGTTAAGGACATTTGATTTATGGACGTTTTGGAAACTTGTCGAAGTTAGGCGCACGCTTTTCTTTATAAGCATCACGACCTTCTTGCCCTTCCTCTGTTAAGTAAAAGAGCAATGTGGCATCGCCAGCTAGTTGTTGAACCCCAGCTAATCCATCATCTGCCGCGTTCAATCCCGCCTTGAGCAAACGAAGCGCCATTGGTGAGTGACGCAACATCTCTCGCGCCCATGAAACTGTTTCGGCCTCTAATTCATTTACTGGGACAACGGTGTTTACCAACCCCATATCGAGCGCCTCTTGAGCGTCGTACTGACGGCACATAAACCAAATCTCACGAGCTTTTTTCTGTCCAACATGACGTGCTAACAATCCAGCGCCATATCCACCATCAAAAGATCCGACCATCGGACCGGTTTGACCAAACTTTGCGTTATCTGCGGCAATTGTTATATCGCAGACCACATGAAGAACATGTCCGCCACCGATTGCCCAACCAGCAACCATTGCAATAACTGGTTTTGGTGTGCGCCGGATTTGTACCTGAAGATCAAGAACATTTAGTCGACCGATTCCTTTTTGGCCAACAGTGTCGCTACCAATGTATCCATCATCGCCACGAACTGAAATATCGCCGCCGGAACAAAAAGCTTCATTTCCTTCACCGGTAAAAATAATTACCCCGACTTTGTCATCATCACGAGCAAAGTTGAAGGCTTGTTGTAACTCGGCAAGTGTTTCTGGTCGGAAGGCATTTCTAACCTGAGGCCGATTGATAGTGATTTTGGCCATGCCTTCTGCAACTTCATAACGCACATCTGTGAAGTTTTCTGATCCAACACCGGTTTGCCATTGTGGGATGGTGCGCGCACCCGGTTCGCGCTTAATTGGCTTGCTCATATGGCATACCCTACGGTGGTTATGGTTTCAGCGGTAAAGCGAGAAGTACGTACCATCGATGCTTCGTGGTCGACCCCACAATTACTCGATGCCTTGTTGCTCGCCCTAAAGGGCGAAGGCCCCGCACTTTCTACTACCGAAATACCAGCCACTCATGTGGATTCACAGACCTGCCTAATCGTCACCACATCTGGCTCCACCGGAAATCCCAAATCAGTTTTGCTATCTGCTCAATCTTTATTAGCCAGTACTAGATCTACCCACAAACATCTAAGTGCAACTATCGGACAAAGATGGTCTCTGTTGCTGCCGATAAATCACATCGCGGGTTTGAATGTCTTGATTCGTTCAATTGAACTTGGAACCACACCGGTTGGAGTTGAGTCAACCGCCGATTACACCGCAATTGTTCCGACTCAATTACATCGCGCCATGAACGGTGATGATGTCCTGTTGAATCATTTAAAGAAATGTAACGCGGTACTAGTTGGCGGTGCACCCCTTGATTCAAAATTAAAACATCAAGCCACAATCAATGGAATTAATGTAATTACGACCTACGGCATGACTGAAAGCTGTGGCGGATTGATTTATGACGGCCAACCGCTAGATGGAGTTGAGGTAAGCATCAAAGATGGACGCATCGCACTGCGCGCGCCACACCTTGCACTTGGGTATCTTGAGGGTGCATTGCCAAAAGTCGATGGGTGGTTTGTGACCAATGATCTTGGTGAGATACAGGATGGAAAAGTAAAGGTATTAGGTCGAATTGATGATCAAATCATCTCTGGTGGAGAGAAGATTTCTTTAAGTGCGATTGAAAGCTTTTTGCAACAAGAGTTTGAGGCCCAGGAGATTGTGGCCTTCTCCCAACCTGATCCCCAATGGGGCGAACAGTTGTGTATCGCCACAACCTTAGATTTAAATCTCTCTCAATTGCAGGAGAAATTAAAAAATCAATTTGGCGCACACGCCTCGCCAAAACGACTAGTAAAACTATCTGCCATTCCATACTTAGGTATTGGAAAACCAGATCGAAAGAGGTTGGCTGATGACAACGCGTGAACAATGGATAGCCGGAGCCCGGCCAAAAACCTTGCCCGCCGCTATCGCCCCCGTGATTGTTGGCACCGCTTTCGCCGGCTATAACGCGACTTTCTTTAACACTTTGCTCGCTCTAGTTGTTGCCCTTGGTTTACAGATTGGCGTCAATTACGCCAACGATTACTCAGATGGAGTTAAAGGCACTGATGCAGATCGTGTTGGCCCAATGCGATTGGTCGGTTCTGGGGCTGCTTCACCTAAAGCGGTACGCAATGCGGCTCTAATCTCATTTTCAATTGCCGCAGTTGCTGGAGTAGTTGTCGCCTCCCGCACCTCTTGGTTGTTGTTGATTGTTGGCGCCTTAGCATTGTTAGCAGCTTGGACTTACACCGGCGGACCTAAACCATATGGATACATGGCCCTTGGTGAGGTTTCAGTTTTCATCTTCTTTGGTCTCGTGGCAACCCTTGGCACTTATTTCATTCAGGTGCAATCCATCTCCCGTGAGGTAGTACTAGCTTCTTTTGCAATGGGAGCGCTGGCATGTGCCATCTTGGTGTTGAACAATCTGCGTGATCTTGAGAAGGATGCCATCGCAAATAAGCGCACGCTTGCAGTTGTGATGGGTGATCAATCCACCCGTGATCTATATAAATGGATGTTGTTCTTTGCCATGGTCATCAGCGTGGCGCTTAGCTTCTTTTCTTATTACTACCTGCTGGCTCTTATCTCGCTGCCGTTGGTCTCAAAATCAGTGCGTGCAGTTAGTGGTGGTGCATCAAAAGATGCTCTCATTCAACTTTTAGCCCTTACTGCGCGAATTCAAATCATCTACGGCGCTGCACTCTCTTTAGCGGCTTGGCTAGTTGCGCGCTAAAATCCTCACATGGTCCGTATCGCAGTAATCGCCTCGATTGTCATCTTGGCGCTGATGATTTTCAGCATCCTGGATTGCTCACGTACCGCTGAAAACCAGATTCGCAGCCTGCCCAAGTGGGCCTGGTTGGTAATCATTATCTTTGTGCCCGGAATTGGCTCATTAGCTTGGATTATTGCGGGCCGACCAAAGGGCAATGGCCGTGGCCGTCGCAAGCGCAAAATTATTCCACCGGATGACAATCCGGATTTTCTAAAAAAACTATAACCCTTTAATCATTCTGAAATAGAAGTAACCGGGCTTTCCTCTGCTTTCTTGTGGCTCGCCCATTCGCACAAAACCAAATTTTTCAAAAGCTGCAATCGCACTTGCATTGTTCTCCATCACACCCAAACCTTGAACCCGCCAATCTTTTTCCTCGGCCACTTCATCCATGTAATCAAACAGCGCTCTAGCCGCGCCTGATCCCCGGAATTTTGGATTGGACCACAACCCACCCAACCAACAGGTTGCACCAAAGTCGCCTTGTAAATTCTCCACATTAATCATGGCCACATCTTCACCATCAATACTGGCAACCAAATAAGTTAACTTGCCAAACTTTTCACGCCATTGTTGCTCTGTGAAGGATTCTTCCTCTAGAAGATTTCCCGATAGATTCTCTGGGCTCTCTTTGAGCGCAGACAAACGCAATGCACGCAATCTCATCCAATCATCTGGTGTTAGCTCTGTGACTTTTACTGTTGTGCTCACGAAACAATTATGCCCTTAGTTCAGCTCGATAATCTGATCTGAGGGGATTTCGATATGTGAGGCGATCAATACTGCACATCCAGCTGTGCGCTTCTTAGCGATTAGCTCTTTGATTTTCGAAATTGATTCCACATCCTGTGAAGCAAAAGGTTCATCAAGTAACAGCAGCTCTGCGTTCTTGTTGAATGCGATAGTTAATGAGAGGCGTTGCGCCTCGCCACCTGAGAGCTCGGTGACCGGCCTATCCAATATTTCACTCATGCCTAAGGTGAGTGCGGTATCTGAAGCTGAATTCACCTGCGCGAGCTCCAATACCCGCGCCACAGAAAGCCCAAAGCGGAAATCAGGTTTTTGCGGTGCGTAGGCAAAGGCAGCTTCATCGCCCTGCCAGAAAATCCCTCCAGAGCTAGCATTTTTAAAGCCCATCAAGGTGAGCATTAATGTGGATTTACCAGCACCGTTCCTGCCCTTTAACCAAGTCACTGAACCAGGTGACAACTTGAAGGTCAGTGTTTTGTTATTGCTTCCATAACTTAACTTCAAATCCTTTACCTCAAGCATTTCTCACCTCCTTGTTTCTCAGTACCAGAATCAACAAGAAAGGAGCGCCGATCAATGATGTGACTACTGATATTGGAAGTTCATTTGGCGCAGCAATCGTTCGAGCTAAGGTATCGGAAAGTAGCAAAATGGTGGCGCCGATTAGTCCAGAGGCAAACAAGGTGGTGCGCATGGATTGTCCAAAGATAAATCGAGCAATAAATGGTGCCGCTAATCCAAGAAATGCCACAGCGCCAATTGAAATGACGGTAGCAGCAACCGCTGCGCTAGTAACTGTGAGCGCCATCAACTTTAGCTTTTTTGGTGAATGACCCAAAAGCGTCAATGTAACTTCATCAAAGACAAACAGATCTAATTTCTTGGAAAGATAGGGAATTAGCACCATGATTACCAGTGCAATAATTAGCAAAACTAAAACGGTATCGGCGCGCGCAAATGACAAGGTTCCTGAACTCCAAAAACTGACCGCTCTAATCTCTTGATTTCCAGATAAAGCTGCAATCACTGCGATAGCCGCATTCAAAAGCGCCGCTAGCGCGATTCCAACAATTATCAGATTAGATCCTCGTAGTTGTCGAGTGCTGTCAAAACCAATGGTTAATGAAGATACCAATAGCGCCGCAAAGAAAGCGATAGGAAGAGTCAGCCAAACATTGGTTGAGGCAACACCCAATAACACCGCTACAACAGTTCCAAAGGCCGCTGCTGCGGTAGTTCCGAGAAGTGTCGGTTCAGCCAACTGGTTAGCAAATGCTCGTTGCATCGCGGCGCCGGCAATACCGATTAGAAAGCCAGCCAAAACTGCGGTGGCGATCCGGGGTAGGCGGATTGCGCTTAAAACCTCTCTCTGCTGCGGCTCTAAATCGCCAAATAGATAGCTCCAAAGACTGCCCGAGTCAGTTGCTCCAACACCTGAGGCCAGAAATGCCAGAGTGATTAGTAGCGCCGTTAAGGAAACAATCTTTTTAAGCTGCATTAAAGCCACTTAACTGTTCTTGGATTTGGCGCAGCACATTTATGGTTTGCGGACCAAAATCCAACAACTCTCGATCATCAATCAAAACAATGTTGCCTCGTCTAACCGCTTCGGTCTTGGAAAGTCCCGGCAAAGATCTCAATCCTTCAACGCCACCGACTGATTCGTATCCCTCACGCATTAGCAGCAATACCTCAGGATTTAACTGACGCATTACCTCTGCCGTCAACGGAGAAAATGGATTATCAAGGTTTTGAGCACCTACATCAACACTGCCTAACGCTGAGATTAATGAGTCCGCGCCTGATCCCTTGCCACCAACGAAGTAGATCGCATTTGTGCCGCGCAGGTACAAGAACGCAATGCGAAAACTTCTAGTGGTGATTTGAAACTCCTCAAATTTTGCCTGCAATGCTGCGCTCGCACTTTGGGCTTCAGCGATCCGATTGAACTGCTGGCCTAGGAGTTCGTATTTATTGAAAATGCCTGAGATGCTCTCTGCGGTTGGTAACTCGATTATCTTTATCTGAATCTCATCCAGCCGCTGCCTTACCTCACTGGAATCAGTTAATGAATCCAGAATTACATGGGTAGGTTGCAGAGAGATTACCTTTTCAAAATTAAAACTATGGCCGCTGGTTACTACCTCTGCTTCTGATGAATTGGAGTTTCGTTCATCAACTCCAACAATAGATTCAGCCAAGCCAATCTCAGAGAGAATCTCTGCTGCACCTGCTGCGGCGGCAATCACACGGAAATTGCTCTCGGCTTGATTCGTACTGTTCTCGGCGTTAGTACAGCCCACTAAAAGCAGCCCAAAAAGAGCCAGAATTATGGGTCTACGCATGCCTTTATTGTTCCAAATCACTATTAATGGCGCATCGACACTTTGCTGAAATCTGTCGAAGAAAATTGCCCAGCTAAAAGATATTTTCTGCCTTGTGATCAAACTGCTCATGACCAGCTTGTTGTTGGGCTCAATACAAGGTACTGGTGGCCAAGAGCTCTCTGTTTCGCGCACAGAGATAACCCCCAACTCGCGAGTTGTTGTAACTGGAAAGGGTTTTGATCCGAAAGTGGGAATCTATCTCGCTTTCTGCCAGGTGCCGGAGTATGCAAAGTTGCCGACCCCTTGCGGTGGCGGGGTTAATTCCTCTGGAAAATCTAAATCGAGTATCTGGATCTCAAATAATGCGCCAGCCTATGGAAAAGGCTTGGCGGTCAAGTTTGGTAAAAATGGCAGCTTTAAACAAACTCTGCGTTTGTCACCGATGATTAATGATGTTGATTGCCGAAAAGTTCAGTGTGCCATCACAGTAAGAGCTGATCACACCCGCGGCGATAATCGAAACTACGATCTATTTATTCCGATTAAATTCAAAAACAGCAAATGAACCAGGAGCAGATGATGAAACGAATTGCTATCGCACTTATAGCTACCCTTGCTTTTTCAATGAATCTTCCTGTGGCTAGCGCTGCAAACATGGTGGTCAAGCCATCCAAGGTAAATGATTTAGCGGCAGAGGAAAACATCTCAATCACTTTGGAAAAGTTTCCATCACGTGCCGGTGTTTATCTCCAACAATGCGAGGCTGCGGTTGGCAATGCCCGCCCAGAAAACTGTAATGCTCAAACCCAACTCTGGATTTCAAATTCTCGTGGCGCATCATTTACACCAACCAGTGCAATCACAATGAAACTGGTTTCTAAATTTGGCTCTGTAGATTGCACCACTCAAAAGTGCGGCATCTTTGCCCGTTACGATCACACCGCAGGCACAGACACCACAGAAGATCAGTTCATTCCAATTACTTTCTCTACCTCTGCTGCGCCAGCCGCCCCAGTTCAGGTTGTAGCCCAAAAGCAATCTCTACCAACTCTGCCTAAGTCCATTAAGGCGGGTAAGCGTCTCTCGCTTCCGTTGCAAACTGAGCAGGGAATAACTTTGACCTATCGCACCGCATCTTCAAAGATCTGCACCGTTAAAGACAATGTGGTCAGAGCTTTGAGAGCTGGCAACTGTGCATTACAAATCTTTGCACCAGCTAGCGACAAGTTTGAGATGTTGGCGAGTAACTATCGACTACGTGTTAGCCGTTAAGCCAAAGCTTTAGCGATAAAGGCAAGGGTTTCTGCGCGCACTAAATCCTTAGGGCTGTGCTCCATTTTCTTTGCTGCGGTCTCTAAAACCGCAGTAATGAATTCGAAGCGAAGTGGAGAGAGCTCATAACCGTTTTTCTCCAGCGAAACGCGCAGCTCGTCATACAGCATAATGTGAGATGCTCTGATTTCATCCTTTAAATTCGAATTCAGAGCTGAAGGCATAAGCGCTCTGACTAACGCATGTCTGCCATCAGCAAAATAACTTAGGTTTAAGCCAATCCATTTTTCAATAATGTTTTCTACCGAATCACCATTGTTTAACTCGCGTCGCATTTCCAGACGGAAATCCAT
>CAZIAI010000013.1:25206-30778 GCA_964536895.1 uncultured Clavibacter sp.
TCACCATTGTTTAACTCGCGTCGCATTTCCAGACGGAAATCCATTAGTTCTAAAAGTAAAAGCTCGCCCATCAAATCATTCATTGATGTGAAATGCTCATACAACGAGGTGCGGGCGATCTTGGCTTGTTTTGCAACTTCACTGGCCCGAAGCTTTGTCTTGGGTTCAGCCAACAAAATGTTGCGTGCCCCGCTAAGGATCTCGCGACGCTGTTTCTCTTTGTTTGCGATGCTCATTTTTATTTCTTATAGACCGCTATATGTGTGACGACCGGTGCCCCACACATTGATATAGACATAATTGAATAGATAAGTAGAGCCGGCCAATAAACATAACCAGGCCGCTTTGCGACCCTTCCAACCGGCGGTGACTCTGGCATGTAAATAAGCGGCGTAGAGAATCCAGGTAATGAAAGACCAGGTTTCCTTTGGATCCCATCCCCAATAACGACCCCATGCCGCTTCTGCCCAGATGGCACCTGCGATAACCGCGAAGGTCCAAAGTGGGAACACAAAAGCAACTAAGCGATAGGAAAGCAGATCTAAAGAATCAAGTGAGGGTAAGCGCTTTGCAAAAGCTGTGCGCTCACCTTTGCGCTCCATGCGATCTAACCAAAGATATGCACTGGCAACTGTGTTTGAAAGCAGGAACACACCACCCGAAAGAATTGCCGATGAAACATGGATTACCAACCAGATTGATTGCAAAGCTGGGACCAATGGGGCGCTGGGCCGGTAAAGCAAAGTGATTGCTGTTCCTAAAATAATCAATATCAGGATTGAAATTGGTAGACCTAGCCAACGTAAATCATGCTTTAGGCCCACCACCAAATAAGAGACAGCAAAGGTAAGTGCGCCAGTAATTGAGTACTCATACATATTGGCTAGCGGTACCCGCTCTGCAGAGATGCCACGCGCGATTACTCCGATACCCAAAGCAATTGTTGAAATCAAAAATAGACCAGTGGCGATCTTGTTTGCCTTGAGAGTCTTGGTGCGATCCAAAGTCTTGACTTCGGCTTCTTTATTAGTCCGTACCGAGAACGCAGTCTCATATGTGTAGGCGATGAAGGTTATGGTGTAGAGAAACGCTGCTACATAAACCAAATCATTAGAGAGATATGCCCAATCACTGTTGGTCATTTCTGCTCCTTCATTTGCGTCAGCATCTTCTTTATTTCATCTTCTAGACCTGGCAATCTATTTAATGCCAGACCTGCAACTTCTAGTTTGCCATTTACCACTCGCACCCAGATTCGGCGTTGGCGGACAAACAGCGAAACCAGCAATCCGATGATGGCGAGAATACTTCCAATAAGCGCGTAATGCTTGCCCGGATCTCTAACCACCTGCAGGTTTACCCACGGAATTACGCCATTGAATGTGATGGAACCCACCTCGAACTCATAACTCTCACCAATTCTTAATGCCCAAAGTCCAATCCGTTCCATCTCATCGGTGTTGATGCGATAAACCGATTGTGGAACACCGGAGTCCATTCCTAAATCACCTTTCCAAACCGAGAACAACAATCTGGGGTCGAGTAACTCTGGAAATGAGGAGAAGCCGCCACGCACCTCGTCACGGGCAGCGGTTGGTAAAAATGTTGAAACAAATCCAATCTGCGGATCCATATCTGGCACCTTAATCGCACCAATAGAGGTCAAATTGGAATCCTGCGGCAAAAACGGAACTGGCCCTTCAAACTTCACATCACCTGCGCTATCTCGCACAGTTACTAAAGGTGAATATCCGTTCGCTTGCAAATAAACCCTTGTACTGCCAAAAGTTAATGGTGAATTAACTTTAACTATTTTTGCTTCCGGCTTGCCTTCAATTCCATCTTGCACTGTTGCCTTTAATTCATAATCTAAAGGCTGACGATTTTCAACATCATAAGTAGCATCAAAGTTGTCGACCTTGATAGTAAATGGAGGCAGATTATCAACGGAGAAAAATCTTCCTGGAGTTAAATTGTCGTAGCTGGTTGGAGTATTAATGAATCGCTCCCCAACATTAACAATTGCTTCACCACGCATACCAAAGACAGAGCTGCCGGCTATGCCTAGCAATACGACAATTAAAGATAGATGAAAGACAAGGTTTCCAGTTTCACGCAGATAACCTTTCTCCGCCGACAAACTCTTGCCGGATTTTGTAATGCGAAAACGGTTTGCCTTTAACCAAATCTCAGCTGCTTTCAAATCCCCATCAACTACTTGGTAATGCTCCATTGATTCAAGTTTTGAGGGCGCAACCGCTGGTGCTTTGAAGATCTCCCGGAAGTAATGCCAAGAACGAGGAATTACACATCCAATTAAAGAGATGAATAACAGTATGTATACGGCAGAAAACCAAGGAGAGCCATATACATCAAATAGATAGAAGCGATCCATCCATTTGGCTCCAGTGGGATCATCCTCAAAATACTCTTTTACCTTTAATGGGTTTTGAGTGCGCTGGGGGAAAAGGGATCCCGGTATTGAGGCGAGGCCCAAAAGCAGCAGCAAAATCAGAGCGGTACGCATGCTGGTGAGTTGGCGCCATAGATAGCGCAACAGGGATCGACCTTGAAGTTCGGGGGCGCTCATCAAATCACCGGAATGAATCCACTAATAGTGCCGCGCAGCCCAGCCATCAAAGTCTCCCAAACTCCGAGTACCTGCAAAAGCCCGATAACAATCAAGAATGCGCCACCAATAAAGGAAATCACTTTGCCCCGTTGTAATAAATAGGTGCGCAGGCGCTGTGAACGATCTAGGAACAATGCAAAGATAATGAAAGGTGCGCCAAGTCCAATGCAGTAGAAGAGCGAAAGAATCGCACCACGCACCGCACTTGATTCAATTAGTGCCAGAGTTTGCACCGCGCCCAATGTTGGACCAATACATGGTGTCCAACCCAAACCAAACATAAATCCCAAAACAGGCGCGCTAAGCAATCCGGTTGTGGCTACAAAGGGTGGTTTGAAGGAACGATAAAACCGTTCAGAAAACATGAAAACTAAACCAAAGAAAATTGTCAGCACACCCAACAAACGAATCAACTGTTCTGAGTTGCGCAGGATTACATCACCTAACGCACCAAACAGCGCTCCATAACTTATGAAGAGAAAGGCAAAACCAGATACAAAGAGAGTGGCTCCCAAAACCATGCGCCGTTTTGAGGCAAATGAGCCTGATACATAACCCAAGTACCCAGGAAGTAAAGGCAGCACACAAGGTGAGGCAAAAGAAATCAATCCCGCCAAAAGCGCAACAAAAGCGGCAGCCAAGATACTGCCATCAAAAACCTGGTCTACTAAGAACTCATTCATTTGATTTAACCCGCTTGATCAAATCATCTAAAGCTGAGTAGGTGACCTCACCGCTGATGCGGGCTGCGACATTTCCATCGGCATCAATAATCAAGGTGGTGGGAATTGCATTCGGTGTTAACTGGCCATGAAACTTCAGCAGCAAGGCATCATCGGTTAGAGATGGGTAGGTAATACCAAAACGCTCCTTAAAGGCCCGAGCCGCAACTAACGAATCACGGGTTAATACACCTAAAAACTGTATGTCGGGATGAGCTTTTGATAACTCTTCAAGGGCTGGAGCTTCAGCGCGACAAGGTGAACACCAAGAGGCCCAAACATTTAACACCATAACTTTTCCTGGAGTGGCCACAAAACTGGCTCCATCCAAAGTTGGACCTGAAACTAATGGTGCTGCTTTGCGATCCGCTTTTGGAATAAATGTCGCCACACCATTGCCAGCGATAAATGATTGCTCATTGGTGGAAAGTTCGCCCCCATTTGAACAGGCAACCATTAATGGCAAGAGAAGTATCAGGAGAAGTTTTTTCATCGCGCTATTTTTTGTTCGGTGGCAATAGGTGAGCTGCAGGTTGTGAGTAGGTAAGTCCAACCACTTTGCCTGATGCATCAAAGTGCAAACTGGTCACAGATGCTAAAGAGCATTGTCTCTTGCGCGGGTCATGTAGGAAGCGACGTCCCTCGATTGAGGAGCGCAAAATCCAAATTGGTAACTGGTGTGAAACCACCAAAGCATCTTTTCCTTTAGCTGCTACTCGAGCTGCTTCAACCGCGGCGCTCATGCGCGCTACCTGTTCGGTGTAAGGCTCGCCCCAAGATGGACGCCATGGATTCCATAAATGACGCCATGCACCAGGGCGCTTTAAAACTCCATCACCCACACCAAAAGGTTTTCCTTCAAAAATATTTGCTGCCTCGATCAATCGATCATCAGTTGTGATTTCAACTCCATGTAATTGCGATATTGGAGAGGCGGTTTGTTGTGCTCTTTCTAGAGGCGAGGCATGAATTGCACCGAGTGAAAGCTCTTTGCTCCAATCAGCGACCGCTTGTGCCATTTGTTGGCCACGTTCTGAGAGCTTCCATCCTGGTTGTCTTCCATAAAGAATGCTGTGCGGGTTTTCTACCTCGCCGTGGCGCACCACATGGACCGTTGATGAAATCGCCGCATTGCTCATATGGGCAAGCATAAAGGACAGTCATAAACGAGAAGCAATCAAGGTATTTCGTTACTGTCCTCACATGCCGCGCATAGCTTTCTTTGATGTAGATAACACAATCACGCGCGGTTCTACCCTCTACTTCCTTGGGCGCGGAATGTACAACCGTGGCTTCTTCACAAAACGCGATATCGGCGCATGGGTATTGGCCAACATCAGATTCCGCATGACAGGAACTGAAAAAGAAGAGGTCATTAAAAGATTTCAAAAAGCAGCAACTGATTTCATCGGCGGGCATGATGTGAAAGAGATTCGAATCATTGGGGAAGAGATCTATCAAGAGTTTGTTTCTCCCTCGATTTGGAAAGGCACCATCGCGCTAGCACAACAACATATCGCCGCCGGTGATGAGGTTTGGTTAGTGACTGCTTCTCCTGAGGATTTTGCAAATTTAATTGCAGAGCGCCTCGGTTTCACCGGTGCACTTGGCACAAAAGCAGAGATTGAAAATGGAAAGTACACCGGCAATTTGATTGGCAATCTTTTGCATGGCAAGGAAAAGGTTCATGCGATTGAAGAGCTCACAAACAAACGAGGTATTGCATTAAAAGATTGTTATGCGTACTCCGATTCACACAATGACATTCCATTGTTGACCGCGGTTGGAAATCCACGCGCCATAAACCCTGATGCAAAACTTCGTATTATTGCATTCTCACATGGCTGGCCAGTACATGATTTTCGTCGATTGCGCGGTGTAAACCGATTTGTTGGTCCAATTGTTAGCCGCATGGCTGGTTTTTGGGTTTACATCACCGCTCGCGGTAAACGCTAAATCACCGACAAGACACAGCACTCTTTCCCCCAGTAATGTAGGCCAGTTATGTCAGAAACCTTGCCGGCAATCACACACTCATTCGCTAGCGAACTTCGCGAGCGCAGCGATGATGAGCTAGCCGCTTTGTTTTCTGCTCGACCAGATTTAGTAACACCGGTGCCAGCTGACATCACCGCACTAGCTTCACGCGCTACCTCTGCGCCCAGTCTGTTGCGAGCTCTCGAAACCCTTAATCAATGGCAGTTTCAGGTGCTTGAAG
>CAZIAI010000014.1:0-3332 GCA_964536895.1 uncultured Clavibacter sp.
CCATTTGCAGCAGCGTATGCGAGTAGATCGGCTATCGCTAGGTACTGCTTAGTGGTGAAGTTACAGTGATTTGTTCCGGTAGCTGCTGGCACAGTTGTATCTGGAGCGCCAGTTGCTGTGAACTTGGTGTACTTCTCTGGTGGGAAGTTCCAAAGTACAAGAAGATTGTTGGTTGGTGCCTTGAAAGGACCACCAGATTTCTTCTTTTCTGCTTTAGCTGCTTCACGCTTTTCAGCGAGGTACTGGGTGTAGCGGTCAACAATAGATTGTTGGTTGCCTGCAGTGGTAATCGGATCTGCAGTACCGGTGAAGAGGATGGTTGGGATGTCAACCTTTCCGGTGTGCTTTGCCAATGTGTTCAACTTAGCAACCGCAGCTGGATCAGCCTTGGCGCGTGGTGATGCAGCAAGGAATCCAAGTAAGCCAGCTGTTGCTGTGTTACCTGAAAGTGCTGAGCTCCAAATCACCTGCTCATCTGCTACACGTGCTGCGTAGTTGGTGGCGGTGTTATCAAATACCGGTCCACCAGCTTGTAGCTCTAGATCATGTGTAGCTAACACAGCAAGCGCGGCAGCGTTAGCAACATTTTGTAGTGCTGCAAAAGCCGGGTTGATTGCTAGTTGGAATGAGGTCTGTGATGCCGCAGGCAAAACAGATGGTGCTGAAGTTGAGTCAAAGTTTGCTGATTGCAGAGGAACTCCTGACATCAACGCAATAAGAACTAGTGCGCTACGTGAAGGAATTGCCTTTAGTGCATCAGGAACTTTGGCGGTTGCTGGCCAAGCTGGCGCTGTTGGGTTAGCGGCAAATGCTGCCTGCAAAGCTCCAATAGCGGTGAAAACTTTGACCAAATCGCCCATAGCTTCGGCATAACCAGCTGCTCCTGCGGAGTAATTTCCACCCTTGATGGTTGGATCAAAGAAGGTCTTAATTCCCCATAGTGCATCGCCAGCCATTGTCATCAATGGAGCGATATCGCTAGCCATACAAAGTGGCGCAGCTGCATCCACGAGATCTGGATACTGCTCAGCAAGAGCCTGTGTGATGAAACCGCCAAGTGAGTTACCCCAAGCAACTACCTTTGTAGTTTTGGTGAACTGCTTCTTGAAGACACCAATTAACTCCACATTGGTCTTGATTGCAGAGTCTGCGTTCCAGCCTTGACGAGCAAAGCCTGAACCCATAACCGCATAACCCTTACCCAGCAAGGCACCTGCAATAGTTGCATTGCCACCTGGAACTGGTTCAGGGGTGTTGGTAACTGTGTATCCGCCGTATCCAGGAATGCCAGCAGGAACTGGAACATTTGGACGGTAGCCATGTGAATAGAGATAAACAGTTCCGTTGAAGTTTGCTGGAACCATCATCATGTATGGCGCTGTATCAGATGTAGCACCAACGCAGGTTGTTACAAAGTTTGCGGTGGTACATGCTGGAGTTGATGCTCTAGCCGCTGTTGGAATTGAAACAACGGTTAGCGAAAGTAGTGAAGAAACCGCTACGAACGCTAGTGAGCGCTTAATTTTCAAGTTTCTCATGAGTTAGTTGGCAATCCTTTCGCAGGCATTGCTGGACGCTTGAAGTTAGATCTAACAACTGCGCCAGTGCCATTATCGGTTGTGTAAACAACTACTCCACCAGAGAGCGGCTTCATGTTTCCGGTTGCGTCATATTGACCGAACCAGTAACCGTTGTAGCCAACGCTGCTTGATGTGGACCAGTTGAGTGGTGCAAGACCGGCAGAGGCAAATCTTGCGCCCTTAGTCTGGATTGCACGGATCAAGCCACGACGGGTCAGGTTTTGTCCTGCCGCACGAAGTGCTTGAACGGTCAACATTGCGGTGTTCATACCAACAACTACGTTGTTATCAAATGCAACATTGTTGTTGTACTTGGTATTTACTTCCTGGAATAGCTTGATGTATTCATCATTTGAATCACCAGGTGAAGGTAGGAATGAAGCTCCTTGAGCGCCGTTAAGAACAGCGGCTGGTACTCCAAGTGCGCGAAGTGTTGTGGCATCTCCACCAACAGATCCAAGGATCCACTGTGGTGCGTAACGTGCTGCAGCAGCAACCGCTAGCAGCGGTGCGGTAGCAGAGGTAACGCCGAACATGACCACTACTTCAGCTCTTCCAGCAGCTAGCTGGGAAACCCAGGTCTGTGCTGTTGAGGCGCTCTGTGAACCAGAGGTGTAAGGAATGGTTACATCAAACTTCAAACCGGCTTGTGCAAATCCCTTAACCGCATCAGTTCCGAAATCATCGTTCTGATAAACCAAGCCGAGTCTCTTGCCAGCATGGTTGTCCTTGATGAACTCAGCCATGATCTTGGCTTCCATCAAATATGAAGGGAACAATGGGAATGTTGTTCCGTAAGTTCTTCTGTCAGTGAATCCACTGAATCCTGTGTTAATGAATAGATCTGGAATGCCACGGCGCTGTAAACCAACAGATCTGGCAACCGCTTTGTGATTTGCGGTTCCAAGTGCGCCAACTAGTGCAAAGACTCTGTCCTTCAAAATCAATTCATTTGTCTTTGCAACAGCGAGTGTTGGTGAGTACTCATCATTTTTCTGAATGAGAGTGATCTTGCGGCCATAAACTCCGCCATTGTCATTTACGTACTTGAAGTACGCATTCATTGCATCTCCGACCTTGTTATATCCCGGTGATGCGGCGCCAGTAAGAGGCAGAGTGATACCAAGTTTGATTTCGGTACGGCTCACGCCAGTTTCTGCATGCGCTGGAAGAGAAGTTGCTACGAGGCTTCCAGCTGCAAGTACCGCAGCAGCGAACCAGGTCCGCTTTCTACGATTCTTTCCGATCATTTTTTTCCTTCCATCGAGGGTTTTGTTGTTAATGCGCAGACGTCTTATGTCGATGTTTGCGCAAGTTCTCACCGGGACCATTTGGTGTGAATATCACTGAAAGAATCAGCAATACGCTCACTATTAATCCTGGCAAGTGTGTGATGACCTTCTCGGAATCTCCCAGTCTGTGGGCCACCACATCTGCGATCTCCGGGATTGCCACCAAAATCACTGCCCCTAGCATCACACCTGGCAGGCTAGAAATGCCAGCCAACACCGCTCCCGTTACTAGGGCAAATGAGAGGGAGAGCGCATAAGCGCCTGGGGAAACCATGCTAATCGTCATAGCCAGCACCGCCCCGGCCAACCCCGCGATAGCAGAGCTGACGGTGAAGGCCAAAACCTTCATGCGGGCTGAGTGCACCCCGGCTAGCTCTGCGGCCAATGAGTTGCCGCGGATCGCGCGCCAGGTGCGACCAAATCTGGAGTGCAAAATATTTGCTACTAAGAAATATGAAAT
>CAZIAI010000014.1:3432-27916 GCA_964536895.1 uncultured Clavibacter sp.
GCCAGGTGCGACCAAATCTGGAGTGCAAAATATTTGCTACTAAGAAATATGAAATCAGTGCGATGAAGGTTGCAATCCAGAAGAACCATTTGTATTGGCTGAACTCTTCACCAAATCGCTCTGGAGGGAATCCGACATCAAAGATAATTCCTTGCTCGCCACCCAAAAATCCAAATTGATTAGCTAAAGCAGGTAAACCAACAGCCAGTGCCAAAGTTGTTCCTGCTAAATATGGACCCGTTAATCGCGCCGCTGAAGCACCAAGCAGCGCACCAAAGATGGCTGCAGCCAAGATTGCCATCAAGAATGCGAACCAAATCGGGGTCTGTAAATTATTCAATGTAAGTGCGGCGGCATATCCGCCAACCGCCATCATCGCGCCGTTGCCTAGTGAAACCTGGCCGGAATAACCAGTAAGCAAAACGATTGAGGAAAGTGCAATCGTGTACATCGCAATTTGAGCACCCTGGTAAACCCGCAATTCATCAATGCGATCACCGATGATTAATAAAACCCAGCCGATTAGAAATAGCAGAAGTAAACGCTTACGCACGGCGCCCCTTCCTCGAACCAAATATGCCATCGGGTTTGATCAGCAACACAAGTATCAAAACCATAAATCCACTAATGAAGGTCAAGGAGGTACCAACATAATTCAAGATAAATGACAGACCAACACCAAGAATTAAGGCACCAACCACCGAACCAACCATGCTCTCCAGTCCACCGATAACTGCAGCGATGAATCCAAACACCAACAAAAGATCTAATGAGTTAGGTGATAGGAAGTTGTAAGAGGTAATCAACATTCCGGCGATGCCACCAACACCACCAGCTATCGCCCATCCGATAGTGCGGGTTTGAGCGGTACGAACTCCTGCTAATTGAGCGATCTCAGGGGCGTAAGCAGAGGCGCGCAGCGCTAGGCCAAGGTTGGTGCGGGTAAAGAGAATTGAGATTGCGATCAAAACTAAACAAACGGTGCCAATAATTAAGGTATCAAGCGGTGAGAAAGGCAGAGTGGTGTCCCCGATTGTGTAACCATTTCTGGTGACCGGAGCTTCAATAGAACGAAGATCTCCACCCCAAATCAATCCCACAACGCTGCGGATTAATCCCAGCAAACCAAGGGTGGCGATAACTGGTGCAACTACAGCCGCTGGTCCAGAGGTCGCATGCTTAAACAGCACCCGCATGAAGAAGTAATCGACACCGGCACCAACCAACGCTCCAGCGACAATTGCAATGATGACCGCCAACCAGAAAACCTCAGAACGGGTAGCGATTTCATATCCCACATATGTTGCCAACATCGCTTGGCCGGCTTGCGCAAAGTTGACCACCCGGGTTGAGCGCCATACCAAAACAATGGCAAGTGACATCAACGCATAGATTGAACCAGAGGAAAGTCCAATAAGAATAGTCTCAATAACTTTTTGCATCAGTACCCCAAATACGCAGCGCGCAGCGCTGGATCGTTGATTAGGTCAGAGGCTTTTCCTGATGCCACGACCTCACCAAGGTTGATGATGATTCCAACATCTGCAATCTCTAATGCGCTCATCGCGTTCTGTTCGACCAGTACTACGGTTAGGCCAAGTTTGTGTCGCAATTGGTCGATGGTTTCAAAGATCTGTTCGATAACCAAAGGTGCTAAACCAAGTGAAGGTTCATCAAGGAGTAATAACTTTGGTCTTGAGACTAGAGCTCGGCCAATAGCCAGCATCTGACGTTCGCCGCCTGACAACGTGTCAGCGCTTTGTCCCATGCGCTCACCTAATATTGGAAACAGCTCTACAACCTCTGCGATTGCAGCAGAGGTGTCTGCTTTATTGGAGCGCCAAATTCCGCCCAGTACTAAGTTTTCTTTAACGGTTAACTCTGGAATTACTGACTTACCTTCAGAGACATGTGAGATTCCGCGACGCACTAATACATCTGGCTTTGCGCCCAACATCTCGCGCTCATTCCAGACCGCATTTCCAGATGAGGCATCTTTCAAACCTGAAAGGGTGCGCAATAGTGTGGTTTTTCCGGCGCCATTTGAGCCGATAACCGCAGCTAACTGACCAGGTTCTACTGAAAATGAAATGTCATGCAAAGCATGAATCGCGCCATGAGAAACATTTAATCGAGTTACTACTAATCCACTCATGATTTGGCCTTTGAATGAGAGCCTAAGTAGGCCTGAATGACCGCCTCATTGTTGCGGACTTCTTGAGGGGTACCTTGCGCAATTACTTGGCCAAAGTTAAGAACATAAATGCGATCACAGACCGACATAACAACATCCATATGATGTTCAACAATGATGATTGAGGTGCGAGCCTTTAGGTTGTTGATCAAGGAGTTGAGCCACTCGATATCTTGGGCTCCCAAACCACCAGCTGGTTCATCAAGCAAAAGAATCTCTGGTTCAGCCACC
The DNA here is from genome assembly GCA_964536895.1 of uncultured Clavibacter sp. Classification (GTDB taxonomy): domain Bacteria; phylum Actinomycetota; class Actinomycetes; order Nanopelagicales; family Nanopelagicaceae; genus MAG-120802. Next base: position 5,858 of record CAZIAI010000014.1, read on the forward strand.
AATGCACGTGCAATCGCTACCCGCTTTGTGTCGGGGTAAGACAATGTATCTGCTCTGCGATCTGAAACGCCGCCAACATAAACCCGCTCGAGTGCGGCTTGAGCGCGATCACGCAATCTCTTTTCATCTTTGGCATCAGTGCCAAATGCGGCACGAAGTAATCCGGTTTCGGCAAAACGGTTTGCACCAATCATTACATTGTCAGAAACGGTTAGGTCAGGAAATAAACCAACTCCTTGAAGGGTGCGGGCAATGCCTCGCTTTGCAAGTTGGTATGGCTTGGGCCAATTAATTTCTTTTCCATTTAGCGAAAGTGATCCTGATGCTGGCTCAACGATTCCGCACAGTGCATTAAATACTGTGGTCTTGCCGGCGCCGTTAGGGCCAATCAATCCGAGAACTTCACCGCGACGCAGCTCAAGATTTACATTACTTAACGCCTTCAATCCACCAAAGTTGACGGAGAGGTCTGTTACGGAGAGCACGGTGTCCTGATTTGCCAAGTTATTTGGCACGCGCACACTCTCCTTTAATCTAGGTAGATCCTCTTCACCCGCGGTCCAATGCGTGTGACGATTTCGTAGTTAATCGTTCCGCACGCACCTGCCCACGAGTCAGCGGTGTAACAGGTGTCGGAAGTGTAACTGTCGCCCTTGTCGCTGCCAATGATGCCGCCAATTAAATATGCCCATTCCCCCGCGCGTGCTTGTGATTCTTTACCCAAATCCACAACAAATTGGTCCATGGAGACCCGACCAATAATTGGTGACATTTTGTTACCAACCAGTACGCCCGCATTTGAATTTGCATTTCGGGGAACACCATCGGCGTAACCCATCGCAATAACACCAAGTTTGGTATCAACTTTGGTTTCGGCGCTACCGCCGTAGCCAACCTTAGAACCTGCTGGGACATCTTTGACTAGGTGAATCCGCGCCCGAAGGGTTAAGGCTGGAATCAATCCCAGCTTCTTTGAATCTCCCATGTGTTCTACATCTGGGGAAAGTCCATACATCGCAATCCCAATACGCACTAAATCAAAATGCGCCTTCTCATCATTAATTGTGGCTGCCGAGTTACTAAAGTGAACAATTTTTGGTGTGATCCCATTTTCTTTGGCATATTGCAGAGCAGATTTAAATCGCTCTAACTGTAATGAGTTGAACTCATGTCCCGGTTCATCGGCGCGGGCAAAGTGTGACCACATTCCTACAACCTCAATTAATTGATCATCCTGAGCTGATTGTGTCAATTTAATCAACTCATTAAATTCATTGAGCACACCACCGCGTGACATTCCGGTGTCAATTTCAAGATGAACTCTTGCTTTTCTTTGCAGCTGCTTTGCCGCCTTAGTAATTTGATTGAGATGTTCAGTTGATGCCACAGCTAGATCGATTTCATTTTCAATCGCTATCGAAAAGTCATCAGTAACAGGTGTGAGCCAGGCCAGAATGGGAGCGTTTACTCCATTTTTGCGCAGCAGTATCGCCTCTTCCAACAATGCAACACCGAGCCAGGTTGCTCCTGCCTTTAGCGCTGTTTGTGCTACCGGAAGCAGACCATGACCATATGCATCAGCCTTAACTACCGCCAACGCAGCTTTTCCAGAGTTTGCCATCAACCGTTTGATGTTGTGCTCAATAGCTGAAAGATTGACTACCGCTTCGGCCCGGTTGTGGTTGAGATCTTGTTGGTCCACAGGCTCTACCTTAAGAGGGTTGGCGCTGAGATGGAATAAAGCGATCGATTGCTACCACCAGAACCAGAATCGCTCCCCCAATAAACATGCCACCAATAAGGTCGGTGAACCAATGGGTATTTCTAAGTAGCGAAACCGCGGCTACCGCAGTTGTAACAACACCAACTAACCAATAAAGCTTTAGCCCTTCAAATGGTGCCCGGTGGGTGTAGCGGAAGATGATGTATGCAAATAGACCCCAGGTAACCAATGCATTAGAGACATGTCCGCTGGGATATGCCATGCCCTCAGTAAACATACAAACATCAAAATCTTCTCTGGCTTTGCAACGTCCAAAGCCAATCTTTGCGGCGCCGACAAAGACATTTAGAAATACCAAAGATAAGAATGAAAGATTTAATGGACGCCATGATTTAAACCGTCTACTTATCAATGCTGCGGTAATCAACAATATAGAGGCGGTAATCCAACGCAGACCTAAATCATCGATACGCAAAATCAAGAAGTTAATGAAACCTTCAAACTTTGGTCGCTTTAAATCAGCAAAGTACTGATCAGCTTGATAAAGCAGGCCCTGATTCAAAACATCTAATGTGACAAGAACAAAACCTAAACTCAGTACCGCTGCCCAACGCAGCGCCACCTTCATCTCATGTCGGCGAACTTCAATCCGCTGATCAACTACATCAGAGTGATCTTCAGCTTGAGTACTCATTCCACCGTCACCGACTTTGCTAGGTTGCGGGGCTGATCGACATCATTCCCACGGGCAACCGCCATCTCGTAGGCAAATACCTGGAGTGGAACTATGGATAGCACTGGCTGCAAAAGTTCGTGTGAGGCTGGAATCCGAATTACATATGGCGCATCGATCGCAGTATTGGCTTCGGCAATCGCTATCACCTTGGCCCCGCGGGCACGCACCTCCTGAATATTGCTGCGCATCTTCTCGCAAATCTCACTTGAACTTGGCGGCAGAATCGCAATGACAGGAGTTCCCTCTTCGATCAAAGCAATCGGCCCATGTTTGAGCTCACCGCCAGCGAAACCTTCGGCATGCATATAAGCCAGCTCTTTCAACTTTAAGGCTCCCTCTAAAGCCGCAGGGAATCCAACATGTCGGCCGAGAAACAACACCGATGTTGAATCCTTGAAGCCACGAGTCATCTCGCGCAGTGGTTCAACGGTCTCCAAAATTTCCTCTACTTTATTTGGTAGGGAGAGAAGTTCGTTGCGCAAAGTTGAGATTTGTTGGGCTGACAATTTTTCAGAGGCTTGAGCAAAATACAATCCAACGAGATGCAAGGCAACTATCTGGGTTAGCAAAGCTTTGGTTGATGCGACCGCAATTTCAGGTCCGGCATGGGTATAGAGCACCGCATCTGACTCACGTGGAATTGTGGAACCAATTGTGTTGCAGATAGAGAGAGTTTGCGCGCCTAACTCTTTGGCATGACGTAATGCCATAAGAGTGTCCATAGTCTCCCCTGATTGGGAAATAGTTATGACAAGTGTGTCCTTAGATAAAACCGGCTTGCGATAACGAAACTCTGAAGCGAGCTCAATATCAACTGGAATCTTTGCCCACTCCTCTAGCGCGTACTTACCAATCAATCCGGCGTGAAAAGCTGTGCCGCAAGCCAAGATTAAAATTCTTGCAATCTGGTGATTTAACTTTGATAACTCTTCGATTTGAATCTGTCCGGCCTGGTTAAATCTTCCCGTCAAAGTGTCAGCGATTGCTTTTGGTTGTTCGAAGATTTCCTTCAACATGAAATGTGAAAATCCACCACGCTCTGCCGCCGCAGCATCCCAAGTAATCTCAAATGCTTTTGGGGTCACAGGGTTGCCTGAAACATCAGTGACTCGAACCTGATCAGGAGTAACCTCGACGATCTGGTCTTGGCCTAATTCGAGGGCATTTTTTGTGAAGGCTATGAATGCGGAAACATCAGATGCCAAGAAGTTTTCTCCATCGCCTACACCAACAACTAGTGGAGAGTTGCGGCGGGCTCCAACGATTAGATCTGGGGTATCGCTATGAATCGCCAGCAATGTAAATGAGCCGCGAAGTTGGGTGCAGACTTGGCGCATCGCAGCAGGCAGATCAGTAGAACTCTTTAACGCCTCGCTCAATAGATGTGCCACAGTTTCGGTGTCTGTTTCAGAGGAGAAGCGGTATCCCTTTTGCTCGAGATGCTCCCGAAGTTCTAGATAATTTTCAATGATGCCATTATGAATAACTGCGAGTTTTCCATCATTTGAAATATGTGGATGAGCATTCAGATCAGTCGGTCCGCCATGTGTTGCCCAACGGGTATGACCAATTCCGGATTTTGCGTGATCCTGGTTGGTGGTTAATTCATTTTCTAGATTATTTAGCTTGCCCGCTTTTTTGGCGACAAACAAAGCTTGTCCCGGGGTTGAAGCTAGCGCCACACCTGCAGAGTCGTATCCGCGATACTCCAGACGACGTAATCCATCAATCACCTTTGACAGCGCAGGATTTGGACCGGTGTATCCAACAATCCCACACATTGGTGAGCTCCTTTTGTCTTCGCTAATTTAATGAAACTAAAGCGCGAGTTCTGATTTTACTAGTGAAGCAAGCTGCTGGGCGAATTTATTGGCTGAATCCTCATCCTGGGCTTCAATCATTACCCGCACCAAAGGTTCTGTGCCGGATTTTCGCAACAATACTCGACCGGTAGTTCCCAGTTGTTTTTCAACTTCTGCAACCGCTGCTGAGATTTTTGCATTGTCTGCCAGCTTGTCCTTTGCAACACCACCAACATTGATCAACACCTGTGGGTAGCGTTTCATAAAGCCCGCTAACTCTTTAAGTGATTTCTTGGTTTTGGCCATCTGAGCGATGAGATGCAGAGCGGTTAATAAGCCATCGCCAGTGTTGGCATATCGGCGCATAATGATGTGTCCGGATTGCTCTCCACCCAGCATGTGTCCGCCAGCAACCATCTCTTCCAGCACATATCGATCACCAACTGGAGTTGGAATAAAAGATATGCCGGACTCTTGCAAAGCTTTGATTAAGCCTAAGTTTGTCATTACCGTTCCAACGACAGTTTTGGACTCTATCTCACTGTTCTTAGCCAAGATTCCCAAAATGTAATCGCCATCAACCACATTGCCTTCGTGATCTACCGCAAGAACTCGATCGGCATCACCATCATGTGCAATTCCGATATCTGCTTTTTCGCTTTTCACTTTAGAAATTAGATTCTCGAGATGGGTCGATCCACAATTTTCATTGATGTTTAAGCCGGTTGGAGAGGCGGAGATAGAAATTACCTGTGCCCCGGCTCGCTTTAACATCTCGGGAGCAACAAAAGATGCCGCACCATTTGCACAATCAACTACAACCTTGATGCCATCAAATCTTTGCTGATTAGTAGTTAAGAGATGTTGCAGATAATTTTCCCGTCCCTGCTCATCTACGATTATCCGTCCAACCTCTTTTCCAGTTGGTCGATCCCAGGGCTCACCAAGACGGGCTTCAATCTTTGCTTCCAATGCATCATCAAGTTTTCCGCCACCACGAGCAAAGAATTTGATGCCATTGTCTGGCATTGGATTGTGTGAGGCGCTAATCATCACGCCAAGATCGGCGCCCGTACTTGCAACTAGGTATGCAATTGCAGGTGTTGGTAATACTCCAACGCGGTAAACATCAATTCCCGCACTTGCTAAACCCGCGCAGACCGCAGCCTCTAGAAACTCTCCGGAGGCACGAGAATCCTGGCCAACAATGGCCTTGGGACGGTGACCGGCAAACTCACCAAGATCTGCCAAAACATGGGCAGCGGCAACCGCTAAATCAACGGCTAGTTCTGCGGTGAGATCAACATTGGCTACGCCTCGGACACCATCGGTGCCAAAGAGCGCCATGTTTATATCGGTTAAATTAACGCTTGCTGTATTGCGAACGCTTACGTGCCTTCTTTAGGCCGTACTTCTTGCGCTCGATAACGCGTGGATCGCGAGTTAGGAACTTCGCTTTCTTTAGCGCAGGACGGTTTGCATCAGTATCGATTTCATTTAGAGCACGAGCAACACCAAGACGAAGTGCGCCAGCTTGACCTGAAATTCCGCCACCATCAATACGTGCGATTACATCGTATTTTCCTTCTGCACCAACGGTACGTAGTGGCTCAGAAACTGATTGCTGGTGAACTTTGTTTGGGAAGTAAACCTCAAGATTCTTGTTGTTGACGGTCCAACGGCCAGTTCCTGGAACTAGGCGAACGCGAGCAACAGCTTCTTTACGACGACCAACACCTGCACCTGGTGCGATTACCGCAGCGCGGTTTGTTGCGCCAGCAGGGGTGCTTGAGCTGTAAGCGGTAGTTGTTTCGTTATCTGACATTATTACTTACCAACCTTGGTCTGATCGATTTGTGTGAAAGTGTAAGCAACTGGTGCTTGTGAACCATGTGGATGTTCTGCACCTGCGTAAACCTTTAGCTTTGAGGCCATCTGCTTGCCGAGAGAGTTCTTTGGAAGCATTCCTTTGATCGCCTTTTCTACAGCGCGAGTTGGGAACTTCTCCATAAGTTGAACATAGTTACGTGAAGTAAGACCGCCTGGGAAACCTGAGTGCTGGTGTGCAAACTTGTCAGCCATCTTTGAACCGGTAAGAACAACTTTGTCAGCGTTGATAACAACTACAAAGTCACCCATGTCCATGTGCGGAGCGAAGGTTGTCTTGTGCTTGCCGCGAAGTAGGTGGGCAGCATGGCTTGCGAGACGTCCAAGAACGACATCTGTTGCATCAATGACATACCACTTACGTGAAACATCATTCGGGGTCGGACTAAAGGTACGCACGACAAACTCGCTTTCTTCGATACTTCTTTATTTCTTCTTTAATACCGCTGGGCCATATTGACCCGAGACAGAAGGGGAAGGTTACCCGCATGCGGGAAACGGGTCAAAATCGGGTTCAATCAATGGCTCCAAACCGGCTCGGGGCTCTCATAGACCTGCCCCTCCGCACCAAAAATCAAGAATCTGGTGAAGCCCCGGGCAAACCAACGGTCATGGGTAACGGCAATTACCGTGCCCTGATAATTGGTGAGCGCCCGCTCCAGCGCCTCAGCGCTGGCCAGATCTAAGTTGTCGGTGGGCTCATCAAGCAACAACAAAGTATCTCCCGCTAACTCAAGCAAGAGAACTTGAAACCTAGCTTGTTGCCCTCCCGATAAAGAGGTGAATTGTTGTTCAGCTTGCCCCGCTAATTCATAACGACCCAACACACTCTTTGCTGCACCTAATTGGAGAGAGTGTTCCTGCCAGAGAATTTCCAACAATGTTTTGCCAACAAACTCTGGATGGGCATGTGTCTGGGCAAAAAAACCTGGAACTACACGGGCGCCCAGCTTGAAGGTTCCGGTGTAGCGCACCGTTTCATCACCTGAGAGGCGACGCAAAAAGTGAGATTTTCCAGTTCCATTTTTGCCAAGAATCGCTACCCGATCTTGATAGTAAATCTCGAAATCAAATGGCTCTGTTAAATTTTCCAGAGTTAAACCTTCGCAGGTAACAACTCTTTCACCAGTTCGACCACTCTTGAGATTCACCTTCACATCCTGCTCAACAGGTGGAGGTGGAGGTGGTCCAATCTCTTCAAATTTGCGCAAACGGGTTTGCATTGCGCGATAACGTGAAGCCATGTCGGGTGAGCTTGCTGCTTGCCATTGCAAAGTTAAGACCAATTCCTTCAATCGTTTATGTTCATCTTCCCAACGCTCCACCATTTGAGCGAATTGTTGGTTGCGCGCCTTGCGAGCATCATGCCAAGTTGCAAAACCTTCTCCGTGAATCCAAGCGGTATTGCCATTTACCCCTTGCTCGAGGGCGACAATCTTCGTTGCAGTAGCAGCCAACAACTCTCGATCATGGCTAATAAACAAAATTGTTTTCTTTGACTCACGAATCTGTTCTTCAAGCCAACGTTTTGCCGGGACATCTAGATAGTTATCTGGCTCATCTAAAATCAAAACCTCTTCTGGCCCCTTTAACAAACACTCCAAAACCAGCTTCTTTTGCTCTCCCCCAGACAGCGAGTTAACTTCACGGTTTGAAACTCGGTCATAACTCTTTCCTAATGCGTTGGAGCAGGCGATATCCCATAAAACCTCTTGGTCATAGCCGCCAGCATCGCCCCAGTCAGCTAATGCTTGGGCATATGCCATCTGCTCTTTTTCTGCATCACTAGCCGCCATCGCAGCCTCTGCTAACTTCAAAGATTGCGCGGCTTGTCTGATGCGAAGCGGTGAAACTGAAATTAATAAATCTCTAACCGTTGAATCATCACGGATAGATCCAATGAACTGGCGCATGATGCCCAGTCCTCCGGTAATGATTATCTGACCAGAATCTGGTTGGAGATCTCCGGCAATCATGCGAAATAGCGTGGTTTTTCCCGAGCCATTAGGCCCAATAAGAGCAACTTTAGAGCCCTCGCCAACTCGGAAAGAGACATCATTGAGCAAAACTCTTCCATCAGAAAGGGCGTACTCAATTGCAATTACATTTATCTGCCCCATTTAATCTTCATCTCTGCGCCGGATGGTGATCTCAGCTCTAGCAGCTAAATCAGCATCTTTGGGATATTCAACTGAAACCAAGGTTAAGCCTCGACCAGGGAAAACCATGCTTTCGCTAACCCGAGTTTTATTGGCTAACAAAGTACTAATCCACTCTGGTTCATATCTTCCCTCACCAACACAAACTACCGCTCCTACGATATTTCGCACCATTGAATAGCAAAACGCATCTGCGGTAACTGTTGCTAACAAGGTTGCATCACCCATACGTTCCCAATGAAATTTCTCAAGGCGACGGATAGAAGTGCCCGATCCACCTGGTTTACAGAAAGTGGCGAAATCATGCTCGCCTAGCAATCGCGAACTGGCTTCATTTAGCCGTGATAAATCTAAGTGGCGGTACCAAGTAGTGATATCAAACCGTTTTAACGGATCAACCAACATTTGTCCATCAGCGATTTTGTATATATAGGTACGTCGCAAAGCTGAAAAACGGGCATGGAAGTTTGCTGGTGCTAGTGAAACACTTTTGATTCGTACCTCATCTGTCAGCATGCGATTTAGGCGGTAACCCAGATCCTGCACACTCCATTTTTTGCCATATTTATCAAGCTCAGGCAGATCAAAATGTGCCACAGCTCCTGTGGCGTGCACCCCGGCATCGGTACGCCCGGCGATAACTAAATCAACATGATTTCTAGTCAATCCCGATAAGGCTGATTCCAGCTCGCCTTGTACCGTTCTTTGGTCTGGTTGTTTTGCCCAGCCACTGAAATTTGTTCCGTCGTAGGCGAAATCAATTCGAAAACGAAGAAACCCACCCTCAGGGTTGAGAGTGGGTTCCATTCTTAGTACTTAATTAATTAGTTTTACGGGAAAGAAAACTACTCAGCCTTTTCAGCTGCAGCTTTCTTCTTTGGTGCGGCCTTCTTGGTTGCCTTCTCTGCCTCTTTTACTACCGCCTTCTTGGCAGGAGTACCTTCAGCAAGCACCTCAATGATCGCCATCGGAGCGTTATCGCCCTTGCGTGGACCAATCTTGGTGATACGGGTGTAGCCACCATTGCGAGTTTCAAAACGTGGTGCGATCTCAGTGAAGAGAGTGTGCACAACGCTCTTGTTTGCAATTGATGCCATTACCTGACGGCGAGCTGCAAGATCACCTTTCTTGGCGGTGGTGATTAGCTTCTCAGCCAATGGGCGAAGACGACGAGCTTTGGCTTCGGTAGTACGAACCTTGCCGTTTTCGAATAGCTGCTCTGCAAGTGTGCGCAGCAACAACTTCTCGTGTGCTGGGCCGCTTCCAAGGCGCGGACCTTTAGATGGACGTGGCATGGTTTTTCTCCTTAAGCCTGGTCGTCGGAGTAATCGACGCCGTAGTTCTGATGCTTGGTTGGATCAAATCCGATTGGTGAATCCTTAAGTTGAAGACCCATTGAAACGAGCTTCGCCTTAACTTCATCAATTGATTTTGAACCAAAGTTACGGATATCAAGTAGATCAGCTTCGCTGCGTGAGAGAAGTTCTCCAACAGTGTGGATTCCTTCGCGCTTCAAGCAGTTGTAGGAGCGGACGGTTAGATCTAGATCTTCGATTGGAAGCGCAAGATCTGCAGCAAGAGCCGCATCCTGTACTGATGGGCCAAGGTCGATACCTTCTGCCGCGTAGTTAAGTTCGTGAGCCAAACCGAAGAGTTCAACCAATGTCTTTCCAGCAGATGCCATTGCATCACGTGGAGAGATTGACTTCTTGGTTTCGACATCAAGAATCAAACGATCAAAGTCGGTACGTTGCTCAACACGGGTTGCCTCTACCTTGTAGGTAACACGCAAAACTGGTGAGTAGATGGAGTCGACTGGAATGCGACCAATCTCTGCGCCTACCTGCTTGTTTTGAACCGCAGTTACATAACCACGACCGCGCTCAATTGTTAGTTCGATCTCGAGGTTTGCTTTGCTGTTGAGTGTTGCAATATGAAGATCAGGGTTGTGAACCTCTACACCAGCAGGAACAGCAACATCTGCGCCAGTTACGGTGCCTGAACCATTCTTGCGAATGTAGGCAACTGTTGGCTCATCGTTGTCTGAAGAAAGAACTAGGTTCTTGATGTTAAGGACGATATCTGTGAGATCTTCCTTTACGCCTTCTAGTGTGGTGAACTCATGAAGCGCGCCTGCTACCCGGATGCTGGTGACAGCTGCACCTGGGATAGATGAGAGCAGGGTGCGACGTAGTGAGTTTCCAAGTGTGTAGCCAAAGCCTGGTTCCAACGGTTCGATTACGAAACGTGAACGGCTATCGCTTACTACTTCTTCGGTCAGTACGGGGCGTTGTGCAATAAGCACTTATTTCCTCCATTGTCTTGAGTGATCCGCTATTTGATCTCTCGGTTGGTACTTTGTTATGAAGTTTTTAATCTTCTTTTTCAGGCCAGGTGATTAGCCCTAGCTACTTTTGGTAGCTAGAACTAACTACTTGGAGTAAAGCTCAACGATGAGTTGCTCTTGAACCTGTGTGTCGATGACCGCACGGGTTGGGAGGCCGTGAACGATGATGCGCATCTGTGATGCAACAACCTCGAGCCAGGCTGGGACCGCTTTTTCACCAAATTCAGCGCTTGCGACGATGAATGGTGTTAGGTCCTGTGACTTACCGCGGACATCGATCAAGTCATATTGGCTTACGCGATATGACGGGATATCTACCTTCTTGCCATTAACAAGAATGTGACCGTGGCGAACAATCTGACGTGCCATGTCGCGGCTCTTTGCAAAGCCTGCGCGATAGATGACATTGTCTAGACGTGTCTCGAGAAGTACTAGCAAGTTCTCACCAGTCTTACCGGTTTGACGGCTTGCCTCGGTGTAGTAGTTACGGAATTGCTTTTCAAGAACACCGTAAATACGTGCACACTTTTGCTTCTCACGCATCTGAAGTAGGTACTCAGATTCCTTAGAACGTCCGCGTCCATGTTGTCCTGGTGGATATGGGCGTGACTCAATTGGGCACTTTGGTCCATCGCACTTCGAGCCTTTTAGGAAAAGCTTCACTTTCTCGCGACGGCAGCGCTTGCAATCTGCTCCAAAATAACGGGCCATGTTTCTTCTCCTCTCCTTATACTCGACGTGGTTTTGGTGGACGGCAACCGTTGTGTGCAAGTGGTGTTACATCAGAGATGGCACCGACTTCCAAACCAGCTGCTTGTAGTGAACGAATTGCAGTTTCGCGACCTGAGCCTGGGCCCTTCACGAAAACATCTACCTTCTTTACACCGTGCTCTTGCGCCTTCTTGGCAGCAGATTCAGCTGCGAGCTGAGCGGCAAACGGTGTGGATTTACGTGAACCCTTGAAGCCAACTCCACCTGATGAAGCCCAGGAAAGAACCGCTCCGGTTGGATCAGTAATAGAAACAATGGTGTTGTTAAAGGTGCTCTTGATGTAGGCATGACCAAACGCAACATTTTTCTTTTCTTTTTTGCGGGTCTTAACCTTTGCCTTTGCAGCACCAGCTGCAGGCTTAGCTTTAGGCGCGGCCATTACTTGGTCTCCTTCTTCTTGCCAGCGATTGCAACGCGTGGACCCTTACGAGTACGTGCGTTGGTGTGAGTGCGCTGACCACGAACTGGAAGCCCCTTGCGATGGCGAATTCCTTGGTAGCACTGAATTTCAACTTTGCGACGGATGTCGCCTGCAATCTCACGACGGAGATCACCTTCGATTTTGTAATTGGCTTCGATGTATTCACGAAGCTTGATTAGATCTGGCTCTTGCAGATCCTTTACTCGGATATCGCCAGAGACACCGGTCGCAGCAAGTGTTGCTTTTGCGCGGGTCTGACCAATTCCGAAAATGTATTGCAGCGCGATCTCAAGCCGCTTTTCACGCGGTAGATCGACGCCAACTAGACGTGCCATCACATTCTCTTTCGATAATCTGAAAGTCCTCCGCAACGCCTCCGAAGAATTTTCTTCGGCTCCCGCTTTCAGTCAGGAGGTCGATAACTTTTTAAGTTATCGTCGCGTCACGCGTATCTATATTTAGTTTTGTCTCAGCTGGTTTATTAGCCTTGACGTTGCTTGTGTCGGAGATTGTCGCAAATGACCATCACGCGACCATTACGACGAATGACCTTGCACTTGTCGCAAATCTTCTTCACGCTCGGTTTTACCTTCACGATCAGACCCCTTTATCTCTTTTTCTTTTCTTACTTGTACCGGTAAATGATGCGACCTCTTGTGAGATCGTATGGACTGAGTTCAACAATCACGCGGTCTGCTGGAAGGATGCGAATGTAGTTCTGACGCATCTTCCCGCTGATGTGAGCGAGAACAACATGTCCATTTGTAAGCTCTACACGAAACATTGCGTTCGGTAATGCTTCAGCTACAGTGCCTTCGATTTCGATCGCACCGTCTTTTTTAGCCAAGCGTTTACCTCATTTTTTCGTCCAGAGCCCTCATTTGGGCAGAGGGCGAGTTTATGAGAGGGGGTCAGAAAAGGGAAATTCGCTTATAGCCCCACAGCGGTAATGACCGCGAGGGCGAACCCCCCGCATGCGACCCAGGCCACAAGACCTACCAACAAGGGTTTTGAGCCCAAGGCTTTGATGGAGGCCCACTTAACCCCAAGGCCCATGCCAAACAATCCCAAAGAAAGAAGAATCTTAGATAGCTCTTTGCCGGCGGTCATGGCGGTATCTGGCAGAGAAAGTGCATTAACTATCAATGCGCAAATCACAAAAGCGATAACAAATGTTGGGGTTGCGGTGCGAAGTGATTTTTTCTCCCCCGTGCCACTGCGGGATGCCAGCAAAAGAATTAGTGGAATCAACAAAACTACCCGAGTTAACTTTACGATGACAGCAGAGTCCAAAGCCTCTGGACTCATTAAAGATGCGGTGGCGATTACCTGACCAACATCATGTACCGCTGCACCAATCCAAGCACCCGCGGTTGCATCACCCAAAGAAAAAATGTGTGCCATGCCCGGGATCACAAATACCGAGAGCGTTCCACATAAAGCAACTAGGGCTACCGCATATGAGACATCACGTTCTTCACTTTTTCTAGTTGAACTAATCGCTGCGATTGCTGTTGCACCACAGATTGCAAAACCACCAGCTATCAGAGTGGATAGTGAATCGCTCAAACCAGCACGCTTGGCAAAGAAACGCAATCCCAAAAACACACCGGCCACAATTATTGCCACCGCCAACAAACCACGTGGCCCAACCTCTATGAACTTATCGATTGAGATTTGAAATCCCAACAACACAACACCCAACCGCAAACATTTTCGAGCGGCGAAAGTTGCCGCCTCTTTGCCTTGCTTTGACCAACCACCTACATTTACCAGAACTAAACCAAAGACCATTGATAGAAATAGTGGTGATATGGCGCCTTGAAACTTGTTGACCAAATAAGCCAGCGCAACACCGATTGAGATTATTGAGAAGTACTTTAGATTGTTAGTTGTTAACTTCATGCAAACTTTGCCAGTCCCAGCTTTTCTGACCAAGTGTTTAGATCCTTAAGTACCGGCTCTGCGATTGATAAATCACTATTTCCCAGCCGGTTTGGATGCAAACGCTTGCTGCCTGGGACCCTGCCACCAGTATCGGTAATGCTTTTAGCGAGAAGATTAAAGTCATCATAAGAGGCTGAATCACCAAGGTCATTTGGATCTATGGTGATTATTGTGTGGGAAATTCCTTGTGGCTTGGTGTCATCATCTGGATTAAACATATCTGGCACCTCGCGAGACAACGCGCCACCGCTCAAGCCAGCTGAAAGTGACTCCACCATAAGACCTAGTGCAAATCCTTTTGCACCACCTAGTGGAGCAAGCATTCCCATTAGCGCTTCCTTTGCATCTGTGATGGGTTCACCCTTCGCATTTACCGCCCAACCTTCAGGTATAGAGCCACCTGCTTTAGCAGCGTTTGCAATCTTGCCTCGTGCTACTGCTGATGTTGAGAGATCAATGATCATCGGTGGATTTGAAGGAACGCCAGATGCAATTGGGCTCGTTGAAAGCAAAGGAGCATTGCCACCGACAGCTGGCATCACCGCAGGGCCATTTGTAAAAATCATTGCTATTTGACCAGCATCAAGTGCCGGATACAAATACACACCGAGTGCACCGCAGTGACTGGAGTTTTTGATTGATACCAATGAGATGCCAAACTCTTTTGCCTTTTGTACGCCGAGCTCAGCTCCTTGCCAAACCTGCCAATGTCCTAAACCATCTTCGCCATCAATACTGGTTATTGCTCCACGTTGTGAAATTGTTTTTAGTGTTGCTTCTGGGTTTACCCCACCCATGGTGATGCGTTGTAGATAAAAAGGTAGACGCATCAATCCGTGACTCGGATTTCCCCAAACATCTGAGGTCACAATCGCACGAGCAGTAAGTTTTGCGTTTTCCTCTGTTACGCCAGCAGCAACCAACATCGCTGTGGCATGGGTTAATGCATGTTCAGTGGTGATCATGATTTTGCCTGCTTTACCGCCCCGACCGCATATCTCTGAACTCCGGAGCTTAAGGCGGCCTGTATTTCGCTAACTAACACCTGATTAATCGCAGTTTGGCTCTCGTGGGTAATGCCGGCGACATGTGGGGCGAGCACGACATTATTGAGATCGGTAAATCTTTTGTCTTTAGGTGGTTCTTGGGCTCTGACATCAAGACCGGCCCCTGCAATCACTCCATTTTTCAGCGCCGATTCCAAATCAGCTTCATTGATTACCTCACCGCGCCCAACAGAGACGATGATGGCAGAGCTCTTCATCTGAGCTAACAAACTGGCGTTAATGACATCTTTGGTTTCTGGTGTTGATGGCAGATGAATCGATATGTAATCTGATTCGGCAATCACTTTTTCCATGGACACTAGCTCTGCATTTATAGATTTGAGGTAAGCGTCATCTGGTTTTGCAAATGGATCGTAAGCCAAAACTTTTACTTTAAATCCAGTTAATAACTCGGCCGTTGCACGCGCCGTTGCGCCAAATCCAAGCAGTCCCCAAGTCTTGCCGGTGATTTCACGGCCTGCTTTGCGGTTCCACTCTCCTGCTCGGGTGCTGGCATCTAACTCGATCAACTTTCGACTGAGCGCTAGCGCCATTAATACTGTTTGCTCTCCTACTGCAATCGCGTTTATTCCTAGCGCAGCAGAGACGACTACGCCATGTTCATCAGCTGCTTTGATATCAATGTTGTCCAAACCAACTCCCGCACGGGCAATAATTTTTAGTTTGGGTGCAGCCGCAATAACCTCTCTGGTTACTTGGGTTCTATTTCTTACAACAAGCGCTGTTGCATCAGCTAACTTTGCTTTTAACGCTTCGACATCGCTCCAAAGGTCTGGTTCGCGAACGATGGTAAAAGTATCTGCTAGCGCAGCAAACTCTGCACTCCAGACATCTTCACTAATAACGATCACGAACCAGTCCTTTCACTTGCAATTTAGAGTTAATCGAGTTTTTTAAGTGGTTATGCGCTGATGTACAACTTGGTGAAGGTGTACTCGCGGTGACCCAGCGCCTCAGCAGCACAGAGTCGGCCATTAACGGTGCGCTCAATGACCTCCATCATCATGTCGCCTGCCTTGGTCAGGTTGTACTCCTGACGCAATAGACCGGAAACATCAAGATCAATGTGCTCCTTCATTGAAGCCGCAGTCTTCTTATTTGCGGTTAACTTCAATACCGGTTCGATTGGGTTACCAATCACGTTTCCTTGTCCGGTTGGGAATAGATGAATAACCGCGCCAGCTGCAGCCATCAAAGTTACGCACTCTGCGGCAGCTGATGATGTATCCATAAAGTAGAGACCTGGCTTCTTGCGATCAGGTGCTTCAGCTGGTGCAAGAACTCCAACAACTGGAACAGATCCGGTCTTGGCAATATTGCCAAGTGCCTTCTCTTCAATTGTGGTTAAGCCACCAGCGATGTTGCCTTGAGTTGGTTGTGAACCAAGCAGATTTGCACCAGTTGATTCAATAACTTTGATGTAGTTGTCATAGGTCTGCTGGAAGAGATTGCGACAAGCATCGTCGATGCAACGTTCTGCAATTAAGTGCTCGCCACCTGTTAGCTCTGATGTTTCACCGAAGAAAACAGTTCCGCCAGCGGCAACCCAACGATCAACAGCTTCTGATGTTGTTGGACATGATCCAAGACCTGATGTTGTGTCTGATTCTCCGCACTTGATTGACATAATCAAGTCACCCTCAGTTGCTGGTTCGCGGGTAATCTCAGATGCATCTTGTAGGAAGATTTGCGCAACACGAGAAGCATCAGCGATGGTTTGAAGATCGCCTTTGCCTTCAATTGAGAAGGAAGCGACCGGCTTGCCGGATTTTGCAATGCCAGCTGCTACGCGCTCAGTCCACTTTGGCTCAATACCAATAACAACAACAGCGGCTACGTTGCCATTTAGTCCAGTACCGATCAAGGTACGGAAAGTTAGTTCTAGATCCTCACCAAATTGCAAACGACCGAAGGCGTGAGGCAACGCGAGGGTGCCTGGCACAACCTTTGCTACCGCTTCTGCGGCTGCATTGGAGAGGTCATCTACCGGAAGGATGATTACGTGATTACGGATACCCATCGACCCATCTGGGCGACGGTATCCAGTTAAGCGCGGCTTGCTTCCCATCGATAACTCCTCATGTTGTGTGTATGTACATAGTCGCCTACTTTGATTGGCTGTGATGCGATGCCAACCTTGATTCCATATTTGATGATTGCTTCACCTTCGGCATGATCTTTCAACGCAAACTTATGTCCCAAAGGGATTGCGTGATTAAGGACCGCGGTGTGCTTTGTTTGCTCTTTCACTGATAGACCTTCCAGTGTGCCAGGTTGCAAATCATCATTTGCTACCGCAACTGAATCGCCATCATGGTGAAGGAGAAAATCAGGCACTTTAGCCATAACTACTTCCTTTCCATCTCTCGATTACTCAAAATATCCCCATCAACTCCGTGCTCCTGCAAGGTATGCAGCAAGCTCTGCTTTGGTAGGAATTCCACTTTGTCCATCTAGCCCACGACAGGACAGGCCTGCCACGATATTGGCGATGGTTACCGCTTCTTCTATTGGTTTGTTCCAAATCTGTGTGGCTACAAGTGCACCATGAAACACATCACCCGCGCCAAGGGTGCTAACAACTTCAGTCTTTATAGCTGGCACAACACCAGAGTTGATTCCATCTGAGTAAACACTTCCCTCTCCGCCCTTGGAGACCACAACAATGTTGTTATCTGACTTTGCAGATGAGACATCAGTGGTGATGTTTTCTGATGGTGCATATAAATCGTAATCTCCCGAGTTCAAACCTTCAGCGGCATATCCAATGTCAATCGACAATTTAGCGTTGCCCCCACGCACTATCCCCCACTCTTTTACAGCTTGCATGCCAAATTGATCTACATGAATCCATTGATAATCATGGATATTTGATGGCTTTGTGGGTCTTTGATTATGAGGCTGCACCATGATGGCTCGAGTTTTTTCGCTTTTTGAAACAACAATCGTGCCATTTGCGGTTCGTAAATTTGAATCTATCAAGACATTGTTCGAGTCAATGCCCTCTCTTTTCAACATAGCGATAATGGCATGGCCATCTTCATCATCGCCCACTACGCAAGATAATGCGACATCAACACCAAGTCTGGCCAAGGTAACTGCTGCGGTTGTTGCTGGTCCACCACAAGCTCTCACGGAATCCAGCGCAATTACTCTTTCATTGGCCTGTGGGTAGCGCTCAACTAGGACAATGGTGTCCATAGTTGCGATTCCAACACAAAGAACTTTGCTCATGCCTGCTCTGGCTTTCGCAAATACTTAAACCAGGCATCACGGGCATTGTGGATGTGTTGAATAATCATCAAACGCGCTGCTATTGGATCGCGCTTCTCAATGGCTTGCAAAATCACACCGTGTTCATGTTCGGAGGCATCTAAGCGTCCGGGAAGCTTTAAAGTGTTATCCATCGAGTTAAACATGATCTCTTGCAAAGTTCCTAGAGTTTGATTTAGGAAATGATTCTGTGCGCTGCGCACAATGGTTAGATGAAAATGCATATCGAGTTTTCTGACCTTCTCAAAGTCAATTGGATCCTCATCGATCGCAAGGTTAAGAGCCTCTGCAGCTTTTTTTATCTCTTCTAATTGCTCATCGGTGCGACGTTCTGCTGCCCACTCCACAGCGGGCGCCTCTAATATTTCGCGCATTTGGAAGAGCTCTTCGATTTTATGCTGCGCCGCCTTTAGGGAATCCCGCAGCTTCTCTCCCTCTTCTTCATCTAATACAAATATGCCGATGCCATGTTTAACAACCACTCTGCCCTGAACCTGCAGAACCTGTAGAGCTTCACGCAATGAAGCCCGGCTAATTCCAAGCAATTTCGCCAACTCCCGCTCTGATTCCAGGCGGTCTCCAGCTTGTAAGCCGGCATGCTCCATGTGATCCAACAACAGCCGTACCTGGTGTTGCAGGCGGGGCGGATTGTTGATCGTTGGGGTGCTCATTAGCCCTTAACAGCTCCAGCTGTTAATCCAGAGATAAATGATCTTTGCATTAGCAGATACATGGCGACCATTGGGATAGAGGCGACCATAACCGCGGTGAAGATCATGCTGTAATTGCTAAAGAACTCGCCACGGAAGGAGAGCAAAGTAAGTGGCAATGTGCGCTTGTCATTGTCAGTAATCAATAACAATGGGAAGAGCAGTTCATTCCAGGTGATAACAAATAGGAAGATGGCTGTTGCACCCATGGCAGGGCGGGAAAGTGGAAGTGCAATCGAGCGATAAACCCGGAATGGTTTTGCGCCATCAACCTCAGATGCTTCGTACATCTCTTTTGGAAGCTCTCGGAAAAATGCGGTCAAAATGAAAACCGAGATAGGCAAGGTCGTTACAACATTTATCAAAACAATTCCCGATAACTTGTTGGTTAACTGGAGATCGTTAAAGAGAATAAATATCGGAACTAGATTTACCTGACCTGGAATCGCCAGGCCGATGGTGAATAGTCCAAACAGCACCTTGCCGGTAACGGTAATCATGCGAGAAATCGCAAAGGCGCACATGCTGGCCAATATCAATGTGATAGTCACCGAGAATCCAGTAACGATCATGCTGTTGATGAAGGCTCTTCCGACATTGCTAATTTCAAATAGGAATCGGAAGTTATCCAAATTCCATCTCTCGGGTAGCGCAAGTGGTTTGTTGTAAACCTCAGCATCGGTCTTTGAGGACCCCAGCACCACGATGGCGCTTGGCACAATGATTAACGCCGCAAAAATCAGCAATGAAAAGAAGCGAACTACGCGATATATCATCTCTTTTTCCTACTTCTCATACCGACTATTGAGGAACTTGCGTTGCAGCAGAGTTACTGAGACCAAAACGATAATGAAGAAGATTGATTGCGCTGCTGCGTAACCAATACGTAACTCACTGAAGACCGTTTGATAAATCAACACCGCAAAGATGTTTGTGGAGTTGTTTGGACCACCCTGAGTCATAGAGAAAATCAGATCAAAAGCACGGAAACTCTGAATTGTGGTGTAAGCCATGACCACGATCGTGGTTGGGATGGACATTGGCCAGGTCACGTGACGGAACTGTTGCCAACGTGTGGCGCCATCCATGGAAGCTGACTCGTAAAGCTCCTGTGGGATCTGTTGGAGACCCGCGATGTAAATGACCATCATCTGTCCGGTGTGGAACCAAACCTGTGTGAAGGCGATGGCGTAAAGCGCGGAGGTTTCGCTACCTAACCAGTTGAGGGCGAAGCCATCCAATCCGATGCGATTGAAAAATACATTTACCGCACCAAAGTTAGGGTCATACATAAATAGCCAGATCATTCCTACTGATACAGAGGAAAGAATGGTTGGGAAGAAAAATAGAGTTCGAAGCGCGATGTTTCCACGGCTGTTTTTCACGAGGAAGAGCGCAAAAATCAAAGAGAAAAGGGTTTGGAATACCACCACTAAGAAGGTGAAACGTAAATTGTTTCCAAGTACCTTATAAAACAAATCATCATTAGTTAAAAGATTTACAAAATTACTTAGCCCAACAAACTCTGGCTCAGAGATTCGATCCCATTTAGTCAGCGAGTAACGCAGATTCGCTATGAAGGGAACAAAGTAGAAAAGTGTGAAGATGATTGCAGCAGGCAACCCCATGGCGTAGTAAATGCCGGCATCCCGCTTGCGCTTTTTGCGAGGCGCCGGAGCGCCACCCCCGCTAGTAGCGGGGGTGGTTCCGGTAGCAGTTATCGAGCTAATTAGAGGCCCAATCTCTGCTTAATCTGACGTGAGAAGTCAGGCAATACATCATTTGGACTCTTACCGCCCACGATCTGAATTAGCGCATCCTGAGTTAGATCAGAAACCGCTGGGTTCAGAAGCAAGAAGCGAGGTGCCAACATGGTGTTCTTGGCCTGGAAGGAAACAGTGTTTAGCAGGTTGATGTTCTTGTATTCAACATCAAGAACATTCACATGCTGCAATGTTTCATTGGCATAGATTTCTGCAACCTTGCCGGTTAGTAGGTATGACAGGAATGCGTTAGCAATTCTCTGGTCGCGAGTTGAGGAGTTCTTGTTAACACTTAGAGTGTAAGTGTTGTTCATGATTCCTTCTGCAATTACCTTGCCATCGGTCAAGATCATTGACATCAATTCCATCTTGCCATCAAGTTTTGGATTTAGAGCAACGATTGAACCCATAGCAAATGTTCCAATTGGAAGAATTGGTGACTTGCCAGTAGCAAATAGGTTGTAGGCAGCAGCTTCTGTAACGCCAGTAGCGTTATCTGGGAAGCAGCCTGCGTTACGTAGCTTGACATAAATGTCTGCTACACCTTCAAACCACTTAGAGGTTAGATCGATCTTGCCGCTGTTTAGATCAGCAAGGTTCTTTGCAAGTTCATCGTAGCTTCCAGCGGAGTTCATCAACGCGGAGTTTGAAATCTGCGCTGCTTGTCCACGGGTAGCTCCTGGCCATGCTAGAGGTACATAACCCTTAGCCTTTGCATCTCTACACCAAGCGACCCAACCAGAGAGATTCTTTGGAGTGGTCCACTTTTCCTTCGCCCAGATCTCTGTGTTAACAATCGGGTTATTGAAGAGGTATTGGTAAGGAATTCCAAGTTGCTTTCCTTCAAACTGACCTGCAGTTAGACCCTTAGCAACTACGTTTTGCTTTACATAACGCTGGTTTGAAAGATCCAGCATCATGTCGCTGCGTGCGAATTGATCAAAAATTGCGCCGCGTGAGGTGGCAAATAGCGCCGCCTTTGGATTTGCGAGAATCGCTACACGAGCGGTGTTGTTGTAGGTAGTTGTGTCGCGAACTACCTGCTTGATCTTGGTGCCTGGGTACTTTGCCTCAAAATCATTGATGATTTTGACCAAAGCTCTTTGATCTCCAAGCTCTACACGATAGTGCCAGAACTCGATCTCACCCTTTGGTGGAGTCAAGTTGGCTACTGGGCGACCATTGCCGGAAGCGAGCTTTACGCGCTGCCAGGTTAGCTTGCCATTTCTTTCAGTACAGATAAGTGAGGTTGACTTGGTACCAGTCATTACACCTTCTGTTGTGCATCGTGCTCCGAGTCTTTCGCCAGCAGCGAAGCTCTGAGAAATTGGCACAACAGTTGCACTGACTGCGAATGCCATCGCAATCACTGCCTTGAATGCCTTTGCATTCATTTTGTGCTTCATGCTTTCTCCTTGTTCGAGGGTTTTGTGGTGAATCGCTTTGATTACCA
>CAZIAI010000015.1:0-4673 GCA_964536895.1 uncultured Clavibacter sp.
TGATTTTTGGCGTACTCTTTGAGGCATGTCCAAAAAGAGCGCCCCGCGTTGGTTAAATGCCCGCGAAATGAAGGCTTGGCGCTCATACATCATCGCCTCACGCAGATTGCTAGATGCTCTTGATGCAGATCTCGAGGGCCATGATTTAACAATGGCTGATTATGAGGTGATGGCCCAACTCTCTGACGCCCCAGGCAGAAGAATGAGAATGAGTGAGTTGGCAGAGCTAGCGATGATTTCTAAGTCTCGCCTTTCACATCGCATGAAGGTTATGGAGAAGGCCGGCTGGGTGAGACGAGAAGAATGTATAGAAGATCGCCGGGGCTATTGGGCGGTAATGACAGACAAAGGTTGGAAAGCGATAGTGGCCGCAGCGCCTAGTCATGTGGAAAGTGTGCGCCGCAGATTAATCGATCAACTATCGGTCAAGGAGCAAGAGGCGTTAGCGGGGATTTTTGGTCATGTAACCCAAGAGTTGCGCTCTCAGTTTCTAAAGGAGAGCAAGGGCAACTAGTAGTTGTTTAGCCAATTTCCGTAGAGGTTTTGCTGGGAATTAAGTTTGTAATTGATTTGGTAATGGAGTTGGAAAGAGAAAAGCCCGGCGCATATGCAGCCGGGCTTTTTCTGTAAATCTGGCGCTAGATTACTTTGCAGCCTTCTTAGCAGCCTTCTTACGACGCTTTGGAGCAGCCTTCTTAGCTGTTGCCTTCTTAGCAGCAGCCTTCTTACGGCGCTTTGGAGCAGCCTTCTTAGCTGTTGCCTTCTTAGCAGCAGCCTTCTTACGACGACGCTTTGGTGCTGCAGCCTTAGCAGCAGCCTTCTTACGACGACGCTTTGGTGCTGCAGCCTTAGCAGCAGCTTTCTTACGACGCTTTGCAGCCACGTAGATTTCCTTTCAGAATGGTTCGATCCGTCACCGAACCTGTTCAAGGCAAATCGTGACAGTTATTGCGAAAACTTTCCACTATTTTGCGAAAAAAAACCGCCTGCGTGTCGCAATTCATTTTTTCAAAAAAATGTGTATTTGGAGAAATTGGGCGGTCAGAATCGGGGTTTTTTACGCGTGAATATTGCAAATTTCAGCTTTTTCCTAATTTCTGGTCTTTTTACAGCTGGTTGTTACCTCGGGGTAATGAAAAAAAAATTTTAGATTTTTTCCCGATTTTGGCGGATTTTTGCCTGTTCGACCGCAAATTCATTAGTTCGGACATCGTAATTGCGCAACTTTGGCATTACTGCTGCAATCGCTGCCACAAAGCCAATACAGAGTAAACCGCCCCCCACAATTGAGGTTCTTAATGAGGTCATGGCTGCCATTCCGCCGGCCCTGGCTTGACCACCTAATGGACCAAGAAGGTAGGAAAGCATTTCGATTCCTGCTAACCGACCTCGGAGTTCATCGGGTATTGATTGATTCCAGATAAATCCACGGAAGAGAGCGCTAACTTGATCAAAAGCTCCGGCCACAATCAATGAGGCTATGACTACATAAAGGGAATCAGAGCTGCCGGCGACAACTATGGCCACACCCCAACCGAGGGCGCCAATAGCGACGGCCCGACCATGATGCGGATAGTTTCGCATCCATCCGCTGGCCAAAGTAACGATCACCGCACCTATCGTTATTGAGGAGTAAAAGAAACCGAGGGCGTAGGGCGCTCCAATTGCATCTGCCCAAAATGGAAATAGCGCCATGGGCATTGCCAAAAACATGGCAGCTAAATCAACTAAATAGGTGCCAAGCAGATCCTTTCTTTTGTAGGCATAACCGATGCCCTCCATTAGAGAGGCGAATGAAGGTGGAGTTGATTTACTTAATGGTGGAACGCTTCTTACCTTCCAAAGCAATGCCAGCGAAACTACAAAAGTTGCGCAATCAATCAGATATCCAGCCGCTGCTCCATTTGAAGCGATGATGAATCCACCAAAAGATGGTCCAACAATTCCACCAAACTGCCAACGCAAACTCATTAGTGCGCTGGCGCTTGGCAAATCATCATGATTGACCAGACGGGGCAAAATTGCATCTTGGCTAGGGCGCTTAAGTCCACTCAGGGCAGCAAAAATCGCTGCAATCACGAAAATCAAGATAACGCTGGGCTCATCTTGTAGTGCGTTAATTAATAGCGCCGCTGTCGCAATCAGGGTGCCGAATTCAGTTAGCCAAATCATTTTCTTGCGATCGACATAGTCAGCTAACACCCCTCCGTAAAGCCCGAAGATGATTAGCGGGATTATTTCGACCACCCCAATTAATCCAACTGCCCAATAGGAGTTTGTTAGCTCTTTAACTTGGAAGGGTATGGCGACAAAGGTAATCATGGAGCCGAAATAGGAAAACAGTCCTGCACTCCAAAGCAGTCGAAAATCGCGGTACTTCCTTAAGGGGGAAAGGTCGATCGCGTATTGCCGCACAGTTAAGTGTAAATCGGCTTTCTAGTGAAAACTCTGCGCTTCGGTGGGAAACTCACCGGTTTCTACATCTTTAATCCAGGCCTTTACGCCATCGCTCATCTCAGTTCGAAGATCTTTGTAAGCCTTTGCAAAACGAGGTGGCTTTTCAGTCAATCCCATGAGGTCGGTCCATACCAATACCTGGGCATCGCATTTAGCACCTGCGCCGATTCCAACAGTTGGAATCTGTAACGCCGCGGTGATTCGTTCTGCTAACTCTGCCGGCACTAACTCCAGAACCACCGCAAAGCAACCAGCGGCTTGCAGTGCCAAAGCATCTTCCAGGATTGCATCGCCGGCCTGATTGCGGCCCTGCACTTTGAAACCACCAAAAGCATTGACTGACTGCGGGGTCATTCCCAAATGTCCCATAACAGGGATTCCATGTTTCACGAGAGTTTTAATCTGCTCGACAACACGCACCCCTCCCTCGAGTTTTACCGCATGAGCCTTGGCCTCTTTAAGAAATCTGATTCCAGTTTGCAGGGCCTGCTCGGGATTAACTTCGTATGAGCCAAATGGCAGATCAGCCACAACTAATGCTCTCTTGGAGCCGCGAACAACGGCGCGGGCTAAAGGAATCAACTCATCGACGGTGACCGGAATGGTGTTTTCCTCGCCCAAGAAGTTGTTTCCTGCGCTATCGCCCACCAAAAGAACGGGAACCCCGGCAGCATCAAAAACTCCTGATGTAACCGAGTCGTAGGAGGTGAGCATGGGCCACTTCTTGCCAGCTTTTTTCCAGGCGGCAAGGTCGGCAATCGTAAAGCGATTCATATTTTCCTTTCCTCGAAGCCTTTTTTGGAAGGTCCCCGGGATGTACATGATGAGTCTATCGGTACTCTTGAACTGTGCCTATGGGCAGATAGCCGGCATCCATCGCCGACTTTTCTTAGTTGGAACGGGGGTCAATCAATGCAGCAGATCCGTGTTGCCATGGCCCAGATAAATCCAGTGGTGGGCGATATCGCCGCCAATGCCCATCAAATTAAGGCAGCGGTGCTCGAAGCTCTCGCCAGTGAAATTGATGTTGTGGTTTTTCCTGAGATGGCCCTTACGGGTTATCCCGTAGAGGATTTGGCTTTGCGACCTGCTTTTCGCGCCGCCTCGATTGGCCAAATCAAATCTCTGGCCATTGAGTTAAAGGATTTGGGAGCAGGCAATTTATTGATTTTGATTGGCTATCTCGATGAATCAGAAAATGGCCCATCAGTTAATCCATACAACGCGCTAGCGATAATTCATGATGGCCAGGTTAAGGCTAGATATTTCAAACACCACCTGCCCAACTACGGAGTATTTGATGAGTTCCGCAACTTTGCCCCTGGAAAAGACTCATTAGTTGTTCGTTATCTTGGTGTTGATATTGCAGTGGCCATTTGCGAGGACATCTGGCAGGACTCGGGACCGATAACTGAGTTAGCAAAACGTCAGCCTGGTTTGGTTTTGGTAGTAAATGGCAGTCCCTACGAAAGAAACAAAGATGATTTGCGACTTGATTTAGTTCAGCGCCGCGCAGCACAAATCAACGCCCCTTTGGTCTACGTAAATATGACTGGCGGACAGGATGATTTAGTTTTCGATGGAGATTCTTTGGCGGTTAGCGCTAGTGGCGAGTTATTTGCCCGTGCCCCCCAGTTTGAAACAGGGGTCTTTGTGGTTGATGTTCCGGTTAAAGTCGGTACCGCAAAGGTAGATCTTGAGATTTCAACGCACCAAATACCTCTACAAAAGAGCCAGAGCTTTAAGGCGAGTATTGCAAAGAGATTAGATGACAGCGAAGAGGTTTGGCAGGCGCTGGTTACTGGCCTTAGGGATTATGTCCAGAAAAACAACTTCAAATCGGTAGCCCTTGGTTTATCCGGCGGAATTGATTCGGCGCTCGTGGCGAGCATCGCCGTCGATGCTCTTGGCAAGTCAAATGTCTTTGGGGTGAGCCTGCCGAGTAAGTACTCATCAGAGCACTCACTTACCGATGCAAAACAATTGGCAGAGAATTTGGGTATTCATTATCGGATGATTGAAATCGAACCAGTTGTTCAAAGCTTCAAGGCGGCAACCCCATTGACTGGATTGGCTGAAGAAAATGTTCAAGCCAGAGTCAGAGGTTCATTGTTGATGGGAATCTCAAATCAAGAGGGCCATTTGATTTTGGCCACCGGTAATAAATCTGAATTGGCTGTTGGTTACTCAACCCTTTATGGGGATGCGGTTGGTGG
>CAZIAI010000015.1:4773-25927 GCA_964536895.1 uncultured Clavibacter sp.
TAATTCTGCAAGTTGTTTGCAATTAGCCAATTCCTGATTCTTTATTAAAATTCGGGATATGTCTTCGATAGCCAACTGGTTGTTTACCCGTAATCGGGTTATCGATTTTGGCCGCGCTAATTCCTGCGGCTGCTGTAAGTAATTTCGCTGAGCTTTTCTCAGTAAACGCGCAAAAATCTAGAACAGAAAATCTATGCCAAAAGTTGGCAAAAAAAGTTATAGCTCAAGGGATTAAGTTTCAGAGAGAACAAGGAGTTAGTCATGAAGGTCTACAACAACATCACAGAGATTTTTGGTAACACCCCGCTAGTAAAGTTGAATCGAATTACCGATGGCTCAACTGCCAACGTCTATGCCAAGCTCGAGTTTTACAATCCAACCAGCACCGTTAAGGACCGTATCGGCATCGCAATGGTTGATGCCGCAGAGAAGAGCGGGCAACTAAAGCCTGGTGGCACGATTGTTGAAGCAACCTCAGGAAATACAGGCATCGCTTTGGCGATGGTTGGTGCCGCTCGTGGCTACAAAACTATTTTGACTATGCCAGAGTCAATGTCCAAAGAGCGTCGAGCATTACTGCGCGCATTTGGTGCCGAGTTAGTTCTAACCCCGGCGGCAGAGGGCATGAAGGGTGCGGTTGCTAAAGCAGAGGAGCTCGGAGCAAATGGTGCGGTTTTGGTGCGCCAATTTGAGAATGAGGCGAACCCAGAGATTCATCGCAAAACCACTGCAGAGGAAATCTGGCGTGACACTGATGGCAAAGTTGATGCCGTTGTTGCGGGAATCGGTACCGGCGGAACAATTACTGGTATCGGCCAGGTTCTAAAATCTCGTAAATCTGATGTAAAGATTTTTGCAGTTGAACCAGCTGCCTCACCAATTCTCAACGGCGGAAAACCAGGTGGCCACCCAATTCAGGGAATTGGACCTAACTTCATTCCTCCGATTCTTGATCGCGAGGTTTATGACGAGGTAATTGATGTGGCGGCAGATGACGCGGTGAAGTACGCCCGGCGCGCAGCAGCAGAAGAGGGAATCCTGGCTGGAATCTCATCTGGAGCTGCTTTATGGGCTGCAGCTCAAGTAGCGCAACGTGCCGAGTTTGCGGGCAAGAACATCGTCGTAATCATCCCTTCATTTGGAGAGCGTTATCTCTCAACAATTCTTTACCAAGATTTGATGGATGCTTAAGTGTTCAAGCGCATTATTGAAGACCTCGATACCGCGTTGCACCGTGACCCGGCGGCGCGTAATCGACTAGAGGTTGCGCTGGCTTACCCAGGTGTACATGCCATCTGGGGACATCGCATCGCACACTTTTTGTGGCGACGTGGTTTTAAGTTAGCGGCGCGCGTCTATGCGAACTGGGTTAGGGCGGCAACTGGTATCGAGATCCATCCGGGAGCAAAAATCGGTCGGCGATTTTTTATTGATCACGGTATGGGCGTCGTAATTGGCGAGACGACTGTTGTTGGAGATGACGTCATGATTTATCACGATGTCACATTGGGTGCGCGTACTTTTGAGAATGGGAAGCGACATCCAACTATCGGCGACAGCGTCGTGATTGGCGCTGGTGCGAGAGTTCTTGGAAATGTCTCCGTGGGCACAGGGGCTCGCATCAGCGCTAACTCTGTGGTGACGCGTGATGTGCCGGCCCGTACCGATATAGATGCCTCCGAACAGTTCATGATTTAGCAGGATTGCGCCTAAAACTTCCCACTAAAGGGTTTGTAACATGCCTGTAATCATCGTCGGGCAGACTGCACTTCATGAGTTCCCAGTCATCTGATGCAGCCAATGTGCTCAAACAACAAGAGTTTGTTTTGCGCACTCTTGAAGAGCGTGACATTCGATTTGTCAGACTTTGGTTCACCGACGTTTTAGGATTTTTGAAATCGGTTGCAATTGCGCCTCCTGAGTTGGAGAACGCATTTGCTGAAGGTATCGGCTTTGATGGTTCTGCAATTGAAGGATTTGCCCGCGGAACTGAGTCAGATATGTTGGTAAAGCCAGATCCAGCAACATTTTCTATCTTGCCATGGCGAACTGAAAAACCAGGAGCAGCAAGAATTTTCTGCGATATCACCTTGCCAGATGGCACACCTTCGCCGGTAGACCCACGAAATGTTTTGAAAAGAACTTTAGACAAAGCCGCCAAGATGGGCTTTACCTGTTACACACATCCGGAGATTGAGTTCTTTGTCTTTAAAGAGCAACCAGCAAATGGCGTTAAGCCGATCCCAGTTGATTCTGGTGGATATTTTGACCACACCCCAACCAAAGCTGGACATGATTTTAGAAGACAGGCCATTACCTTGCTGGAAGCCATGGGAGTCTCGGTTGAATTCAGTCATCATGAAGGTGCACCAGGTCAGCAGGAAATTGATTTACGTTATGCAGATGCTTTGAGTACCGCCGACAACATCATGACATTTAGACACATCATCAAAGAGGTTGCGTTGGATCAAGGATTCCACGCTTCATTCATGCCAAAACCATTTACTGAACACCCGGGATCTGGCATGCACACTCATTTCTCTTTGTTCCAGGGAGAGAAGAATGCTTTCTTCGAAGAGGGAAGAGACAATCAACTATCCGACATCGGAAGATCTTTTATCGCAGGAATTTTGCAGCACGCCCCAGAGTTCATTGCGGTCACCAATCAATGGGTTAACTCTTATAAGAGATTGCATGGCGGAGGAGAAGCACCAGCCAGCATTTCTTGGGGCAAGGAAAGTCGCGATGCCATGATTCGTATCCCGATGTACAAACCAAAGAAGGAAAACTCAACCCGAATTGAGTTTCGCGCTCCAGACTCAGCATGTAACCCATATCTGGCATTTGCCGTAACGATTGCCGCTGGATTGAGAGGAGTTGAACAGGGTTACAAACTAGAGAAGGTGGCCGCCCCGCAAAAATTGCCTGCGGATCTAAATGAAGCCATTTCACAAATGGAACGCAGCGAGCTGGTCCGCGAGACATTGGGTGAGCATGTATTTGAGTACTTCCTACGCAATAAACGGGCAGAGTGGCTGGAGTATCAAAAGCAGGTAACCGCCTTTGAATTGGATCGTTACTTGCCAGTGCTCTAAAGGCCCCGGTAACCTTTGAGCATGACGCGCAGCGAATCGCTTTCACTACAAGTACTGCTTTTGCAGTCACTCCTTCTTCGCTGCCGTGGCGAGGCCTAACAACCGGTCTCCTCGCTGCGGGGTTAATTGCGAGCCGGTAAGTCCCGGATGTAAACCTCAGTCGATTTAAGGAGTTTTTCAAATGAATTTTCCCAAGCAAAATCCATCGGCAATGCCAAGTCATCGTTATTCCTCATTCATTCCGATCGATTTACCTGACCGCACTTGGCCCGCCAAACAAATGAAACAAGCACCTAAGTGGTGTTCCGTTGATTTACGAGATGGCAATCAAGCGTTAATTGATCCAATGGATGTGCCGCGGAAACTGGCCATGTTCAATCTATTGGTAAAGATGGGTTACAAAGAGATTGAAGTCGGCTTTCCAAGTGCTAGCCAAACAGATTTTGATTTTGTAAGGAAGATTATTGAAGATGGATTAATCCCTGAGGATGTAACAATTCAAGTCCTTACACAGGCGCGAGAAAATCTAATTAGACGCACCTATGAGTCCTTGGTTGGTGCAAAGCAAGCGGTGGTTCACCTATATAACTCAACCTCAACTTTGCAACGTCGCGTTGTGTTTGGATTGGAAAAAGAGGGAATTAAGCAGATTGCAGTTGATGGGGCAAAGCTTTGCAAAGAGTTGATGAGTACCGTCCCTGGAACCAAGATTTCATTTGAGTACTCTCCAGAGTCTTACACCGGAACTGAACTCGAATTTGCCCTTGAAGTCTGCAATGCGGTCAATGATGTTTGGCAGCCGACCCCGGAATGGAAGAGCATTATTAACTTGCCGGCCACCGTAGAAATGGCCACTCCAAATGTCTATGCCGACTCCATCGAATGGATGCACCGGAATCTCAAGTATCGCGACAGTATTGTTTTGAGTTTGCATCCTCATAATGATCGCGGAACTGGTGTCGCGGCGGCAGAACTTGGTTATTTGGCAGGAGCCGATCGAATCGAAGGAACATTGTTTGGCAATGGCGAGCGAACTGGAAACGTTTGCTTGGTTACCTTAGGACTTAATCTTCTTAGTCATGGAATCGACCCCATGATTGATTTCAGCGACATCCCTGAAATACGCCGCACAGTTGAATACGCGAATCAGTTAAGGGTTCCAGAGCGTCATCCATATGGTGGAGATTTAGTGTTTACCGCTTTTAGCGGATCACATCAAGATGCCATTAAGAAAGGTTTTGACCACCTGGCAAATGATGCAAAAGCAGCTGGCAAGAAGGTTGATGAATTTACTTGGGCGGTCCCATATCTTCCAATTGATCCAAAAGATATTGGCAGATCGTATGAGGCGGTTATCCGCGTCAACTCTCAATCTGGCAAAGGTGGAGTTGCTTACATAATGAAAACTGAACACCAACTTGATCTGCCACGCAGGCTGCAAATTGAGTTTAGTCAGGTAATTCAAGCCCACACCGATAATCAAGGCGGCGAAGTATTCCCAGAGCAAATGTGGAAGATATTTGTTGATGAGTATTTACCTGCTGATGACAATCAATGGGGCAGATTTAGATTCTCAGGTTTAACTCAATCCAGTTCTGCTGATGGGAAAGTTAAGCTAAGTGTCGACCTTTTGGAGAACAAAGAGTTAAAGACCTTGCAAGGCGAAGGCAACGGACCTATCTCTGCCTTTTGCCACATTATGCAAAACAATGGAGTTGCGGTGCAGGTTGCGGATTATTACGAACATGCGATGAGCGCCGGTGGGGATGCAAACGCTGCGGCATATCTGGAGTGCACTATCAATGGCGGCACCTTTTGGGGTGTAGGAATTGATCCCTCAACTACCACAGCTTCTCTGAAGGCGGTTATTTCCGCGGTAAATAGGGCGCTGCGTTAAGGCGATAAATCTCTGCAATTTGCGACTGCAGTTTCAATCAGTTTTTAATTGATTGGACTACCTTTTGCCTATGGCTCTATATCGCGACCAAGCGGTAGTTATCCGTACCCAAAAACTGGGGGAGGCCGACCGCATTGTTACGATGATTAGTCGCGAACATGGTCGAATCAGGGCTGTAGCTAAAGGGGTTAGAAGGACTAAATCGAAGTTTGGGGCCCGTCTGGAACCGGGAAGTTTTGTTGATGTGCAGCTTTACACGGGCAAAACCTTTGATGTGGTAACCCAAGTAGAAAGTATTGAAAACTTTGGCGAAACAATTTCGCAGGATTATCAGAAGTGGACAATTTGTTCTGCGATTCTAGAAGCGGCTGAGAGGTTTACTAACAATGAAGGCGAGCCAGCAAGGCAACAATTTCTGCTTTTAACCGGCGCTTTAAAAGCCCTCGCGCATCAATCACATGACCCATCATTGATTTTGGATGCTTATCTTTTGCGTTCACTTTCTATCGCAGGGTATGCGCCTTCTATGACAATTTGTTCTAGATGTGAGGCTCCTGGACCACACAAATACTTCTCACTGGTGGGCGGTGGTTCTGTTTGTGTTAATTGCAAACCTTCAGCCTCTGCAACTCCGGCACCTGAAACACTGGCCTTGATGTCTGATTTATTAACCGGAGAATGGGAAAGTGCAGATAAGAGTGAGATTAGGTTTCGCCGAGAGGCATCAGGTTTGGTAGCTGCTTATCTCCAATGGCATTTGGAAAGAGGTTTGCGTTCTCTTCCCATGGTAGAAAGAGTTAGTTCGTGAAGCCACCAAAGATATCCCCGGAGAAGATTCCTAACCATGTTGCCTTGGTGATGGATGGAAATGGTCGATGGGCCAAGCAACGTGGATTGCCCAGAACAAAGGGGCATGAAAAGGGAGAAGCAGCCCTATTTGATGTTGTCGAGGGAGCAATTGAAATTGGCGTAAAGGAGTTATCCGCATTCGCTTTTTCCACGGAAAACTGGCGGCGCTCTCCAGATGAGGTTAAGTTTTTGATGGGCTTCAACCGGGATGTCATCAGAAGACGCCGGGATCAGATGCATGAAATGGGTGTCAGAGTCAGATGGGTAGGGCGTCCGCAGAGACTTTGGAAATCAGTTGTTGAAGAGTTGCAGGCAGCAGAGGAGCTAACCGCCAAGAACAAGGTCCTAACCTTAAACATGTGCGTTAATTACGGTGGAAGAGCAGAGATCGCAGATGCTGCTGCAAAGTTGGCTAACGATGTTGCTAAGAGAAAGTTGAAGATTTCTTCAATTAATGAACGCACCTTTGCGCGCTATCTTGATGAACCAAAAATGAGTGATGTGGATCTTTTCTTGAGATCTTCAGGGGAGCAGCGCACTTCAAACTTCCTGATTTGGCAGTCAGCATATGCCGAGATGGTTTTCATGGATGTTCTATGGCCAGATGTAACCCGACAGACTTTATGGAAAGCAATTGAGATTTACGCTGACCGCAACCGACGATTTGGAAAGGCTTGATATGTCTCAAACCAAAGCTGAGTTTTGGTTCGACCCACTTTGCCCGTGGGCGTTTATGACCTCTCGATGGATTCTTGAGGTAGAGAAAGTGCGTGATGTAGCGGTTCAATGGAACCTATTTTCATTGGCTCATCTAAATCGCGACAAAGAGATGTCAGAGGATTACAAAGCCAAGTTGATGCGCTCTTGGCACTGCACAAGATTAATCGCGGCGGCGCAGAATGTGGCAGGCAGCCAAGCAACACTTCCGCTTTATACCGCGATTTCTACCCGCATACATCTAGAAAAAGCACCGGTGCGTGAGCCGTTGTTTGAGGCTGCTCTTGCAGATGTTGGCCTGGATAGTTCATTGATTTCAGCAATTCATAATGAATCTCTAGACGCTCAGATTATTGAAAGTCATGATCGAGGAATCGCACTGGTCGGTAGTGATGTTGGAACCCCAATCATTTCCGTGGCTGGAGTGGCATTTTTTGGTCCCGTTATTTCTCCGGCACCAAAAGGTGAAGAGGCGGGCAAACTTTGGGACGGCGTAGTTGGTGTTGCCAGTTACCCTGGCTTTTTTGAGATTAAACGCAGTCGCACCGTTGGTCCGATTTTTGATTAAATACTCTTGTGTTAAGAGTTGACGGCGATTGCCTAATCTATGAGTTATCTGCCCTTGAAGTAATCGGCGCATTTCATAGATCTCCAAAATCCAAGTTAACTGGAGTTACTGAGTTTAAAGTGGTGCAGAATCCTTGGAGCCGCGAAGTGTTGCGTGGCCTAAGAGCACCGGGTACTGGATTTCCTTATCTGATCATGCTGGGCACAATGCGACATCGCGCTGGTAAAGATTTTTGTGTAATCTACAAAAGGCGCCCAGTAATTGTCATTGAGTTTAAAGAGCAAGAGTTCAAGCGCTGGGTTGTACCGGCCACGGTTGAGAATCAAACCCTTTTGGAGAAGTTAGGCAGCCGGCAAGTCTGATGGAGTTGGAGCGGTGAGTAAAGCGCCGCAATCTGCGCATGTAGCGTTATCAATCAAATAAAGTTCAATTTCATAGGTTTCAGGATCAAAAGCAACAGTTAGTTGAAGCAGATTGCTATTGCAGTAAGGACAAATGGCAGTAGGAATGCCTCGCACATCTCCCATAGCTAACACTTTGGACAGATGCCAAAAATCTCGGCAGTATGCCCAACCTCTCGAAATCCATGCTCCTCCGCCATCGCTTTGGTCCATCGCTCGATAGCGCTTCCTTCAATCTCAACGGTAGAGCCACATTGCTTGCAAACTAAGTGATGATGATGGCTGTCTCCGCAGAGACGATAGATAGCTTCACCATCATCACGGCGTAGTTGATCAACAATCTTGTCGCTAACTAGAGATTGAAGGGCTCGATAAACCGTAGTTAGACCAATAGATTCGCCGCTTCGCTGCAGTAATTGATAAAGCTCTTGAGCGGAGGCAAATCCACCTACCCGCTCAAGAACTCCAATGACTTTAACCTCAGATTTGTTCATCAAACCTACTCGTTGTGATCGTGTTTGTGATCATCCTTGTGATTGTGATCATCCTTGTGATTGTGATCATCCTTGTGGTCATCGTGCCCATCATGATCACTATGCCCATCATGATCACTATGCCCATCATGATCACCATGGTCACCACTCTTTTCAATTGATGATTCTCCATGTGAGTGAACATGAACTGCATGTAGCTGGGATACCAAGCCCCACATGATTGCCACACCTGCCAAGGTTGAAACTAAGGTCCACTTTGAAGCATGACGGGCATGTGCTTCGGGAAGAATGTGGCTAGTTGCCAGGTAAATCAAGATTCCGGAGAAGGCTGCAAGATAAAGAGCTGTGAAATCTTCACTGAGAGCAACGGTAGAACCAACAATGGCACCGCTTATGCGTGCAACTGAATCAACGCCTAGCAGCCAAATGCCTTTCTTGGTCCATTTTCCACTCTTGATCAAGAGAGATACCGTATTCAAGCCATCACTAAAGGCGTGCACTAGAAGCGCAAAGAAGATTGCGATGCCAAGTTTTTCATCCACACTAAATGCGATACCAAGTGCAAGACCATCAAGAAACACATGTCCCGCCATGGCAAGCGCACCTATACCGCCAGCAACATTTACAGAATGCTTGTGGTCATCGCCGTACTCTGATTCGGCAGGTTCATGTGAGCCAAATGAACGCTCATATATATGTAGAGCAAGAAAACCGCCTACTAATGCGACTGAAACCGCCGGAGCGCCCAACAACTCTGAGTTGGACATAGCGAAAACTTCTGGCAGTAACTCGAATGCGACTAGGCCAAGCAATAGACCTGCGGCCAAACCGAGAACTAGATGGAGACGATCTTTTGCACGTAATGCTAGGAAGCCACCGGCGGCGGTAGCTAGTGCGGTAGCTGCGGCAAGGAGGATAGGTAGGTTCATGGCGGCACTGTAGCAAAAATGAAAATGATTTTCATTTTCAAGGCGAGGAGGGTTTTGAGCGTGGCGCCGGGGTAAAATTTGGACCTGCGCCCAGCTTTTCCCTAAGGGATAGCTGCGACCGGTGCGCACCGCCGACAGCCAGCCGGATGGAGAACACCATGGCCCAAGATCGTCTTGAAACTATTGTCAGTCTCGCCAAGCGCAGAGGATTTGTTTACCCCTCATCTGAAATTTATGGCGGATTGCGCGCCTCATGGGATTACGGCCCACTAGGTGTTGAACTAAAAAATAACGTTAAGCGTCAATGGTGGAAGTCCATGGTTATGGGCCGAGAAGATGTGGTCGGACTTGATTCTTGCGTGATTTTGGCAAGAGAGGTCTGGGAGGCATCAGGCCATGTTGAAACCTTTACTGATCCGCTTACTGAGTGCACCGAATGCCACAAGAGATTTAGAGCTGATCACTTAGAAGAGGCGTTTGAAGCAAAAAACTCTCGCAAACCACAATCTCTTGATGAAGTGAACTGCCCACATTGTGGCAACAAAGGAAAGTTCACAGCACCTCGTCAATTTTCTGGATTGTTGAAGACCTATCTTGGTCCAGTTGAGGATGAATCTGGCTTGGCTTACATGCGTCCAGAAACTGCGCAAGGAATCTTCATCAACTTTGACAATGTTTCGACTACAGCGCGAAAGAAACCCCCATTTGGAATTGGCCAAATTGGTAAGTCATTTCGTAATGAAATCACTCCGGGCAATTTCATCTTCCGCACGCGCGAGTTTGAACAGATGGAGATGGAGTTCTTTGTTGTGCCCGGAACAGATGAAGAGTGGCATCAAACCTGGATTGACACCCGTCTAGCTTGGTACATCGATTTAGGAATTAACCCAGATCGCCTCAGATTATTTGAGCACCCTAAAGAAAAACTCTCTCATTATTCAAAGCGCACCGTTGATATCGAATACAAATTTGAATTCACCGGTACCGAGTGGGGAGAGCTAGAAGGTATTGCAAACCGCACAAATTTTGATCTAAAGGCCCACTCAGAAAAGTCTGGCAAGGATCTTTCTTGGTTTGATCAAGAGAATAACGAGCGCTGGTTCCCATATGTAATTGAGCCTGCGGCCGGGGTAGATCGCTGCACACTGACCTTCTTGATGGATGCTTACACAGAGGATGAAGCACCAAACTCAAAGGGCGAAATGGAAAAGCGCACCGTGTTGAAGCTGGATCACAGGTTGGCTCCAGTAAAGATTGCGGTTTTACCGCTTTCTCGCAACGCTGATCTATCGCCTAAAGCACGAGCCTTGGCAACTCAACTCCGCAAAAATTGGAATGTTGATTTTGATGACGCTGGAGCTATCGGTCGCAGGTATCGCAGACAGGATGAAATCGGAACTCCTTTCTGCATCACAATCGATTTCGAGTCTCTTGAGGACAACGCCGTAACGATTCGTGAGCGCGACACCATGAAGCAGGAGAGAATCAGTATTGATCAGGTCGAGTCGTGGTTGGCTCCGCGACTACTAGGTTGTTGATTACCAAACCGCTGCATCTTCCGATCCGCGATGGCGGTTTAGATTTAGCGGTTCCTGTTGTTTTGGCTCCAATGGCTGGAATAACAAACTCTGCTTTCAGATTGCTTTGCCGAGAACAAGGCGCCGGACTTTTTGTTTCGGAAATGGTGACGGCGCGCGCCCTTACTGAGCGCAATGAAGAAACAATGCGCATGATAGTTCCAGGCGAGGGAGAGACTCCTAGATCTGTTCAATTATATGCAACTGACCCGTTAGATCTACAACGAGCTGTAGAGATGATTGGCAAAGAGGATCTTGCTGATCATATTGATTTAAATTTCGGTTGTCCGGTACCAAAAGTGACTCGCAAAGGTGGTGGCTCAGCCCTTCCTTATAAGCGAAGATTATTTGCATCATTAGTTTCAGCCGCAGTTGAAACGGCAAAAAAGTATGAAATTCCAGTAACAGTAAAGATGCGCGTGGGCATTGATAGTGAACATGAAACATATTTAGATGCCGGCAAAATCGCCGCCGATCTCGGTGTGGCCTGGGTAGCGTTGCATGCCCGCACCGCAGCCCAGTTTTATGAAGGCAAATCTGATTGGGGCAAGATAAAGAATTTGGTAGAACATTTAGCTCCTACTGGGGTTCCAGTACTAGGAAATGGCGATATTTGGTCGGGAAATGATGGCGTGAAGATGGTGCAAGAAACTGGCTGCGCTGGCGTAGTGGTTGGACGAGGGTGCCTAGGACGGCCATGGTTGTTTGCAGATTTAGTACGTGCATTCAATGGGGAAGGCGAGAGACCTTTACCAAGACTTTTTGAAGTGCGTGAGGTCATGTGGCGTCATGCGCAACTTCTGGTGGAGTATTTCGAGGATGAACACCGCGCCTGTCGGGATTTAAGAAAGCACATGGCTTGGTACTTAAAAGGATTCCGTGTCGAAGGTGGCATGCGTTCTCAATTTGGAATGGTTTCTTCACTAGCTGAACTGCGAATTTTGTTGGATCAACTTGTGGATCAACCTTATCCAGAGGCGATCGGTGATGCGCCACGGGGTAGAACAAGTCACAGTCGTGCCGTCACGTTGCCACAAGGTTGGCTTGATGATCCAGAGGAACTGGTAGCAGTAGATGGTTCTGACTCAGGATCTGGTGGCTGATGTTCCTCTTTAAATTTGCCTGGAAGTTTGTTGGCTTTCTTTTGCTTGTTGTTTTAGTAGTTCCAACCTGGGCGCTTGCCAAAACTTGGTATGTAGCAAACAATGAAACAATCCGAAAAGCTGATGCGATTGTTGTAATGGGCGCAGCGCAATTGGATGGAAGACCTGGTGAGGTATTGAGCGCTCGCTTAAAGGAAACAGCACGCATCTACAGTAAAGATTTTGCTCCTAGAATTTTTACCTTGGGAGCTGGTGCCCCCGGAGATCGATACACAGAGGCAAAGGCTGCCCGAAACTGGTTGGTGAATGAAGGTATTTCCAAGCGAGCAATTACAGAAGTACCACGTGGAAGAGATTCATTTGGCAGCATCCGAGCTTTTGCCAAGACAATTAAGAAGTCGCAATTAAATAATGAAGTCAAAGACATCATTATCGTTACCGACCCGTATCACTGCTTACGTTCAATGACGATGGCCAACGACCAAGGGTTTATTGCAACCTGCTCGCCAACCAAAGTTGGCATTGCCAGCCTAGAGAAGGTCGGGTTTCGTTATTTGGTGCGTGAAACTGGGGCATATCTTGCATATGTAACCCTAGGGCGCCGAGGTATTCACATTAGCGACCACATCGCCTAAGAAGTAGCCTACGAACACTATGGTCCTACGTCCGGCACATGAAAACCACGCTTACTCAAGTTTTGACCGTGAGCGTTTTCTGGACGAACCCGCAAAGCGAAAAGGACGAACTGAGTTTTCCCGTGATCGTGCACGAATAATTCATTCATTTGCATTGCGTCGCTTGGCCGCCAAAACTCAGGTAGCTGTTCCTTGGGCCAGCGATTTTCCTCGTACCCGTCTATCGCATTCATTGGAGTGTGCTCAAGTTGGACGTGAGTTAGGTGCCGCGTTGGGTGCTGATCCAGATTTAATGGAGAGTGCGTGCTTGGCGCATGACCTTGGTCATCCACCATTTGGACACAATGGTGAAGAGGCTCTAGCCAAAATCGCAGAAGGGTTTGGTGGTTTTGAAGGCAATGCGCAAAGTTTTAGATTGCTAACTCGAATTGAAGCAAAGACGGTGGATAGCGATGGTTTATCAGTCGGATTAAATCTCACGCGCGCAACTTTGGATGCCGCTACAAAGTATCCATGGAGTGCGGTTGATAACCCCAGAAAATTTGGGGTATATGAAGATGATGTTGAAATATTTAATTGGACTAGACAATCTGCGCCAGAAGGCAAAACCTGCATGGAGGCCCAGATTATGGATTGGGCCGATGATGTGGCGTATTCAGTTCATGATTTAGAGGATGCGCTGGTTACAGGACAAATTGATATCACTCATCTTGAGCGAGATTTAGAGAGCCTTTATCTCACCGCGATAAGTGATTACATGCCAGATATGTCCAAGGATGAGGCGCAAGCGGCTTTGAATTCACTGGTTGAACTCTCTTGTTGGCCAAAGGAGTTTGATAGAAGTCATAGACATTTGGCCCAACTTAAGGATCTAACAAGTCAGTTAATCGGCAGGTTTGCCCTTGCGGCTGAAAAGGAGACTAGAAATCACTTTGGTGATGGTGATTTGGTTCGTTATCAAGCAAACCTTTTGGTTCCTCGTGCCCAGCGGGTTGAGGTTGCCCTGCTCAAATCTATGGCTGGTTTTTACATTATTCGTGCGGAAAAATCTCAAGAGCGTTACGCCAAGCAACAGCAGGTGATTGAGCAACTAGTTGAAGTGGTTTTGGAACAGGCTCCAACCGCGCTAGAAAGCTTCTTTTTGCAGGAGTGGGAGCGGGCCAGCACCGAAAAAGAGCGGCTTCGTGTGGTTATTGATCAGGTTGCGTCACTAACCGATGTCGGCGCCTATGCGCTGCATGAAAAATTACTTGCCAAGTAGAGGATTAAGATAACGCTCATGTCAGGAAGAATTCGCGATGTAGATGTGACATATGTTCGCGACCATTCTCCGATTGATGAGGTTGTTGGCGAGTATGTCCAGTTAAAGGGCGCGGGTGGAGGTCAGAAAAAAGGGCTCTGTCCTTTTCATGATGAAAAAACACCATCCTTTCACGTAACTCCAAGCCGAGGATATTTTCATTGTTTCGGTTGCCAAACCGGTGGAGATGTCATCGCATTTGTCATGAAGATGGATCATCTGACATTTACTGAAACCATCGAGCGTCTCGCTGAGAGAATTGGTTATCAATTAACTTATGAGCAAGGCAGTGGAGGCGCAAAGCCCCCAGCAGGTCAAAGATCTAGATTGATTGCCGCGCATGCAGCCGCAACAGTTTTTTATCAGGAGCAGTTGCAACTTCCAGATGCAGCTCACGCCAGAGATCTATTAGTAAAAAGAGGTTTTGATAAATCAGCTTGTGACTCATTTGAAGTGGGATATTCACCTGATGACTGGGACTCACTAACTAAGTACTTAAGAGGTAAAGGTTTCACCGTTGAAGAACTGACTCTGGCCGGATTATCCAAAGAGGGACAGAAGGGTCCAATCGATCGCTTTAGAAATAGGTTGATGTGGCCGATCCGTGACATCTCCGGGGATGTAGTTGGTTTTGGAGCTCGCAAGCTAGCTAGTGATGAGGTTGATCAAGGACCCAAATACCTGAATACCCCAGAGACTCCAATTTACAAAAAGAGCCAGGTGCTTTATGGCCTTGATAGAGCGAAGAAAGAGATTGCTAAAAAGCGCCAAGCGGTAATTGTTGAGGGATATACCGATGTAATGGCGGCGCATTTAGCTGGAATTACTACCGCAGTTGCTACCTGCGGAACCGCATTTGGGGATGAGCACATCAGAATTCTGCGTCGATTGCTGATGGATGATGATGCGTTCAGAGGCGAAGTTATCTTCACTTTTGATGGAGATGCGGCCGGTCAAAAAGCAGCCTTGAAAGCCTTTAGTGATGATCAGAAATTCGTCACCCAAACATTTGTAGCCGTTGAGCCAAACGGCTTGGATCCTTGCGAGCTGCGTCAACATCAAGGCGATGCCGCGGTAAGGGATTTGATTGCCAGAAGAGTTCCGCTTTTTGAGTTTGCAATTAAGAGTGCAATCAAGCAGTTTGATTTAACAATTGCTGATGGCCGGGTATCTGCACTAAATGTAGCGGCACCCTTGATTGGCAAGATTAGAGATACCTCTTTAAGGCCTGAGTATGCAAGAAGTTTGGCGGGCTGGCTGGGCATGGAGGTCGAAACAGTTTTATCCGCCGTTAAGAAAAGCGGTACCGGAGCCTCAACTTACAAACCAAGTGATGAGATCCCGGCACAAAATAATTGGAGACCGGATCCAAATGAGCCCAGATTAATGTTGGAACGAGAGGTGCTCAAAGTTAGATTACAGATGCCAGCCCTTATGCGTTCATGGCGAGAGCTGGAGGCAAATGCTTTTTCACACCCTGCTTACATAAAGTTGAGAGAGTTTGTCGATACCCAACCAGATTTTGAAACTATTGAAATTTCTAATGTTTCCTCGGAGGAGTTGAAATCTTTCATAACTGAACTCACGGTTGAGCCAATTAGAACTAGCGGCGAGATTTCAGATAAGTATGTAACTAGCATTACCGCTCGCCTCAATGAGGTGGCTTTGAGTCGCTCAATCGCCGAGGTTAAGTCCGCATTGCAAAGACTTAATCCGGTCGAGAACGAGCAGGAGTACAACCAGATTTTCGAACAACTGGTGGGGATGGAAGCCCGCCGTCGGCTCTTCAAGGAGTTGGCTTTGGGCGAGGGGATGCTCTGATTTGGGTCTAAAACCGCCTCAAAATTTCTCGCTTTTCCTCGGCTTGGTCTAGAGTTACGCGCTGAACGCCGATCC
The DNA here is from genome assembly GCA_964536895.1 of uncultured Clavibacter sp. Lineage (GTDB taxonomy): Bacteria > Actinomycetota > Actinomycetes > Nanopelagicales > Nanopelagicaceae > MAG-120802. The sequence continues at coordinate 20,235 of CAZIAI010000015.1, forward strand.
CTGATAGCTCAATCGGCAGAGCAGCCGGCTGTTAACCGGCAGGTTCTTGGTTCGAGTCCAAGTCAGGGAGCTTTTGATTTACACTCCTTCCTATGGCAATGGTCCGAATTCGCGTAGCTCTTCCTGATCGCCCAGGCTCTCTAGGTGCGGTTGCATCTGCAATCGGTTTTGCCGGAGGCGATATCCGTGGCCTGGTAGTTCTCTCCTCAGAAGGTGGACGTGGAATCGATGACATCACAGTCGCCTTTCCAGGCAACGATCCTCAGGATTTAGTAAATGTTCTAAGCGCAATCGGCGGCGTTGAAGTTATTTCAGTAACCCCAGTTAGCTAATTAGCTTTGCGCCATCACTTGGCAAAGAATCAAAAAATCTCGGTGCGGTAAAGCCAGCATTTGCAAAAGCTTGCTCGATTGCTAGCGAAACTTTCCCAGCATCTTCATCCTTAATCAAGGCAATTGCGCTTCCGCCAAATCCGCCTCCAACCATTCTGGCTCCAAGGGCTCCACTTTGCATCGCGGTATCTACCGCTAGGTCTAACTCCGGGCAGGAAACGGAGTAATCATCACGTAGTGATGCATGGGATTGATTTAGTAAATTTCCAAAATCTATAAATTCCTTATTGCTCAACCGCTCTACCGCCTCCAAGACTCTAGAGATTTCAGTAACGGCATGGCGGGCCCGCTTGAATTGCACCTCTGTTAGATTATTTTTTACCGAAAGCAATTGATTCATCGAGAGATCACGCATTGAATCAACTTTGACTATCTTTGCGACCTCTTCACAGGAAGCTCTGCGTTCTGCATATCCGCCATCGATTAACGCATGGTGCGCCCGAGTATCAATAATTAGTAAGCGCAGGCCAGCGCCAAGAAAATCAACAGGAATATGTCTAGTCGAGAGATCTCTACAATCAAGAAGTAAGGCATAGCCCGCCTTACCCATCAAAGAAATTGATTGATCCATGATGCCGCAAGGGACTCCAACATATTCATTTTCTGCTCTTTGAGTCAGTTGAGCCAACTCGGTTAGGGATTTATCAAGAGAAAAGAGATGATTTAAAGCGGTAGCAACGCTGCATTCGAGAGCGGCGGAGGATGACAATCCAGCACCCAATGGGACCTGGCCATCAATCAAAATCTCAACGCCTTGTTTGATTTCTAGCGCCCACAAAACCCCAAGGACATATCGCGCCCAACCTTCACCTGACTTGGAAGCTATTTCTGAGATGCTGCTTTCGATTCTTGCAGCAGGTTGTTGAAGAGAGGAAATCAGCACTCGATCATCATTGCGTTTTGAGATTGCGCACTTAGTAACTGAATCGATGGCGAATGGCAAAACAAATCCTTGGCTGTAATCAATATGTTCCCCAATGAGATTGACTCGGCCAGGCGCTTGGGCCACGACATCGGGAGAGTGGCCAAATAAGTTAGCAAAGGATTGTGAAATATCCACGATTAAAGCTTTACATCCCTTAATTGTTGGGCAGATTGTTCTGGCTTTAGGTCCATCATGAAGGCGCCAAATGCTGATTCGGAGCCAGCTAAATACTTGAGTTTTCCGGGAGCACGACGGATGCTCTGAATTTGCCAATGTACTCGCATTGCATCTCTGCCTTTTCTAACCGGCGCCTGGTGCCATGATGCGATGTATGGCATGTTCACTCCAAACACGCCATCAAGTCTTTGTAATGATTCTTTGGCAATCGGAGCAAATGAATCACACTGTGAGTCATCAAGTTCTACTAGATCAGCGACGCTTCGAAGCGGAGCAATGTGAATTTCAAAAGGATATCTTGATGCATAAGGCACAAACGCTACCCAGTAATCATTCTTACAAATGATGCGTGATTCATCAGAGATTTCACGGGCCACAATGTCATCAAGCAAAACATTTCCGGTTCGCTTTAGGTGAGCATCGGCTACTTCAAGCATTCTCATGGTCTTGGGTGGTAGGTATGAGTATGCATAAATCTGACCGTGCGGATGATTGAGAGTTACGCCAACCTCTTCACCACGATTTTCGAAGGGAGCGATATGTTCGATGAACGGCAAGGCAGAGAGTTCTGCAGTGCGATCACGCCAGGCTTCCATTACGGTGCGAATCTGCTTGTGACTCAAATCCTTAAATGAAGAGTCATAGTCAGAGGTGTAACAAACCACCTCGCACTTGCCAGCGGCTGGGATGGCGGGGGAGTGAAAGTTCGCATCTAATGGAGCAGAAAAACCATCTTGTGGTGGACGCAGGGAAGGTGAGCGATTATCAAAAACCACAACTTCATAATCATTTTCGGGAATCTCAGTGAGAAATCCGGGCCTACTTGGAGCAAGCGGGTTTAATTCTTTTGGTGGAAGAAAAACTCGACCTTGTCGATGGGCAGCGATCACGACCCATTCATTGTTAAGCGGATCTAGCCGCATTTCGCCGATAGCTGGTTGTTCCTCAGCCGGTCTTTGATCTACCGCATTTCGGAGCTGGCCTTGGGTGTCGTAATAACGAATGGTTCGACCATCCATAAGGGTGCCATCGCTGCGAGTGACACCGGCTCCTAGTTTCTTACCGGCCATAATGACCATTACTCTACCCGTATGAGCGCAACAGCCCGCCTTTCAAACGGTGGAGTCGATATTTTTCTCGAGGTTTTGGATGGCGCTCTTGTAATTCGATATTGGGGCGCAACCGTTAGTGGCTCATTTGATGGCATTCCTTTTGGAAGATCGGTTGCTCATAGTGATTTTGATGAATTACAAAACCCAGGAGTAATGCGCGAACACTCTCGAGGTTGGTTGGGTTACCCAACTATTTCTGGACATCGCGTTGGCAGAAATTGGTCCTCCAAATTCTCAGTTACCTCATTAGAAAGCAGTCATGAATCATTCACCGCAACAATGCAGGATGATGCGGCTCAATTACAGATTTTTCTCCGCGCTAGTTTGGATCGATTCGGCGTACTCAAGTACTCGCTCGAGCTCAAGAATTTAGGTGATGATTACACCTTAAATGAACTCTTCTATTGGTTACCGCTAAGTGATGTGGCAACCCACACCTTGGATTTCGCGGGCCGTTGGTCAAATGAAAGAAATCCGCAGCGCCGAGAAATTGCTATTGGTCGCTGGGTAAGAGACTCGCATGAAGGAAGAAGTGGACACAATTACACAATTGGTCAGATTGCAATGGCAAAGGAGACAAATTTCTCCTCTGGTCCAGCATGGGCGGTCTCCTTAGCTTGGAGCGGTGATGTTCAGTATTGCGTTGAAAAAAATTATGAAGGGGTGCAAAGCATCGGAGCTGCCGAAGTATTGCTGCCAGGAGAGGTAATTCTCAAAAAGGGTGAGAGCTACGTAGCGCCCGAACTATTTGCCTGGTACTCCGAATCTGGTTTGGATGGCCTAGCTAATCAGCTTCACAGCCACATCAGGAACCGCGCAGTCCATCCCAAAACCCCTAGACCCATGACTTTAAATATGTGGGAAGCGGTTTATTTCAATCATGATGAACAAAAGATCCGCGAGCTGGTTGATGTCGCGGCAGAAATTGGCGTAGAGCGCGTAGTCCTTGATGATGGCTGGTTTGGTTCAAGAAGAGATGATCGACGTGGTCTTGGTGATTGGCAGGTCAGTAAAGAGGTTTGGCCAAAGGGATTGGGCTCAATTACTGAGTATGTGGTTTCAAAAGGAATGCAGTTCGGTCTCTGGTTTGAAGGCGAGATGGTAAATCCAGACTCAGATTTGTATCGCGCACATCCGGATTGGATTCTAAATGTTGAGAACCGAGTGCCTCCTACCTGGCGCCACGAACTAGTGCTTGATTTATCGCGTCCAGAGGTATTCCAACATGTATTCCAACAGACAAGCGAAATTCTCTCTCAGTATCAAATCTCATACATCAAGTGGGATCACAATCGAACCTTAATTGATGCTGGTAGCAATGGATTAGCTGCGGCCAGAAATCAGACGAAAGCCCTTTATCGTTTATTTGCCGAATTAAAGAAAGCTCATCCTGGTCTAGAGATTGAATCCTGTGCATCAGGTGGAGCAAGAATTGATTTAGGAATTATTGACTTGGTAGATCGTTTTTGGACCAGCGACAATAACGACTCACTCGAACGTCAAAGAATGCAACGATGGACAATGCAATTTATTCCTCCTGAATTGCTAGGCACCCACATCGGCTCTAACCCTGGTCATCAGACTGGCCGGGACTTGTCCCTGGCATTTCGAGCTGCCACCGCTTTGTTTGGGCACGCAGGCCTAGAAAGAGATTTGACTGAGTTAAATCAACAAGAACTTGGCGCTTTGAAGCGCTGGATCGCTTATTACAAGAAGCAGCGCGATTTATTACACAGCGGAGAAATGGTCCGAGTTGATTATCCAGATGCAGCTCACTACCTATATGGAGTCGTGTCTCAAAGCAGGAAACAAGCGATTTTTTCTTATGTTCAGTTGCAGCCCATAGTCAGCTCGCACGCACCCAAACTGACATTCCGTGGATTGTCCCCAGATCTGAATTACAAAGTGTCTGTGGCTTCAGATGCCGGCGAGTGTGGTTTTATGGCTATTACGCCACCGGAGTGGATCAAGAGCGGCGCGGTAATGAGTGGATCTGCATTAGAAAAAGTAGGTTTACCAGCACCAATCTTGCGTCCCGAAAACGCTCTGCTGCTTGAAATTCAAGCGCTTTAAATCAAGTTAAAAGTACCCTCACTCTTAATCTAACCAGTTCAAAGTTCTTTCAATCGCTTTTTTCCATTGCACATAACCTTGGGTTGCAAGTGAGCTATTGGAAGAAGATTTCCAGCGCATGCCCTCTTGCCATTTACTTCTTAGTTCTGCAGTGTCTTTGAATACTCCAACCGCAAGTCCTGCTGCATAAGCAGCGCCAAGTGCAGTGGTCTCAATAACTAGTGGGCGAACTACATCAACGGCCATGATGTCGGCCTGCATTTGCATACACAGCGCGTTGGCTGTGATACCACCATCTACTCGCATTTCGGGAAGTTTTACCCCGCTATCAGCAGACATCGCATCGAGAACATCTCTAGTCTGATAGCAGATTGCCTCTAGTGCTGCACGAGCCAGGTGAGCTTTTGTTGCTGCTCTAGTTAGTCCAACAACAACACCGCGAGCATCATTTCTCCAGTAAGGAGCAAACAATCCAGAGAATGCGGGCACAAAGTAGACCCCGCCATTATCAGCGACACTTTGGGCTAACGGCTCTATCTCTGGCGCAGTATTGATGATTTGAAGTTGATCGCGCAGCCATTGAATAGCTGAGCCGGTTACCGCAACCGATCCCTCTAGGGCGTAGCGCGCTGGCTCATTTCCAAACTTGAAACAAACTGTTGTAAGTAATCCGTTTTTGGAACGCACAATCTCAGTTCCGGTATTGAGCAGAGCGAAATTTCCAGTCCCATAAGTGGTTTTTGACTCACCGCGTTCGAAGCAAGCCTGTCCCACCATGGCCGCTTGTTGATCTCCCAATATGCCAGCAATATGAATAGCTGTCCCGAGTGGCCCTGATGGATCGGTTTGAGCATAAATCTCGGATGAGGATTTGATTTGAGCCAGCGCTGATCTTGGAACAGCAAAAATCTCTAATAGCTCTTCATCCCAATCAAGTGTTTCCAAGTTCATCAGCAATGTACGGCTGGCATTTGTCACATCGGTTACATGAACGCCGCCACGTGCGCCACCGGA
>CAZIAI010000016.1:0-24720 GCA_964536895.1 uncultured Clavibacter sp.
CTCATCCAAATAGGGGTCGGCATAAGTCCGAAATCTACCTGTTGCGAGTTATTGAACCAACCTCTTTTGGGAAAGGAAGATGATTTTTCAATTCAGTCGAGCTCTATCAAAGTACCCCAGATAAAATTAATAGTCATAGCAATTAATGCCTTCAACAACAGCGATTTACCGCGTGATTTCACGGATTACTTTCTTCCTGCCATAATTGGCGCTCTCGGCCTCCCTAGCTCAGTGGTAGAGCATCCGCCTTGTAAGCGGAAGGTCGTCAGTTCAATCCTGACGGGGGGCTCCAGATACATAAATCAGATTCACAGCAATTAAGCGTAATTCCAAGGTGCGTCCCCCGTCTTCCTACCGTAACCTTCAAGACCAAAGTTCTGATGAATCTGAAAATAAGGAGTTGTAAATGATTCGCAAACTAGTAGCAATTGTTTCGGCAACATCTTTATTGCTCACAATGGGATCTGTTACGGCTAACGCTGACGCCAAGCCTGGGCAAAGCATGACCCACATGAAGACCGCCGCTGGATTAACCGCGACCCTCGAATCTGCAGGGGTAATTCTTTATGTTCAAGGTGGCGCAACAGCAGGTGTCATCGGCGATTCCATTTCTGCACCGAATGGTCAGATGGTTTTTCACATTCCCATTACCAACAGTAAATCTCCAGTGCAACATGTGGGAAGCAATATTGTTTTCTTTAACACCGCGAATAATTCTCAAGTAACTTTGCGAAATCCTGTTATTGATTTGAGTAAGGGAATCGTTACCGCCACTGTGCCACAGGCTTCAAATGCGGTTGTCACAATTCTTAACATCACCAACGCAGCGGATTTGAAAGGTAAAACTACAAACAACCGCTCTACAAAGCTACGCTCCACTTCATTTTCTGGAGCGGCTTTGACTCTAGCCCCAGGCGTCGGTGCAACCTTGGCTACCTTGCTTTCATTGCCGACAGGGTCACTGCCTGATGGCATTGTCTTCGGCACAGCTGATGTAACCATTAATCGAGCACTCGGCAAGAAGTAGGTTTATCTGTGGATCCAATCAGTAGACGCTCGCTAATTAAGGGTGCTTGTGCGGTGCTTGCTTTGGGAGCAGGCGCATTAGGTGGTGGCGCATTGCCGGCGGCGGCAAACAACGCCGTTAAACGGCTATCTAATGGTCGGCTTTCAGTAAAGGTAAGTGCGGTACCGGCGCTTGCCCAAATTGGCGGAGCGGCACGTATTGGAAGCCTTCGAGGTCAACCTGTTGCTCTAGCTCGAACTGGCGAGAGAACTTATGTCGCATTTAATCTCAGCTGCCCACACCAAGGCGTAATCGTAAAGCGCGATGAAACAGGTTGGGTATGTCCTGCTCATAACTCTCAGTTTGAAGCTGATGGTGATTTGTTACTTGGACCTGCAACTTCAGGGCTGGCAAAAGTTAGATCACGCGTCAATGGTGGTCAGGTGATTATCGGCTGATTATTTCGCTGAGTTTATAAATAAAACGGAGTGATGTGGTTTTTCACATCACTCCGTTTTTGCTTTGATCAACTAAAGAAGCGGTGAATGAACCGCATTGTTCCAGTAGTCAAAGTAACCAGCTAAGTGAATCAACTGGGTGCGATTGAGTGTTGCCAACTTTGTGTTGACAAGTGCAATCAATCCCGCTGTCGATTCAGCACCTGGATAATCCGCGCCGTAGTACGCCTCATTTAACAATGCAGCGATTGTGGCGCGGAACATTATTTGGGTAGCGCCTGACAAACCGGTTCCACCACGATAAGCCAAACCGTCGATCAATCTATCTTTAGCCCCATCTTTGTTTAGATCAAGGATTGATCCGGACAACAAAGCTCCTGGAACTGCAAAGAGATCCTGAGTGTATTGGTTGGGCGAGTACCCACTGTTCCAATCCTCTGGATGATTTTTCCAGTATCCCGGAGTGCGTCCGTACCACCAGAAATTAACAGTGGCGGATGCGATGGCGGTGTCAGAGTTCATCTCATTGTCCTTCGCAACTGCGGTTGCAGTATTAATGAAGGAACTACCGGGGATGCCCGATAGGAAGTAATCATTGGCGGCACACTCAACGAATGCTGAAGGTGTAATTACCGCTCCTACTAGAGCGAGACACTGAGCTGAAAGAGTGATTTTCTCATCTACAAAGGAGGTGAGGGTTACCGTTTCAGTTCCTTCATTGGTGATTCGGAAGGTGTAATCAATGTAATCCCCAGTCCACTTTGCCGCGGTTGGTGAAGCGACTTTTGTTAATGTGATGTCAGGCAACACATCGCTAAAAGAAACAGAGGCATCATCACTCTTAGATGCTTGATTACCCTCAGGATCCTGGCCGGTAGCGGTCACGGTGTTGACATGAGTTACAAGAGTGTCGGAGGCAAGGGTTTTTGTGAAGCTACAAATGTACTCACCACCGGATGGGATGGTCTGTGGAACGGCACAAGTACCAACTCCATTCAGATTGCCAAACTTGTCATCTACTAGAGAGTTAAGAGTGAAGTTTTCCACCGCGTTGTTCTTTACAGATACGGTAAAGGTGACAGAACCACCGGTCTCTGGAACAGATGCAACTGATGCACTTTTTGTCACATCAATCTTTGGTAAGAAATCAACGGTAACCGCTGCCGAATCTTGATCAGTTACCTGAGTGGTCTCATAGTTTCCAACCACGACTGCGGTATTTGTAAATGATGCAAACAGTGCCAGGGTTGAACAGCTGTATGTGTTGTTTGCGCCGGCTGCCAAAGCACCGATTGTCTTATCGCAGGCTGGGGTAGCAGCATCGGAAACAGCAACTCCCGTAAGATCCACATTGCCAGTATTGGTCACAGTCACTTGAAAAGTAGCTGTAATGCCATCGACGACTGTTTGAGCATCAGGAGTTTTCTGAATATCAATACTAGGAGCTGGCTCTGGAGCATCGATTAACACTGAAGCAGTATCAGTAGTGGTCAAAGTAGACCCACCAGTTGGCGCATCACTTCCAGTCAATGTTGCTGTATTTAACACAGTGGTGTCCTTATTACCATCAAAGGTGACAATCTTGAATGCGGTGGCGGCTGCACCTGCAGCTAAGTCATCCACCTGGCCATCGCCATCAATATCTGTTAGCCCAGTAGTAATTGCCACAGTAAAATCTGGGTAATCCCCACTGTCATCACTGATTACAGATAGGTTGTAAACCGGCGCACCGGCTCTGCCACCTGAGTTACTTGGATTAGTGATCACGTAACAGTATTTGATACTTTGATTAGGAGTTATTGTTAAGGTTTCCGAACCTGGACAGGCCTGATCAGCAAGAGTTACTGTCTTTGCCATCACCAATTCCGGCGCAGAAATCAGATTTGGAGATTTCAAATCAATAGTTTTGTCTCCGCTGCCAATCTCCTCGGCCGGCGTAACTGGAACATCTCCTTGCTTAAATATCATCTTGCCATCGAGATATTTGGCCTGAAGATTTCCGGTTGGGCTTGATCCCGGGTTGCAATCCAGTGTCACATCAACCCGGACCACAATTACCTCGTTAGCCTCGGCATCAGTCAGATTTAAGGTAACGATCATCTCTGATCCTTGGCTGAATTTAGCTCCTGTTGTGCTGATATCAACTATCGATACGGTGCTGTTTCCATCACCTTGAGTTGCGGTATCACCGGAGTTGTTTACCGATGCGGTTACTGGCTGGGCCAACGCAACCCCTGATTGCCCTGTTGTATCTAAGTCGAATGAGTACTTCAACTGATACGTCATTGCTCCCAAAGCAATTAAGTCTGGGGTATTTCCTATCTCTATCTTGGTTAGATAACTTACTTTGTCTTTGCAGGCAAAGTCCTCACCTTCGAGGGATCTTTCAATATCAGTGTTTACACTCCCTGAGTTCCATTTACCCCCACCAGTCAAATGACTATAGGTAGTTGGCTCTGCAGCAGCAAAATCAACCGATACCCCACGTAACTGTGCATTTGATTGCACAGCAACAAATGGTGAAGCCAGCAGAGAAATCACAGCGGTAAAAACCAAAGATCTAAAAATTCTTTTTCTCATTTGAACCCTCTTCCTTGAAATAAGTTCATTTTCTAAAGGGAGAGTTTCATTTGAATTGAAAGTTAGGCTCAATTGTTTCTTACATTTGAAACACATAACTCATTGAAATTGGTAGGTTGATTTATCAACCTTTGTGCTCAAGTTTTAGGGGCAAAGCTCTTGATACTTATGTGATTACAGCGGGAGGTTGTAGGGCTGCAACGGTTTTACGCTTGTTCTCTTAATCTCACAGTTTCTTTTAGTCGGCGGTTAGGGCTTAAGGTTATTGGGAACTCTGGCGCCCGGTAGAACTCCTGCAGAATTTGCTTGACCAGCTTTGGTTTTTCCTTCAATACCGCATGTGATGTTCCTGGAACTATCGCTAATTGCCCGTTAGGAATTGACTCATAAAGTGAGACTGTGTGATCGGTAGCAAATGGTTCATCATCGCCTGCTAACACCAAAGTTGGGCAGGAGATTTTCTTCAACTGAGACTTGGTCATTCTTGGTTCAGAGGCCCAAACCTTGTGCGCTTTGTGAATAATCTCAACTAGCAACTCACGATGCTGGCCGGTGCGAGCAGCGAATTTATCTTTCGCTTCCTCTTCGACTTCACCATCAAATATCTGGTGATTCAATCCGCAGTCATAGTGATAGTTGGCGCCAATCGCAACTAATGTGTTTACTAGATCAGGTCTAGCAATAGCCACCATCAATCCAATAATTCCCCCATCGCTGTGACCAATAATGTGTGTGGGCTTTTTAATTACATCTTCGATGTAGGCAATAGCTTCATCTCTTTGAAACTTAAAGTGGTAATAACCATCACGTACCTTAGTTTTGCCATGAGCGGTGCGGTCATAACCATAGATGTGATGGGTGCGCTTAACGCTCGGGAGAATCTTGGGTGCAAAGCTTTCGGTGGAACTCAAACCACCATGCAACAAAAGTAAGGATTCAGATTTTCTGGGCTTCCATTCTTGGTGCCAGATTTGATGGCCCCTTAAATCTATATAACTCATGAAATATCCATGATGTGGCGGTTGCCGCGATCAAATGTTAGATAGTTCCAAGTCCAATCAGCCATGGTGCCAATCTTGTTACGCCCGCCAAGAAGATAAAACAGGTGCAACCAAAGCCACATGTACCAAGCGACCGCTCCACCAATTCTTAAGCCTTTAACCTCGACCACCGCTTTGTGTCGCCCGATTGTGGCCATAGAGCCCTTATCTACATAGGAAAAAGCCTTTAAATCCTGGCCATCTTGTAGCCGTTTGATTTGGGCGGCAACAAATCTGGCCTGCTGCATAGCAACCGGTGCCACCATTGGTAAAAATCTGCCATCTTTTCCTTTAGCGCCAGCAATATCGCCAATAGCAAAAATGTGTGGATAGTTAGTAACTGCAAGGGTGGGATCAACCACGATACGTCCATTTTCTTGCGGAATGCTGAGCTTCTTCATAGTTGGCTCGCCCTTTACGCCGGCGGCCCAAATTGTTACCTCAGATGGAATCTTGTTGCCATCTGCAAAGGAAATTTGTCGCGGCTTTACCTCTTTGACAACAGCGCCGGTTAAAACTTTAACACCTAATTTTTCGAGATCTTTTTTGGTGCGCTCAGAGAGCTTGGGTGAAAGCGCAGGCAATAATCTGGAGCCAGCCTCAACGAGATAGACATCGATGTTTTTTGCAGCAGCTTCATTGTCTGATGAGAGTGGACCGCGCTTTAACTCAGCGATTGCTCCCGCCATTTCAACACCAGTAGGACCGCCACCGACAACTGAAATGGAGAACTTTGTGTCATCTTCAAATCGGCAGAGATCTTCAAAGCGTCGCATGATTTCGGAGCGGATATTCAAAGCTTCATTAACGGTTTTCATGCCGAGAGTATTTTCCGCAACCCCTTTGATGCCAAAATCATTAGTCGCAGAACCCAAGGCAACAATCAGATAATCAAAATCCAAAACCTCACTGGAATCTAATTTGACGCTCTTGTTCTTGTGATCAACAGAGATTGGTGAACCCATTCGAAACTTAACCTTTGTTTTGCGTAACGCGCCTCGAATTGGATAAGCGACATGATCAGCGGCTAGGCCGGCGGTTGAGACCTGATAGAGCAAAGGCAAAAAGGTTTGAAAGTTGTGACGATCAACCAAGGTTACTTCAGCGATTGGATCTAGAGCCCGGGCGGCGGTTAAACCACCGAAACCTGCTCCGAGAATTACTACTTTTGGTCGCGACACCTGACAAAGTCTATCGTTGAGCCCATGAGTAAGGCGCGACGAATACTAGTTACTGGAGCCTCAGGTTATGTGGGTGGCCGGTTGGTACGCGCACTTTTGAATGAAGAGATGCAGGTTCGGATCTTTGTCCGAGATAAATCCAAAGTCTTGGGTCAACCATGGATAAATGAAGTTGAAGTAGCGGTTGGAAATGCCAATAGCTATGAAGAAACTCTTGCTGCGTTACAAGGTGTCCATACCGCTTTTTATCTATTGCACTCTATCGGCGTAGGCACGCATTTTGATGAGATTGAAGCTGCGATGGCCGATAACTTTTCTCGCGCCGCACAAGCCGCTGGTGTTTCGCAAATTGTTTATCTTGGTGGAATTGCAAATGATGCTAAGCAAAGTAAGCACTTAGCATCAAGAGCTCGAACCGGTGAACTGTTAGCTGCCGGCAAAGTTCCAGTTCTAGAACTTCGCGCTGGAATCATTATCGGTTCCGGCTCTGCATCCTTTGAGATGTTGCGTCACTTGACCCACCGTCTGCCAATCATGACTACTCCAAAATGGGTTTCAAATCTAACTCACCCAATTGCCATCAGAGATGTGCTTTGGTACCTAACCAATGTCGCCAAATTAGAAAAACCAGTTAATGGCATCTTTGATATTGGTGGCCCAGAAATTCTTTCCTATGCCGACATGATGCAAAAGTTTGCGGCTTCTTCCGGATTGAGAAGAAGATGGATTATTAGGGTTCCAGTTCTTACCCCGAAGCTCTCTAGTCTCTGGATTGGTTTGGTTACCCCTGTGCCTACAACATTGGCCCGTCCATTAATTGGTTCACTAATTAATGAGACAGTTGCCGATCCAAATAAAAGTATTGATGCCATAGTTCCAAAGCCAGCGGAGGGATTAATTGATGTAACAACCGCTATTAATCTGGCGCTTTCCCGAACCTCAAGTAACCAAGTTGAAACCCGATGGTCAGATGCTGCAGCTCCCACCGCTCCGTGGCAGAAAGCCCAAAGCGATCCGGATTGGGCAGGGGAAATGATTTTGAAGGATCGAAGAGAAACGCTAACTGATGCACCAATCGATTGTGTTTGGCGTTCTATCGAGCAAATCGGTGGTGAAACTGGTTGGTATGGAGCGGATTTCTTGTGGTGGGCTCGCGGGGTGTTGGACCGCTTAGTTGGCGGTGTTGGTTTACGTCGTGGACGTCGCGATCCAAAACATCTGCGGGTAGGCGATGGTTTGGATTTTTGGCGAGTAGAAGCGGTAGAAAAAGAAAAAATACTGCGTCTCTATGCTGAAATGATTTTGCCGGGCAAGGCCTGGTTGGAATTTAGAATTGAAAAAGAAGGTGAACAGGTGCGGATTATTCAAGAGGCAACTTTTTCACCGCGGGGATTAGGTGGCCAACTTTATTGGTACGCCATCTTGCCGCTGCATGCATTTGTTTTTCCTACCATGCTACGTAACATTGTCCGCAGCTCGAAGAGAAAGGCTTTGTTCGGCGATGCATGAGTTTGATGAAGAAATCGATGCATTAGCGGCAAAGATATTGGAGTACTCCTTAGTCAGATTGAAAAAAGATCCTCCACTTGATGGACCCTGGAGTTATGACGAGCTTTACGCAGAAGTAGGAGAGACCATTACTGCAAATGGTCTTGGTGGAGATAAAGCATTAGATATTTTCAAACACGTGTTAGCGCAGGCTTGCATCTCAACTGATCATCCACGTTATTTGGCCTTCATTCCTTCAGCTCCCACAGAGTCAGCAAACTTGTTTGATTTAGTAGTTGGGGCCTCTGCTTTATATGGCGGCTCTTGGTTAGAAGGTGCGGGTGCAGTTTTCGCCGAAAACCAAGCGCTGCGTTGGTTAAGTGATTTAGCTGGTCTGCCACAAACTGCCGGCGGAGTTTTTGTTCAAGGTGGAACTGTCGGCAATCTTTCAGCATTGGTAGCTGCCAGACATGATGCCCGCACTAAAAATCCAAATGTGAAACGTTGGGCAATCGCCTGCTCTAATGAGGCTCATTCCTCAATTAAATCCGCGGCAGATGTGATGGATGTTGAGGTGCTTGCCATCCCCACCGACAAGCATCATAAATTACAAGGCAGCACCGTTGCCTTCGAAATTGATCAATATCACCGCAGGAATCCGGATCATCAAGTATTTGCAGTAGTTGCAACAGCTGGCACTACAAATCTTGGAATCATTGATGATCTAGCTGGCATTGGAAAAGCAGCGAACGAGAGAGGTATTTGGTATCACGTCGATGGTGCATATGGATTGGCGGCATTAGCTTCACCAAAATATCGCCCACTATTTACTGGAGTTGAATTGGGTGATTCATTTATTGTCGACCCGCACAAATGGTTGTTTGCGCCATTTGATGCCTGTGCGTTGATTTATCGCAACCCAGAGATTGCCAAAAAGGCTCACACCCAACATGCGGGTTACTTAGACACTCTCGATGATGGGCAATGGAACCCTTCCGACTATGCAATTCATCTAACCCGACGGGTACGTGGTTTGCCATTTTGGTTTTCTCTTGCAACACATGGCACCAACAAGTACGCAGAGTCCATGGATAAGACCATGGATGTGGCGCGAGAGTCAGCCCAATTAATTGAAGAACATCCCAACCTCGAATTGTTGATGGAGCCAGAGCTTTCAATTGTTGCTTTCAAGCGCAACGGTTGGAGCCAATCTGATTACCAAAAGTGGAGTGACAAGCTGCTCAATGATCAGATTGGATTTGTCACCCCTTCTTCACATGAAGGCGAGCCGATACTGCGCTTTGCAATTGTTAACCCCTGGACCTCGATAACTGATATCAAAGTGATTCTGGCTACCCTCTAAATCCCAAACTTTTCCGCTAATTGGGGTTGAATATCGGTGTGGAAGAAGTATCAATTCAATTAGCTGGCACGCTGACTGACCTCGAGATCCGCATCCTAGATTTCGAGCGCCAATGGTGGAGATATGCCGGCGCTAAAGATGCCGCCATTAATGAGCTATTTCAGATCTCCGCCAAGGAGTACTACGAGCTACTCAATAACCTGATTGATCGCTCCGATGCACTGGCTGCAGCCCCGCTGCTCATCAAGCGCCTGCGACGGCTACGCGAAGCCCGCATCTCCTCAAGATCCATCTAGCTCCATATAGCTAGCCGATTCCAACAAGCAATAACCCACCCCCCCACCGGCCCGCCCCCTTAGGCGATCACAGCTCGGATTTGAGAACGGGAATACCTGGCTCTAGGCTAGGCGTTAGCACTCACCGGACGAGAGTGATAACAGGTCGTCCGATTCTCAACTAATAGGTCAACTGACAGGAGTCACGAAACCATGGCAAAGATGATTGCCTTTAATGAAGATGCGCGTCGCGGCCTCGAGCGTGGAATGAACACCCTCGCCGATGCGGTCAAGGTAACCCTTGGACCACGCGGACGAAATGTTGTGCTGGAGAAGAAGTGGGGCGCACCCACAATCACCAACGATGGTGTTTCAATCGCTAAAGAGATTGAACTTGATGATCCTTGGGAAAAAATCGGCGCCGAGCTCGTCAAAGAGGTAGCCAAGAAGACCGATGATGTTGCCGGAGATGGAACAACTACCGCAACAGTTTTGGCACAGGCGCTAGTTCGCGAAGGTCTACGCAATGTTGCCGCCGGATCTAATCCCATGGCGTTGAAAAAAGGAATCGAGAAGGCGGTAGAGGCGATCTCTGCTGAACTTTCTGCGATGGCCAAGCCAGTTGAAACTAAAGAACAGATTTCTGCTACCGCATCTATCTCTGCAGCGGACTCCACAATCGGCGAGATGATCGCTGAAGCAATGGACAAAGTTGGCAAGGAAGGCGTAATCACCGTTGAAGAGAGCAACACCTTCGGTCTCGAACTAGAGCTAACAGAAGGTATGCGTTTTGATAAGGGTTACATCTCTCCATACATGGTCACTGATACCGAGCGCATGGAAGCGGTTTTGGAAGATGCTTATGTATTGATCTGCAACTCAAAGATTTCAAACATCAAGGATCTAGTTCCAATTCTAGAAAAAGTTATGCAGGCTGGTAAGCCACTTGCCATCATCGCTGAAGATGTTGAGGGCGAAGCATTGGCAACCTTGGTAGTAAACAAGATTCGCGGAACATTCCGCTCTGCCGCTGTAAAGGCTCCAGGTTTTGGTGATCGTCGCAAAGCGATGTTGCAAGATATCGCAATCTTGACCGGCGGAACCGTAATCTCCGAAGAGGTTGGTCTAAAGCTTGATGCCGCCACTCTTGATTTATTGGGCAAGGCACGCAAGGTAGTAATCACAAAGGATGAAACCACAATTGTGGAGGGTGCCGGCGATGATGAAATGATCAAAGGACGGGTAAATCAAATCCGTGCGGAAATCGAAAAGACTGACTCTGATTATGATCGCGAGAAGCTACAGGAGCGTCTAGCAAAGCTCGCAGGTGGCGTAGCGGTAATCAAGGCAGGCGCAGCAACCGAGGTAGAACTCAAGGAGCGCAAGCACCGTATTGAAGACGCGGTACGTAACGCAAAAGCTGCTGTCGAAGAAGGAATTGTTTCCGGCGGCGGAGTTGCACTACTTCAGGCTTCCAAGAAAGCATTTGAGAAATTGAAGCTTTCTGGTGATGAAGCAACTGGTGCAAAGATTGTTGAGTTCGCAGTTGAAGCGCCACTAAAGCAGATCGCAATCAATGCCGGACTTGAAGGTGGAGTAATCGTAGAAAAAGTTCGTCACCTAGAGCCAGGTCATGGATTAAATGCTGCAACCGGTGAGTATGTAGACATGATCAAGAGTGGAATTATTGATCCTGCCAAGGTCACACGTTCTGCTCTCCAAAATGCGGCATCAATCGCAGCTCTCTTCCTAACCACAGAGGCGGTAATCGCCGATAAGCCTGAACCAAAGGCAGCAATGCCTGCGGCTCCAGGCGGAGACATGGACTTCTAATAAAATCTCGTTTTCATTGAGTAAACGCCCAGTGTTAACTGGGCGTTTACTTTTTGCCATGAGTATTTGCACTCATGAGCACCTCAGTTTCTTCGCTAGAACCTCATCAACTGATTGATCGAGAACTGAGTTGGCTTGATTTCAATACTAGGGTTTTGGAACTAGCTGAGGATGAATCAGTTCCTTTGTTCGAGCGCGTACGTTTCCTCTCAATTTTCTCCTCTAATCTTGATGATTTCTTTATGATTCGAGTCGCGTCTGTAAAGCTGAAGATAGAGTCGGGGGCGACATACACAAACGTTGCTGGTTTCTCTCCCGAATCACTCCTTGAAGAGATAATGCAGAGGGTAGCTTCACTAGTTGAAAGGCAGGCAAAATGTCTGCATGAGCAGCTGATGCCACAACTGAAAACTCAAGGAATTGAATTCGTGGAGTGGGAAAGTCTTACATCAGATGAACGTAGTTACCTTGTTGGTCTTTTCGAGAGCAAGATTTTTCCAGTATTGACACCCTTAGCTGTCGATCCGTCACACCCATTTCCCTACATCTCTGGATTGTCATTAAGTTTAGCGGTGATAGTGAAGCATCCAGTGACCCTCGAAGATTTCTTCGCTCGAGTTAAGGTTCCAAGCGTAATCCCGAGATTCATACCAACTCAATCCGCAGGGATTAAAAGATTCATACTGCTAGAAAATTTGATAGCCGCAAACCTAGAGGAATTGTTTCCAGGAATGACAATAGTTGACTTCTATACTTTTAGGTTAACCAGAAACGAAGATCTAGATATTGAAGAAGATGAAATCGATAACATTCTTGAGACCATGGAACAAGAGTTGTTGCGTCGCAAGTTTGGTCCCCCAGTGCGTCTGGAAGTTGAAGCTGATATCAAACCAGTGCTTCTGGAACGCTTAATGTCAGAATTGGAGATTTCTAGTCGCGAAGTAGTTAAGTATCAAGGCCCTCTAGATTTAACGGGTCTACTAGCCATCGCTGAGTTAGACGTGCCAAAACTCAAATTCAATAACTTCCTTTCGGTCTACCCAAATCAGCTCAGAGATGCGGAAAACCAGGGAGAAGGAGATATTTTCGACGCTCTCCGCGGGCGGGAGATTTTGCTACATCACCCTTACGAATCCTTTTCCTCATCTGTGGTGAAGTTCATTGAGACTGCAGCTCAAGATCCAAATGTTCTTGCGATAAAACAAACTTTGTATCGTACATCGGGAGATTCACCCATAATGCAGGCGCTTATTGAAGCAGCGCAAACAGGAAAACAGGTTCTTGCTGTGATTGAGATAAGGGCACGTTTTGATGAACTAGCAAATGTGAAATGGGCAAGAAAACTAGAAGAAGCCGGGGTCCACGTGGTTTATGGGCTCATGAATCTCAAGACTCATGCCAAACTTTCTCTAATTGTTCGGAAAGAGGGAGAGCAAATTCGCAGCTACTGTCACGTTGGAACCGGAAATTACAATCCAAAAACGGCGAAGATTTATGAGGATGTGGGCATTCTCAGTTCTGATGCAATTTTGTGTGATGATGTAATGCGACTTTTCAACCAGCTTTCAGGATTTATAAGCGAAGCAAATTTTGAAAGATTGATCGTGGCTCCTCGCTCTATGAGGGCTGAGCTGTTGTCTAGAGTCCGAAGGGAAAGACAAAATGCTCTAGAAGGAAAACCGGCAAAGATTCGCCTAAAATTGAACTCACTCTTGGATGAAGAGTTTGTGGAACAACTTTATCTGGCTTCTCAGGCGGGCGTATCAGTAGAGATATTTGTAAGGGGAATTTGTGCTCTAAAGCCCGGTGTTCCGAATCTGTCTTCAAACATATCCGTCAAATCTTTTTTGGGTAGATTCCTTGAGCATTCAAGGTTGTACCACTTTCATAACAATGGAGAAGATGAGTTGTGGATCGGTAGTGCAGATTTGATGCATCGCAATTTGGATCGACGTGTGGAAACTTTAGTGCGACTTGATGACTCCATGCATAGAGAAATAATCCTCGGATTACTTGATCTATATGGCGATGCAAAGTTCTCTCGCTGGGAGCTCAATTCGACGGGGACGTGGACCCGAATTACCTCTGATGAGAGTGGAAACGCTTTGTTCGATATTCAAGAGAAGTTAATGGAGGCAGTTCGTGGAACATGAAAAGAAAATTCTTGCCGCAGGAGCGGTGATTTGGCGTAAAGATGTCGATGATAGGGTTCAAGTAGCCCTCATTCGTAGAACTCAATATCAAGATTGGTCCTTTCCAAAGGGTAAAGTGGAGAGAAATGAGAGCCTGATCGCCTGTGCTTTTCGAGAAGTCTTGGAGGAGACTGGCTTTAGCGTTAGGTTCGGGGCCGCAGTTGGTGAAGTTACCTATCAAGTCGACGAGAAATTTAAATCGGTGACCTATTGGTCTGCTGAATTTCTAAATCAAATTGCCGCTCCAGATCCAAAAGAAGTAGATGAAGTTCAATGGTTGTATATCGAGGAAGCAGAAAAAATTCTTTCCCGAGATTTGGACAAAGCAATATTGCATAGATTTTGCGACCTCGATCTGGATGCCAAGCCATTGATTCTGTTAAGGCATGCAAAGGCGATTGAACAAGGACAGTGGGGCGGCGATGATCTAGACAGGCCACTAAGTGCTGTGGGTGAGAGGCAGGCAAGACAAATAATCGAAAATTTTGCTCCTTACTTTGTTGAGGAAATCCACTCCTCGAGCGCGGTTAGGTGCTATGAGTCAGTCACGCCTATGGCTAGAAGTTTAAATATAGATTTCTTCTTTACAGACAGTATTTCTGATTACGTTTATCAAAAAAATCCCGACCGCTCAATAAACTACATAACTCGTTTGTTAAAAAATGATTACGCCACATTAGTGTGCAGCCATAATCCAATTCTTCCAAAAACATTATCGTCTCTGATAGAAAAATTTGGGATCAATCTCGAGGAAACTACATTATCTCCTGCAGATGCTTGGGTGATTCACCACATTGACAAGGAAGTGTTGTCAATAGAGTTTTTACCTGCATTTCCAGACTAGCTATTCATCCAATCAAACCAGCGCATCACTACGCCCTCACGTAAAGCCCAAGGACATAGGTCCAATTCATCAACATCTAAATTCCGCATAATGGTCTCCGCGACTACTGCTCCAGCCGTTATTTGACGCGCACGCGCTGCAGATACGCCCGGTAGTGCGGCCCTCTGACGGTTATTCATCTCGGCCAACTTTGGCGTAATTTTGCCAAGTAAATCAACCTTGAGTTTCTTCTCCTCACCACCCATCCAGTCTTCACAAATTCTCGAGAGCGTTCTGAGAGTTTTGCTAGTTCCAATACTCATATCAATAGGAGCTATCGGTGCAAGATTTGCCAGGGTTTCTGTCACATGCGATTCAACATATTCTTTGAGATCTCTAATTGATTTTTTGGTGAATGGATCGCCCACTAAATGACTCATGGTAAGTCTTGATGCACCAAGAGGAAGAGATATTGCAAGCTCGGGCATTTCATCAGAACCCGTAGCCAACTCCAATGAACCTCCACCGATATCGATCATTAGAATTCTTCCACTAGACCATCCGTACCATCGGCGGACAGCAAGGAAAGTCATTCGAGCTTCATCCTCACCACTGAGTACCTGCAAATCAATTTCAAATTCACGATTAATTCCATCGATTATTTCTTGGCCATTCCTTGCCTCTCGAAGGGCTGAGGTGGCGAAGGGGAAAATCTCTTGGGTCTTGGCTTTTTCAGCCTCCCTCAATGAGCGTTCAATTGCGCTGCGCAGAACACGCACACCTTCGACAGAAATAGATCCATCCTCTGAAAGAAATTCCGTCAATCGGACCTCTTGTTTGAAATTCAAGTTCGGCAAAGGACGAGCACCAGTAGCGGCATCCATAACCTGCAGATGAACAGTATTTGAACCAACATCCAATACCCCCAGGCGCATAGCTCAACTTTACTGAACTTTGCTGGATAGTGCAGAGTTCGGAGGGTTTAGTGCGATTGAAATTTACATGTTTGATAGTTGATGTAACGAAATCTTTACTTTCTATTCACTGACTTGTCTTACATTGAAAAGTCACATTGGCATCAACCATAAAGGCAAAGGGGAGCTGTGTTATCCAAATTTTTCCAACAGCTAGATTGGCAATTGGAGGTACAGGTGAGTCAAAGACGTGACTAGATCATTTGAGGACGTTGTTCTTATTGGTGGTTCAGGCAGAAGTGGCACCACAATTGCGGGTAAATTGATCGCGAGACACTCACAGGCAGTTATTTCGCGACCGATCGAAATTAAGTTTCTAACAGGCGGAACTGGGTTATTGGATTTGTATCAAAATCCATTCCTGAGCCGTGCTGGCAGGTTGAATTTACTCCCTCAAGGAAATTTACAGAAATTCAAGAGTTCAGTTGATACAAAATGGTGGGAGAGGACTGCCAAAGATGGGGGGCAATCGGGGCTATTCAAGGGAATTGACCGCAAACATTGGGACGCATTGGTAGAAAAACTCTCTGATGAATTACGAACAAATCGACTAGTGGCATGTCAAAATTTCATGAGATCGTACATAGATGTTTTGAAAGACGGTGCAGACTCAGCCATTTGGATTGACACGACACCTACAAATCTAGTTCGAAAGAGCGAGATTTCAACTCTCCTTCCAGGATGCAGGTTCATACACATGGTGCGAGATGGCAGAGATGTAGCGAGTTCTATTGTTCAAGAAAATTGGGGACCTAACACGCACTTTAAGGGATTGAAATGGTGGAGAACAAGAGTGAAGAAAATAGTTGAGCAATGTCCACCGGGAGCCGGCGATGTAATGCACGTTTGGCTAGAAGATTTAGTAGAAGACAAAAGGACAGAAACCTTCAAGAGCCTATTGAAGTTTTTGGGATTGCCAAGCGAAGTTGCAATTACAGACTACTTCGAGAGAGTAGTGATTGCTTCGCGTTTACACAGAGGTCGGTGGCACGGAGAAGTTGAGAGTCAGGCAGATTTCGAAAAGCTATATTTGTCGTCGTTGGAAGAGCTATTTTCTCTAGGCCTGCAACGTCCTACGAGGATAACTTGAAGTGCGTTTCTACCTCCAGTTGTGAATTCAATGGAACGAAATCTAAGTCTCCATAAGTCATGCGGGCAATTTTCTGACGTTGCGATATATATAGTTTTGAAGGATTTGAAATCAGATGTTCAAAACGCTCCGAATTTCGGATGTACTCATCGAGCGCTCGAAAATTTGTAGAGCCACTAAACACAACCTCTCCCTTTGCAACCTGCAAAGAGTTGTGTGGTTTAAAGAAGCGAAACATTAGAGAAATAGTCCTCAAAACTAGATTCAAAATACGCTTAAAGTAGAAACGTGGACTACGAGCGAATGCTGCTACTGCAATTATTCTTTGAAAGTAAATGCGTTTATAGACCAGTTCGTTGACTTTCGCATCGTTTAAAGACTCAATAACCTTTGCGATCTCCTCTCCCCCTTGGAATAAGGGGAGGTTTGAACAGTTTCTCATCAAAAAGTTCCTAGTGGTCTGATCCTTTAGCTTTGATGCTTGAATTTCAATATCCTCAAGTACTTCATTGTTGGCATATAGTGTCAAACCATTCTCGGCGCACCATCGAGCACGGGCAGTTTGGTCATCTGTTCCTCGGTCGTTTGACAATAGCAAAGTAGGAACTCTAGCCGGAAGCAGTTCATGAACACTGTTGTAACCAGCGGCACAGATTGCCGCGTCAAAGGCATGAAGTAGATCAGCGAGTGGAAAGTGTCGAATGACTTTCACTTGGGTTCCGAGAGGAGCGAGTGAATTTCCCATCTCATCTACTGGCGGTCTACCCATAACTATTTGAACATCTTCCCAACCAGATATTCCGCGTAGGACAGCGGACACTCTTGAGTCCAAATCTGAGCTTCCAACACCTAGCTGAATCAAGACTGCGGGCTTGTCTAGATCTAGGTTCAAGAGTTTTCTTGCACTTTCGCGAGTCAAAGCTCTCTCTTCTCGAAAAAGTGTTACGGGGCTCATTAGTGTTGATTCTTTTCGCCTCTTTGTGGGACCAAAATCTGCATCTCTAGCGATGTCTCCGGGCTCAATAACATAGTCCATTAACTTTGATTGCAATCCCAGTAAAACCCCTTGAGGTTTCCGCTGCCACATACCTCGACGGATCCAAATTAGAGATATATGCGGTCTAGCAAATTTGGCAGCAACGATTCCCGGATAAGGAACTACGCCATCAAAAGTAAGGACAGATGCTCCGGTCTCATCAATCAATGCCACAATACGATTCTTCAAATATTGATCCCATTTTCTCTTTGGCATCAATTTTTTATCCCTACTTGGTACGTACTCACACTCAAGGCCGAGTGCTGAGCAAACTTCTACCACTGAGTAAGCCATAGAGAGAACTATTGGGCGAATCGAGTTTGAAAACTCGCGAGCAATAGCGCTACTTCTAATTAAATGTCCCGCCCCGACTCCATTGGAAGTCACCATGATAACGGCTGGCTTTTGCATATCTACAAGGTATAGGAGGTGATTTAACAGGGTATGGCTCGAGAGTTAACTGGATTTGAACGGACAGATACGTTGTATTGACAGCAAAAAGTGACGATAGGCTTACTCCATGTCCCCAGCGGCCAAGAAGAAAAATTCAGTCAAGGTCAGCGGTGTTGATCCATTCAACGCCGCTGATTTTGCACGTTCAGCGGCAATTGAAGATGCCAAGAATGAAAAGTTTGTTGGTCAACAAATCTCTGTCGAATCAGATGAGGATCACGTTGTCACCTATCTTTTTGAAGCATTTCTCCCGGGTTACGTTGGATGGCGTTGGGCGGTAACCGTTGCCAAACTTAATGAAAACAGCGCACCTACTATCTGTGATGTAGTTCTTCTTCCTGGAGCTGATGCACTTCTTGCACCGGCATGGATTCCCTACAGCGATCGCATTACCGCGGAGGATGTTGGTGTTGGAACCATTGTTCCAACCGCACCAGATGATGTGAGATTAGTTCCAGCAAACTCAGTACTTCCTACCGATGAAGAACTTGATCTACATGAGCTATTTGAATTTGGCGCTGGTCGAGTGCGTGTGCTCTCTATCGAAGGCCGCGACCAGGCAGCAAAGCGTTGGATTGAAGGCGACCGCGGACCAAACGCACCGATTGCGCAATATGCGCCAAAGAATTGTGGCAGCTGTGGGTTTTATCTTCCGATCGCTGGCTCATTCCGACAGGCTTTTGGCGTGTGTGCCAACGCAATTTCACCTGAAGATGCGCGTGTGGTCTCTGTAAATCATGGATGCGGCGCTCATTCAGAGGCGATAAACTAGCCCCCTGTCCGCAAACCGCGGCGCACAAGACACCGAACGAAGAGTTTCGCATCTTTATTTAACTAGGAGGTTCCCGTCATGCCAGTCGGACGCGTCAAATGGTTCAGCCTAGAAAAAGGTTTTGGCTTTATCTCCTCCGAAGAAGGCGAAGATGTTTATCTAGCCGCCTCTGCACTTCCATCAGGTGTCACAACTGTTAAGCCTGGCACCAAACTCGAGTTTGGCGTGGCCGAAGGTCGCAAAGGGCCACAAGCACTTTCAGTTCGCATCATTGATGCACCTCCATCACTTGCTAACTCCAAAGCTGGAGCTGAGGATCTAGCGGTAATCATTGAGGAATCAATCAAGATGTTAGATCGTGTTGGCAATGGATTGCGACAGGGTCGTTACCCAAGTGAGGCTGAAGCGGCGCGCGTTGCTAAAGTTTTGCGCGGTATTGCTCAAGAAATCGAAGGCTAATTTAACGCTCTTCGCGTTTTGCTCTGCGCTTGGTATATGAAATACCAATCAAGCCCAGAATAATTCCTAGCACGCAAGTCAAAACAATCTTTGCTACCGCATTGACGATGATTGCGATGATTAGAGCAATAGTCCACGCGACAATTCCGGCGATAATTATTGGAAGCGCGCTTCGCATGACAGGAAGCATACTCGAAACAAGACTAGACTGGCGATATGGGAACATTGCGATCATTTAAACATCGCAATTTCCGAATACTTTTCTCAGCAAACTTCATCTCAAACATTGGTACCTGGGCTCAGGGTGTTGCTCAAGCCTGGCTGATTCTTGAATTAACCAACAGCGGTTCATACCTTGGAATCGTCACCGCGTTGCAATTTGCCCCTGTTCTTTTCTTTAGCATCTCAGGTGGAAAAATCGCTGATAAGTTCAACAAGAGAAAGACATTGATGTTTACCAATCTAGTTGGTGGACTATCGGCGCTCGCAGTTGGAACCCTAGTTCTAACTGACAACATAGAGATTTGGCATGTGATGTTTTTTGCCTTTACTTTAGGGCTCGGAAATGCGATCGATGCCCCAGTACGACAAAGCTTCAACATCGAGGTAGTCGGTAAAGAGGATCTACCTAACGCCGTGGGACTTAACTCCGCTAACTTCAATACCGGAAGATTGTTAGGACCTGGCCTATCAGGGTTGCTGATTGCCGCTTATGGCACCGGAGTTTCCTTCATTCTTAATGGCATCTCTTATTTAATCGTGATTATCGCGCTATTGAACATCAGAGAATCTGAGCTTTACATAGAGCAACGCAAATCCACTTCAACAAAGGTTCGTGAAGCGATGCGCTATGTGGCGGCTCGCCCAGACATTCTTGCTGTGATGATCACCGTGTTTTTTGCTACTAGTTTCGGATTGAACTTCAATATTTTCAACACCATGATGGCGACTGAAGTTTTTGATAAAGGCGCTGCTGAATATGGAGCACTTGGAAGCATCTTGGCGATTGGTTCATTGTCTGGAGCCATCATCTCGGCCAAACTAGAAAAAAAGCGTGGGCCAAGTTTTGTAATGAAGGGCTCGATGATTTTTAGCGCACTTTTAGTCATGGGAGCATTTGCCCCAAATTACTTAACCTACGCAATCTTTTTGCCATTGATTGGTGGCGTTGCGCTACTTACTTTTATTGGCGCTAACACCATGGTTCAAATGCGCACAGATTCAGAGATCCGCGGCCGAGTAATGGGCATTTACCTAACAGTCTTCCTCGGGGGAACTCCAATTGTCTCGCCTTTTATTGGTTGGATGACAGAGGAAATCGGTACCCGTCCCACGATTGCAGTTTGTGGATCTATCTCCTTGCTAGCAGCTTTGTTGACCTACGCTCGTTTTCATGACAAAGGAGCGGCGCCAGCAAGTGTTGCAGTTGCAGATGTCTTAGAGCCCGCTTACGAGGACAAAAAAGACTAGGCTAAAAAGAATCGCTAAAGTGACGATGCGGCGGGTTTTGTAACTCATTTAGGGCACCAACTTCTCTGATTTAGATTTCCCTGACTCTGAGGGAACCAATGCCACAATCATAAAGGCTAGGCCGATCAATACCGGAACCAGCAAAAAGCCATTAACGATGCCGAATCGATCAGCAAGGAAACCCAATAAAAGCGGGGATAAACCAATTGCAATGCCGGCGCTCAGGCTGGATTTACCCATAGCCAGATCTGGCTTGTCTTTAGCAAAAGAGATGATGCGTAGTGATGAAAGAGCAAACTGCATTGAGGTGCCAAGACCCACCACAAGCAAGGCGATAAATGAGGTAAGCACAATTTCAGAAACCCAGAACACCATAAAGCCCAACCCTTGCAGGGCAATTATTGCTTTGAGTCGGGAATCATTCCCCAGGTTTGGAAATATGTAGGTACCAAACCATCGACCAATCATCATGCCAAGTGGAAAAGCCAAAACCAATGTCGTTGCGGTAGCCGGTTGAATTCCAGTTTTTTCACGCAACAAAGCGGAAGACCAAAATGCAATGGCGAACTCTGCTGCAATACAAAATAGTAATCCAGTCCAACTTAACCAATATTTCCCAGAGAGAGTTCCACGTTGTCTGCCATCTTCATCTGGGATGTGCTCAGGATTATGTTGGCGTCCGAGTAGTAGATACAAGATGATGGCAAATGGAATACACAGCAATAAACCAATACGCCAACTAAATTGCGTACCGGCAATCACCCCAACAATTAGATTGCCTACTAAAACAAAAAATGAGTTAACACCGTTGGCTTGAGAAACAGCGCGCGCTGAATTTTGTTTGTAATGCGAAGTCAGATATGTAAAAGAGTTGTTCACAGTCATGGAAAGACCAATTCCAGCGATCAAAATAGCGGAGATGGTTTGCCAGGCATCAGGCAAGGTAATGAAAGCAAGCGCTCCAATATTGAAGATCGTAAGACCCAACCAAATGCTCTTGTATCTTCCAAATTTATGAACCACTGGAGCATTTAGATACCCCGCAATTATTGAGGCCACACCAAGCGCGGTGCCATGCAAACCAGCGATAGCCGCAGAGGTTCCTTGATCAGCTTGGAGCAGCGGTAGGGCTGGGCCGAATCCGCCCATGAATATGCCAAATACGCCGGTCTGAAGTGCTAAGAGCCAGAAGATCTGATCTCTTTTATAAATTAATGCGGTCAATGTTTGGCTATTAACTCTTACTTCTTCAGATTTTCGACAACAAAATCAATACAGGCGGTTAAGGCAGCTACATCCGCTGGATCAATCGCAGGGAACATTCCTACGCGCAATTGATTCTTGCCTAGTTTGCGATAAGGCTCAGTATCTACGATGCCATTTGCGCGAAGCACTTTGGCAATTTCCAGCGCATCAATTGCTTCATCAAAGTTGATGGTTGCAACTACATTGGAGCGCATCGCGGGGTCGGTGACAAACGGTGTGGCATAAGCACTCTTTTCCGCCCAACCATAAATTGTTTCTGCAGATTTACGGCTGCGTCCAGCGGCAAATGACAATCCGCCATTGTTGTTCATCCACTCGATTTGATCAGCCAGAAGCATCAAGGTAGCTACTGCCGGTGTGTTGTAAGTCTGATCAAGTCTTGAGTTTTCGATTGCGATGCTTAAATCAAAAAAGGCTGGTGTCCATCTTCCACTCTCTTTAATCTTTGCAACTCGAGCGATTGCGGCAGGACTCATTATTGAAATCCATAGACCACCATCAGAGGCAAAAGATTTTTGTGGAGCAAAGTAGTAAGCATCAAACTCTTTTGCACTTACCTCGAGTCCACCAGCAGCGCTAGTGGCATCCACTAGAACTAGTGCGCCATCAGTTCCCGCGGGACGCTTGATCGGCATCGCTACTCCAGTAGAGGTCTCGTTATGAGTTAATGCGTAGGTATCAACTCCAGGCTCTGCTACCGCAACAGGATGTGTACCTGGCTCGGATTTAATGATGGAGGGATCTTCGAGAAAAGGGGCATCTTTTGCAGCTGAAGCAAACTTGGAGGAGAACTCACCAAAACTTAGATGCTGTGATTTCTTTTCGATTAAACCAAAGGTGGCGATATCCCAAAACGCAGTAGATCCGCCATTTCCTAGTACAACTTCATAACCTTCTGGAAGATCAAATAATGAACTTAATCCAGTTCGTACCCGGTTTACAACATTCTTAACCGCCTTTTGGCGATGTGAGGTGCCAAGAATTGAGGAGCCTGATGCGGCAAGTGCTGCGAGAGCTTCAGGACGGATTTTTGATGGACCACAACCAAAGCGACCATCTGCGGGCTTTAGATTTTCTGGAATTTTGATTTCACTCATGATGCGCTAAGCCTAAGGGAAGAAACGTTGTAACTCCCACTTAGCGGATTCACCCACGCCCACTCGAGAGTAGCGCAGACGATCATGCAGGCGGGAGTAACGGCCCTGCCAGAACTCAATGGTTGATGGTGTGACTAAAAACCCACCCCAAAATGGTGGCTTGGGAACTTGAGAGCCTTCGGGATATTTGAGTGAAAACTCCTGCCAACGTTTTTCCAATTCCTCACGTGAATCTAATGGCGATGATTGTGAGCTCGCCCAGGCGCCAATCTGGCTAGACCATGGACGAGTGGCAAAGTACTCACTTGATTCTTGCTCTGAAATCTTTTCTGCGGTTCCGATAACAATTACTTGACGCTCCATCGCATACCAAGGAAATAGCAAAGAGACATTTGGATTGCCATCAATCTCTTGAGCCTTTCGAGAACCGTAATTGGTAAAGAAGGTAAAACCAGATTGAGTTACATCTTTTAGAAGAACTGTGCGCGAACTCGGCGTACCTGCATTTGCCGTAGACAGCACCATCGCATTAGCTTCAACAATTACCGTGTTTTCCGCCGCCTCTTTCAGCCACAGTTGAAACTGCGTAATGGGATCGGCAGCGATTGATTGCTCGCTCAGTCCAGCCTCGCCATAGGACCTTCTCATCGCATTGATGGCAGCGCGGTCCAATTGGGTCATAGGTGTATCGAACCTCACTTTGGGCGCTGGGTCATCTTGAAGAGATTTATTTGGTCTGACTAGGCGTTAGGGGCAGAATACGCCGCATGGCAGATGACTTTAAACCCGGTCTTGAAGGCGTAATCGCATTTGAATCTGAAATCGCAGAACCAGACAAAGAAGGAAGTGCACTGCGTTATCGCGGTGTAGATATCGATGACCTAGTAGGTCGTGTCTCCTTTGGAAATGTTTGGGGTTTGCTGGTTGATGATGAGTTCAATCCAGGTCTACCTGCCGCAGAACCTTTTCCAATCCCAATTCACTCCGGTGATGTTCGCGTAGATGTGCAGTCAGCGATTGCCATGTTGGCGCCAGCATGGGGATTGAAACCACTTCTAGATATTTCAGATGAAGAGGCCCGCTCTAACTTGGCCCGCGTCTCTGTAATGCTTCTTTCCTATGTTGCGCAATCAGCTCGCGGAACATGGCAGCCGATGGTTCCACAATCAGAAGTTGATAAGGCACATACAGTTGTTGAGCGCATGATGATTCGCTGGAGAGGCGAACCAGATCCAAAGCATGTTCGTGCGATTGATGCTTACTTTGTTTCAGCGGCAGAACATGGAATGAACGCCTCAACATTTACTGCACGTGTTATTGCCTCAACTGGTGCAGATGTCGCGGCATCAATCTCTGGAGCAATTGGTGCAATGTCTGGCCCACTTCATGGCGGTGCACCTTCACGTGTACTTCACATGATTGAAGAGGTAGAAAAGCGCGGCGATGCTCGGGCATATGTAAAGGAATTGCTTGACAAGGGTGAGCGCTTAATGGGATTTGGACACCGCGTTTATCGCGCCCAAGATCCACGTTCTCGCACACTACGTCGTACCTGCGAAGAACTTGGTGCACCACGTTACCAAGTAGCAAAGGCGCTAGAAGAAGCAGCCCTTGCAGAGTTGCGTGAACGTCGTCCAGATCGTGTACTCGAGACAAATGTTGAGTTCTGGGCCGCAGTTCTTCTTGATTTTGCAGAGGTTCCAGCGCACATGTTCACACCAATGTTTACCTCAGCACGTACCGCTGGTTGGTCAGCTCATATCCTCGAACAAAAGCGCACTGGTCGCTTGATTCGTCCATCAGCGCGTTACATCGGCAAGGCGCCACGTAAACCTGAGGATGTTAAGGGCTGGGATCAAACAGT
>CAZIAI010000017.1:0-5393 GCA_964536895.1 uncultured Clavibacter sp.
GAAAATACTCGTGAGCCACCTTGCGCACGTCCCATAAGGAAGAACAGCAGGAAGGCCAGCAAAATAATGGGGCCTAAAGTAAACAAAATCGAGACAAAGATATTGGTGCGCGGAACTATTACATCCCACTCTTTTGGCGGCTGATTTGCCGTTAATAAATCAACTAAAACCGGCTCTTGGCCAACTACATATGAGGCCTCAACTTTGGTGGCGCCATTGATGGATTGGCCAGGCTTTAGAACTAATTGAATCTTTTGATCGCGGTCAACAATGTTGGCGGATTCAACCTCACCACGTGTAATGGCGGCCATCGCTTGAGAGGTATCGATCTTGGTGAATTGATTATTGCTTGATGAGACCTGACCAAACACCGTCACCGCAAAGATTGCTACCAAAATCCAAAACAACGGCTTCTTGGTTAGATTTTGTTTTTGTGGTGTTTTACCTGCACCAGCTGGTTTGTTTGAACCTAGCTTGGGCTTTTTGATTTTCTGTTTTTCGGCCATGGTTACTCGTACATATGCTTTGCTAGAACGCCGATGAATGGCAGGTTGCGATACTTTTCATTGAAATCTAATCCATAACCAATTACGAAATCCTTCGGAATATCAAAACCAACATACTTAACATCTACTTTTACTAATGCAGAATCAGGTTTGCGCAACACGGTCATAATCTCAACCGACTTTGCACCACGTGATGCCAGATTGGTTTTTAGCCAATCTAATGTCAATCCGGTATCAACGATGTCTTCGACAATCAAAACATTTCTGCCGGTAATGTCTTTATCTAAATCTTTTAAAATCCGGACTACGCCAGATGATTTGGTTCCTGATCCATAAGAAGAAACCGCCATCCAATCCATATCTAAGTGACGGTTGATGTGACGAGAAAGATCGGCCATCACCATGACCGCACCCTTTAGGACACCCACTAAAAGCAGGTCTTCATCTTTGTAATCAGACTCAATTTGGCGTGCGATTTCCTTCAAGCGATTTTGCAACTCTTCCTCTGTTGCAATCACACGTTCGATTTCACTCTGTACCGATGCCAGATCCACAATTAACCTTTCGGGTCACTAACTTCAGGATTTACGAGAGCGAAAGTCTGCCCGAAATTCGCTCGATGGTCACACCGCCGGGAAGCGCTACCGGCCCCTGGCCCTTCCATGCTGTGACTAGGGACTCAACCGGCTCGATATGGTCAGCGCTCAGAGAGCCAGATGGGGCGCCAGCGAGATAAATGGCCTTACGAAAGATTCGGGTACGGATCGCTCGTGGCAGATTTTCCAATGTGGCGATATCAAGAGCCATTGGCTCCAGGTCATCAAAAACCTCATCTGCCCATTGATCTAAAGCATCAGCATCATCACGCAACAACTTGGCAGAGCGCACCAAAGCATCTGCAACTCCTGGGCCAATCTCTTTTTCCATAGTTGGTAAAACAATTTCCCGAACTCTGACTCTGGCGTACTCCATTGATTGATTATGAGGATCGCGCCAAAACTTTACGCCAATCTCTTCGCAGGCCGCCTCAGTTTGGGCACGTGTAATGCTCAACAAAGGTCTGCGGTAATTGTCAATGCGTTGCGCCATTCCAGAAAGAGATCTGGTTCCAGATCCGCGAGCTAGCCCCAATAAAACAGTTTCGGCTTGATCATCCTTTGTATGCCCCAAAAAGATTGCTGTGGCGTTATAAGTTCTTGCTACCTCATTGAGTGCGGCATAACGTGCTCTTCTAGCTGAGGCTTCTACTCCATCTTTTAGCTCAACAGTGATTTTTCTAATCTCTACATTTTCGTAACCAATCTTTACTAACTCTTTTTTTGCTTCATGCGCTACATCAGCAGAGTTTTTTTGTAGTCCATGATCAACAATCAATGCGATTGGTTGGATTGCTCTTTCCTTACACTCTGGCAAAAGTGCAGCCGCTAGCGCGCAAGAGTCAGCACCGCCAGATGCAGCAACAATTACTGTGTCGCCAGCATTTAGGTCAGCCAACTCGCGGCGCACCGCAAGACGGATTTGATAAAGCGGAGTAGCGCTGGCCATATGCCGAATACTAGACGCGGCCTCCGTATGGCATAAGTCCTTTAATGCTGTAGATATTGGAGTACAGCAAGCCTTTGCCCTTTGAGTTGGCCTCCCACATCATCCCGTTTCCAGCATAAATTGTGATGTGGTGAATGGTGTTAACCGTTCCTTTATAGGAATAGAACAACAAATCACCCGGCTCTAATTGGCTTAATGGAACATGTTTTGTATAGCTGAAATAGAGTGAAGAGTTCAGGCGATCCCAGTTTGGCCAACCAAGACCCGCTGCACGATAAGCCGCATAAACCAAGCCAGAGCAATCAAAAGCGTTTGGACCTTCATCGCCCCAAACATATGGCTTTCTTGCTTGCACCTGTTTCTTTGCAAACGCTACTGCTTTGGCGCGCATTTCTGGTGTGGAGCGAGAGGTTGATCTACCTTTAAAACCAATATCCGGCCAAACTCTGGTGTAAATCGCGGTGTTATTTGCGATTGTGGAGTTTGTTTCCTCTAATAAAGCAAGTTGACGTTGTTGCTCAAGAGTTACACGGGTGCGACGGGCAGCATTTAAATCACGCAAAACTCTGTCTTGAACCTTTTGCAGTTTATCTACCTCTTTTTGTTGTGCGTTTCTTGCTGCATCAGCTTCAATCTTTGCCGCCTCTACTTTTTTAGTAGCAGCCTCTTGTACTACCCGTGCTTCATCAGCTGCCTTCTTGGCTTTCTTGGCCGCCTCTTCCGCTGACTTAAATCTAAACAATGCTTGGGTGTTTTGTGCACCTAATGAATCCAAAGTAGAAAGACGATCCATCAAATCTTGTGGCCCATCGGAGTGCAGCACAGAATCCAAATCCGTGAATCCGCCGCCCATGATGTAGGCATTTGTTGCCAGACGACCGATGGCATCATGCGCTGCTTGCACCTCAGAGACCGCTGTGTTGTAAGCGGCGGTTGCATCCTGTGCCTCTTTGGTCGCAACTGCTAACTCTCGTTTTGCTGCTTCGTATCTAATGCGGGCGGTGTTGGCCACCGCCGCGAGTTGGCGCAAAGTTAAATTGGCTCTATTGAGACGGGCGGTTGCCTCATCCACCAAACGTTTCTTCTCGGCCTCCGCCTTCTTCGCCGCGTTTATTTGAGCCAGAGTCGGCTTTGGGGTGCGGGGTGGGTTTCCAAAAGCTGGTGAGATACCGGGCATCATTGAAAGCACCAAAGAGGTGGAAAGGGCGAAGGCAAAAGCGCCCGCTCGTCTAGATCTCAAATTCGTGGCTCCCTGGGGGAATTAGGGGTCATTTACTGTCCAAAAGGATAGGGGGGTTGTCTGTAAAAACCCTTGAAAACACCTTAAGTGTCGCCCTTTACATTGTGATTTACAGCCCCTAAATCAAGAAATGCAGTCAGTAATCAATTCTGGTTCCAGAAAAGAGAGTAAAGGACAAACATTTTCTTTGACCAAACAGGTGGGCACTTTTCCCATGCGTGAAGTTGTACTGAGATTACTTTACTTACCTGCACAATTTTTTTACTAATGGAAAGGGGAATATGATGTCAATGTTGCGCCTAAGCAACATCGCTAACTTCTTAAGCGATGAACATGACTTGTCAGAAATAGTGCAGTACCTGGCCATGCATACTTGTCGTGATGAGCAGATTTGCCGGATCTATATCGCTCAAATAAAGCCAGATCTAAAGTTAGAACACCTAGCCAGCTTTGGCTTTGAAAAAGAGATGGTCGACGCAAACCAGGTGTTCAAGCTAGATAGCGATCCCGTTTTGACTCAGACCATTCGTTCTAGCACGGTGATCATTCGTGCTCGTGATGAAGAGTACAAAAAGGACTTTGAGCGAATTACTGGCAATGCTCTAAATGACCTTGACACTTGGAAGTCAACCGTTCTCTTCCCCCTGCTCCCAAACTTCTTTGTCGCTATAAGCTTTCAAGTAGAGATTAGGGATGATAAAGAAAATCGAGAGTACTTTGAACTTTTCCGTTCGATTTTGAACATGTATTTACATCTCCATCAGGACAACCATGCAAAAGCATTCAACCAGACAAGCAAAAAATCTGATAGCTCATTTGGTGAAAAACTGACGGAGCGTCAAGAAACTATTCTCTCCAAGATTAGGCAAGGAATGACAAATATATCCATTGCAAATCAACTGGGATACTCCGAATCATTAATTAGGCAAGAAACAATGGCGATTTATCAAAAACTAGGTGTGACAGGGAGGCGAGATATTCACTTTACAATCAATAACTCAGCCAATTAATACTGCTGCAACCAACAGCACCGAGAAGAGGCTTAGGTAGGTTATTGAGCTGTGGAAAATCTTTCCGGCCTTTTTATCGATACCTGAACTCTCAAGACCTATCAATTGATAGGCGAAAAACAAGCCCAATATCAATGTGATCAGATAACTCCAACCTGGTAACCCAGCGCTAAACAGGGTTAGCAAAGAGGTGACAATCATTGAAATTGTGTGAAGCCACATTTGCTGCGCCACCTTATTAATAGGGGCAACAACCGGCAGCATTGGAATTCCAGCAGCGGCATAATCCTCACGATACTTAATAGCCAACGCCCAAAAATGTGGCGGGGTCCAGAAGAAAATCACCATAAAGAACCAAAATGCGGTCCAAGACAAAGAGTTAGTAACCGCAGCCCAGCCAATCAAGACTGGAATGCAACCTGCGATTCCACCCCAAACAATGTTTTGTGAGGTTCTGCGTTTTAATCCAACGGTGTAGCCAAATACATAAAATGCGATTGCACTTACAGTTAGACCGGTTGCTAATGGGTTAGTGAAAACCCAGAAGATTGCCAAAGAAATCACAGTGATAATTGCGGCAAATGCCAAAGCTTGGTTTTCGGAAATTTGATTGTTGACTATCGGACGCTTAGCGGTTCGACCCATCAACTGATCAATATCACTTTCAATAATCATGTTATATGCATTGGCAGCACCGGCTGCCAAAGTTCCACCAATTAAGGTCGCAAGTGTTACATCAAGTGGAGGTATGCCCCCTGCTGCCAAAAAAAGTGCGGGCAGAGTTGTAACCAATAACAATTCAACGACCCGCAACTTCATCAGCGCGATGTAAGGCGAGATCATGAGTATGAGATTACCCTGTAGATTGCGACTATGCGTACTTCGGTGAGATGGGCCATAGTTATTGGCCCACTTGTTGGCCTAGTTCTACAGATTTTCACACCTGCAAGTGCACAGCCACAATCTGATTCCACAAGATTGCAATTGAAAAATACCATCACCGGAAATATCTCTCCCAAATCAGTGCGGGCATCAAAAACTGGATATGTATCGGCTCACAACATGATGTACCGGCACTCTGTGACGGTCTAT
>CAZIAI010000017.1:5493-8938 GCA_964536895.1 uncultured Clavibacter sp.
ATTTGTTTTGGTGACTAATTGGTGCTCTTATGATCTTTCAATCATCTCGTTAGAAAGTCAAAAAGTAGTTAAGACAATAAAGATTGGTGCTTATCCACGCGGTATCGCAGTCTCAAAAGACTCGAGCTTTGCCTATATTGCTCAAATGGGTGGCGCTGTCATTCATAAAATTAATCTGGCTACCTATGAAAAGAGTCTGCTTAACATCGGTTCAAACCCTCGAGCTGTGGTTCTTTCACCTGATGACACAATGCTTTTTGCCACACTAAATAGTTCTGGCCGCGTTGTTGCATTCGATCTTCAAACTGGAAAGGTCACAAATTCAGCTCGGACCGGATCTGCAGCTAGAAGTTTGGATGTATCCACAGATGGCACCGCGCTTTACGTCGTGAACTACAAAAGCAACACCGTAGCAAAGGTGCGGGTTAGTGATTTCAAGGTTCTGCAAAAGATAAAGGTATGTAAAGAGCCCATAGGAATTACCTACGAACCAGTTCACAAAAAAGTTTGGGTTGCCTGTTATGGCGGGGCGATCAAAGTGTTTAGTGATTCCCTTCAACGATAGCGCCCAATAAGCGATCCATCGCTGCCCGTGCCTTATTTCTAGCGGTAAATGAAGGGGTTATGCCATCGGCCAATATGGCAAAGGCGTACTCGGTTTCACCATTTTTCACATATCCCGCCAATGTCACACTGTTGTTTACCCATCCAGTTTTAGCTAGAACCTTTCCTACCGCCATCGGTGCCGTTGTGAGAAACCTCTTTTGTAAAGTTCCGGTCTGTCCAGAAATCGGTAAGCCCTCGTATATGGCGGAGTAAGTTGGGTTGTTTCTGATTTTCATCAACAACTCCACAATTGTGCGGGCCGAAACCTGATTTTGTTTAGACAGGCCGCTGCCATCTTTGGCAACCAGTCCCGTGTGATCCACACCTAACTCACTTAAAGCTTGTTTGAAGGTAGTAGTTAAACCTTTTGGCGTAGTTTCATATCCAATTTCTCGAGCCGCATCCTTTGCTAGACGATCAGCTAATCGGTTATCGCTCCAAAGAGTGACAAATTTGACCATCTCGCTTACTGGAACAGAGGTTAATCCCGCAATCTCTGTGGTGATTAACTCGGCTGATCGAGCATTATTTATTTTCTGGAAGTTAACTTTAATCTTCTTTTGTTTTAGGTTTACCGCCAAATCCAAGGTGTCTCGTTCAAACAAACCGGTGTAATAGATCGTTAACTTCTTATGATTTTCAGTATTGGCTTTGTTGATTAATGATGGCAAAAATCTCTGCTTGTTTTTCTTGGAAAAACTGAGATTACTTGTCAACCATGGATCCAAACTTCCTTTGATAACAAACTCAGTTGGATTGGCGGTGGCAAATATTTTGGTGGTGTACTGCTTTTCTGGGCCAACAAAGTGAAGTGCCGCTGTGGCAGAAACCAGTTTTAATACCGATGCGGGAATTCGCAAGGACTCCGGTTGATTTTGGGCCAAAACCGCACCGTCGGTGGAGTTGATAATCAACATCCCGGGTGCAGCGAGTTGTTTTGCATTCACATACTTCTCGAACTTGTGTAGCGCATTAGCTGGTGGAGCACCTAGCGCCATAGCCAAAATGGCGATGATCAGCTTTTTGCGCATAAGTAACAGCGTAATAGTCATTTCCCATAGATGGCTTTAGGCTTCGGGGTATGCCTACGGGTTATGTTTATCACGAGATTTTTGGATGGCACGATACCGGCACCTTTGTCGGCGATATGCCCTCAGACCCCGGTGCGGGCCTACAGCCATACATGAATTATGAGAATCCAGAAACTAAAAAGCGCATTCATGAATTGGTAGTTGTCTCAGGATTGATTGATCATTTGACTCGCGTTCCAGTTCGCAAAGCCAGCGAGGCAGAGTTAGAGACCACCCATACCAAGGAACACATTGCGCGCATCAAACAGGAATCAGCTTTCCGCTTAGGTGGAGATGGCGGTGATTTAACAACGCCCTTTGCTCGCGGTGGTTATGAGATTGCAGCTATGGCAGCTGGTGGCGCTATTGAACTCTTCGAAGCGGTGTTAAGTGGCGAGTTAGATAATGGATATGCGCTCATTAGACCACCTGGACATCATGCGGTTAGAGAAACCGGAATGGGTTACTGCATTTTTTCTAACCTTGCGGTTGCAATAAATGTGGCCAAAAAAACACATGGCGATGATTTGAGGGTAGCGGTGGTTGATTGGGATGTTCACCACGGAAATGGAACTGAAGCTATCTTTTTGAATGATCCAAATGTGCTTACTATCTCTTTGCATCAAAACCGTCTCTATCCTCATGAAACCGGCGATGTTGATGTGGTTGGTGTTGGAACAAACATAAACATTCCACTTCCACCCGGAACTGGACATGGTGGCTATTACTACGCATTTGATGAGGTAGTCATCCCCGCTATAACCAAGTTCAATCCTGACATCATCTGTGTTGCCTCCGGTTTTGACTCCTCTGTTTATGATCCACTAGGCAGAATGTTGGTTACCGCAGAGGGATACCGAGTCATGACTAGAAAACTCATGGATCTAGCGGACCAGGTTTGCGGTGGAAAGTTGATGATGACTCATGAAGGTGGATACAACGCTACCTACGCTCCATTTTGCGGATTATTTGTGTTGCAGGAATTATCTGGAGTAACAAAACTCCCCGATCCCTTTGCTCATGGCAATGATTACCCAGGACATGAGTTAAAGGATCATGAAAAAGCAATCGTTGATGCAGCAAAGAAATTGATTTCAAATCTATGAGTTTGCCACCTGCAGAAATCGGACCTGGCGAGTTTTATCCAGTAGTTGGCGTTGGACCACATCCACAGCCTTGGCCTGCTGGCGAGCATTACGACCCAGAGTTGCTAGAAAAGGGTGACCGGCGAAATGTTTTGGACAAGTACCGCTACTGGAAGGTCGAAGCGATTGTCGCTGATTTGAACACTAAGCGTCATCCACTGCGGGTAGCGATTGAGAATTGGCAACATGATTTAAACATCGGATCTATCGTGCGAACCGCAAACGCATTCAATGTCTCAAGTGTTCACATCGTCGGAAAGAGAGATTGGAATCGGCGTGGAGCGATGGTCACTGATAAATACTTGACTGTTATTCATCATCCCACCGTGGCTGACTTTAAATCTTGGTGTGATGAACATCAGGTAGCAATAATCGGAATTGATAATGTCGCTGTCTCTACCCCGATTGAATCAGCCAACTTTCCACGAAACGCAGTTCTGTTTTTAGGTCAAGAAGGTGCTGGAATGTCTGATGAAGCGGTGGCGGTCTGCGAACAAGTTCTAGCTATTTCCCAATATGGTTCAACAAGATCAATGAACGCCTCAGCTGCTGGCGCAATTGCGATGTATGCCTGGGCGATGCAGCACCTAAATAAGTAATTGCTTGATTAACCCGTCGGTGGCT
>CAZIAI010000017.1:9038-24255 GCA_964536895.1 uncultured Clavibacter sp.
GGTGGATTGGGACCTTGTCCCACATGCCAATTTGATGTGCCAGCAGAGTCAACAAAAATTTTGGGATTCGCAATTGGCTTTACTTTGTTGTGCAATACAGCAGCTGCCATAGGTGAGCGACAAATATTTCCGAGACAAACCATAGTGATAATTAAAGAGTCTCTGCCCTTTAGGAAAGAGAGATCGGGAAGACTCACTTGGGACTAGTTTTCTAGAATCTCTGAAATCGAACTGATTCGCCGTTCTATCTCAATCGCTTCTTCAGAGCGGCCTTGGGTATGCAATATCTCTGCAATTCTGCGCTCAATTGAGATTATGAACTCGAAATCCTTTGGTTCTGCATCGGCGGCAATATCAAGTACCCGCTCTAGCGTATTGAGTCCTTCATCTACCTCACCAGAAAGAACTAGAGCTTTGCCCAGTTCAAATGAGGCGTATGTCAAACGACGTTGATCATGGGCGGTGGTAAATACATCAACCGCTTTCTGCGCTGCAGCCAAAGCTGATTCAGCATCACCTAATTCAACATAGCAATGTGCAATCTTCTGATCGCAACGTGCAACATGAATTACCTCGCGAGAGCTCTTGAAATATTTACGGGCCTCATAAAAAGCATCTAATGCTTCGTTGTACTTTTTCAACTCGCGATAAGCGCACCCAATCAAGTGAAAATCTGTTGCTGCACCCAATTCATTGCCATCAATTAGATGTTCGCGGGCGCACTCCTCCATGCAATCAATTGTGTTTTGGTACTCCTTGGAGCTGAACCACCATTCACCAAGAGTGCAGGCCAACTCAAGCGCCATCGGAGATTTGTTTTCCCGCAACAACTCCACTGCCTTGCTCATTGCACTGGCCGCTTCATTCATCCGCTTTAGTTGGTTCAAGTTATAACCAATCGCAGAGTAAGCCTGGGCTAAACCTTCTTTTGGTGCGGCAGTTCCCAGTTCTGAGTAAATATCGCGAGCGGTTTCCGCTAGAGCCAACGCTTCGTCATATTGACCCCGCGCGTAGATTCGGGCGCTTAGCTCGTAGTAGGTACTGGCGCGATCAATTCCTTGTGTTTCTGGAATTCTTTCCCACAACATTTCTTCAGTGATGATTTCATCATTCATCTCATCATCGTTGTGTTCATCGGCCAATGTGGTACCTCCTTCGAGCTGTGTCACCAAACCTAGCAGGTGAAGCAGGAGAAAACCGCTCGCGCTTCGTGATTTAGCGGCTTAACTAGTTTGAGTCAGCCCGACCAAGCACGACAGAGTAGGTACGGCTTCCGCCGCCTGGAAGGTCAACGGTAATTCGCACCGTTTCACCAGGAGCGTAAGAGCGGATTCGCACAATGGCAGAGATCAAATCATTAATTTTTCTGCCATCAATCTCCTTGATTACCGCACCGGCTGGAATTCCAGCTCTGGCCGCTGCTTCACCTTCAACGATGCGCAGAATTCTGGCGCCAGTTCCGGTGAATGAGGTATCAAAGTTGATACCAAGGAAAGGTCTGGAGGATTTTCCAGTAGCGATGATTTCATCGACTACACGTTTTGCTTGATTGATTGGGATTGAGAAACCTAGACCAATTGAGCCACTCGAACCATTGCCCAATGTTGCAATCGCTGAGTTGATACCAACTAGCGCACCTGATGCATCAACTAAAGGACCTCCGGAGTTGCCGGGATTAATTGCAGCATCAGTTTGGATCGCATCGATAAATGATTCTGCTCCTGTGCTTCCAGCGGTTACAGGACGGTTAAGCGCTGACACAATTCCACTAGTAACGGTTCCGGATAATCCAAGTGGTGAGCCAAATGCAACAACTGGTTCACCAATTATCAATTTATTGGAGTTGCCAATCTGAATTGCTTTTAGATTTCCACGGTTAATTCTCAATACCGCGATGTCATAAGTTGAGTCACGGCCGACAATTGAGGCTCGCTCGATATCACCATTATTTAACTCGACCCTCACGGTGCCAGATTGCACAGCTCTTTCAATTACATGCTCGTTGGTAATAATGAAGGAGGAATCAGAGTTTGAACGGTAAATGACGCCTGAGCCTGAACCGCTTCCGGTAGGTGAGGAAACTGCGATGGAAACTACCGAGGGCGAAACCGCGGCCGCAATGGTTTGCACATCAACTGCGCTTCCAACCACGGTCATTAATGTGCGAGTTCTTGAACAGCTGCCATCTGTTGCAGCGAAGAGCGCCTTTGTTCGGTTATCTACACAAACCTTTGTCGGTGGAGTATCTGGTGTTACCGCTACTGCTACACCGCCGGCGACTACTGCGCCCATGACAAAACCGCTCATTACTTTGGTAAAGGTAGATAGTGTTTGCATGTCTGTTACCCAATCATCCTTTTCTGAAAAAATTCTTAATGGAAATTGAACCCCTGCTGGGTAGACTTCGCAAATTATGAATCTGGATTTGAGACGGGCACGCCTGGCGGTCACGATCACCTTCATCATTAATGGCTTCACCGCGGGAACCTTCGTGGCCCGTATCCCCGACTTCAAAGAGCTGCTCGCAATCTCTAATGGAACCCTGGGGTTATCTCTGCTCTTTGTTTCCATCGGCGTCTTTGTTGCGCTAAAGCCAGCAGGAAGAAACTCTGCCAAGTTTGGTAGTCAGCCAGTTATCTTCTGGTCAACTTTGGCGGTTTCCTTCAGTTGTTTATTGGTTGGCTTACTTCTTAATCTGCAATGGTTTTGGTTCTCTCTTTTCATTTTTGGTTTTGCATTAGCCACCCAGGATGTTGCGATGAATGCACACGCTGTTGTTGTTGAACAGCGCGCTGGCCGGCGATTGATGAGCGTTTTCCATGGCATGTTTTCAGTAGGAACTTTATTTGGTGGAATTCTGGGCGGACTCTTTTCTCAATGGCAAGTAACACCGATGCAACAAGCGGTTGCGTTAGCAGGAATATATGTATTGGCTGCCCTTTTAGTTAAACCTTTGTTTTTGCCCGCCCGAGTTGATCAACATGACTTCTCTACTGGTCCAAGAGCTAAACATCCCTTTATCTTCTGGGTATTTGGCATGTTCGGCTTGTTTGCTGCATTAAGCGAGGGCGCAGCTGGTGACTGGGGTGGAGTTTTGGCACGTGATGCATTTGATGCCACACCTTTTGTTTCTACATTGCCTTACATTGTTTTCTGTACCGCAATGATTATTGGCCGCTTCTCTGGAGACTTTTTGGCTCATCGCTTCGGTGCACCGATTGTTATAACCACGGGTGGATTTA
The DNA here is from genome assembly GCA_964536895.1 of uncultured Clavibacter sp. GTDB lineage: Bacteria > Actinomycetota > Actinomycetes > Nanopelagicales > Nanopelagicaceae > MAG-120802. The sequence goes on from CAZIAI010000017.1 coordinate 12,281, forward strand.
TTGCCGGTACTGGTTTAACCGCAGGATTGTTTGTTGGTGGTGTTCCAGCAATTATGGTTGCTTGGTTTTTGCTCGGATTGGGATTATCCGTTGTTATTCCATTGATGTTCAGCGCCGCCGGTGCACTAGCTTCCACAAAATATGCTGGTGTGATTGCTCCATCTGAAGCGGTAGCAAAAGTTTCCGGTGTTTCCTACTTTGGTTTTGTGATTGGCCCGCCGATGATTGGATTTATCGCAGATGTAATTGAGCTGCGCTGGACCCTGTTATTAATCGCTGCGCTGGCTTATCTACTGATATTTGCTGCCAAGTACGCAAAAGGTGCTTAAGAGTTACTTACCCCAAGAGGTATGAAGTGGTCTTCCTTCTGCGTACCCCGCAGCAGATTGAATTCCAACAACTGCTTTCTCTGCAAACTCTGTCAGGCTTTGTGCGCCGGCGTATGTGCATGATGATCTAACTCCGGCAATGATTTCATCAATCAAATCTTCAACGCCTGGACGAACGGGATCCAAATACATTCTTGAGGTTGAGATGCCCTCTTCATAAATCGCTTTGCGGGCCCGATCAAATGCATCCTCGCTGGAGGTGCGAGCAGCGACTGCGCGAGCAGATGCCATTCCAAAGGATTCCTTGTAAAGCTTTCCACTGGAATCAACCCGTAGATCACTTGGTGATTCATAAGTTCCAGCAAACCAAGATCCAATCATTACCGATGAAGCACCTGCGGCTAGAGCTAGCGCGACATCACGTGGATGGCGAACTCCGCCATCTGCCCACACATGTTTTCCGAGCTTTTTAGCTTCAGCAGCGCACTCCATGACAGCAGAAAACTGTGGGCGACCAACACCGGTTTGCATTCTTGTCGTGCACATCGCACCTGGTCCGACACCAACTTTGATTATGTCTGCGCCAGCAGCAACTAAATCTCGTACACCTTCAGCGGTAACTACATTGCCCGCAACAATTGGAATCTTTGGATCCAAAGAGCGGATTAACTTGAGAGCTTCGATCATCTTCTCTTGATGACCATGAGCGGTATCTAATACCAAGACATCAACTCCAGCATCAATCAGCGCTTTCGCTTTTGCCTTTACATCACCATTTACACCAACAGCGGCTGCGATTCTTAATCTTTGTTGCTGATCCAATGCTGGGGTATACAGGGTTGCGCGCAGCGCTCCAGTCTTGGTGATGATTCCTACTAGATTTCCAGCGGTATCAACTACCGGTGCTAGGCGACGATTCTTTTCGTGCAACAAATCAAATGCTTCACGGGCATTAACAGAATCTGGAATCACCATTAAATCCTTGGACATGATGCGGTGCAATTGAGTAAAGCGATCTACACCCTCCCAATCCTCTTCCATGACAACGCCTAGAGGTTTGTTGTTTTCAACCACCACGATTGCGCCATGTGCTCTCTTGTGAATTAAAGATGCGGCATCAGCAACTGTTTGATGGGCTTCCAATGTAATTGGTGTATCAAAAAGAATATGTCTGGATTTAATCCAAGAGACAACCTCAGCCACTACCGGAAGTGGGATGTCCTGCGGAATAACAGTTAGCGCACCACGTCGGGCGGCAGTTTCTGCCATTCGACGGCCAGATATGGCGGTCATGTTTGAAACTACTAGCGGAATAGTGGCTCCGGTGTTATCGGTAGCGCGTAGATCTACATCCATTCGGCTAGTGATGTTGGAACGCGACGGAATCATGAATACATCGTCGTAAGTGAGATCGTGATTTGGCTGATGAAGTAACCGCACGTAGGGAAACTATAGACCTCTTCTAAGCGATAAGATAAAACAATGCCTGAATCGCTGATAAGCGCGCGTGGATTGACCAAGAGATACGGTGATTTCACCGCAGTAGATGCCATTGACTTCGATGTAGCCAAGGGTGAGTCCTTCGGATTGCTTGGCCCCAACGGTGCCGGTAAATCCACCACCATGCGGATCATCGCAGCTACCTCACAACGCACCGCGGGCTCCATAACAATTCTCGGCAAAGATCCAGAGCAACACGGTCCACAAATCAGAGCTCACCTTGGAGTTGTCCCCCAACAAGACAATTTGGATGGCGAGCTAACTGTTACTGAGAATCTTTTTATTTATGGCCGTTACTTTGGGTTAAGCAAAAAATTCATTAAGGGCAAAATTGAAGAGTTGTTGGAGTTTGCTCAACTGCAAGAAAAACGAGATTCCAAAGTTGATGCCCTAAGCGGTGGCATGAAGCGTCGTCTAACAATCGCACGCGCACTAGTAAGTGAGCCTGATATTTTGATGCTCGACGAACCAACAACTGGTTTGGATCCTCAAGCGCGCCATATTTTGTGGGATCGACTTTTCCGTTTGAAGGAGACTGGGGTTACTTTGGTAATCACCACACACTTTATGGATGAAGCGGAACAACTTTGTGATCGCCTGATTGTTATGGATAACGGCAAGATTATGGCTGAAGGATCGCCTCTTGAACTGATCAAGAAATACTCCACCAAAGAGGTGCTCGAGGTTCGTTTTGGATCAGAGCGCAATAAAGAGGTCGCGCCCGCATTGCGAGATATGTGCTCCCGCATCGAAGAATTACCCGATCGCATCTTGATGTATGTCGAAGATGGCGAAGCTTTGCTTGAAGAGATAACCGCCAAGAAACTTCATCCCACAACCTCTCTAGTGCGTCGTAGCTCCCTTGAAGATGTGTTCCTAAGACTTACCGGAAGAACACTTATCGAATGAGTAACTCAAATGAATAAGGGGATTGATGTCGCCAAGATTCGTGCGCGCGGTGCTACTTATGTAGCTGAGGCGCGAATCGCCCAGATGATGAAATGGAAGGGAATCATCGCAATTGTTGCGATCGGAAACCCACTTTTCTATCTAGTCGCAATTGGTATCGGTATTGGTGTTTTGGTTAATGAAAACTCAGGTACTTCCGGCACCGGCGGCGTCGAGTACATAACCTTTATTGCTCCAGCATTACTTGCCAGCGCTGCCATGACTGGAGCGCTTGATGAAGCAATGTTTCCAGTGATGGAAGGGTTTAAATGGCGCCGTCTGTTTTACGCCATTAACTCCACACCAATTAATCCCGGTCAGATTGTTCTGGGGGTATTTATTGGCGCTATTGCCCGTGTTGTATTTACCGTAGTTTGTTATTGGGTCCTGTTGATTGCCTTTGGGGTAGTAAGTATCAGCCAGTCATGGGATGTCATCCCAGTAACAATTTTTGCTGCGGGAGCATTTGCCGCAGTGATTATGGGTGTTACCGCTGGTGTAAAGAATGAGGATTACTTCATGACGGTGTTAAACCGCATGATTATTATGCCGATGTTCCTTTTCTCCGGAACTTTCTTTCCGCTATCTAGTATGCCGATTTTCATTCAGCCTATTGGCTGGATCTCACCGCTTTGGCATGCCACAGAGCTAGGCCGTTATTACTCCTATGGCTACTCGATCTCCGGTGTGATGATTTTGGTGCATTACGCATATCTAGTTTGCATGATGATTATTGGTTTCAAACTTGCCAATAAAAAGTTTGCTGAAAGGTTGGCAAAGTGAAGACCGCAGTTGAAATCGCTGATGCCCGTGCCAACCGTATGGGTCACCAACTTTATGCTGGTCGAGCCCGCGCTATTTTGGAACGTGGCTTAATCGCACTGCGCTCCTCAACTTGGGTGCCGATAGTTACCGGATTTGTTGAGCCGGTTTTATATCTCTTGGCTTTTGGTTACGGCATGAGCGAGCTGATTGGTGATGTTGATAGTGGCCGTGGCACCGTTGATTATGCGGTCTTTATCGCTCCTGGGTTGCTAGCCACCAGCGCCATGAACGGCGCCATTTATGACTCAACTTGGAATGTGTTTTTCAAGTTAAATGAAAGCAAGTTGTATCAAGGGATGTTGGCGACCCCTCTTGGCCCACTTGATGTAGCGCTTGGTGAAATTACTTGGGCGTTGCTACGAGGACTTTCTTATGCCATTGCTTTCATGACGATTACTGCACCACTTGGTTTGGTTCCAGGTGTTTCAGCCTTACTTGCGATTCCGGCTGCGGTGTTTATCGCCTTTGGATTTGCTTCATTCGGTATGGCGATCACCTCTTATTTCAAGACCTACCAACAAATGGGAATGATTAATATTGTTTTACTTCCTATGTTCCTATTTTCCGGATCTCTTTATCCAATATCTGTTTATCCTGATTGGCTAGAGTTTTTGATTCAACTATTTCCTTCCTGGCATGGAATTGAATTAGTGCGTGATCTTTGGTTTGGATATTGGGACATGGGTACTTTGATGCATGTGGGGTACTTCTGTGTGATGATTGTGACCGGTTTATTTTTCACAACCCGCAGACTTCGCAACCTATTCATGCGGTAATTCCCCGGTCGCCACGCATAAAAAGCTATCTCTTGACGGGTATTACTACCCAGGAGTAACCTTCCCTTAAAGCAGTAACTAAGCTTAAATTTCTGAACAGGAGTGTGGTACCAACAAATCGGATCTGCTGATCCGTATTTGGGAAGTCCCGAAACTCCCATGTTTAATAAAACCAATCATTCGCAGACCTATAGGTCAACACCAAACAAGGTGACTCCAGTTTCTCCTGCTCGTATTCAAGAGTTGCTTGATAAAGAACGGGAAAAATTCAGCAAGTTAGCCCCTAAATCTGGTGATGAAAACCAACTTGCCGCTCAGGTCACCCCATTAGGTGTTGCCTCCAGCTTCCAACACTGGGATCCATATCCCATCTCAATTGTTGCCGCAAAAGGCGCTTGGCTAAAGGATGTTGATGGCCGTGAAATGCTCGATCTTTCTATGGGTTTTGGCGCACTTCTTGTTGGTCACTTAAATGAAGAGGTAGTCAAAGAGGCACACGCAACTCTAGATGTCGGAACTTTGTTTGCTACTCCTTCACCAATCACTCGAGATGGTGCAGAAATCATGTGCCGTCGTTTTGGTTTAGATATGGTCCGCTTTGCTAACTCCGGAACTGAAGCCACGATGTATGCACTTCGCACTGCACGTGCCGCTACCGGAAAGTTAGGTGTAGTAAAAATTGAGGGTGGCTACCACGGTTCTTATGACCCGTTGATGGTCTCTGCAAAACCAGATCTAGCAAAAGCTGGAGATCCTTCCGCGCCTAACACAGTTCCGTTAAATGCAACTGTTCCTGGTGATGTCTGGGTCGTTCCTTATAACGATGCTGATGCAATCGAGAGAATCTTCAAAGCACATGCAGATCAAATCGCCTGCATCTTCATGGAGCCGGTCCTAGAAAACATCGGAATTGTTTTGCCAGATATGGGCTACCTAGAGAGAGTCCGTGAACTCTGCGATCAATACGGAGTCTTGTTGGTATTTGATGAGGTGAAGACTGGTTTAACAGCTGGACCACAGGGTGCAGCGCAAAGACTTGGTGTTAAGCCTGATTTGATTGCACTTGCAAAATCAATTGGTGGCGGAATTCCAGTTGCCGCTTTTGGTGGTAAGCGCGAATACATGGAGGTGGTTGTGAATGGAAAGCATTCACATCTAGGAACCTTCAATGGACATTACTTAGCTATGGCCGGCATTCGTGCGGTTGATCGTCTCTGCACCCCAGAAGCGTTGCAACGTAGCGAGGATCTAAATCGTCAAGCACTAACCCGCATCTCTGAGATCATTAATGAGTATGAAATTCCAGCTCATACCGTTGGATTTGGCGTAAAGGGTTGCATTACCTGGTCCGCCTCTCCGGTTCGCAACTATCGTGATTACAAGGCAACTGATTTTGATATCGCCGAACTGTCATTCTTCTGGTCTTTGAATAGAAATGTAATGACCCCTCCAGGACTTGATGAGCAATGGCTGATCTCCTTGGCACATGGCCAAAGAGAGATCGACATTATCGTCGGAGATTTCCTCGAATTTGCTCAAGCACTACGCGCTTAGGCGCGGTAGTAGTGCTCTAAGTTCCAAGCCCTTACACCGCCTGCTACACCAGCGGTGTTGGGAACGATCACAACATCATCGCCCATTCGCTCTAGATCTATTGGTCTGATGCAACGCGCATTACCGCCACCGATATAAAGCCGATCCCACTTAAATACTGGCCTCAACTCCTCAACTAACTGGCGAATTCTTCTGGACCAGAAAACATTTCCTAAACGCTTACGCTCTTGCTCGCCAATCCAGGTGTCATAAGTAGTACCACGACGGACCGTGGCATGAGAGAACTCAAAGTGTGGCGTTAATTTGCCGCCATAAAAAATTGCAAAACCTAGTCCAGTACCAAGAGTTATCACCACTTCATATCCAGATCCGGTAATAATCCCAGCACCGTGCACCTCAGCATCATTCAAAACCAGCGTAGGAACAGCAAGCTCTACCGACAAAGCTTTTTGCATATCAAAATCAGTCCATTGATCCTGCAGCTCTGGATCAATTCTGGTGCGCGGTCCTTTTGTAGTTATGTAGTGCGGAGTAGCAACCACAACGCCATTTCGAATCATGCCTGGCATGCCGACTGTGGCGCGATAAGCCTTTGGTAAATCACTGGCAATTTGAGAAATAGTGGAGACAAAAGCTTCTGGCGACAATGGATATGGAGTCTCAATGCGATTTGGCTTGGAGTGCATTGTGCCTGAGTCATCAAGGACACAACTCTTTAGAAATAGCCCTCCGCAATCAACAGAGAGGGTTAACTGTTCACTCACTATGTGAGGATAGCAATATTCGGGCCGCTCTTTTTGGTCGGTCGGTGATTACGCCATAAATCTTGCGCTTCTTTACCCACTTTAGATCCTCTTTCGAGTTAACTGTCCAAACAAACACCCGAGCAGGAAGGGCCCTATTCAGCAACCCAGGATGTTTGCGCAATAACTCAATATCAACTGCAAGGTCTTTAGTTGGTCGAAAATAGAAAGCTGCTGGATATTTAATTACTTTCATCGCTTTGCTATATCTAGATTTGATGCGACGGACTGCAAAGTAAGAAAAGGACATCACAACAACATCTATCCCAGCTTGAGATATCTCAGCAGCTTTTTTTGCGAGCAACTTCAAAACCTGTGATTCTATGGCTGGGCCGGTTAACGCCGGATGTTTTGTCTCAATCAATAAATCCTGCTTGCTGTTGATAGCAAGCTCAAGCAACTCTTCTAAAGTAATAACCTCAGTTGCAGCCTTCAACTGCTCTAAAGTTAATCTCGCAACCGCTTTCTTGTCCCCCGTAATTCTTTTTAGTGTGCGATCGTGAAAGCAAACTATTTGGCGATCTTTGGTTAAACGAACATCACACTCAAAGCCATGTGAGCCAGCGGAAATCGCCTCTTGATATGCCTGTTTGGTTGCTTCAGGAAACTTGTGGCTGTAACCACGGTGCGCAAAGATTTTCATTTTCCGAGGATAAAACGTAGCCCATTAACAAAACCCACACTTGCCTTTCTTGATTTTAAGAGAAATAGGGCGCGAAAAATCGGGGCAGTTATCCCAAAAACTCTAGAAAATACCGCTGCTCTAGCGGAGAGATCTAGCCGAGTTCCCCATGTACTACCTGAACTCTCCTTGGGATGAATTGCAACCTGGATTGGCAGGAAGGTTCCGCGCAAACCCTTTTTGAGAGCATCTGTAATGAAAATGTATTCATCTCCTAGAAAATTTGGAACGCCAGCGCCAAAGCTCTCATCAAAGCTCACACCCTTTGATTTAATCGCATCGACCCGGATCATCATCTCGTAGGTTGCGGCTTTGGCGGAGTTGAATCTTGTGAGCTTATGTTGCTTGGCGGGATAGCTCTTTCGCAATACTCCAGTTTCATCGACAGCCTGAGCCATAATGATGCTGCACTCCGGATGGCTTTCAAAGTAATCAATTAATTGTTGAATTGCTGATTCATCAAAGGTGATGTCATCATCTCCAAATATCAGATACTTGCCAGAAGCATTTTCTATTACCGCATTCCGGCTCTTGGCTACTCCGCGATTTTTCAATTCTAGAACTTTATTTGCGCCATCTTTTACTTTAAAAGGGGAAGGGTTGGGGTTTTGCACCACAACCAAAACTTCACGGTCTTGACTGGTTTTGGGGAATTTTATCTTGCCAGCGCGCTCTGCCAGGGTTGAGTAGCCAAAGGTCAGCAACACATCATTCTTGGTCATCGTCATCATCAGTTCTAGAGCTTGATTTGGCATATCGCATCAGCGAACGCGAACCATTTGAGATCACCGAGTTTTGCAGGCGTACACCCAAGAAAATAACCAATGTGTTTGTCGGAGTTATTTGCCCATCAACACTTAGGAAAAGTAGTACCGCCAAAATGATTAATGTTCCCGCTCCCGATGCTAAAGCACCGGTCTCTGCCGCTCTAATTCGCACTCCATAACGCTTTTCTGGCTTTACCTTCTTCTTCCCGCCCAGCGCAGTTAGCTCTGCTTGGATCGCAATCTGCTTACGGAATAAGCCGCCTACTACTTGCAAGATTCCAAAAAGGACAATTAGGTTTACTAGCGCTACCAAAGGATTTAACACCAGAACAAACAGCAGAATTGCTACTAATTGGGTTCCCAAACTTAGGATGTTTGTGAGCTCAAAAGCCATGGCCCATTCACGGTTTTCCTCTTTGGGCTTTAGATCTTTCTTTGCCGCTCTAAATGAACGCGCAAACGCCTTTACTCGGTAGCTGCGTTGATAGAACTGGCTTAAACGGGTAACAATAAAGAAGACAAAAAAGCCTACAGCCGCAATAGCTAGACGCTGGTCGCTGTATTCATTTTCATTCAGCACTAATGTGGCAAAGAACTTCATTACCAACAGCTCTGATACCGAGATAGTTGCTGCGATTAAAGAGAGGAAAATCAAGACAAATCTAAATTTGCCCCTTGGGAATAGATGTCGGAATCCGGAGAGCATCTCCTTGGCGATGAAAAACATCTTTTACTTCGCCTCCAATTTTCTAGAGCCGAGAATCGAGGCCAAATGACCAACTGTTACAAATAGGGCAACATAAAATCCATATTTGATTAGATACTCATTGTCGCCGAAAATCGCGATGATTATTGCCATCTCTACCGAGTGAAAAACCCGTTGAATAGGAATTATCTTGAATGGTGCTTTAAGGATCCGCAACCAACCTTTGGTGGCAACTTGATTGGCTTTGGAGTCGGCAAGTTTCTCCAAACCTGCAAAGGCTCTTGAGACATGAACGATGTCATTAAAGCCCTTGTTCCAAAGAATTAGGACTCCGATTAATGCTCCAAGAAATGGCAGCTTCCAATCATTTGGTTGATTTTCTGGCCAACCAGTGAGGCGTAGTGCAAAAGCGATTGGGATCAGACTCTCTGTTAAGTAATGTCCAACGCGATCTAGAAAAACCCCTTTTGGCGATTGGGTATTTCGCCATCTAGCGATTTCTCCATCGCAGCAATCCCAAAGCATCTGTAGTTGAGACAAAAATAATGCCAGCAAAATTCCTGTGTATCCCGGGATTAACAAAGCACCGCTGATTGAAATTCCGGTCAAAATCATTAGATAGGTAACGCCGTTTGCAGTAATCGGGGTCTTCAAGAGCAATCTGGTTAGGTATGGAGAGATGCGGCGCAGATATAAATCAGCTACCCAATGCTCCGCATTTGATCGGCCAGTAACGGAAACCGGCTGAGAGATTTCGCGGATCTGAGAGATGGTTGGCTTATTTGGCCGAACTGTCATTTTCTAATCTTATGCGCTCGATGGCTTGAAACCCATTGCACTGATGAGATGGCGAAGAACAACACACCGAAATACCAGGCAAAAATTTCCAAAGGCCAACCTTGTTGAGCAGCTACTCCCAAAACCAGGATACGGCCACCAACAAACAACCCCAACCCTGAAAGCCATTGTGGTTTCTTTTCATTTTGTAGCGCTCGATAAAGATTGTCGTAGTGATGGAAAATAATGGCAAAAATTATGAGGTAAGTGATTTCATTAATTTGGTTTGTGGTGGAGAAAATCCAAATCAATACGCCGATTTCAAGAGCGCGCCAGATTGATGGTTCAATCCAATCAAAACGAGTTGCAATACTGCGCTTCAAACCTAACAAATCTGATTGGTCGACAATCAATGGTCTATTGATTCCAGTTTTAGGCATGTTGGTTATGGTACGGATTACTCTGCCACGATAGACAACAACCGCTGAAATGAATGCAAGTATTGGCATGATTGTGAAGGTAAATGCGGCGCCACCAATTACAGCGCTAGCGCCTATTGCCAACCATCGCTCACCAATTGGGAATTGAATTATCTTGCCTAGCCAATAACGCAGACGACCTTTTGGTTCGCGCTCTGATGGGATGATGCCATCAAACTCCGCCATAAACTCAACTGGGTTAGCGAATTTCTCTTCCGCTCTAATCTTCACAACTCGGGCAAAGTTATAGTCTGAAAGATGCCGGAAGGTCTGAATTAACATCATTAACAAGGCAGGGATCCAGAGATCTCGACCCTCTTTTTGAGCACCAATTGCTAAACCAAAGAAGACTAAATACTCCTTTACCCGATCTGTGACCGCATCAAGCCAGGCACCGAGTTGGGAAAATTTCCTGGTGTACCTAGCAAGTTCGCCATCAACGCAATCAACAATGATGCTGAGTTGAAGCAGAAGTGCACCTAAAAACATCCACCAGAAATCACCTTTGGTAAAACTGTAGGCAGATAACAATCCAATGGCGAAGGAAACTAACGTTACCTGATTTGGGGTAGCTCCAATCTTTACCGCTACCCATGTAAGAATCTTGGAGAATTTGCGGAGAAAAAATACTGAAAAAAAGCCGTCATTGGCCCGGTTAGCCATTCTCAGTCGGACCCGACCCATATTTAATGCAGCGATTTCTTGGCGCACTTTTTCTTGTTCATTTAAATCAGCTGTCCGAGCAAAAGGTGCGGCCCAGGCTTCGGCTGCATCTACCTTCACTAAGGATCTGGTTAAAGCAACTAACACCAAATCAATTGCATTTCCTTTGGCTTTAAAGGTGATGGCGTTTTCTAAAGCAGCAATAACTTCTGTGCGCTGTTTTTGTGAAAGTCTTATCGCACCAAGAAATTTTCTATTCCCAATCGTGACCTTGTGGCTTGCTGATGACGCGCTGGCAATTCGATTTTGTCGCACCAACGTGTCGCCATTTTTTTCATTTGCAACCAAGGCAGCTGAAGCACTTCTAGGGTAATCAGTAAGTAGCTCCATATGCGGATCTGCAATGACTGAGTTCTCATCCACCAAAAACAAATCGGTATCAGATTCTGCGAATCTATGAAGAATGTCATCGATTTTTGTCGCGGAGGTGACCCGCAGCGAATTAAGGGATTGATTCATTTCCTGTAGTATAAATCTATGACCCTTCAAGTTGTGATTCTTGCTGCTGGAATGGGCACCCGTTTAGGCAAACCTTGGCCAAAACCTCTCACACCGCTGGCAGATGGTCGCTCAATCATGCAACAGCAATTAGAAAATGTTGAGAAAGCCTTCCAGGATCAGGCCCGCGTCACAATTGTGGTTGGCTTCAAAATGGAGATGATTATGGAGGCGCACCCAAATGCGACCTTCGTCTACAACGAGATTTATGATCAAACCAATACCTCAAAGAGTTTGCTTAAGGCACTTCGAGCTTCACATGATGGTGGAGTTCTCTGGCTAAATGGAGATGTGGTTTTTGACTCCCGTGTGCTCGAGCGTGTGGCTGATCGTATGAAAAATGAGAGTTCTTTTGTATGTGTTAATACCTCTGCCACCGCCGAGGAAGAGGTTAAGTACACCGTAGATGCCAAGGGGAATATAAACGCGCTCTCCAAGCAGGTACAAAACGCACTTGGTGAAGCGGTTGGAATTAACTTCATCTCAAAACATCACAAGAGTGCAGCTATAAAGTACCTCGACGAGTGCGCTGACAATGATTACTTTGAACGTGGTCTTGAGCTTGCTATCGAAAAAGCAGGAATAGAGATTGAGCCGGTCGATATCTC
>CAZIAI010000018.1:0-19721 GCA_964536895.1 uncultured Clavibacter sp.
AACCTAGACAAGCTGAACCAGAATCAGCTGGGCTGCCAATTACCCCATACCCCAATGTCGCTGACGCAGGTGATTTGAACTCAACTCCGGTGCAACAACAAGGGGGCAAGAATACCCCGAAAATCTTGGACTATCGCACCGCTGCCCGTAGTCGGGCAATGGATCTTTCTTTTCCAAGCAGCTCCATGGATTCAAATAATGGTGGGGATATATGGCTACCTGTCACCGCAATTCGAACTGGCCCAAAGGCCACTCTGGGTTTTAGCGCCATCTCCTCGAGCAATGCGGTGCGCAATCTTGCTTCAATCTCTTGATGCCCCCATTGGTCCAATCCTGCTAGAACCTCAAGGGCTTTAGAGATTACTACCTGGGAGGGTTCCTCTGAAATTTTGGCAGCTGCATCTTCTTCAAATTGCAATTGATCAACAAACAAAAACTTGAGCATCGCAGTAACTTCGTTGAGTCTGGCGATTCGCTCTTGAATTATTGGCAGCGCAGACTTGACTACCGCTATCTCGGCATCACTTCCGGTAATTACGCCATCTTTAAGCAAAATTGGCAAGACTCGAGACAAAAAGTCATCAATGGTTAGCGCCCGGATTTTATCTCCATTGATAGCCTCAAGTTTCTTCATATCAAATCTAGCCGGCGAACTGTTGACCCGTTCTACTGTGAACAATTCAACTAACTCCTGCATGGTTATGTTTTCGCGATCATCTCCTGGAGACCAACCAAGAAGCGCTAGGTAGTTACAGATAGCCTCCGGAAGAAAACCTTGTTCGCGATACCAAGCGATAGATACTTCACCGTTTCGCTTAGATAGTTTCGCATTATCTTGACCCATAACAAATGGCAGATGCGCAAATAATGGGTAATTCTCTGGGCTGACATTCATCGCTTGATAAACCCTGATTTGGCGTGGGGTGGAGGAAAGCAGATCCTCTCCGCGCAAAACATGGGTGACCTTCATCAATACATCATCAACCGCAACAGCTAAGGTGTAAAGCGGTGAGCCATCTGCTCTCATGAGTACAAAGTCCGGCACATACTTATGCTCAAAGACAACTTCGCCGCGGATCAAATCTGTAAATCTGGTCTCTCCATCTGGCATTCTCATGCGAATTACTGGTTTTCGACCTTCTGCTTCAAACCCTGCAATCTCCTCAGCGGTAAGAGAACGGCACTTCCCGTCATAGCCTGGCGCTTGATTTAACTCACGCTGCTTTTCGCGGCGAGACTCCAGCTCCTCTGTTGAGCAGTAACACCTATAAGCATCACCATTTTTCAAGAAGGTCTGTGCCCATTCGGTATAGATATCTAATCGTTGAGATTGCAGATAGGGGCCATATGGACCCCCAACTTCTGGACCTTCATCCCACTGCAATCCAAGCCAACGTAATGTTTCAATGGCGCGTGCGATGTATTCATCTGTCACCCGCTCGCGATCGGTATCTTCGATACGGAAAATCAATTTACCGCCGGTGTGTCTAGCGTAAGCCCAATCAAACAAGGCGGTTCGAATGTTTCCTACATGCAGATCACCTGTTGGTGAAGGCGCAAATCGAACTCTGACCTCTTTGCCATTATTAGTTACCACGTTCAGACACCCTATTTCTAAGAGAACCTAATCCTTCAATTGAAACCACAACATCTGCCCCACCTTGCATTGGACCAATTCCGGATGGAGTGCCAGTCAAAATAACATCTCCAGGAAGCAGGGTCATAACTTTGGTGACAAACTCAATTATGTATGGCACATCAAACACCATGTCAGACAGTGGAGCGGATTGCTTGAGCTCTCCATTGACATGCGCAGTCACTAATTGGTTGCCGGGCTTAAATTCGGTATCAATCCAAGGGCCAAGTGGACAGAAGGTGTCAAAACTCTTTGCACGAGTCCACTGTCCATCCTTCTTTTGTAAATCTCTAGCGGTCACATCATTTGCAACCGTATAACCGAAAATTACATCTGCGGCTTTCTCTTTTGGAACCTCTTTGCAAATTTTGGAGATCACAACCGCCAGTTCAGCTTCATGATCTATACGCTCACTAGTAGCGGGCCACTTAATTACCTCTTCTGGGCCAATTACGGATGTATTTGGCTTAATAAAAATAATCGGTTCCTCGGGAACCTCTCCGCCCATCTCGGCAGCATGATCTGCGTAGTTTTTACCTACGCAAACAACTTTGCTGCGGGGAATAACTGGGGTTAAAAGGCGAACCTCATCCAGGGAGAAAACATCCTCCTCTTTGTAGATTCCGGCGTACAGCGGATCGCTAGCGATTGCCCGAATACTCTTTTCATCTTCGAGAACTCCAAAATGAGGGTCGCCGCCGAGTTTGGAGCCGGCGGGCGGTACAAATCTCACGATACGCACAGGGTTACCTTAAACCTCTTTGACGCTAGCTTCGGTAGCGACCTTTTCTAGCAGGAAGGTAGCGATGCGATGGCGTCTACCGACAGGGCGTTCGGCAGTAATTTGCCAACCGTGCAGATTAATTGTGCTACCTGGAATTGGCACTCTTCCCAAAACCTTAGCCATGTATCCACCAACGGTGTCCACATCCTCAAGCTCTTCTGCACTTAGATCAAGTTCGAGATTGTCTGCTAAATCTTCGAGGTGCAATCTGGCAGAAACCCTTGCTTGAGAATCATTAATCCACTCGATTTCCTCAACATCATCATCGTACTCATCGGCGATTTCACCAACAATCTCTTCGAGAATATCTTCGATGGTAATCAAACCAGCAGTTCCACCGTACTCATCAACCACAATTGCTAAGTGGATCTGATCTCTTTGCATTTCCTTTAACAACTCTGAGGCGGTCTTAGTCTCTGGGATAAAGGTTGCTTGCCTTAGATGATCCTTGACTAACTCCGTTAATTCTGACTCTCGATACTCATGGGTGCGTTTCGCTAGATCTTTCACATAAGCGATGCCGAGAATTGTGTCTAGATTCTCGCCGATTACTGGAATTCTTGTGAAGCCGGAACGTAAAGCAAGTGAGAGACCTTGTCTTAGATTTTTGCTTCCTTCAATCCAAACCATTTCGGTACGAGGAACCATGAGCTCACGGACGAGAGTGTCACCTAGCTCAAAGACAGAGTGAATCATTTCGTGCTCAGATTCTTCAACCAACCCTCTTTCGTGGGCTTGGTCCACTAAATCCCTTAGCTCCGCCTCGTTGGCAAAAGGACCGCTCTTGAATCCTTTTCCAGGGGTAATTGCGTTACCTATCGCGATTAACAGAGCGGTTATTGGACCTAAAACTGTGGAGAGCACTACTGCAACAACACATGCAGGCACTATCCATTTTCCGGCGTTTTGCTTAGCCAATGTTCGTGGCCCTACCCCAACGACAACATATGAGATTAAGAGCATGACAGTTACAGCAGCTGCCATCGCCGAGAGAGTGGAGTCAAACTCAACCAGAAAGGCTTTGAAGACGATTACTGTTGCGGTTAATTCGCAAGCTTTGCGCACAAAGAGAATTACATTCAAATAACGGGCTGGCTCTTTTATAACCTTCTGTACCCAGCCGGCAGCGCGGGATGACTTCACCTGGAGTTCTTCCACAAAGACTCGAGAGATTGAGTTGATGGCGGATTCAGAGCCCGCCAAAAAACCGGCAAATAGTAAGAGTGCTACTACATTGAGAGTCGATATCAGACTCATTGTTGTGCCTTCCATTCTGTGAGTGTCTTTGCTTGTAGTGCAAACATAAAGTCCTTCTCTTGCTCTTCTCTGTGATCAAACCCCACAAGATGTAAAACGCCGTGCACAGTCAACAACTCCAACTCATCTTGCAGAGCATGTCCAGCGATCTGTGCCTGCCGGGCTGCAAAATCAGGACATAGAACGATATCCCCCAACATCCCAGGACCCTTATCAGCTGAGTTGGGCTGTAACTCATCCATTGGGAAGGAGAGAACATCGGTTGAGCCTGGCTCATCCATCCACCGAACATGAAGTGCGCTCATCTCCTCTTCATCAACTAGAGAGATGCTTAACTCACAATCTGGGTGAAGGCCGACGGCCAGCATGGCGAATTGCGCTACTGATTCCAAACGGGCTTCATCACATGAAGTGTCTGTGAGGTTTGTAAGTTCTATGTTCATTTCGCACTCAACTTCGCATAGCGAAGTGAATTCAGCGATCACTCCTTATTGAACGAGGTTTTCCAACGCGGCGTGCAGAATGGTTGTCGGTTGTGGAATCAAATCTGCCGTAAGCATCAACAATTTCGCTGACTAGTCGGTGACGTACTACATCCTCTGAAGTTAGATCCATAAATGAAATGTCAGGAATTCCCTCAAGAATGTCACGCACAATTCCCAATCCAGATTCTTGATGGGATGGTAAATCAATTTGGGTTATGTCTCCCGTAACCACCATCTTGGAACCAAATCCAAGGCGGGTTAGGAACATCTTCATTTGTTCCGGGGAGGTATTTTGCGCCTCATCCAAGATGATGAAGGAATCATTTAACGTTCTGCCTCGCATGTATGCCAAAGGAGCCACTTCAATTGTTCCCGCTGACATCAGACGAGGAATCGCTTCTGGGTCCAACATGTCATGCAAGGCATCAAAAAGTGGACGCAGATATGGATCGATTTTTTCATGCAAAGTTCCAGGAAGAAAACCTAATCTCTCACCGGCTTCCACCGCAGGTCTAGTAAGAATTATGCGGTTGATTTGTTTTGACTGTAAAGCCTGAACCGCCTTGGCCATAGCCAAATAAGTTTTGCCGGTACCAGCTGGTCCAATTCCAAATGTAACAGTGTGCTTATCGATCGCATCAACGTAGCGTTTTTGGTTTGAGGTTTTAGGGCGAATAGTCTTTCCGCGATTACTCAAAATATTCAAGGTTAGAACTTCAGCTGGTGATTCATCAGCTCCGCCCTTGACCATAGCGATTGAACGGCGAACCGCATCATCACTTAGGGCCTGTCCTGCACGCACGACTGCTAGGAAGTTCTGCACTAATTTCTTTACTCGCTCAGTTCCTTCAGCGCTGCCCCGAAGAGTTAACTCGTTGCCACGAACAGTAATTGCCACATCTGGAAAATTACTTTCCAGCGCTCTGATGTAGGAATCGTTGGGTCCGGTGATTGAAACACTCGGAACATCCGATGGCAAGGTAAGAACAATGCGATCCATTAGCGGCATTCTAACCGGGCGGCCATTGGAGCGCTCGGCCGCCTAAAAGGTGCAGATGAGCGTGGAAAACGCTTTGTCCCGCTTCGGCGCCGGTATTGAAAACAGTTCTGTAGCCAGCCAGATTGTTTTCCTTGGCCAAAGAGTGAGCGGTGTCAAACATCTCCTTTAGGAGTTGACCATCTTTTGCACTTAACTCCCCCACATTTTCATAATGCGATTTTGGAATCACCAAAATGTGAACTGGGGCTTGGGGATTTATGTCGTTAAATGCAATAACTCCATCGCCATCAACCACCTTGGTTGTTGGGATGTCGCCAGTCACGATGGCGCAAAAGAGACAGTTCATGGTCTATATCTACCAGACTTTCAAGCAAGCTTGTACTGCAGACAAAGCTGCTGCCCCAGCATGAGCAGAGCGAAATACTGTCTTGCCCATAACTACTGGGTGCGCTCCAGCTGAGACAAACTGTGAGCATTCCTCATCTGACAATCCACCTTCTGGGCCGATGACAATAAGTAAATTTTGTGGTGACTTACCATCTAGAACCTGCGACAACTTAGAGTTGGCACTTTCATGAAACATCAAAGAAAGATCGTGAGATTCTATTTGCTCGGATAATTGAGCCGAGTTCACAAGCGGCAACACTTTTGGAACTCTGCTGCGCCGAGATTGCTTGGTTGATTCTCTGGCCCAAGTGCGCCACTTATCTAAACCTTCAGCACTATCTCTCCATTGGCCGATTGATCTCGCAGCAGACCAGGGAATTATTTGATCTACCCCTGCCTCTGTTAGCAGCTCAACAGTCTCTCGTGCGCGGTCACCTTTTGTTAACGCCTGAACCACAGTTAGGTGAATCTTGGGTGCGGCTTCGAATTCAAAGTTAGAAATATCAACTACTAAAGATTTATTGGCCACTTCAACGACTTGAGCCTGGGCCCGCTTTCCTGCTCCATCGGTCAATGAAATTGATTCTCCTGCCTTAATGCGCAGCGCAGAGATTGCATGCTTTGCTTCATCACCGACAATTTCAAGCGGTCCAGAATCTGGCAGGTTTTCAACGATAAATAAGGGAAGCATTAGCCGCGAAACGCATCCTTGAATTTGCCGAAAAATCCACCCTCAGATCCTTTTTTGATCTGGCTAGATTGCTTCTCATCTCCACGTTCGTTTGCAAACTCTCTTAATAACTCTTCTTGGCGCTTGCTTAGTTTGGTAGGAACCTCAACCTTGATGTGGGCATACAGCTCTCCACGTCCACCGCCACGCAATCTAGTCATGCCTTTTCCGCGGATTGGGATGACATGTCCACTCTGGGTGCCAGGCTTTATTTCTAGATCTAATTCACCATCAAGGGTTTCAACCTTCATATTTGTTCCAAGCGCAGCCGCAGTCATTGGAACAGATACTGAAAGATGCAAATCATCACCCTCACGAACCAAGAAATCATGTTCTTCTACCAAGATCTCAACATATAAATCACCAGCTGGTCCTCCGCCTGGTCCAACCTCTCCTTGTCCCGAAAGTTGCATACGATTTCCTGTTTCAACGCCTGCGGGAATTTTTACCTCAATATTCCTGCGGGCCCGAACCCGTCCATCGCCAGCACATTCGCTACAGGCAGATGTAATTACAGTTCCAAAACCTTGACAGGTTGCGCATGGCCTTGAAGTCATGACCTGTCCAATGAAGGAGCGCGTTACCTGTTGAATCTCCCCGCGTCCTTTACAAATTTCACAAACTCTTGGTGAGGTTCCAGGCGAACAACCATCGCCGGCACACTTTGTGCAAATTACCGCTGTCTCAATTCCCAACTCCCGTTCAGTTCCAAAACATGCCTCATGCAAAGAAATAGTTGTTCGGATTAAAGCATCCTGACCCTGACGCATCCTTGGTCTTGGGCCACGAGGTGAACCGCCACCACCGAAAAAAGCATCCATGATGTCGCTAAAGCCACCAAAGCCGCCGCCAAAACCACCAAAGTTATCGCCACCGCGATCATAAGAGTTGCGTTTTTCCGGATCACTTAGGACTTCGTAAGCCGCGGTGATCTCCTTGAATCGCTCTTGTGCCTTTGGATCTGGATTTACATCAGGATGCATCTCCCGCGCTAATTTGCGGTAGCTCTTTTTGATTTCATCCTGTGATGCGTTTCTATCAACACCAAGGGTTTGATAATGATCACTCATGATTGATTCTCAGTCAAAAATCTTCCTACATATCTAGCGACAGCATTTACTGCGGACATCGAGGAAGAGTAGTCCATTCTTGTTGGGCCAATAATTCCAAGACCACCCAATGCTGATCCCTCAAGTCCATACCCCATGCTCACCAAACTGGTGCGCTTTAATCCAGATTCGCTTTGTTCTTCACCGATACGAACCCGCATTGTGTCGCCAGCATCGCTGAGCAGGCGAAGAAGCACTACTTGCTCCTCGAGCGCCTCGAGAATTCCATGAATTTCAGTAGATGACTCTGCCGAAGATCGCGCTAAATTTGCAGTTCCTGCGAGCACTACCTTCTCTTCTGGTTTCTCGATTGCCATTTCAATCAAGTTAGAGATGATTAGCGCAGTTGAGGTTCGTTCATTGCGTCCAAATGCCGCAAGTATTCCCTCTAATTGAGGGGCGACATCAGACATAGATTTACCGGTAACTGCTGTGTTTAATTTTTGCCTCAAATCCGCCAGAAGGTTTTCATTTAGATCATAAGGCAGCTCAAGGACCCTTTGTTCTACCCGCCCGGTATTTGTTATTAGCACCATCATTAATCTGGATGAATTCAAAAGTACAAGTTCAATATGACGTACTCGAGATTTAGTCAGTGAAGGATATTGAACAACCGCAACCTGTTTTGTTACTTGTGCCAACAATCTAACAGTACGCATGACAATGTCATCCAAGTCATTAGCGCCCTCAAGAAAGGTTTCAATTGCACGACGCTCGGCCTTGGATAGCGGTTTTACTGTTGCAATTTTGTCTACGAAGAGGCGATAGCCCTTGTCGGTAGGAATACGTCCAGCGCTGGTGTGTGGCTGGGTAATTAATCCCGCATCCTCCAAAACCGCCATTTCATTTCTGATTGTGGCTGGAGAGATACCAAGTGCATGTCGCTGTGATATTGCTTTAGACCCTACTGGCTCTTCCGTCGCAACATACTCTTCGACGATTGCTCTGAGGATTTCTAATTGACGCGACTCCATGACCACTTTATAAAACCCTTTTAAATCGTAGCAATGCCGATTGTTGCCAAAATGATTAACAGCATCGCCGGAAAGCCAGTTCGCACTTTATTCGCTTTGAAGTGGAAGAAGATTGCACCTGCCATGATGAACCAAATAATCACAAAGCCATAGAGCTCTAGGTCGGTGTTATCCAAAGCGAAACCAATAAATAAGGAGCTCGAAGCTAGAATCTCAAAAATACCTACTAGTCGGGCAAAGCCATCTGGAAAACCAACATCGCGGGTTCCGGAGAGTCCGGCGGTGCTACCGCTGGCTTTTGATAATCCGGCAATCAAAAAGATTAAAGCCAAGAGCAGGGTAATCACTGTATGCAATGTGGTCATAGGCGAAATTTACTACACCACCAAGGAGCGCACGATTCGATCTGCAATCAATCGACCAGACTGGGTGAGAACTAGAGATCCTTGTTGCCATGAATCAGCATCAAGATGGCCGGTTTCCAAGTATTTAACCGCCTCATCTACTTGCGAAGCGGAGAGTTTTGAATGAGGAATTCCTGACCTGGTCCTAATTTGCAGCATTAGAAACTCATCAGCTTGATTCTCTGAAGTTAAGGTTTCTTGCTCTTGAACCACAGATTCTCCAGCAAGAATTTTTTGTTGATAGCTCACTGGATGCTTAACATTCCACCACCGCTGGTTATCGACAAAAGAGTGCGCTCCAGGACCGACTCCCCACCACATTGAGCCATCCCAATAAGCTTGATTGTGACGACATGAAGCGTTTGGTTTACTCCAATTGCTCAATTCATACCATTCAAATCCGGCCTGCTTGAATTGATTATCTGCATAAAGGTACTTCTCTGCAGTTTCATCATCGGGTGGCATTTTTAATTCGCCACGGGCTACTTGGGCTGCCAGTTTTGTACCCTTCTCAACAATTAATGCATAAGCGCTAATGTGGTTTATTTCAAGGCAAAGTGCAGCAGCAACTGAGCTCTGCCAGTCAGAAAAGCTTTCATTGGGTGCACCATAAATGAGATCCACACTTATGTTTTCAAAGCCAGCTGTTCTGGCTTTTGCTACAGCCACTGAAACATTCTCTGGATTGTGAGTTCTATCTAGCACCTTAAGGACATGTGGAACGGAAGACTGCATTCCCATTGAGATTCGATTGGCACCGGACTCTCTCATCTTTGAGAGAAACTCACTAGTCACTGAATCAGGATTTACTTCAATAGTGATTTCCACATCGTCAGCCAAAGTAAATCTTTGCCTGATTGCCTCTAGGACTCTCGCTAATTCATGGGCTGGCATCAAAGATGGCGTGCCGCCGCCAAAAAACACCGATGGAACTACTGATCCACCCAAACTCTCTGCCGCTATCTCTATCTCTTTAAGTGCAGAATCGATATAGCTTTGAGAAACTGTTGCTAAATCCGGTCCCTTTAACTCAGAGGGTGTGTAGGTATTGAAATCACAATAACCACAACGTTGAAGACAGTAAGGAATGTGAATATAGAACGAGAGCCGACGGCTCACCTTACTTCTTGACCTTTCCACTCTCGACATCAGCGTTGGTGGACAAAGCGGCGATGAAGGCTTCTTGTGGTACCTCAACGCGGCCCACCATCTTCATGCGCTTCTTGCCCTCTTTTTGCTTTTCCAGCAGTTTTCTCTTACGTGAGATATCTCCGCCGTAACATTTGGCAAGAACATCTTTGCGGATGGCTCTGATGTTTTCGCGTGCGATGATTTTTGCACCAATTGCTGCCTGGATAGGAACCTCGAACTGCTGCCTTGGAATTAATTCGCGCAACTTTGTTGTCATCATTACGCCATAGGAATAAGCCTTTTCGCGATGCACAATTGAGCTAAAGGCATCGACGGTGTCGCCTTGCAGCAAGATATCAACTTTGACCAAATCACCTTCGGCCTCACCGATTGGTTCGTAATCTAATGATGCATAACCCTTGGTGCGAGATTTAAGTTGGTCGAAGAAATCAAAGACAATTTCAGCCAAAGGCAGGGTGTATCTAATTTCAACCCGATCTTCTGAAAGGTAATCCATGCCGCCTAAAACTCCGCGGCGCTGTTGGCATAGCTCCATAATTGTGCCGATGAAATCAGTCGGCGAAAGAATTGTTGCCCGCACAATTGGCTCGAGGACTTTCTCTACTTTGCCAGTTGGGTATTCACTTGGATTTGTAACCACAATCTCCTGATTTCCTTCAGTGGTTACGCGATAAACAACGTTTGGTGCGGTTGAGATTAGAGTTAAATTGAACTCACGTTCTAGACGCTCACGCACAATCTCCATATGTAACAGGCCTAAGAATCCACAACGAAACCCGAACCCCAAGGCCGCAGAGGTCTCTGGTTCATAAACCAAGGCAGCATCATTTAACTGCAATTTGTCTAGCGCATCTCGCAACATCGGGTACTCATCGCCATCTATCGGATAGAGGCCAGAGAACACCATTGGTTTCGGATCTTTGTAACCTGATAACGCATCCTTAGTTGGCTTATGGAAGGTTGTTACCGTGTCACCGACACGTGAAAGTCTTACATCTTTCACGCCGGTAATTAGATAACCCACCTCCCCTACCCCAAGTCCTTTACTAGAAACTGGCTCGGGAGAGATAACGCCGATATCAAGTAGCTCGTGCTTTACTCCGGTTGAGAACATTTGGATCTGTTCACGAGGCGAAAGAGATCCATCAACGACTCGCACATATGTAACCACGCCACGATAAGTGTCATAAACCGAATCAAAAATCAATGCTCGAGCTGGACCTTCTGGCTTTCCTTTTGGAGCAGGAATCTGAGCAACAATCTGATCTAGTAATTCCTCAACTCCATCACCAGTTTTTCCAGACACTCGCAAGCAATCCTCTGGTTTACAACCAACTAGCTTTGATAACTCAAGAGCAAATTTGTCAGGCTGGGCAGCTGGCAAATCGATCTTGTTTAGCACCGGAATAATGGTTAGATCATTTTCCATAGCAAGATACAAATTGGCCAAGGTTTGCGCTTCGATACCTTGTGCACAATCGACCAAAAGAATTGCACCTTCACAAGCTGCTAAAGATCTAGAAACCTCATAAGTGAAGTCAACATGGCCTGGAGTATCAATCATGTTCAAGATGTATTCCTGGCCATCAATTCCAGAGCGCCACGGCAATCTAACCGCCTGACTCTTAATTGTGATTCCGCGTTCCCGCTCAATATCCATGCGATCTAGATACTGTGCACGCATATTGCGCGCCTCAACCACCCCGGTGATTCCCAACATGCGATCTGCCAGTGTTGACTTGCCATGATCGATATGGGCAATGATGCAGAAATTACGGATCTGTTCTGGATTTGTGGCAGCGGGCTGTGGCGCCTTGCTTAAGGGAATTGCAGGCATTAGCGCTCGCCTACTGAAGTATTTTTAGTGGTGCTATTAACGAACGCCAGCTTTGTGAGCTGACTTAGCCATCGCTGACTTCTTGTTGGCAGCCTGGTTGGCATGGATGACGCCCTTTGAAACAGCGACATCGAGCTCGCGAGTTGCGCTTTGCAATTCAGCGGCAATCGCCTTTGAATCTCCTGATGCAACCGCATCACGGAAGCGACGGATCGCGGTCTTGAAAGATGAGCGAACTGACTTGTTGCGCAGACGCGCCTTTTCATTGGTCTTGATTCGCTTAATCTGAGACTTGATATTTGCCACGAACGTACAGCCTTCCGGTTGAATTACTAATGAAATCGAGCGCCGAAGGGTATCAGCCGACCTCCCATAGGCTCAAACTGAGAGTTTGGCCCAAATCCACCCCTTCACCGCTTGGTTTATCTGGCTGCCTGCCTTCCGACCTGACTGGCGATTGTGACCACCGCACGTTCCAGAGCAAAAATGGGATCGGCTTCGGCCCCCTTGATCGCAACATCTGCCCGGGCCAGAGCTTGGGATGAGTAAGAGATTAATGCTGGAGACCATTTGGATAGCTGGCGTCTAGCTTTATCAATCTGCCATGGTGCCAATCCCAGTGAGCCAGCAAGTTGAAAGGCGTTTGCATTTCTCGGGGCACCTGAGACTTTTGCCAATGTTCTAATTGATGATGAAAGCGCTGAAACAATCATGATTGGGTCGGTACCTGTGTCTAATGCATTTCGCAAAGCAATAAGTGCTTGCTGGGGGGTGCCTGCCATAACCGCATCTGCTACATCAAAACCTGTGGCTTCGACTCTGCCTTGGTAATAACGGGAAATATCATCTTCATCGATAACGGCTTTGCCAGCATTTGTGTCAAAGGAGATTTGGCTACATGCCGCGGCCAATTCTCGAGTATCGCTACCGACCGCATCTACTAAAGCGGTGATTGCAGCACTTGAAATCTTTCGCCCATGTCTTGCAAACTCCTGGGCGACAAAACCTTCTTTATCTGAGGCTTTCTTCATGGGTTCACAGGTGATTATTTCCGGCTTCAGCTTCTTTATCTTTTCCAAAAGCGCTTTGCCCTTTACGCCACCTTTGTGGATAAAAATCAAATGAAGATTTGGCTCAAGATGCTTGAACTGCTCCTCGATTTCATCTTGCACCTCGGATACAACATCCTGTAGATCTCTGACAACCACCACGCGTTTATCGGCAAACAAAGATGGCGCTACCGCCTCGGAGTAACCCCCTAAATCAAGTTGTGATCCATCGAGAACTGTTCTTTCAAAATCAGATCGAAGTTCAAGTGCCTCAGCAAGGGCGCGATCAGCCAGGACAGTCTCCCCGCCATGAATCAAAATGAGAGCGGAAAGTTCATCGCTTTGCTGTGCTTTTTTAGCTATCGCCATTGGACTCTCCACCACTCCTTTCTCATCTCTTTCGTGGTGAATATATATCCACCTACCCCTTCATCAAATCTCCAACTCAAAGAGATAGGACCGCTCACATCGGTCCTGCGCACATTTGAGCCTAAATCCCCCAGTTGTCGCAGTAACTCTGGGTCTGGATGACCATACCTGTTGCCGCTGCCAACGCTGATCAACACCACGCCCCGAGCAGTAGCGGAGAGGAACTCAGCATCTTGAAAACGGGATCCATGGTGCGGCAGCTTCAAAACATCAATGCTTCCAATTTGGTTGCGTCGCAATAGTTCTCTTTGCGCTTCAGGTTCTATGTCACCTGTAATCAAAACTGACACCCCATTTAACTTTGCAAGAACTACCAAACTTCGATTGTTTTCCTGTGAGCCATCGCCCGGCAAGCTTTCAAACCCTGTGTTATCTAGATTATTGGTAAGCGGCCAGATTACCTCCATGGAATTTCCACCAATCTCGGCTAAATATGGGGCAGAAACCTTTTTGTGAATTTCACTTAATTCATCTGGAATTACTACCGAGTCATTAGTCCAGATGGCATCAACCCTCCTTGACTTTAAAGCGCCAGATAATCCAAAGGAGTGATCGGCGTGGTTGTGAGAAATCAAAATCAATGCCAGATGACGAATTCCAATCAACCGCAGGCATCTATCTATCAATTTGGGGTCTGGGCCAACGTCAAACAAAATACCGCTTCCTTGACCAAGGTTTAAGACTAAAGCATCACCTTGCCCAACATCACATTGCACCAGCCGCCAATCTTCACCCGGAAATGTGAAGCGCGGCAGCAAGCTTGTGAAAGCTATAGATAGCAAAAGGATTGCCGCCAAAACTCTTGACTTAAAGTACCTAAGGGAGAGAAAGATGACTACTAAAAGCAAAATCAAAAATCCGATGTTTAATCCCATGATGGGTGTGTAATCTGACCAGGAAGCAACAATCACTATCCATCGTGCTAGTCGTTCAGCCAGCCAGGTAAGCAAAGTTGAAATTACCGAGATCGGTAAGGTCAAAACCGCAATAAACCCCATTATCGTTATAGGAGCAATTAAGGGCGAAACCAATATGTTGAAGAAGATGCTTAGCGTTGATACCTCGCCCGCCAAAGAAATAATGTAGGGCGTGCACAAGATGGTTGCTGCCGTGGAGATTGCGACGATTTCAGCTAGCCAGGTAGGTAGGTAATTCTTGAGTAATCCAACTATTGGTGGCGCAAAAAAGATTAGTCCGCTGGTTGCCAATACCGACAATACAAAACCGGGATCACGTGATTGAAATGGATCTAGCAAGATAAGCAATCCAATCGCCGCTGCTAGAGCTGAAACTGCGTTGCGAGAATTGCCGGTAGCCCTAGCAATCAAAATCACAGATGCCATAACCCCTGCTCGCAAAACCGATGGAGATGGACGCACAAGCAAAAGGAATAAAAGTAGAAATATCGCGGTGATAATAATTTGATACTTCAACCGAGGAAATATGAATCTTGATAACCAAAAGACTAGAGCGCTTACTATCGCAAAATTCGCCCCGCTGACCGCCGTGAGGTGAGATAGTCCAGATGTGCGCATCATGCGGGTGAAATCCTCGGTTTGTAGCGAGGTGTCTCCAAGAATCATTCCTGGAAGTAAAGATGCTGAATCCCCTCCCAGTGATGCCGCTTGAGAGCGAAAACTACTGCGGATGCCAGACAAGGTTTTTGAGAGTGCTCCAGCTTGCACTTCGATCACAGGTTGAGATTGCAAAACTATGGTTGCGGCAACTCTCTTCTCCTTAGTGACTATCAATCGACCAGAAAGAGCAATTACATCTCCGGGAATCAGTTCAATCTCATACTTAGATAGCACTCTGACGGGCAGCCTTAGCTTTACCTGCTCATTATCTTGATTAAGAAGTTGAACTCGCACCAGAAATGATTGTTGAGGACGGCTCAAATTTGAACCATAAACTTTGGTGGTAGTTAACTTTGGATCACTGGTAACAACCGCCTTGAGCTTCACTTCTGCTCCAGCTCTAGCCAACTCTGCCAGAGTGCTGGTTTGCAAAGTGGCAAAATGAAGCGAATAAATCAAACTCCCAATCAAGAGGCCAAGCACAACAATCCAGTATCGCTGTAGAAAAATGAAGCTCAATACAGTGAGTGCTAGTAGGGGCAAGATGATCCGCCAACTAAATACGCCCGCAGTTAACGCGCCAACCCAGATGGCCAAAGCGTAAAAAAGTAGACGTAAATCAACCAGCCCCTCAAGCCCTGGCTTTTTTTGCGCCTCTATGAGTTTGCGCATCACCGGTTAAAGCGTTAGACGGGCTCTTATTCTCTCCAGAGTTTTACTGCCAATTCCTGAAACTTTTAAGAGATCTTCTACACTCATGAAGGAACCGTTTTGGTTTCGGTATGCGATTATGCGTGCTGCGATTACCGGACCGATGCCGACTAGCGAATCCAACTGTGATTTTGTGGCTCGATTTAAATTGACTATGCCATTGAAGGTTTTGTTGGCGCTTCGAGAGGTTGATTTAGATGGTGCAACTATCTGTCCAATGTAGATCTGCTCTCCATCGTTCAAAATTCTGGCTAAGTTGATATCAGAAAGATCAACATTTTTCTTTGCTCCCCCAGCGGCCTTAATCGCATCGGCCACTCGTGAACCTTGCAGTAAAGGATAGACATCAGGTCGTTTAACCTTGCCGGCAACATGAACCAAGATGTTTCGAGTCACCGGCGAGATGCTTAGTTGGGGCCGAGGGTTTTCTTGTGCAATTGCAGTGCCCCGGGTGTTAGCAAATAACAGCAAAGCCAAGCCAATTGCTAACGCTGATATCAATATCAAGGCTCTGCGCTGGGCCTCGGTGTAGTCCTGAAAGTTTTCTCTGATTTGAGTTAGATTCATGTCGCGATGAAATCATGATGACTAAAACTCACCAGAAAGAAATGCAAAAGAGTGTGGAACCGCTGTTGTGGAGAAGTTTTAGAGAACGATATTTACAAACTTGGGAGCTTTTGTAATTACCTTCTTTGGTTGTGCGCCATTGAGTTCACTTGCCACTGCAGAATCAGCAAAGGCCATGCTCTCTAACTCAGCGTCGGAGATCTCTGGAGATACCTCAATGCGCGCCTTGATCTTGCCATTTATCTGGAAGATGGCGGTTACTGAATCCTCCGTTAGCAGCTCAGGATTAACCGTGGGCCAGCCCGCCAAAGATACTGATGGCTTGTGACCTAACTTTTCCCACATTTCCTCAGATGTATATGGCGCAATCAAAGACAATGCAATGGCAACAATTTCAGTTGCTTCACGCACCGCTGGATCCTTAGCTCCGCAGCCGGAGTCGATTGCTTTACGGGTGGCATTTACTAGTTCCATTACCCGAGCTACCGCGACATTGAATCGGAAGGATTCGACGGCAAAAGAGATGTCATTCAAACTCTTATGCGCAACTTTTCGCAGCGCTAAATCACCAGTTGCAAAATCAACCCCTGGCTCGCTGGTTACATCTCCGGCCAAGCGCCAAGCGCGATTTAGGAATTTTGCGGAACCAGCAGGTGAAACATCGGCCCAATCGACATCATCCTCAGGTGGACCGGCAAAAACCATAGTTAGCCGAATGGCATCAACACCATGTTTCTCCAGCTCATCAGATAGTCGAACGAGATTGCCCCTGCTCTTGCTCATGGCTGAACCATCCATGATTACCATGCCTTGATTAAGCAGGCGGGTAAATGGTTCGGTGAAATTCAAATAACCCATGTCATGCAATGCTTTTGTAAAGAATCTGGAGTACAGCAGGTGCAAAATCGCATGTGTTACTCCACCGACATATTGATCAACGGGCAACCATTTCTCAACTTCTTCCTTGATGAATGGTTGATCATGAGAGTCAACACTTGTGTAGCGCAGGAAGTACCATGATGAATCAACAAAGGTGTCCATTGTGTCGGTATCTCTTAAGGCAGCATTTCCACACTTAGGACAGGAAACATTAACCCAATCCAGCGCAGTCGCTAATGGTGATGTTCCCTTTGGCTTTAAATCCAATTTTGTGGAGTCAGGCAGGCGCACTGGAAGTTGATCCTCAGGCACTGGTACCTCTCCGCATTTTTCGCAATGAATAATTGGGATCGGAGTTCCCCAATAACGCTGACGAGAAATTAGCCAATCTCTAAGACGATAATTATTTGATGCCTTTGCTAGGGATTTTTCAGCTAATTCCTGGATTATCCGCTCAATTGCCGCTGAGCTGTTGAGCCCATTTAGTGAGCCAGAGTTAATCAAAACTCCATCGCCAGAGGTTGCTATCCCGCTTTGGGCCGGATCCTCCTCTTCGGTTTGCACAACTACCCGGACTGGTAATTTCATGGCTCTCGCAAAATCTAAATCTCGTTGATCATGAGCGGGAACCGCCATGATGGCACCAGTTCCGTAATCGGCTAGAACATAATCACTAGCCCAAATTGGAATTCGCTCACCATTTACTGGGTTTATGGCATATCTACCAAGGAAGACGCCGGTTTTTGGTCTATCGGTAGCCAGGCGATCGATATCACTTGCCGCCTTTACCGAGTCAAAATACTTTAGATACTCAGCTTCGGCCTCACTACCTTGCGCTAACTCACGAGCTAGATCGCTATCTACTGCAACCACCATAAATGTCGCACCAAACAAGGTGTCTGGCCTAGTTGTGTAAATGACGACTGGCTCAGTTCGGCCCTCAATCTCAAACTTAACTTCAGCGCCAGTGGATTTTCCAATCCAGTTGCGTTGCATAGTTAAAACTTTTTCTGGCCACTTGCCCTCTAGTTGCTCCATGTCAGACAACAAGCGCTCTGCATAATCAGTGATCTTGAAGTACCACTGGTTTAACTTCTTCTTTGTGACCTGATTATCGCAACGCTCGCAGAGCCCTGCTACAACCTGTTCATTAGCTAAAACTGTTTGACAGGAAGGGCACCAATTAACTGCGGAGTCTTTCCGATAAGCCAAACCTTTTTCAAACATCTTGATGAAAATCCATTGATTCCATTTGTAATACTCGGGATCGCAGGTGTAAAGAACTCGGTCCCAGTCAAAAGAGCAGGCGTAACGCCGCATCGAAGCCTTCTGAGTATTGATGTTTTCATAGGTCCAAATACTTGGGTCTTCATTTCGTTTGATGGCTGCGTTTTCTGCTGGCAAACCAAATGCATCCCAACCGATTGGGTGCATTACATTGAAACCTTTTTGCACCCAGTAACGGGCAATTACATCTCCTAGGGCATAAGCCTCAGCATGGCCCATGTGCAGATCACCGGATGGATAGGGAAACATATCCAACACATACTTCTTGGGACGAGGATCATCGGCTCGACCAGAACGGAAAGGCGCAATCTGATCCCAGATTGGGAGCCATTTCTCCTGGACTTGGTTGATGTCGTAGGCCTCGTGCATATGCGTAGGTTACCGCCAATAAACGCCGGTTAATTCCTCGCTAACACTCCAAAGATTTCGGGCCAATCCTTGGTCATATGCCAATGCGCGAGCGCGAGTAGCTTTTGGATACCCACGCATTTCCAGTAATCCATCTGGGCCAATATATGAAGCACCATACAAATTTGGGAAAGTAGCCGCACATAAAGTAGGCAAAGCGCCTTTTGCCGCTGATTGCGCTACGACATAGTTCATGAGCGAGGTCACGCGCTCTTCAATTACATTGCCACGCATTTGCGGGCCAACACTTTGTAGATTGGTATTGGAATACCCGGGATGAGCCGCAAAGGCAGAAAAACTCAATCCCAGATCTGAGGTTTGCCGCTCTAATTCGAAAGTAAACAACAGATTAGCTAACTTGCTCGCGCCGTAGGCCGCCCATGTCTGATACTTGTTTTTTCCTAGGCATATCTCACGGATAGCAGAGACTGATCCATCGCCAAAACTGCCAGTGCGGTGAGCTTGACTAGAAACAGTGACTACACGTGATCTAATCTGCTTTGCCAATAAACCAGCAAATGCAAAATGACCTAGATGGTTAGTTCCCATCTGAAGTTCAAAATCATCTGCGGTTTTAGTAAATGGAACCGCCATAACTCCCGCATTTAGAATTAGTACATCAAACTCGTTTTCAATACTACGCGCTGCTTTGCGAACACTTGTGAGATCGGCAAGATCTAGCTCAACAACAGAAACTCGCTCTAGAGAGATTTCTTTGCGAACCGCTTCGGCCTTCTCCAAGTTGCGGGCGGTGATTGTGACTGTTGCACCTGCACGCACTAGTTCGCGAGCGGTTTCTTTGCCGATACCGCTAGTTGCTCCAGTGATGACAAAGTGTTTTCCAGTTTGGTCTGGCATATCTGAAGCCACCCAACCGCTGGGAATCAACTGCAGTGGCAAACGAGTATTGGATGATTCCGGCTGCATTTACTTCGCTTTCAACGATTACCTTGGTTTGTGCTTTACCGATCGAGTGGAGCTAAGGGGATTTGAACCCCTGACCCCCTGCATGCCATGCAGGTGCGCTACCAGCTGCGCTATAGCCCCTAGTCCTTGCCT
>CAZIAI010000019.1:0-19135 GCA_964536895.1 uncultured Clavibacter sp.
CGCATGAACATCGCAAGCATCGCTGCACCAAAACCAAATCCTTCTAGAACCATTGGTGCATCTGAGCCGTAAAGCACAACTACAAGTGAAGCGCCGAACAATCCAAGACCAACAGTCAACATACCTACAACGCCACCGGTACGGAAGGCAATCTGTACAGCATTAACTGCGGAGCCTTGGCGAGCAGCTTCTGCGACACGAACATTTGCGCGTACCGCTAGCCACATTCCTTGGTATCCAACAATGGCGGAGAAAGCTGCGCCGACGATGAAGAAGATTGAACGACCAATCTTCACATCAGTGTCACCAGGAAGTGCAAAGAGAAGTACAAAAACAATTACTACGAAAAATGAAAGTGTTTTAAATTGGCGAGCAAGATAAGCGGCGGCTCCTTCTTGAACCGCAGCTGCGATCTCCTGCATCTTTGGAGTTCCGGCAGATGCAGCAAGCACCTGAGAGCGAAGCGCCCAAGCAATTGCTAGCGCTACTAGAGATACGCCGAGAACTAAATAAACGAGGTTGAGATTTGTACCCGTAACCTGCACGAGTGAGTTGGCCGCTGAAAGGGCTCTCATATTTACTCCATTGACATGCTCAGGTCAGCGCCACCTGTGTCGGCGCTGAACACAATAGGCGCAAGTTTAGGCTCAGACCCCCCTATCCCCCCTAATTTGAGCGTGCATGGGGACTAATAAATAAGGAATACCTCCCAAAACCCTCATGAGCCAGCCCATAGGGTTGGTGTTGTGATCCAGATGGTGAACCTAATTGATGTCCAAGACCTAGTTGCAACCTTGGGCACCATCGGAGTCTTGACCGCGTTATTTGTGGAAACTGGATTGTTGCTCGGGCTTTTCTTGCCGGGAGACTCATTGTTATTTGTTGCCGGAATTGCTGCTTCGGGAACCGCCCGCGAAATATTTGGTGATCAACTTAGTTTTACCCAACTGATGATTTGGGCACCACTTGCAGCTACCGCTGGTTCACAGTTTGGTTACTGGCTTGGTGCAAAATTCGGCAGACCTTTCTTTGATCGCCCAGACTCTAGATTCTTCAACCAAGAGAAGGTGCAACAGACCGAACGTTGGTTGGTTAAGTATGGAGTTGGTAAAGCATTGGTGATTTCTCACTTTGTTCCATTTGCTCGAACCTTGTTGAATCCAATTTGTGGTGTAGCAGGAATTAATCCCCGAAAGTTCTTTATCTGGAATGTAATTGGTAGCTATCTATGGACTGTTGGATTTATCAGTGCTGGATACTTACTTGGTGAACAGTTAGAGGGTTCGGTTGATAAGTATCTTCTTCCAATTGTTGGAGCGATTGTTCTAGTTACGTTAATGCCGATTACTGTTGAAATAATTAAGGATCGTAAAGAGAGAAAGGCTAGAGCCCAAGATCAGTAAGTTGATAGGCCGCCAAATACTTTAGGCCGGCAGCTTCAACTTTGTCTTTTGCTCCACGTTCTACAATCACCGCAACACCTACGACTTCTGCGCCTGCTTCCTTTAGCGCTTCAACCGCGGTTAGCACTGAGCCACCAGTAGTTGAAGTGTCTTCCACTGCGAGAACTTTTCTTCCCTTTACATCCGGACCCTCAATACGACGTTGAAGACCATGGGCTTTTTCTGCTTTTCGCACCACAAAAGCATCTATTTTTCGCCCTTTTTGCCCAGCCACATGCATCATGGCGGTTGCGACCGGATCGGCACCAAGTGTTAATCCACCCACCGCGTCAAAATCTAAATCTTTCGTGAGATCGAGCATTACCTCACCAACAAGTGGTGCCGCTATCGAATCAAGTGTTACCCGGCGCAGATCAACATAGTAATCCGCCTCTTTACCGGAGGAGAGAATTACCTTGCCATGGACAACTGCTTTGTTGAGGATTTCTTGCTTTAGATTTTCACGTGAGCTCACGAGATAAACCTAAAGGCTCTTGCGGGAATTGTAAACAATGACATCGGTACGTTTTCTAGCTACCAATGCTTTTTCTGGATTGGATTCGAGAAGTGCATCAACTTCGATGCGTAGTTTGGCGATTTCGATTGCCATATTAGACATGGCTGACTCTAATTCAATGATTCGCTTAATACCCGCCAAGTTAATACCTTCATTAACCATTCGAGATACATTTCTCAGCAAAGCGATATCGCGCAAAGAGTATCTACGTCCTCGGCCTTGTGCTCTTGATGGCGAAACCAAACCAAGACGGTCATACTGCCGCAACGTTTGTGGATGCAGCCCAGACAGTTCAGCTGCAACTGAAATGACGTAAAGGGCTAACTCCTCATCGCGTTCTGGATTTGTCATGCTTTAGCTCTCTGCATAAATTCAGAGCGTAGATCTTCACTCTTTGTTGCTTCTGCAAAATCCTCTAGAGCTTTCTTTGCTTTCCCATCTACCCGTTGTGGGACCTGCACCTCAATTGTGGCCATCAAATCTCCGGCATTAACACCTTTTTTCACGCCGCGACCTTTAATACGTAATGTCTTGCCATTTTGGGTTCCGGGGTTGATGCGCACCTTTACCTCATCACCTTCGATTGTCGGTACTGAAATATCAGCGCCCAGCGCTGCTTCTGCGAAGGAAACGGGGATAGTTATATGGAGGTTTTCGCCCTTGCGGGAGAAAATCGGATGCGGAATTACATTTACCAGAACGTAAAGATCACCTGGTCCTGCTTCGCCCGGCGCACCACGACCTTTAATTCTTACCTTTGCGCCATCGCTAACACCAGCAGGAATTCTTACGGTGATTGTTTGTGCGGAATTTCCTTGACCAGAAAGCTTTAGGTCGACCTCTTTGCCAAACAAGGAGTCGCGAAAGGAAAGTGAGATTTCAGTTTGTAAATCCTGGCCTTTGCGTGGTCTGCGTCCACCACCAAATAGTGAGGAAAAAATATCGCCACCGTTACTAAACAAATCGCTGAAGTCTCCAGAGAATTGCTGACCGCCGCCACGGAAAGCTCCGGATTGAAACATTTGTCGGGCTTGGTCGTACTCAGCACGCTTTTTGTCATCACTTAAGATTTCGTAAGCTTCAGAAACTTCTTTGAATCTATCCTCTAGTTTTTTGTCGCCCTTTGTTTTATCTGGATGTAACTCACGTGCCAGCGCGCGATAACTCTTTTTGATGGTGGCAGCATCAGCCTTTTTATCTACCCCAAGAATGGCGTAGTAATCCTTTTCATAGAGATCTTTTGCGGCCATGATTATTCAGGGTCTGTGACCACCACGCGGGCAGGTCGTAGAACTCTCTCCTTGTATTTGTATCCTGGTTGCAAAATCTTGGTGACGGTAGTTTCACTCACCTCGGATGAAGTTTCATGCATCAAGGCATCATGCACATTTGGATCAAAGGTTGATGGGGCATCGCCATACTTTTCCAACCCGAGTTTTGAAGTAGTCGCGATTATTTGATCCGCTACCGCTTTAAAGCCGCCGCTCAACTCATTGTGATTCGCGGCGCGATCTAGGTCATCTAGAACCGCCAAAAACTCAAGCAGGACGCTGGAAATTGCCACTTCAGCCGCGACCGCGCGGTCACGTTCGACCCGTTTGCGGTAATTTGAGTATTCCGCCTGTAGGCGCTGCAAATCTTCAGTTAAAGCAGCGACGGGATCTTTGGTTTCCGTCGCTGCTTCTTCGGTTACGACCTCAGTTGTAGTTTCCTCGCTCATTACTTGCTTTCATCAATAATCTCGGCATCTTCCACGCCGTCATCATTTTTGGGCGCTTCTGCCGATGCAGCGTTTGCTGCATAAAGGGTCGCACCTAGTTGTTGGCTAACTTCAGCCAACTTTTCTGTTGCGCTCTTGATTCCAGCGTAATCCGCACCCTCAAGAAGTTTCTTTAGATCCGCCATAGCTGATTCAACCTCTGCTTTTTTAGCAGCGGCTTCACCCTCGCTCAACTTTTCAGCGTTATCCTTTAAGAACTTCTCCGTTTGATAAACCAGAGAGTCACCGGTATTTCTAGTTTCTGCTTCCTCACGGCGCTTCTTGTCCTCATCAGCGTGTGATTCTGCATCTCGCATCATGCGCTCAATTTCATCTTTAGGAAGCGCAGAGCCACCAGAGATTGTCATGCTTTGAGCCTTGCCTGTTCCAAGATCTTTTGCAGAAACATGCACGATACCGTTTGCGTCGATATCGAATGTAACTTCAATTTGTGGAATTCCGCGAGGCGCTGGTGCAATGCCGGTTAGTTCAAACATGCCTAGTCGTTTGTTGTAGGCCGCCATTTCACGCTCACCTTGGAAGACCTGAATCTGGACCGCAGGTTGATTGTCATCAGCTGTGGTAAAGATTTCAGAGCGCTTGGTAGGGA
The DNA here is from genome assembly GCA_964536895.1 of uncultured Clavibacter sp. GTDB lineage: Bacteria > Actinomycetota > Actinomycetes > Nanopelagicales > Nanopelagicaceae > MAG-120802. The sequence continues at coordinate 4,329 of CAZIAI010000019.1, forward strand.
TTGTTGTGTTGCGTTCAATCAACTTGGTCATGATTCCACCCTTGGTTTCGATACCAAGAGACAGCGGTGTCACATCAAGCAGTAGAACATCTTTGACTTCACCCTTGATTACACCGGCCTGCAAACTAGCGCCAACCGCCACAACTTCATCAGGGTTTACGCCTTTATTTGGCTCTTTTCCACCGGTCAAATCCTTCACCAAATCAACCACAGCTGGCATACGGGTTGAGCCACCAACCAGAACTACATGGTCGATTTCAGAGATTGGAATTCCAGCATCTTTAAGAACCGCTTGGAATGGTCGACGGCAACGATCCAACAAATCTGCGGTCATCGCTTGGAACTGTGCACGGGTGATTGTTTCATCCAAGAACAACGGATTCTTTTCTGCATCAACTGTGATGTAAGGCAGATTGATTGAAGTTTGTTGTGATGAGGAAAGTTCAATCTTTGCTTTTTCTGCGGCTTCGCGAACTCGTTGCATCGCCATCTTGTCTTTTGCAAGATCAACGCCATTCTTTGCAGCAAAGGTCTTTACCAAGAAATCAACTAGTGCTTGATCCCAGTCATCTCCACCAAGATTGTTGTCACCATTGGTGGCTTTAACTTCTACAACACCATCACCAATTTCTAGTAGAGAAACATCAAATGTTCCACCACCAAGGTCAAATACCAAAATAGTTTGTTCTTTATCGCCTTTATCAAGACCATATGCCAGCGCAGCTGAGGTTGGCTCGTTAATAATACGAAGCACATTTAATCCAGCAATCTCGCCAGCTTCTTTTGTTGCTTGACGTTGTGCGTCATTGAAATACGCCGGAACGGTAATGACCGCATCAGTAACTGTGTCTCCAAGATAAGCCTCAGCGTCACGCTTCAACTTCTGCAAGATACGGGCTGAGATTTCTTGTGGTGTGTACTTCTTGCCATCAATATCCATGGTCCAGCTGGTGCCCATGTGGCGCTTTACGGAGCGGATTGTGCGATCAACGTTAGTAACCGATTGGCGCTTAGCTACCTCACCAACTAACACCTCGCCGTTTTTTGCAAAAGCAACGATTGAGGGGGTGGTGCGTGCGCCTTCCGCATTAGCGATTACGGTGGGCTCGCCACCTTCTAGAACAGATACGCAGCTATTGGTTGTTCCAAGGTCGATTCCGACGGCTCTTGCCATTTTCCTGTGCTCCTTAAGATTTCGTTTTCTGTATTCCTCGTGGCTATCAAGGGGGATACCCTCCAACATTGAGTCGTTCTCGGTCAAAAGATTGAGTCGAGCTGGCTCAATATTGCTATCTGGCTCAACCAAGGCGGGCTCAGATCTATTCCCAAGCAGGTTTTTGTGAGGGGAAAACTCATCCCTTGCGTCCAGGCCATTCTCAGGAAGTTCTAAAGTTGGCTCGGGAGTATCGGCGGCGAGGTGATAACTATGACAAGAACCGCAGTGGTTGAGAAAGAGCCGTCAATGACTAAAGAGAGTGAAGTTAAGGTCCAAAAGGTCCTGGTTGTTGATGATGAAAAAAGCATTAGCGAGTTGATTACTACCAGTCTGCGCTTCGTTGGTTTTGAAGTTCGCACTGCAGCCAGCGGCGCCGAAGCGTTGCGGGTAGCTGAAGAGTTCAAACCACATGCGCTCATTCTTGATGTGATGTTGCCTGACCTCGATGGTTTTGAGGTTTGTCGCCAACTCCGCGCAGATGGTCAAGATGTTGGTGTTTTGTTTTTGACCGCCAAAGACACGACTGAGGACAAAATTAAAGGTTTGACCTTAGGTGGAGATGATTATGTAACTAAGCCATTTAGCTTAGAGGAGTTGGTTGCACGTCTTCGTGCATTACTGCGCCGCACCGGTGTTGTGGAGTCAGCAATCAATGATGAGATTATTCGATTTGCTGATTTGGAACTTAATGAGGCAACTCATGAAGTACGCCGCGCTGGAAATCTAATTGACCTCTCGCCTACTGAATTCATTTTGTTGCGCTACTTGATGATCAATGCGGATCGAGTGGTTTCTAAGTCGCAGATTTTGGATCATGTCTGGCAGTATGACTTCCGTGGCGATGCTGGAATTGTGGAAACTTACATCTCATATCTGCGCAAGAAAATTGACCAGGTTGAGCCACCACTCATTCATACCGTTCGTGGCGTCGGCTATCGCTTAAGGCTACCGGCGAAGAATTAAGACTCAATGAATCAACCTTTTCGCAAATATAAACCGGCACCTGGCCAGTGGAGTTTGCGAAATAGGTTGGTTGTTGGAGTTGTAATTCTCGGAGCGTTAGCAATTGCTGCATCTGATTTAGCGGCACAAACCGCATTTCGCACATTTTTGATTGCCCAGGTTGATGCCCAGCTAGAAAGTGTTGCTGGAGGCTCACTTTTGCGGCTTGATAGAGCTGGAATTGATGGGAATCGTGGGGATGAAGGCACAGCCTCAGAAAGCCAACCATTGTTCCAACCATTTGAGCCGTTGCGTGAAGTGCCTTCAGATATCAGCATTACATTATTAGATGCAACCGGAAACATCCTTGGCACCGTCGGTGATAACCAGAGTCCACAAAGAATCCAAAGTTTGATTGTTGGTTTTACTCCGCAAGATGTTTTGAAATACAACAATCAACCATTTACCTTGGATTCAAAAGGCACCGCTGCGGATTATCGAGTTTTGGCACGCACATTGCCTTCTAGTGCTGGATCGGTTATCACCGCGGTTTCCTTAAACGGTGTAGAAAAAGCAATGAACCAACTACGGTTCCTGTTCTTAGCGGTTGGTTTCTTCGTTTTAATAATTTTGGGATTTGTAGCTCGACGAATCATTGGGATTTCACTGCGGCCTTTGACGACCGTTGAGGAAACTGCTGAGGCTTTTGCGCGTGGTGATTTCTCTGCCCGTTTACCTGAAGCACGAAGTGACACAGAGGTTGGAAGGTTAACCTCTGCGCTAAACCAAATGTTGCAGCGCATTGAAGAATCATTTGCAGTAAAGGTTGCAAGCGAGGAACGTTTGCGTAGATTTGTAGCTGATGCATCTCATGAGTTGCGCACCCCGTTGACCGCAATCCGAGGTTTTTCTGAACTACATCGCCAAGGTGCAATTCAAGGTGAAAAAGAAACCGCAGAGTTGGTAAGGCGTATCGAAGCGGAATCTGTTCGTATGTCATCGTTGGTCGAAGATCTATTGTTGTTGGCCAGACTTGATCAATCACGCGAGATGGCAAAAGAACCAGTTGATGTATCAGCTTTGATTTTGGAGGCTGTGGCCTCTGCAAAGGCCGCCGGCCCAGATCATGAAATTTCCGTTGAACTGCCTGATGAAGAGTTGTTCATATTGGGCGATGCTTTGCGAATTCATCAAGTAATCGCCAATCTATTGGCTAACGCCCGGATTCACACACCAGCAGGAACAAAGATCGTTGTCACCGGCAAATCTGATGATGCTGGAACTTATGTATCGGTTTCAGATAATGGTCCAGGATTATCACGAGATTCCCAGGAGAAAATCTTTGAACGTTTCTACCGTGCCGACAAATCACGGGTTCGCAATGGCGTGGAAGGCACTGGATTGGGATTATCAATCGTAGATGCGGTGATGCAGGCACATGGTGGCAAGGTAAGTGTTGAATCTGAGGTTGGAAAGGGCGCAACCTTCACCTTATTTTTCCCAATCCAAGAGTTATAGCGCTTCGATAATAGGATTTGTAAGTGCGAAGCAGCCCTGAGATTTTACGTGCGTTAGAGAGTGAATCCATCGAGATTCTGCGTGAGACCGCAGCTGCCTACAAAAATCCAGTACTGCTGTATTCGATTGGTAAGGATTCAACAGTAATTCTGCATCTGGCTCGTAAAGCTTTTTATCCTGCACCAGTTCCATTTACTTTGTTGCATGTTGATTCAACCTGGAACTTCCGCGAAATGATTACCTTCCGCGATGAAGTTGTGAAGATGCACAATCTAAAGTTAATTGCTCACATCAATGAGGATGGATTGCGCGAGGGCATTACCCCATTTAGTCATGGCATCTCTGAATACATCCGGGTAATGAACACTGTTTCGCTAAAACAGGCGTTAGATAAGTATGGTTTTGATGCCGCTATTGGTGGATCACGCCGTGATGAGGAGAAAAGTCGCGCTAAGGAGAGATTGTTTAGCGTTCGGGAATCTGGCTACAGATGGGATCCCAGACAACAACGTCCTGAATTGTGGCGCACTTACAACCCAAGAATTAGACCAGATCAAACCATGCGGGTCTTTCCTATCTCTGACTGGACTGAGTTAGATATCTGGAGTTACATCCATTTGGAGAATATCTATGTAAATCCACTGTATTTCGCTAAGGAGCGCCCAGTTGTGAAGCGCGGCGAACAGTTGATCATGGTTGATGATGAACGTTATCCGCTGCGTGATGGTGAAACACCAGAGATGAAGATGATCCGCTTTAGAACTCTGGGTTGTTATCCATTGACCGCTGGCGTGGAGTCAAATGCCACCACATTAGAAGAGGTAGTAGAAGAGGTAATTGGGGTAAAGCTCAGCGAGCGTGCCACACGTCTAATTGATGGCGACAACGAGGACTCTATGGAAAAGAAAAAGCGGGAGGGTTATTTCTAATGAAAGCCCGTCCGATAATTCGACTTCTTACCTGCGGCAGTGTTGATGATGGAAAAAGCACATTAATTGGCAGATTGTTGGTAGAGACTGATTCGGTACCTCATGACACCTTAAACACCACCCGCAAAGTTCGTAGAGCTGGATCAATCATTCCAGCCGGCGAGATTGACTTTAGTTTGTTGACTGATGGACTAGAGGCAGAACGTGAACAGGGCATCACAATTGATGTGGCTTACCGTTCTATGTCATTACTAGATGATCGTCGATTGATAATTGCAGATGCTCCAGGACATGAGCAATACACCAGAAATATGGCGGTGGCTGCCTCAAGAGCTGATATCGCTCTGGTTTTGGTGGATGCAACACGTGGAATCAGACCCCAAACTTTGCGTCACCTAACCATATGTTCATTGATGGGTGTAGAAAAAATCATGGTGGTTATCAACAAACTCGATGCCATGAACTTTGATAAAAATGTTTATGACTCTTTAATTGCGGAGTTAGCTCCCACTGTAGAACGATTGGCAATTTCCTCGATTACTTATATTCCAGTCAGCGCTCTTGAAGGTGACAATGTGGTTTATAAAGGCGATCGCATCCCTTGGTATCAAGGTGGATCACTACTCGAGGAGATTCAGAATTGGCGGGAAAAACCTAATGTTTCTGGGCATTCTCGCATGGGGGTTCAGATCATCTCCAGAGCAGAAAATTTCCGTGGGTTATCCGGCACCGTGTCACAAGGTAGTTTTGCAGTAGGTGATGAGGTAATAGTTTTACCAAGTCAACGTAAAGCCAAGTTGGCCAAGTTGGTTAGTTTTTCTGGTGATTTAAATCAGGTAGACACGGGCGCAGCCGTAACCATGGTGCTAGAACCAGATATCGATGCCTCTCGTGGTGATTACATTGAAAAAGCTGATGACTTCACTGTGCCCGCTGATCGTTTTAGCGCACACATGGTTTGGCTGGGTGAAGAGGAGTTAATTCACTCCCGTTCCTATTACTTGATTAATGGCTCCTCTATGGTTCCGGCCACCATTACGACAATTAGACACCGTCTTGATATTCACAATGGTGAGCATGAGTCAGCGCGCACATTGGGTATGAATGAGATTGGTTTAGTGGAAATTGCTACCGATACCCCAATTCCACTTACTAAATATCAAGAGAATCGTAACTCTGGAAACTTCGTATTGGTGGATCGCGTTACCTTGAACACTGTTGGTGCTGGCATGGTGGTACACGCACTTCGCCGGGCAACCAACATCACTAAACATGATTATGAGGTAAACAAAGCGGTGCGCTCTGCTCAAAAAGGACAGCGCGCGAAAGTAATCTGGTTAACGGGATTGTCAGGTTCTGGAAAATCCACCATTGCAAATGCCTTAGAAAAAAGGTTGCACAGCTCTGGAATTCATAGTTATGTCCTTGATGGTGACAACTTGCGTTTGGGATTGAATAAGGATCTAGGTTTCACCAAAGAGGATCGTGCTGAGAATGTGCGTCGCGTTGCTGAAGTTGGCAAGCTCATGGTTGATGCTGGGTTGGTAGTCATCGTTGCATTAGTAAGTCCATTTAAAGTAGATCGCGATCACGCCCGTGAAATCTTTGAATCTGATGAGTTTGTAGAGGTTTGGGTGAAGACCCCCGCAGAGGTTTGTGCTTCACGCGATCCAAAGGGGTTGTACAAGAAAGCAAGAGAGGGAAATCTGCCAAATCTCACTGGAGTCGGCCAAGATTATGAGCCACCCTCTGACGCAGAGCTGGTACTAGATGGAACCGCAGAGATTGAATTGAATGTCGAGCGTTTGCTAAAAGAGGTTATGTAAGCGGATTGGCTTCCATTTTCCTTAAGGTAGCGATGCGCTCTTGGATTGGTGGATGGGTCGCAAACAACTTTGAGGCTGCAGAGGCATCTAGTGGTGATTCGATATACATATGAGCCACTGCGTTTGATCTGGCTTGCACAACGGTGGTGTCGCGGGCAAGAACCTCTAGAGCCGAGCGCAAACCTGCGGGGTTTCTGGTGAATGAAACCGCGGTGGCATCAGCCAAAGATTCTCTTCTTCTTGATACCGCCGCCTTAAGTAAGGTTGCAGCAATTGGTGCCAAAATCAAAGGAATGATTGCGAGAAATATTGGCATTTGATTTCCACCATGATCGCGGTTACGTGCGCCACCAAACCACAACATACGCATCAAGATGTCAGAGATTAATGCGATTACACCTGCAGTGGTAGCGGCAACCGCTGAAACTAGAGTGTCACGGTTTGCGACATGTGCCATTTCATGCGCTGTGACACCTTGTAACTCATCGCGATCCACAGAATCAAGCAAGCCGGTAGTGAATGCAATCAATGCATGCTCTGGATCGCGACCTGTTGCAAAAGCATTTGGTGCTGGATCATTAACAATTGCTACCTTTGGCATAGGTAACCCTGATGCAATAACAACCTCATGCACCACATTGAAAAGCGCAGGATTATCAGCTTCGGTAATTACCTGGGCGCGGGTCATCTTCAAAACTAATTTGTCAGAGGCGTAATAAGAACCCCAAACCGAAACTAATGTAATCAAAACCGCTAATGGAATTACACCTGCGCCGGTACCACCAAATGCGGTGATTGCGACATAAGCGATTGACCAAACCAATAACCCCATGAAGAAAAGCAGGAAAAAGGTTTTTCTCTTGTTAGAGGCTTCTAGTGCGCGAAAATCAGACATAGTTTTGGTGGTTAATCAATTAAAACTTAACGTTTGGGGCGTTACGGATTGTGGGATCTTCCACCTCGTAAAACTCACGCTCTCCTACTTTGGCAAAACCAGCGAAAAAGCTTGATGGAATAGTTTTTACCGCAGTATTTAGAGTGCGAACGCTGTCGTTATAAAACTGGCGGGCAAAGGAAACTTTGTTTTCGGTAGTTGATAACTCTTCCTGTAGTTGAAGGAAGTTATTAGAGGCTTTCAAATCAGGATAAGCCTCCGCTACCGCCAACAATCCACGAAGCGCATTTGTTAGTGCGCCATCGGCTGCTGCTACCGCTGGCAAGGTTGATGCGGTGGTGGATGCTGCGCGGGCTTGGACTACTTTTTCAAGCGCCTCTTTTTCGTGGGAGGCATAACCTTTTACGGTTTCAACTAGATTGGGGATCAGATCTGCGCGACGCTTTAGTTGCACCTCAATTTGTGCAAATGCTTCATCAACACCAATGTTTAGTTTTACTAATTTGTTGTATTGGATGATGGAATAAACCAACACCAAGGCAACTGCGATGATGATTAAGAGTGATGCGTCCATGAGGCCAATCTACTTCTAGTTGCTGTTTCGTTGCTATTTAATCTCTGATTTATGGAAGTTCAACCAAGATTTGCTTGGTGTTGGACCACGCTGACCTTGGTAACGGGAACCATAAACCGCTGAACCATAAGGATGCTCAGCAGGAGATGAGAGTTTGATGAGACAAAGTTGGCCAATCTTCATTCCGGGGTAAAGCTTGACCGGCAAGTTGGCAACATTTGAGAGTTCGAGTGTTATGTGTCCACTAAATCCCGGATCAATAAATCCTGCGGTGGAGTGGGTTAGTAATCCGAGACGGCCAAGTGAGGATTTGCCTTCGAGGCGTCCTGCAATGTCATCTGGCAGGGTGATGACCTCATAGGTTGAGGCGAGTACAAACTCTCCGGGGTGCAGAATGAAAAACTCATCTGGTGCAACGGCAACCTCACGGGTGAGATCTGATTGCTCGATGGATGGGTCGATTACCTCGTAGCGATGGTTTTCAAAGACCCGAAAGAAGCGGTCTAGGCGGACATCGACGCTGGAGGGTTGAATCATCTTGGGTTCAAAGGGCTCTACTTGCACCCGGCCAGCCTTGATCTCGGCGGCAATATCGCGATCGCTAAGCAACATGGTTAGCGACCCTACACCCTGGGCCTGCTCATCTTGCGTAAGTTACTCGCCAGTAGCATCCTTGGTTTATGGGCCATTACATAGCAAATCTCCGCGATATTGAATTCTGCCTCTTTGACCTACTGGATCGGGAATCGATTCTAGGAAAAGGCATCTACTCCGATGTTGATCGTGCAACTGCGATGGAAATGTTGGAGGAGGTAAAACGACTTTGCGAAACCGATCTCGCCGAATCTTTTGTTGAAGGTGATCGCGAAGGAACAGATTTCAACAAAGCAACCGGTGAGGTAAAACTTCCAGAAGGTTTCAAGAAGTCATACCGCGCTTATGTAGATGGTGGTTGGGGAATGGTTGATGTCCCAGCTGATCTTGGTGGAACAGAGCTTCCGCCATCAGTTCGTTGGGCAATTGCAGAAATGGTTTTAGGTTCGAACCCAGCAATTCATATTTACGCCTCCGGTTTTGCCTTTGCTCAAGTCGCTCACGCACTTGGTGATGAGAAGCAAAAGAAGATCGCCAAGCACATGGTTGAAAAAGAGTGGGGCGCAACAATGATGCTCACCGAACCAGATGCTGGCTCTGATGTTGGTGCTGGCAGATCAAAAGCTGTTAAGCAAGCAGATGGCACATGGCACATCACCGGAACAAAGCGTTTCATCACATCTGGTGATGCAGATATTTTTGAAAACATAGTTCACTTTGTTTTGGCTCGCCCAGAGGGACATGGCCCAGGAACAAAAGGTCTTTCGCTATTCCTAATTCCAAAGTTTATGTTTGATTTTGAAACCGGCGCACTTGGTAAGCGCAACGGGGTTTATGTAACAAATGTAGAACACAAAATGGGACTCAACGTTTCTTCAACTTGTGAGATGAACTTAGGCGAGAAGGAACCAGCTGTTGGTTATCTACTTGGCGAAGTTCATGACGGTATCGCTCAGATGTTTAAGATCATTGAGTTTGCCCGCATGATGGTCGGAACTAAGGCTATTTCAACACTTTCCGCTGGTTACCAACAGGCTTTGGCTTATGCCAAAACCCGCGTCCAGGGTGGAGATATGAAGGATATGGCCAACAAAGCCAGTCCTCGTGTAACCATCATTAATCATCCAGATGTGCGTCGCTCGTTGATGACACAAAAAGCATATGCCGAAGGAATGCGTGCTCTAGTTCTATACACCGCATCTATCCAGGATGAAGTTGTGTTGGCAAAGGCTGCTGGTAAATCAGAGGATGAGATTAAAGATCTCGAACACCTAAATGATTTGTTGTTGCCGATTGTTAAGGGTTATGGCTCAGAGCGGGCGTGGACATTGCTCGGAACTGAATCATTACAAACCTTTGGTGGATCAGGCTTTACTCAAGATTGGCCACTTGAGCAGTATGTTCGCGATGCAAAGATTGATACTTTGTATGAAGGAACAACCGCAATTCAAGGTCTGGATTTCTTTTTCCGTAAGATTATTAAAGATAACGGCAGAGCATTAACAAAGCTTGCTAAAGAAATTGGCAAAGTAGCAGCAAGTGGTGGCAACAACGCCACCGAGAAAGCTGCTTTGGCAAAAGCTTTGGAAGATATGCAAGGCATTATTGGACAGCTTGTTACTCACGCTCTTGCTAGCCAGGAAAATCCTGAAGAGATCTACAAGTGCGGCCTTAATACCTCTCGCTTGTTGATGGCGGTAGGAGATGTAATTATTTCTTGGTTGTTATTGCGCCAAGCAGATATTGCAGCAGAGAAGATTGGTTCTGCTTCCGGCAAGGATAAGGATTTCTATGAAGGAAAGATTGCGGCCTCTCGCTACTTCATTCATAACTTCCTACCTCTAATCGCAGCAACACGAGCAATTGTTGAGCGTGAAGATGGCGAAATCATGAAGGTTTCTGAAGCAGCTTTCTAATAACCTTGATGTAAGCCAGTAAGGTACGTGGGTGTTTACCAAACTCCGCGGTGAGATTTACCTGTTTTTTGGCGCATTTTTATTTGCCTTTAACGGAATCATCTCCAAAATAGTCTTGCTTGATGGGCTATCGCCGTGGCGTTTGACTCAAATCCGCACTGGCGGGGCATTTATTCTGCTGTTCGCGGTCTATTTCACCTTTAGAAGATCTGAATTAAAGCCCACCCGGGCAGAGCTTCCTTGGTTGATTGCCTTTGGCGCAGTTGGTGTGACATTTGTGCAGGCCTTCTACTTCATCGCCATCGAGCGAATGTATGTCGGGGTAGCTTTATTGATTGAGTTCACAGCGCCAATCTGGATTCTGTTGTTCTTACGGTTTGTATTGAAGAAACATGTACCACGCACTCTTTGGTATGCGATCATGTTGAGTTTTTCTGGCTTATTGATGATTACCCAGATTTGGAGTGGTTTAACAGTTGATCAAATTGGTTTGATCGCCGCATTTATTGATGCTTTGGCCTTGGCTGGCTACTTCCTAATTGGTGATCGTTTAGGTAAAACTAAATCTAGCGCCGCGATAACCACATGGGGTTTTGGTGTTGCTAGCGCATTGCTCTTTTTTGTTTTGCCGGTTTGGAACTTCCCGACTGAGGTCTTCACAAAAGAGATGCAACTTCTTGGCAGGTTTGCGGAATACACCATGCCGGGTTGGGTTTTGATTCTTTGGATTGTTGTGATGGGAACTATCGCGCCTTATCTATTGGTTGTTAGCGGTTTAAGAATTCTCTCCGCATCAACCGCCAGCGTATTTGGCATGATCGAGCCGGTAATGGCAGGAATGTTTGCCTGGTGGTGGCTCAGTGAGAGCCTCAATGGAATTCAATTAATCGGTTGTGTTGTGGTGATTGTTGGAATCTTTATGGCTGATCGTGCCAGGCAGAAAACTGCGGGGCATCAATTAGCCAATTAAGGCTTTTGCTAACGCATGCATTAGAGGAATTCCAAATACCAAATTAAATGGGAAGGTAACCCCGAGGCTTGCAGTAATTGATAGTGATGGGTTTGCTTCTGGTAACGCAATTCCTACCGCAGCAGGAGCTGCGATATATGAGGCGCTGGCGCATAAAACTCCAAGAATTGTTGCTCCGCCAACCGAGAGTCCCGCCAGGTGTCCACCAAATACTCCAAGACTTCCAGAGATTATCGGGAAAATTAACGCAAAGACAAATAAGCCTGATCCGGTTTCTTTAATAACATGGATTCTTACTCCAGCGAGATATCCCAGGTGCATTAAGAAGAGTGCAAGGATTCCAGGGAGTAGATCTACAAAGAATGGTTCGACGCGTGCATATCCAGCATCACCAGAGATGGCGCCAACAATTAATCCACCAACCAACAAAATAACGGTTTTTCCGAGAACAATTTCTTTTAGCGATTCAGACCAGGATACTTCTCGTGAGATATGTCTAGTTGCTAAAAAGATTCCTATAACAATTCCTGGAATCTCCATAATTGTTAATAATGTTGTCGCAAAACCTTCATAAGAAACTTTGGCGTTATCAAGAAAAACTAAAGCTGCGGTAAAGGTAACTAGTGATGTTGAACCATAGTGTGCAGCAATCGCGCCGCGATCAATTTCATTTAATGATTTGATGTAACGCAAAACGAGAAAGGCGAGCGCAGGAATTACACATCCCAAAATTAAGGTGGCAATAATTGGTTTAACCAAACCGCTGGCGCTCGAGTGGGTGAGCGATACACCACCCTTTAAGCCGATTCCAAACAATAGATAGACAGAGATTATTTGGTAGACCTGGTCTGGAATTCGAATATCACTTTTAAACCTAGCGGCGATAAAACCCAAAACAAAGACCAGTACTGAAACTGAGGTCAGATTGGTTGCCGCGAGTGAAAGTGAATCATTCATGTGGGGAGTATAAGATGCTGACTCAATCGTGAACCTTCATCCCTATCGCGGCAGCAGCGCTGCAATCGCGACTAAGCACCAAAAAGAGCAGATCCTTGCCCCGATATTTGCCGAAGTTGGCATCTCCTTGGTGGTGGCTGATTTTGATACCGATCTGTTGGGCACCTTCACAGGTGAAATCGAAAGACCAGGAAGCCCTAAAGAGGTAGTGCTGGAAAAGGCTCGGCAGGCCATAAAGGTGACTGGTTTGCCCTTTGGGTTGGCATCTGAAGGCTCGATTGGGCCTGACCCATTGATTCCATTCATCTCATCTGATGTCGAGTGTTTGGCTTGGGTCGATCAACAGCGCGGCATCGAAATTGTTGAGTTTCATCGCAGTCTAGAGATTGTTTCGGTGCGTGGTGAGTTTCATAACCTAAGCCCGATTGATGAATTTTTGAGTAAAGCTGATTTTCCTAATCATGGATTAATTCTGCGCAGCGCAGAGCAAATAATAAAAGGAATAAATAATCTTAAGGATTTAGAAAATGCCATAGCAAAAGTTGATGGCAAACTCTTTACTTTAGAAAGTGATCTGCGCTCTCACTTCAGCCCTTCAAGACAGAAAAATATTCAATCATTGGGAGAGAAGTTAGTAAAAAGGATTTCTACTCTTTGCCCTGGTTGTGAGACACCAGGTTGGGGCCAGGTTGGCAATCTTTATGGATTGCCTTGTGGGGAATGCAAAAACGTGGTTGAGGGCGCGGTGCGTGGTGAGTTATTGAGTTGTGCTAAATGTGAGTACCAAGAAGAAAAATCAAATGAAAGAGTTTTTGTTGAGGCCGCCGAGTGCGGATATTGCAACCCTTAATTATCCTTTACGAATTTTTCTGTAGTTTGATACTTCGGCGCAATATCGCCAAATTTTGCAAAGTGCAGTAGTGAAGCAACGGTAATTGTGCGGGTTGGACCATTACGGTGTTTAGCAACAATTAAATCTGCTTCGCCGGAACGGTTTTGTGAGTCATACATATCATCACGGTGCAAAAGAATTACAACATCCGCGTCCTGCTCGATAGAACCAGATTCACGAAGATCAGAGAGCATTGGTTTTTTGTCAGAGCGCTGTTCGGGGGAACGGTTTAGCTGAGAGATAGCGATGACTGGAACGTTGAGCTCTTTGGCCAAAAGTTTTAGTTGGCGAGAAAACTCAGAGACCTCTTGTTGGCGATTTTCTACTCTTTTTCCAGAGGTCATCAACTGGAGATAATCAATCACCACAAGTTTTAGATCATGTCGCTGCTTTAAACGGCGGGCTTTAGCGCGGATCTCCATCATGGAAAGGTTTGGTGAATCATCAATAAACAAAGGTGCTTCGCTGATTTCACCCATACGGCGGGCCAATCTGGACCATTCCTCATCACTTAATGTTCCAGAGCGGATGTTATTGAGAGCAACACGTGCCTCCGCTGAAAGCATGCGCATAGTAATTTCTGAGCGGCTCATCTCTAGAGAAAAGATGACAGAGCAATCACCATTGTGGATTGCGGCATGTCTAGCAATATCAAGTCCAAGTGTTGACTTTCCAACCGCAGGACGAGCAGCGACGACAATCATGTTTCCGGGATGGAAACCATTTGTTAATACATCAAGATCTTTGAATCCGGTTTTTACACCCTCTGCGATATCACCGGATTGCATCTTTTCGATTTGATCTAAGGCCGCTGGAATCAAGGTGTTTAGTTGTACAAAATCCTCACCGGCACGACGCTCTGTTACTTGGTAGACCTCTTGCTCTGCTTGATCAACAATTCCATCAACATCACCTTCGGCGGCGTAACCAAGTTGGACAATCTTGGTTCCGGCTTCAACTAGGCGTCGTGCGATTGCTCGTTCACGGACAATCTTTGCGTAGTAAGAAGCGTTAGCCGCGGTTGGTACCGCAGAAATTAAAGTGTGTAGATATGGAGCGCCACCAGCTCTGGCAATCTCACCACGTTTTGTTAACTCTGCTGCAACAGTTACCGCATCAGCAGGTTCGCCACGACCATACAAATCAACAATTACATCAAAGATTAATTCATGTGCTGGGCGATAAAAATCGCGGTGTTTGATTACTTCGACAACCTCACCGATGGCATCTTTAGAGAGCAACATTCCGCCAAGTACAGATTGTTCTGCAACTAAATCTTGAGGTGGGGTGCGATCAAATTCGGGTGTGGCAGATCTGCGATCGTCGTAATTTGGGACCTCTGCCAAGCTCATGTGCGTATCTTGTGTGCCAGCACTGACATCACCTAATGGGGGTGGTGGGGGGTGTGAGTGGGGTTGTGGGTATTTCCCCCAAACCTGTGGGTAACTCCCCTTTTTCCTGTGTGGGGATTGTGGATGAATTGTGGGTAACTCTGTGAATCCCAGGAAATACGCAGGTGAGGGGGTTGGGAGGTTGTGGGTAAAGATTTATTTCTAGTTCTCAATTAATGAGATTTTG
>CAZIAI010000020.1:0-17782 GCA_964536895.1 uncultured Clavibacter sp.
ACAAGACAACGCTCTTGGCCGATGGGAATCCACAGAAACTTGCCTCGGCGCTCAAAGTGCGAGAATTTTGCTCCAATAAGTTCTTTTCCAAAGGCCGCCCGACTGCCAATGTTTCTTCTTAATGACCTAAAATCGCGAATCTCAACTTCACGTACTTCAAATCCCCTAACACGTTGCTCAAGGCCACGCCGTACCGTCTCAACTTCGGGGAGTTCTGGCATTATTCTGGTCGGATTTTTGACAAGGCCTGTGTTGCAGCGGCCGACTCTGCAGCTCGTATCGTTCGCCCTTCGCCTTGTCCAAGTAAAACATGGCCCGAAAAGCACTTGGCTGTGTATGTGAGTTTATGTTCTGGTCCAGAAGAGCTGACTTCGTAGCGAACAGGCGGCTTGTTGAGTCTAGAGATTCTTTCAGTCAATGTGGTCTTCGGGTCCGCGAATTCCCTAAGAGCAAGGTGATCTCCGAGCATGGGAATGATATGTTTATCGATAAATTGACCGGCGTGATCTATTCCACCCGTCAAATAAATAGCAGCGATAAGAGCTTCCATTGCATCAGCAAGAATGTTGAGTCGATTTCTTCCGCCTGATGATTCCTCCCCTTTTCCCAGACGAAGTTCCCGGCCTAAATCAATTCTTTTCGCTGCAGAAGCAAGGGCATCTGCTGAGACTATTGAATTCTTGAGCCGAGTTAGGTCGCCCTCCCCAAGTTCGCCGTGTTTTCTATATATGTGACTTGCTACGAGATAACCGAGAATGGAGTCACCGAGGAACTCCAGTCTTTCGTTTGATTCGCAGGAATTCTCGTAGGCATAGGAAGAGTGTGTTAATGAAACTTCCAGAAGCCCAGCATTAATCTGAACTCCAAGCCGCTGAAGCAGCTCCTGTGACATAAGAGACTTAGACGTCCGCTACCTTGCGGCCCTTATATTCCATGAACAACTCAGTACCTGCTGAGTCCGTGACACTCTTAGCGCGATGTGACAATGAATAGACAGTTCTGCCCCCCTGGATGTTCTTGGATAGGCTTATGGGCTCGGCTTTCCACTGGGAACGTCGAGAGTGAATGTTTGAACGGGATTTTCTGCGCTTAGGTACTGGCATAAGGATTTCCTGCTAGATGGACTCAGAAATAATAGCCCTAAACGGGGAGGAATGCCAGCGTTCAGGTCTTTGGTAGTTCTCGGACTAACCGGTGATCGAATGGAACTGCGCCTAGCTTAGAGGCTCCTCCTGGGGAGCCAATCTCAGAGAAAAACTCAACATTCACGGCATAGTAGGCCCTGAAGGCTTCCGGTAGATCATCTTCATAGTAGATGGCCTCAACTGGGCAAACAGGCTCACAGGCGCCGCAGTCAACGCATTCGTCCGGGTGTATGTAAAGCATTCGCTCACCCTCGTAGATGCAGTCCACAGGACACTCATCAATGCAAGCCTTGTCCTTGACGTCAACGCATGGAAGAGCAATTACGTAGGTCAAATATATCTCCTCAGTTGCGAAATCATATTTTTCGAAACCAACCAACTCAGTTACTTCGGAGTTTAGTTGAGTTTCGCTGGGTTATAGTCTAACTATCCAAAATGAATCGTGTCGGGGAATTTTGGATTATAGATTCTTTGCCCTCTAACTAAAACCTGGCTTCCCTTTTCAGTTTGATCCTGCAAAGCATGCCACCAACCAATTGGAAAACGAATGGATTCTCCAGGATTTAAGATGATTCTCTCTGCTTCTTTTCCAGGCACCCAAGCCTTGCCAAAAAAAACTTCAACACATCCTGACAAGACAAAGAAATCCTCCACGAGTTGTCTATGAAAATGATTGCCCCTCAGGGCCTTTGGCTCAAAGTCAATAACGGACACTTGCTGATCTAATCCTTGGGCTTTAAAAATCTCCGAGAAAGAGCCTCGGCTATCCCTTTTCTTTTCGATTTGCCGTACTTTATTTCTGCCAAAAAGTTCTGAAACAAGCATCGACCACACAGAAGAACCCAGAGGGTGAGAGCCATAATCATCAATTCCTAATTGCATTGAACTGAAAATTTGCGCGGCAACTTCGGCTAGTTCTTTCGCCGAGGTCTCACTTGTTTTCAAATTAATCTCAACACTATCGAAATCGCAGATTAAGTCGGCAGCGGAGCTGATTGTGGCAATTGGAAACTTATTATTTGACATGCTCGGCATTTCGATTCCTAATGCAAGGCAATGAGTGATTGTTGAACCAACCATGTTCTGAAATGGTTTTCCAAACTCACCGATAAGGTTAGGAATGAAAAGATTGCGGTAGTCTATGAGATGGCTCTCTACCCAAGACGAAAGCAGATCAGAAGCAGCTCTTTTTCCACGGCCATAGGGATTGGTGGGATTTAGCGCCTGGGTTGAATTTGCGAAAGTGATTGACTTTGGTCGCATTGGAAGCTTGTCTATTTGGGAAACAAGAAGCTCAGCCAGGAAAACGTTTCCCTGCTCGACCTCCAACTCCGAGCCTCTATTGACTCCAGCCAGGTGCAATACGTGATCAAAGCTCATCTTTGAATCCAGGGCTGGATTCCGAAGATCCAGAAGCTCGTAACCGAAACCTAACTCTTTTAGTCTCAAAATCGAGTGGGCCCCAAGAGCGCCAGATGACCCAGTAATTAAGACATTTGTGCTCACCTCCCTATTGTCTCTTAATTCCGGACATCACGGAAGGTGTGAACAAGTTTTTTAGGAATCTTGCACCGCAGCTACTTTCGCTCAGACCTCACATTCCTCAATCAACTGATGCATCAATTGCTGCAGAGTCCTTGAGTCCTAGTAGGTTTGACACACTGGTGATTGCAAAAAGTCCCTAGTGCATGAATCTTGCAATGTTTAAATCTGTGAACATGGCTTTTATTTCCTAAAACACAGAATTTCCTTTATTGAGTTTAAATCCTAAAGAAAAATTGTGGCGCATATTAATTTTATCAGCGATGACTTATTACTCTGACGTTAAGATTTCATAAGTTCTGTAAGCCGCTTGCCTTGTCACGCTCGGGTTGAGTTTTTCTCTTAGAGAAATAAAATTGGCTGCTGCTGCCTTCTCTTGAAATGAAATGTCCGTTAGAGTCTCCAGAATCTTTTGAGATAAGCCATCTACGTCATCATATTTGACTAAATAGCCACCCAAGCCGTCCACCATCCACTCGTTGCTGCATGATGTGTCCGACTGAATAGGAATAGCACCATTCGCCATAGCTTCAATCATGGAAGCTGAAATACCATCGGACTTTGATAGGCCGATGTAGATAGCGCTCTTTTGGAAGATTCTCGACATTTCAAGACTTGTGAGTGCATTTTTTTTGTATGCCTTGACACGTACTCCGGTACTCCATGCAAAAGCCTTGGCAGCCTTTATTGTTGCGCGGTTGCAAGAATAAAAAACAATCTCATAGGCTCTCAAATCCGAGCAAATTTTTTTTAGGGCAGCCAGCGCATTCAAAGCTTGACCCCAGTGATTTTGATAGCCTTTTACAGCAATTAGGTTGCGAGAAGTCCGATCATCGTCAGGCTCTACTATGTCAATTGCACCAAACGCTGGGATACGAGGGCCAAATACACCTTGAAAACCGAACTTTCTTGCCAAAGCTTCGTCCCTCTGGCACTCACATGACATTGCCGATGCGATTTGCAGCAATCTCTTTATTTTGGACAAATGCTTTGGAAAATTCTGAAACCAAAAGATATCGGAGCCATAAGGAGTTAGCAATAACTTTGCACTGGCCACGTTAGGGTCGAAATAAAGGGCCCTTAAGTATGAGTAACCCCCATTTTGAAATTCAAGTACATGAATAGCATCGGGGCTAAATCTTCGAAA
Organism: uncultured Clavibacter sp.; assembly: GCA_964536895.1. Classification (GTDB taxonomy): domain Bacteria; phylum Actinomycetota; class Actinomycetes; order Nanopelagicales; family Nanopelagicaceae; genus MAG-120802. The sequence continues at coordinate 3,835 of CAZIAI010000020.1, forward strand.
AACGGATGCAATTAGCAATCCTCTAAGTCTGTCGTCCAGAAGCCTATCCACTATCCAAAGAGGCAAAGAGAGAACTCTGCTTATGAGAGGCATTGAAAAGTGAGGTGTCTTGAGAAGTTCTTTGAGCTGTGGATGCAGTTTGCGATGAGGCGAGCTCGATACTAAGACGAATTCGTGATCACTTCCCTCGAACTGGCTCAGCCATCTGGAAAGGTGCACAGAATCTGCCATGCCTACTACAAGAATCTTCATTAGTTTTTCGCTTTATTCCCTGGGTTCAAAGCCAAAATGCTCGCCTATGGGGTTTCCATTGTCCTAAACCAATCAACGAATTTTGCCACGCCAGCATCTACAGAAGTCTGAGGATTGTATCTGAGTTCTTTTTGAGCTTTTGAAATATCGGCGAAAGTGTCTGTAACGTCCCCTTGCTGCGGCGGCAGCATGTCGATTAGTGCTTTTTTACCTGTCGCCATCTCTATAGCTCTGATATATTCCATTAGTTCCACCTGGGTCCCGCTACCTAAGTTGAAGAGTCTCCAGGGAGAAACTTTTGGATCTTGAAGACCTTGAGAGGGGGCTACAAGTTGTGGATACTGAATCGAAGCTAAGACCCCCTGGACAATGTCATCGATGTAAGTAAAGTCTCTCCTGTGTCGGCCCCAATTAAAGACTGGAATTCTTTCACCGTTGATTATTGCTCTAGTGAACTTGAATAGTGCCATGTCAGGCCTCCCCCAAGGACCATAAACTGTGAAGAACCTAAGGCCCGTTGTTGGCAAACCAAATGCGTGGCTGTATGCGTGAGCAATAAGCTCATTTGCTCTCTTGGTTGCCGCATAAACAGATAGCGGAGAGTTTACTTCATCAGTTTCGGAAAAAGGCAGCTTGGTATTCCCGCCGTAAACACTAGACGAGCTGGCATACACAAAGTGTTGAGTGCCATTTTTAACGGCGGCGGTGATTACGTTTGTAAAGCCACTCACGTTGGTCAATGCGTATGCAGCTGGGTTTTCGAATGAATATCTCACCCCGGCCTGGGCCGCCATGTTGATAACAATCAAAGGAGAGAATTCATTGAAAATTCGATCAACGTCGGTTGCATTCGAAATGTCAACACGAAAATGTTGATATTGATTGAATTCATTTAGACGCCTGAGCCGTTGCTCCTTTAGAAAAGGTGAATAATAATCATTGTGATTGTCCATCCCCACAACCGAGTATCCGCGCAGCAATAGTTCCTCCGTCACAGCTGCCCCAATAAAACCCGCAGATCCCGTCACCAAAAAATTTGTACTCATGCTTGAATCATCTCCGGTGAGTCCCAAAAGTCTTCTGCTTTGAATTCTGAATTAGACACTTGTGAATTGACAGATCAACCTCAATTTCAAGCATCACTTTCTGATACTCCCGACACTCCTAGAGTTTTTCTCCAAATTTCAAACTGAAGTAACGCGAAAAGTCGCTCACTATTTCGGAAACCAAGATCCTGGTTTCGAAGCATTTTTTCGACAAACCTTACGTTAAACATACTGTCAGAACTTGCTAAGTGCGACCAAAACATCTCCCTAATTGGTCCACGTTTTAACCAAGCCGCTAAGGGAATCGAGAACCCCTGCTTCCTATTGTGATCAAATTCCGCTGGTAATAGCCTCTCTGCAACGGACTTCAATAGTATTTTTTTATTTGTTTCTGTGACTTTTTGTGAGCTTGGAACTTTACTAAAGGCAAACTCGATGAGTCTATGATCCAAGAATGGCGCCCTGACCTCAAGCGAATTCATCATGCTGGCCCTGTCTACCTTGACCAATATGTCCTCAGGAAGGTAATTTCTAAAGTCAAAGAGTGTCGAACACCTAACGAGGTCGGATTCACAAGGAAAAGATGAAGATCTAAATCGCTCAGGACCGCGAGGTTCTAAGGTGAGTGATGACAAAAGCCTTTTTCTTGAAAGGTAATCAAAATGAGTGGCTGCAGTTGAAAATTGAACAGATTTTTCCCTTTGTAGACTCATCATCATGTTTCTTCCTGGGAAACCCAAAGGAAGAAAGTTTTCAGCGCCAGAAGAGATGACTCCTGCAAAAAGCCACGCAAGTCTGCCGTGTTGTCGGCTGTGCTTGAGTTGCATCTGGTAGTGGCTGTAACCACCGAAGAGTTCATCACCGCCGTCTCCTCCAAGTGCTACAGTGCAACTCTTTTTCACCTCCCGAGCTACTAAATAGGTAGGAATTATTGATGAGTCGGCGATTGGTTCCCCAATATGGGCAGCGATTGATTCAATTAAAGCCGAATCAGCTAGTTCAGAAGACAGAACTGTGTGATTGGTTGAAAAGTGGTTAGCAATCAAATTTGCATGAGCAGATTCGTCTAGGCTGGGAGAGTCAGTCATTGCAACTGTAAAGGTGTTGACCAAGCCACCATGTCTCGCAGCGAATGCGGTGATTAGGCTTGAATCTAAACCACCTGAAAGAAGAATACCAACTGGTACATCGGCAGCCAATTGCATTGAAACAGAGTCAGCGAGTAACTCTTCGAGTTCATCAGCGAGTTCATCCCTGGAATTGGACAGCTGACTGTCAAAACTAGGAACATCCCAATAGCGCCTTAGATCGAAGTGCAAGGTCTCCAAATCTACGATCATGAAATGCCCGGGTGGAAGCTTGAAGTGCTTATCCAGAAGGGTTTCCGAACCAGGACTGTATCCATAGGCAAGGTAATGTTCAAGAGATCGAAGATTTACATTCAGGCTTAGACCTGAATTCTCAGCCAAGGCCCTGAGCTCAGAAGCGAAAGAAAAAGAGTTTTTTGCAACTCGATAATAAAGCGGTTTCTCTCCAGCTCTATCCCGAGCTATGAATATTTCGTTACGTCGCATATCGACAATTGCGAAGGCGAACATGCCAATTAACTTCGAAAGCATATTCTGTCCCCACTGCTGATATGCTGCCAAGATTACTTCCGTGTCAGACGTAGACCTAAACCCATACCCCAGTCCAGAAAGCTGCTTGCGGAGCTCTAGAAAGTTGTAAATTTCCCCGTTGAATGTGATTGTGATAGATCTGTCGGGTGTTGACATAGGTTGGGCACCCAATGGACTAAGGTCAAAAATTGCCAGTCGACGATGCGCCAACCCTACGCTCTTGCCTTCGGTGAACCAAACTCCACTATCGTCTGGACCTCTATGTGAAAGTTTATTCGAAGCAGATAGCAGCCATTCTTGATGTCGAACGGACTCAGAAGTGCTCGCATATCCGGCTATTCCACACATTCTTTGTCCAATTCTCTTGCAGAAGTCATCCTATATGGCGCATTGCTGCCAAAAAACCTAAACGGCTTCCTACAGACTACCTCTTTCCGGTTGCACTACACTCATAAGATTTGCGGCAGAAGTCCTAGATGTTATTCGCACTGAGAGCTCTTCTGACGCCAAACCGAATTTCCTCAATTGAGCATCGCTCATTTGAATCACGGACTTCATCGTATCTTCTAATGATTGTGGATTTTTCCTCGAAAAAACATAACCATTATGACCATGAATCAGGAATGTGCTTGCAGCACCAACGGCATCGGAGAGAATTAACGGTAGACCTGCAGCAGCAAACTCCTGAACAACAACTCCCCAAGGCTCACTGCGACTTGGCAATACAAAACAACCGACCTTCGACGTTAGCTTTACCAAATCAGCAGGCTGCATAAAGTCAAAAACCTTGAGGTCCTTTTGATTATCGAGCCAAGCTCTCAAGCTACCATTGCCAACCAACCAAAGCTCCCAGTCGCGGCGATGTTCGTAAATTGATCTCCAGGCAGATACAAGTTCTTCGAGGCCTTTGACTGGCTCAAATCTTCCGACAAAAAGAAATACATGTGGATATCCACCGTCATGAACATCATTTTGCTCGGTACGTGAATTTGCAAACAACGCAGTGTCAGCGGAGTACAAGTCAAATATGATTTCCGAATCCCGAAACCCTAGATTTCTTGCAAATTCGTACTGACGGGCTCCGGGAATCCAAGCGTGGGAAAAGAAAAATCTGAAAAGCCCGAAAAATCCTATGTACTTGGCAAAACTATACTTTAGGGTTCTTTGCCACTGGGAGTCAAAACCAGATACCACAATCGAGCCTTTCTTTCTAAGGAGAGCGACACTCGGTAGGTAGGCTTTATCCTGCCATCCAGAAACAAAAGTTATGTCCGGATTAATTTCTAAAACTAGCTTGCGGAGAGATTTCCAAGTAAATTTCGATCTCGGATAAAAAATAGCTCCAGTAACAGGAGGAGGTTCGTATGGAGTCAGGTTTTTGGTATCCCAAAAAACTACGTGAACCTCGCAACCATCACGCACGAGCTCTCGAATTGTAGAGATTGTATAACTCATTACTTCGGCATAAAGAATCAGTATCTTCAATCGTGGATTCGCTTCATCGGAGTTCATAGTTTCTTCGCTTGAATGATCAATTCCTCTGTCATACTAATGAATTCGCTAGTTCGAGATTTAAGGTCGTGGCCATCATCCCAGACTCTTCTCTTTCCCGCATCGGCAATCTTGTCTCGCTCGAGTGGATTCGCGAGTAACCAGTGAACTTTGTCTAGCAATTCGGCTTCGCCATTAAAGAAACAAGCTTCCTCATCCTCCTTGAAAAATTCAAGAAGTTCCGGGGTCCGCTCAGCCAAAAGCAGCCCTCCAATGGCAGGAATCTCAAAACACCTTCTCGTGTAGGAGTCCCTGTTTATCTTTGACAAAAAAGCTAGAGATACTTTTGCTCCTGAAATCGCTTTGGAATAATCGTCACCTCGAAGAGGCTTTATTGTCCCGAAGGTCTCCTTAAATTTAGGTATTCCAGACCGATCCCAGCCGCCATTCCCAAAGAGCCTGACTTTAAACCCGTCTTGGACTAACTTCATTAGCATCAAATCTCTTCCATCTCTCTCAAAATGCCCAATAAATGTGACGTCGGATCTGTAAGTCGACTCTTCGGAGTCACTGAGTTTCCAAGGCTTGTCTCTGTCAGGATTAAAATATGGCAAAAGCACTCGGCTCATTCTTGATCCGAAACTTCGCGACTCAACAACGTTGATTGGCCTATAGAAAAGATTCATATGATAATGCTTAAGTGAATTTAAGTAATGTCGCCAAAGAAGTTTGTGATGCCAGGGGGCTAACTGATGAGCGAATGGCCCAAACGGGTCATCATTGTTATAACTCACGCAGGTAAAGCTATGGGAAAGTTTCGCAATGTCTTTAGGCTTCACACTTGTTGGTCTCCAAAAGAGAATTAAGTCTGGATTTATTTTTTTGGCAACCGAAGGAATTTTCCCTAGTGCCCTGCGAGTTTCCATGGTCTGAAAACTTAGGGCATCAGCTAATCTCGCAATGAATCCTGCCCTAGGCCTAGTAAGCACTAGGGGGAAAACCTTGGCTCCATTTTGCCGAAGTCCATTAGCAAAATCCTCTTCGTATTGTGGCCATGCCCAATCCCCAACAATCAAGATGCAGAGGTCTTTCATTGGGTCAGAACCGGGAGGCTTCATAAGCCACTCTGTTTGTCAAAGGGTGCGTCTATGTACCTAGGAATCGCCTGCCATTCTGGGGGAATCAGATCAGGATTGGCACCGAGTCCAGCTAGCCATACATCTGGACAGATCACTAGTGATTCTGAATTGAATTTTCTGCCCAAAAAGGCTGCCCACCAGCTGAAGGTGCTGTTCCCTGTGACGAAATGAGAACATGAAGCCATGTAGCCGAGAACATCTCTAGAACTCATTCCGGTATCATCAAAGTACTCAACATTGCTGGTAGGCAAAAATCCTTCTTCTTTTACACGATCTAGGTCGTCACTAAACACCACTAATAGTGGGTCAGTAACTGTTGACGTGACGAGATTAATCGCCCTAGAGTAATAGCTCTTTCCGAGTAGTCCATACAGGTTCTGTAGCCTGGCATAGTCTCCTCTTCTCACGTGAATCATGACTTTTGGCCTCGAGGGACTTGAGTTGAGCAAAACGTCAAGCTCTTTTCGCCTGGTATCAACATCGAGCCATCGACTAATTAGAGCCACAAGTGAGAGGACATCAGGTTCAAAATACTTCCAAGACTGCCAATACCCTAACAAAATCTGATTTACGGATTCTGCCGGCAAGTCTTGAAAAACAAATGGATTGCGCTCGCGGACTAGCTGCCAGTTAGAGAAACGAACAAATCTTTTTGGCAGTAGGGACATTATCTTGTACCACGCATCCCAGGTTCTGGGACGATGAATCACGCTTAGGTTGGTGTCAGTTAGGTTTTGAGCCAGGGTTACTAAATCATCAATAACAAACCCATCATGGCTTGGATATCTCGAATACAAGCTAGCATCAAGGACTACTTCTCTCTTGTTTCTTCGGGCCCAAGAATACGCAAGTGCAAACTGAAACAGCTGGTTGCCCAACCCTCCGGCTACCCTAACTATGGCGCGAGAGCGAATAGACTCTGCGCCTGAATCTACTGAATGGGAAACATTCCCGGATTTCTTTCGAATACTCAACCCTTATTTTTCTATGTTCAACCACAAGTGATGTTTCTTTACCGTAGAAAGTAGAGCGGACATCACCCGGCTGGAGAAGTCCGTAATCAAATAGTCAGCTTGTGGTGGCGTATATTTCCAATTGCTGAGGATAAATCCCACATTTGCTAGAACATCCTGAACATGCGTACCGGCTAGAAGAGTAATTCCAGCTTCAATTGCTTCTGGTCGTTCAATTGAATCCCTTAGGCTCACTGCTGGAAAATTCATTGCTGCAGATTCTTCAGCAACACTGCCAGAGTCCGAGAGAACCAGCCTTGCGCTAAGTTGCAACTTGTTGTAATCGAGATACCCGAATGGATCACAGAAAAGCAGAGGTGCACGTTCGTTTAGACCAAACTCATACATTCTCTTTCGTGTTCTTGGGTGAGTCGACACAACGACTGGGATACCATGCTCGTTGCTTAAGACTGTAAGAGCATCAAGTATGTTAGTGAGCTTCTGGCGATTGTCTACATTTTCCTGTCTATGAAGCGAAGCGAGAAAGTAGCTTCCCTTTTGAAGACTCAACTGCTCTAGAATGCTTGAAGCCTCAATCTTCAACCGGAAGTGGTTAAAGATTTCAGGCAGTGGCGAGCCAGACTTAAATATGAACCTAGGATGGAGGCCTTCTCGCAAAAGGTTTGCTCTCGCATGCTCCGTGTAGGGGAAATTGAACGAAGCAACGTGGTCAATCATTCTCCTGTTGAGCTCCTCAGGAACGTTACTATCGAAAGAGCGATTGCCCGCCTCCATGTGGTAAACAGGTATTTTGAGCCTCTCCGCCACTATTGCTGCTACTGCCGAGTTTGTGTCGCCAAGAATCATCAGCGCGTCAGGCATTTCCTTGAGCAGAACAGCTTCAGTCTTTTTGATTGTTTCGGCGAGCACTGTGCCCAATGAAGAGGTGTCAACATCAAGGGAGTAGTCAGGGTTCCTTATCTCCAAATCTCTAAAGAACACCTGGTTTAATTTGTCATCATGGTTTTGACCAGTGTGGACTAGAACGTGATTGGTGTATTGATCTAACTTTGGAATCAACCGTGACAGCCGGATGACTTCCGGGCGAGTCCCAACAACCGTGACCACTTTTACTTTATCGCTCAACCTAACTCCCTTTGAATTTCGGGAAGCGCCAAGAGTAGTTGCTTGACCCCATCGACATCGAGCCTGGTGGTGTTATGGGAGGTATAGGCACTTAACTTTTCATCCCTGGGTTGGCCATGTTCGAAATACTCAGAGTAACTGAGATCACGAACATCAAGGGGAACTCTGAAATAGTGACCCTCGTCTATAGCCTTAGCTGCCTCTTCCTCGCTCAGGAGAGACTCGAACAACTTCTCCCCGTGGCGATGACCTATTGTCTTGATCTTTAGTTCTGGTCTCTCAAACAACTCCAACAGTGACTGAGCTAGGACTTGAATAGTCGAAGCCGGCGCTTTTCTAACAAATAGGTCTCCAGTATTTGCATGACTGAAACAGTACTCAACTAGGTCCACTGATTCGGCTAGCGACATCAAAAACCGAGTCATGTTCGGGTCGGTAATTGTAATTGGTCCTCCAGACTTGATCTGAGAAATAAAAAGCGGAATGACAGATCCTCTGGAATGCATGACATTTCCATATCTTGTAATTGCAACTCTGGTTTTTGAATTCTGATTTTCTCTTGCAAATGACTGAGCAATTTTCTCCATGATGGCTTTTGTCATGCCCATCGCGTTAATTGGATAGACAGCTTTGTCAGTACTCAGGCAGACAACAGCGTCTACTTCATTCTGCATTGCGCTTTGAAGAACATTCGTTGAGCCATTTACGTTGGTCTTGACTGCCTCTAGTGGGAAGAACTCAGCAGAAGGCACTTGCTTGAGAGCCGCGGCATGAAAAACAAGATTCGCGCCACGCATAACTCGGTTTACGGACTCTGAGTCACGAGTATCTCCAAGAACAAACTTCAACCTGGGGTCTTTGATTTCATGCCTCATCGCGTCCTGTTTTGCTTCATCTCTACTAAAGACCCGGATTTCGTCAACTGGCTTAGAAAGTAGGTATCGAGCCATGGTCGAACCGAAGGAACCAGTTCCGCCTGTGAGCACCACAACCGAGTTACTTAGTTTGTTTGTCATTTCTCTCTGTCTCTCTATTGCAAACTACTCAAAGCAAGAATCGAACTCTAATCTATTGTTTCATAGGCGCAAGTTTTCAAGCTTAGGCTGGTCTTCATCTTCAAGATTGTCTTAGGTGAGAGTCAATAACTTCTTCGAGCAATGCTTGAAACCCGCTGACGGAACGCCGCCTATCAAATAAATTCCTGACCAATTCCTTTCTTTCCACTGAATGGGGTGAAGACAATTCCCGAAAAATCAAGCTTTGGGCAGCAGTGAAGACTTCGCCCGACGAATCGACATAAGTTACGTCGCCCTCTTCACTGAGGGACGATTGTAGTCCTTCTAGCTTCGTTGATACTACTGGCAGTCCAGCAGCAAGATATTGGATCACTTTATTTGGTAATGCCGCGTTTGATACCAAGGATACCTCCATGGGGTTCAAAGCAACGTCGGCAATTGATAGGTAACGAGGAAGATCACCAAAATTCACAAAACCCGTGAAAAAAACAAATTCTTGTAAATTTAGTGTCATCACCAAGTCCCGTAACTCTGACTCCTGTTCGCCCCCACCAATGAGAAGCAAACGGTCATTGTCAAGTCTGCTTTTGGAAAAAGACTGGATCAATTGTGCGAGTCCGGAAAAGTAGAAGAAAGTGCCCATGTACATGTAAATTCGATCGTGCTCATTGAAGCCGAGGCTGGCGCGCAATGTATAGTCTCTCGGAACATCGAAGTGAATCAGTTCAAGTGGTGGAAAGTCGACTGAAGATTTACCGGAAGCCGCCCCCATGCCACGACAGTACCTAAGCATCGCTGGGTTGTTTGCGGAGACCCAGTCAGAATTGCTGTAAATGTAGATCTCAGCCCATCGAATTAGTATTGAAAAAAAAGATTTCCTAATTTTGTGACTCACGTCCAATGCGCGAAATACGTAAGGGATTCCTGCTGCTTGGCAAGCAAGAAGAGCTTGCCAACCTGAGGTGGGAACAGCATAAGAAACAACCACGTCTGGCCTAAAGTTCCTTAGAATCTCGAGAAACTTGAAATAGAAAGTTAGGGCTAACGATAGCCTGCCCACTAAGCCAGTTGAGAGAGTACTCGGCGTGTACAACGTAAGTCTCGCACCGGGGACCGCCCTGCCTGAGATGACCTCCTTGAATTTTCGCCTTCGATTTTTCAGGCTAGTTTCACCTTCGGGAAAGTGAACAAAGCCAACCTGATGGCCTGCGATGGCTAGGTACTCAGGAAATTCATGCATCTCAAAAATTGGCTTGGTTGAATAGTTGACTTCATGAAGGAAAAGAATTCTCAAGTTGCACCGTTATTCCAAAATGTAAATTTTGTAGCCTTCACCTTCAATTGAAGACAGAAATTCTCCAGTTACAGAAATGTCCCCTGTTACAGCAATAAAGGATGTTTCACTGTTCGCCTGGTCGGAATTAAACTGAGTTCCAGGTACATACATTTCATACTTAATGCGTGCGCTGTCAGCCCAGATTGCAACATTAGTAGCATCAAACCTTGAGTTCGCTAAAATCAGCGCCCTGTCAATTTCCTCTTGTGTGAAATTATCGCTAATGAACCGGCCCGCTTTATCAGCGGAGCTTAGAGTTCCTCGGAATCCTTGGTACTGATCCTGGATTTGCCAGCCAGTACCAACAAGAGTCACTGGCAGGAGAGCCAAAAAGGACCAAACTACGTACTTTGGGAAGGTCGCAAATAGAAAGACAGCGCAAATGCCAACAATGGCTGCGGCATTAAAAATCTCCTGGTTGACAACAAGACCAGCAAGATTTGGTGCATCAGCAATCTGGATTGTTAGGGTTCCGAAATAGCCTGAAAAAGCCGGGGTGATCATCGCCGCTACCGCAATTGCCAAGGTCCATCTCAGTAAGATGTTGACCTTAAGCTGAAGATTAGCGGCGAAAACAGCCAGTCCTGCCAGTGGAACTATTACGAACAAGAAATCGTAATATCGAAGTAAGACCCTAGTTGTGTGGTCGTCGCCACTCCCTGTAACCCAACCTGTGAAGATGACAATCTCTAAAATCATGCTGAATAGCCAAATAAAGACTAGAAGCCCAAATCCGCTGGCTGGTTTCAATGTCCTTGTGCGAATTAGGTCGATAAGGGCAACTATCAATCCGACTACAGCAATTCCCATTAGTGCCAGGACAGACAACAAATGAGTATTCAACTGAGTTCCAAAGAGTGCAATAACTCCGTCCACTGGAGAAAACACCTCTGAGGCGAGATCGTTGGGTCCTGTTCTTGAGACTACCTGTTCGACTACGCTCTCACCCAAATAGACTCCAAAAAATCCGAGAGCCTTAGGGCCGCCGACAGCTAAACCTACGGCAAGTCTTGAGATTGCCGCAGTGGAAACTAAGGCTGCCGCCGAAAGGATTGTTACTTTGAAACCGAGGGTTTTATTCGTTAGACCGATGATTACAAGAGTCAAACCAATTGCTATAGATGACAACCAAGCGTGAGGCTTAACTAATGAAGCCATTGCAATTGAGGCTCCCACAACAGCCCAGTTCACATAATTGAAGTTCTTAATTGCCCGTAAGGTTGCGACGAGTACCAATCCAATAAAGAAAAAATACATAGACTCTGGAAGAAACATTGAGACATAAACACTCAATGGGGATAACGCAGTTGCCGCCATAAATCCATAAGCCGCCCAAAAAGGTAGGAATTTGCTGGCTACCAGGAAGACTGTGAAAACAAATCCAAGAAAAAATCCAAGATTCAAAAGTTTTCCGCAGTTGTAAAAATTGTCTCCGCATAAGTTCGTGGATTGGTACACAAGATTGAACAGATAATTAGAGAAGTCTGCTACTGGAGCTGGATCCCAGGGTTGAACTTTTCTCGCACTAATTGAGTAAATGTACTCATCACCGAGAATTGCAGGGTTGACCATCCACAATCTTGAGTAAATCCATGCACCCAAAGGAACCAAAGATCCCAGAGCCAACAAATTCCTCCAGTCTCCCACGAAACCTTGAATTCGACTTAGGGTCTGCATCGTAAACTCCTTACCTTGTTCGCTATCTTCTCTGCCTTGGTGTCTTGGGCTCTGAGGAAATGTCATAAGCCAAAAATGAAAGCAGAAGTTGTACACCAAGGATAATCCCTAGCGCTGAGAGTGTTACCTGACCAGCAGTAGCTGACCTACCTTCCGAATTTGCATCCACAAAGGAGATTAGACCGAACCAAACTCCAAAAAACAACATTCCTATACCTAGAGGTAATTCCAGCGATGCGACAGACCACTCCCTAAGGTAGTAGCGATAAAAAATTCGCTTCAAAAGGTTCACCAAGTGCCGCCACGAAAATTCAAACAGTATTCTTCGAATCTTGAGATTGCTTTTCTCATCACGGTAAACAGCCTTCATCGGGACATCTGTAACGACGGCATTGATGATTGAAAGCCTGAATAGCATGTCCGATTCAAAGAAGTATGTCTTTCGAATCTTTTCTAGATGTAGATGTTCGAGTGCTCGACGCCCAATAGCTGTAAAGCCGTTTGTTGGATCCGTAACTCTCCAATAACCAGTGGATAACTTTGACCAGAGGGAGAGGATCGCATTTCCAAAAATCCGTACCCTTGGCATCTCATACAAATCCTCAAGGCTGTCGAACCTGTTTCCCTTCGCGTAGTCGGCTTCGCCATTGACGATTGGTAGGATGAGCCTCGGAATAAGTTTTGGGTCCATTTGGCCATCGCCATCAACCTTGACGATGATTTCAGCCCCGTCATCTAATGCTGCTCGATAGCCAGTAATAACTGCGCCGCCAACGCCTTGGTTTTGGTCATGGAGAATAACCTTGACGCGGCTGTCCTTACTGTACTTCTTGACATATTCTCCAGAATTATCGGGGCAGCCGTCATCAACCACGTAAATACTTGAGACCTCAGGTCCAATCCGCTCGAGCACATTAAGTATTTGATTTGTGACCCTGTAGCAGGGAATAACAACTGCTGTTTTAGTCAAGGTAGTGCCTCTCTCGAGTCGCAAGAAGAAGTCTAGTAATTGCGAAACCACGACCGTCTGAACCGATAACCTCTTTGTTCATAACCGGTCGCCTCACTCGCAGATTCGGCTTTTTCAACTTGAAAGAAATTGGGGACTGACTCAACGAGCTGCTTACTACTAATGGCTTGGAGTGGCGTGATCAGAGTTCAGATTATCGCCCTTTCTGCAAACAGGTACCAGTCTATGGGCTTGTCCATGCCACACAAGAAAATTAAACTAAGGTATCAGTGAGGTGCAAACAAACAGGTTTATGCGCCGAAGGGAAGCATATGAGGGTATTGGTTACTGGAGCGGGAGGTTTCCTGGGGTCGCATTTGGTTGATGCTCTTCTTGAACGAGGTCACGAGGTCCTTGCGGTCGACAATTTTTTCACCGGATCAAAAAAGAATCTGAGCCACCTTTTTACAAATCCCAATCTTGAGTTCCTGCGCCACGACATCACTTTTCCTTTGTATGTCGAGGTCGACGCCATATATAATTTGGCTTCCCCTGCCAGTCCAATTCACTACCAGAGTGACCCAGTGCAGACGATAAAGACCAACGTAATTGGCGCGGTCAATGTCCTAGGTCTTGCAAAGCGCTTGAGTATTCCTATTTTCCAAGCTTCAACAAGCGAGGTATACGGGGATCCTGCGATTCATCCTCAAACAGAGGATTACTGGGGAAACGTAAACCCCATTGGACCGAGAGCTTGTTACGACGAGGGTAAGCGCGCTGCAGAAACCCTATTCTTTGATTACAGTCGTCAGCACGCTGTGAAGATCAGAGTTGCGCGAATATTCAATACGTATGGTCCTCGAATGGCTTTGAATGATGGGAGGGTTGTCAGTAATTTTATTGTTCAAGCGCTCAAAGGCGAAGAGATCACTATTTATGGCGAAGGCTTACAAACCCGATCATTCTGCTATGTAAGTGACCTCATCGATGGATTCTTGAGAATGATGAGTAAAGAGGAATCTGTAGTTGGCCCTCTAAACCTAGGAAATCCAAATGAATTTACTGTCCTTGAGCTTGCGGAAAAGGTAATTCAATTGACGAAATCTAAGTCAAGATTGAAGTTTGAGCCGTTGCCCCAAGATGACCCAAAGCAACGTCAGCCAGACATTGCTAAAGCCAAAGAAATGCTTGGCTGGGAACCCAAAATTGAGTTAGAAGAAGGTCTGGCAAAGACTATTCGCTATTTCTCAGACTTAGTTAGCTAACCCTTGCGAGCCTCGCGGCGCTGCCTCTGCTCCGCTGGATCTGGAACAGGAACAGCGGA
>CAZIAI010000021.1:0-13340 GCA_964536895.1 uncultured Clavibacter sp.
GGCTTCTCCGTTAGGCTTGGGTTATGTCAGCACAAATCTCTGGAGGCAAGGTTTTAGCCTCATTACCAATCGGTGAAAAAGTAGGAATTGCCTTTTCGGGTGGACTTGATACCTCTGTGGCTGTTGCATGGATGAGGGATAAAGGCGCGCTGCCATGCACCTACACCGCCGATCTCGGTCAGTACGACGAGGGAGATATTGAGAGTATTCCTGACAGAGCAAAAGAATATGGTGCTCAGATAGCTCGATTAGTTGATTGCAAAAGTTCATTGGTAGAAGAGGGTTTAGCTGCGATTGCCTGCGGCGCTTTCCATATCAGAACAGGTGGCCGCGCATACTTCAACACAACACCACTTGGAAGAGCTGTTACTGGCACCCTTCTTGTGCGCGCGATGTTAAGTGATGATGTTCAGATTTGGGGCGATGGATCTACCTACAAGGGAAATGACATCGAACGCTTTTACCGTTATGGATTGTTGGCTAACCCGAATCTAAAAATTTATAAGCCATGGCTTGATCAAGACTTTGTAAGAGAACTTGGTGGGCGAAAAGAGATGTCCGAGTGGTTGGTCGCTCATAACCTGCCATATCGTGATAGCGCAGAAAAGGCATACTCAACCGATGCCAATATTCTTGGGGCCACCCATGAAGCTAAGAAATTAGAGGAGTTAAGCTCTTCAATCGAACTAGTTGAACCAATTATGGGGGTCAAATTCTGGGATTCAGCTACAACGATTGCAAGCGAAGATGTTCGCATTGCCTTCAAGCAAGGTAGACCGGTTTCAATAAATGGCAAAGATTTCATCGACTCTGTTGCGCTCATGAAGGAAGCAAATGCGATTGGTGGCCGACATGGACTTGGTATGTCTGACCAGATCGAGAACCGCATCATCGAGGCCAAGAGTCGTGGAATCTATGAAGCGCCAGGAATGGCCTTGCTGTTCATTGCTTATGAACGATTGGTTTCTGCGATTCACAACGAGGACACCATTGCTAATTACCATGCTGAAGGTCGTCGTTTAGGACGTTTGCTTTACGAAGGTCGTTGGCTTGATCCGCAATCTTTGATGTTGCGCGAATCGCTCACCCGTTGGGTGGCTTCTGCCGTTACCGGTGAAGTAACGCTGCGTCTGCGTCGCGGAGATGATTATTCAATAATCGATACCCGAGGAGAAGGATTTAGTTATCACCCAGAGAAGTTATCTATGGAGCGAACTGAATCTGCAGCTTTTGGACCAACTGATCGCATAGGCCAATTAACCATGAGAAATCTTGATATCGCAGATACCCGGGCAAAATTGGAGATGTATCGCAATCAGGGCCAGATTGGAAAAGGAAACTTTGATCTCGTCGAGTTAGAGGATGGCTCAACTAATAGCTGAACCGAACCCATCTGATGTAACCAAAGAACTAAAGATGTCACTAAGGAACTAAATTAGAACGGAGCAGCAATGTCAGAAACCCCAATCTCTAAGGTGCTTGATGGCTTCATGGAAGAAGGAATCAAGCTCACCCCAATTGGCGCAACCATGCTTGGTGTTCCTGGTTTTGAAGATCAACTTGATGATTTTTCGATGGCGGGCAACGCCAAGCAGGCAGAGTTGGCTCGAAAAACATTAACTGCCCTACAAGCTCAAACTCCCGTTAATGAGTTTGATCGAATTGCGCGAGATGTAGCGGTCGAGAGATTGTCATCTGAACTAAACCTAAATGACACTCACGAGTCAATCATTCTCTTCAACCTGATTGCATCTCCAGTCACTCGCATCCGTCAAGTATTTGAAATGATGAATAAATCAAACCCTGAAACAATCTCTAATGTAACCAAGAGATTGTCAGGGATTTCCACAGCATTTGAAGGCTGGAAGTCATCATTAGTTTTCGCGGCAGATAAAGGAAAAGTTAACTCCAGACGCCAAGTTCTTGCGACCGCCGGCCAACTCGAGACCTTCTCCAAAGGCGCATTTACCGCTGTGGCACAGAAGTTTGATGCCAGCGGCAACAACCAAGAACTCCTCGCAGCGGCTAAAAGCGCAGAAAATGCAGCAGCCGATCTGGCAAAGTGGCTACGGGAAGAATACGCCCCAAAGAGTGCAGATAAAGATGGCGTGGGAGAAGAGCGCTACCGCATGTGGGCCCGTCATTTCACTGGCGCAGATTTAGATCTTAGAAACACCTACGAGTGGGGCATCGATCAGCTACAGATGATCAATGATCGAATGTGGGTAGCTGCAAAAAAACTTTATCCTGATGCAACATCACTTCGTGAGGTAGCTGATCGCCTAGATTCTGACCCTCGCTACATCGTAGAAGGAGAGCAGGAGCTACTAAAGCGGCTAAAGGAGTTCATTGAAGCAGCTGTTGAAAGATTGGATGGCAAAGAGTTTGACATTGATCCCAGAATTAAAAACTGCGAAGCTCGCTTAGCTCCAGAAGGCAGCGCTTCAGCCGCTTATTACATGGGGCCGAGCGAGGATTTATCTCGTCCGGGAACCACTTGGTTTCCCACAATGGGCCGAAAGAGTTTTGGTTGGTGGCACATTGTTTCAACCTGGTATCACGAAGCGGTACCTGGTCATCATCTCCAAGTAGCAACCACCAAGATAAACACGGAACGCTTAAACCGTTTCCAGCGAAACAGAGTTTGGGTATCTGGATATGGTGAAGGTTGGGCGCTTTATGCAGAAAGATTGATGGATGAGTTGGGTGCTTTTTCTGATCCTGGTTACGAAATGGGATATCTATCAGCACAAGGTTTAAGAGCTGCCAGAATCGTGGTAGATATTGGAATGCATTGCGGCTACAAGGATTTCGATGGCGAGGTGTGGAATGCGGAGTCAGCCTTTAAGTTGCTGCATGAACGTGCACTTCTCGATGAAATCTCAGCCCGCAGCGAGGTTGACCGCTATTTAGGATGGCCAGGCCAAGCAATTTCCTACAAAGTTGGCGAGCGATTTTGGATGGAATGTCGCGAAGATGCCAAAGCTCGATTGGGTTCTAAGTTTGACTTAAAGAAGTTCCATTCATTTGCCTTGAATTTAGGCCCTATGGGACTTGATCCATTCAAGCGGGAAATGGCGCTTTGGGATGGTAACTAAGTAGAATTCAAGGGTCGTTTCCGGGGTCGGTGTAATTCCGAACCGGCAGTTAAAGTCTGCGACCCGTTGGCAGCCAGCTAACGGTGGACTTGGTGAAACTCCAAGACCGACGGTTAAAGTCCGGATGAGAGGGAACGTCTAGCGGTAATTGCATTCTCTGCTGCGCTGGTGCTTAAGCCTGCGGGGCGGAGATTGTTATGGCCGTGTGTCGTTGCATATCTATACCCCGGAATCGAAACTGCATTTCTAAGCGTTTTGATTCAAGTTAGGGGGAAGCAATGGCTACACAAGTAAACGATTCAGCCTTATCTGGCATTAATGATTTGCCAATCGATCTTGCAATGTCGCGCGCCAATCAACTTTCCAAACTTGGATTAGGTTTAACTGGACCAAACCCAATTGTGGGTGCGGTGATTATTGATGAATACGGAAAAGAGATTGCCAGCGGATTTCACTCCGGAAAAGAACATGCCGAAGTAGTTGCTATCAATGATGCTAAAGCAAAAGGAATACAAGACTTTTCTAAGTGCATCATGGTCGTGACGCTGGAGCCTTGTAATCACTTTGGAAAAACTCCACCATGCACAGCCGCATTAATCTCTCACGGTTTCAAGAGTGTTGTTTTCGCAATTAGTGATCCCAATAGTGCCGCTTCTGGTGGAGCCTTTGCGTTGAAAGAGGCTGGGATAAACACTGTATCTGGGATTCAACAGAATCTAGTCTCGTACACAAATCGAGCATGGCTTGGCAAAATCAAAAATGATAGACCATGGATTGTTACAAAAATCGCCGCTACGACAGATGGCAAGATCGCTGCCCAAGATGGCTCTTCAAAATGGATAACCTCACAGGCATCCCGAGCCGATGTGGCAGTTTTGCGAAACGAATCCGACGCAATAATTACAACGACTCAAACAGTGATTGATGATGATCCTCAATTAACACCCAGAATTGAGGGTGCTCACCTAGCAAAGCGGGCTCAAAATCCGGTTAGGGTAGTTGTGGGCGAACGGGAAATTCCATCTAATGCCCAAATAAACAGTGACTTAGCACCAACCAAATTCATAAAGAGTCGAGAGGTAAGGGATTTATTGGCCCTTGGTCGCCAGGCTAATTGGAATCAGATGATGATTGAGGCTGGTGCCAAATTCAATACCGCTTTGTTGGCTGCCGGGGCTGTTGATGAAATTGTTCTTTATGTAGCTCCAACACTGCTCGGCACAGGTAAGCCATTCTTAAATGACATTGGGATCAAGACCCTGACAGATGGTTACAAACTCAGCTTTGGTGAGATTAGAAGAGTTGGGGCGGATCTGCGAATTCAAATGTTTCTAGGTGAATCTAGATTCGCCAGTCTTTTCGATAAAGATAGCCTGACTGAAGGGACAAGATGATGTTTACTGGACTGGTACAAGATATAGGTACGGTAATCGATATTTCACATTCGAAAGAGTCTTCAAGAGTCTCCATTAGTACGAGTTTGGCAAAGAATTTGCAAATAGGGGACTCAATATCGATTAATGGCGCATGTTTAACAGCGGTATCAGTAGATCAAGATGTTTTTGCAGCAGATGTCATGATTCAAACCCTGAAACTTACAAGTCTGGGTGAATTGATTGTCGGTTCAAAGGTTAATGCGGAGCTAGCAGCAGAGCTAAATTCTCGCTTAGGTGGACACCTTGTTCAAGGCCATGTCGATGGAGTAGCAGAAGTAATTGAAAATTCACCTGGTGAAAAATGGCAGAAATTCTCAATTCAAATCCCGTCTCACCTGCTTAAATACATCGTGAACCAAGGCTCAATAACCGTGGATGGCGTTTCATTAACTGTAGGTGAGGTAATTGATTCCAAGCACGAGGTTGTGATGTGGTTGATTCCAGAGACTCTGAGCAAAACTACCTTGGGGTCAAAAGTTGCAGGGCACAAAGTGAATATTGAAGTGGATGTTTTGGCCAAATATGTTGAAAGGATGATGCAGTTCCGATGAGCATATTTGAAAAAGAGAAGGACAAATTCAGTGCGCTAAATAAGGCTCTAGAGCTATTCAAAAATGGCGGCTTTGTGATTGTGACCGATGATGAGGATCGGGAAAATGAAGGGGATTTGTTCCTTGTCGCTAGCGAGGCAACCACTGAAAAGTTAGCGTTTATGGTCAGACACACCTCTGGAGTTATCTGCGTTGCAATGACTGAAGCGAGATCAAGACAATTACATCTTCCACTGATGGTAAAGAATAATCAGGACAATAAGCGCACCGCATTCACGGTGACAGTGGATGCTAAGCATGGAATCACTACTGGAATTAGCGCTGAAGAGCGTGCCATAACAATCAAAGCTTTGGGAGATCTCTCCGCCACCGCAGAGGATTTTGTTCGTCCAGGGCATATTTTTCCATTGGTAGCTCATGAGGATGGTCTTCCTGGCAGACAAGGTCATACCGAAGCGGTTGTCGAAATGTGCCGCATGGTCGGGGCTTCAGAAGTTGGTGTAATAAGCGAGTTGGTGAATGAAGATGGCTCGATGATGCGAGGAGAGAAACTTCATGAGTTTGCCGCTCGCTATGAAATCCCAATAGTCACAATTGAGGATTTATTGGAAAGAGTTGCAGATGAGTCAGGAAAAAAGCAGAGCGCATCAAAATCACAAGTAACCAAGATTCACTGGGCGAATCTGCCAAGACAGTCACAAGCCGACCAGGAAATTGCTGAATGGAAAATCGCCTCCTTTATCGGCAGAGGTGGGGTAGATCATGTAGTTATGAAGTTGGGCGAACTAGAAAAAGTTAAATCACCACTGGTTCGTGTGCACTCGGAGTGTCTAACGGGAGATGTGCTGGGTTCTTTGCGTTGCGACTGCGGATCTCAATTACAAAGTGCGATGGTGCAGATTGAAAATGAAGGTGCCGGAGTAATTGTTTACCTGCGAGATCAAGAGGGACGAGGTATCGGCATTTCGGAGAAGATTAGGGCATATGAATTGCAAGATCAGGGATTAGATACCGTTGATGCGAATTTGGCGCTAGGTCACGAGATTGATGAGCGTGATTTCTTTGATGCGGTTGAAATTTTAAAGCAACTTGAGATTACTAACCTTCGTCTGCTTACAAATAATCCGGACAAGCAAAAGACTCTAGAGCAGGCCGGTCTAAAGGTAGAAGCCATTGGGCTGCAGGGAAAAGTGAACAATTTCAATCAAAGTTATATCAAGACAAAACAGCAACGCTTGGGACACAAGTAGTCAGGAGACTGAAATGGCCGGTATCGCTCCAGAGGTAAAGCTTTCGGATATGAGTCGATTTAAAGTGAGCATTATTTCCGCAACCTGGCACCGTGAAATCTGCGAGGCACTGGTTGCTGGAGCGCAGCGCGCATTACATGCCGCAAATGTCGCTGTTGATCCCGTTATCTATGTACCAGGATCATTTGAACTTCCTTTAGCAGCCCAGTTTGCACTTGATGCCGGAGCTGACGCCGCTGTTGTTCTTGGCGTAGTGGTAAGAGGAGAAACTCCTCACTTTGATTATGTGTGCCAAGGGGTTACCAGCGGCATCATGCAGGTCAGTCTTGATCGCAACAAGCCGATAGGCTTTGGAGTTCTAACTGTTGATACTGAGAAACAAGCGGTAGATAGAAGCGGAGTGGCGGGCAGCAAGGAAGACAAAGGATTTGATGCCACAGTAGCTGCGCTAGAGCTATTGAGAATTAAGGGTTAAGCCAACTACGGAGCTACGCTAGAGATATTCAGAATTAAGGGTTAAGCCAACTACGGAGCTACGGATTAATTTGTAAATCCGCAATAAGTTAGGTAATTAATTAGCGATTTTGTGGGAAACCTAGGTTGATTCCGCCGTGGCTGGGATCTAACCACCGACTAGTTACAACCTTTCCACGGGTAAAGAAATGCACACCTTCAGTTCCGTGGGCGTGCGTATCGCCAAACAAAGAGTTCTTCCAGCCACCAAATGAGTAATAGGCGGTAGGAACTGGAATCGGCACATTGATTCCCACCATTCCGACCTGCACCTCATTTTGGAAGCGGCGTGCTGCTCCACCATCATTTGTAAAGATCGCGGTGCCATTTCCATATTGATGATTATTTATTAGTTGAAGTCCCTCTTCGTAACTCTTTACTCGGATTACTGAGAGGACGGGACCAAAAATCTCATCACGGTAAATACTCATATCGGGAGTTACAAGATCAAAGAGTGTAGGACCAAGCCAAAAGCCTTCGGCTGCGCCGTTAACTTGTGGATTTCTACCATCAACTACCAACTTTGCGCCCTCGGCCACTCCGGCATCGACATAAGAAGCCACTTTGTCACGATGCACCGCAGTTACTAATGGACCCATGTCACTTCCTTGGGTGCCATCGCCCGTCTTTAGCGTCTCCATACGTTCTTTAATCTTTGCAATCAATTGATCTGCTACCGGTTCAACCGCCACCAAAGCAGAAATTGCCATGCAACGTTCTCCTGCTGAACCAAAACCAGCATTTACTGCGGCATCAGCCGCTAATTCCAGGTCAGCATCTGGCAACACCAACATATGATTCTTTGCTCCGCCAAGTGCTTGAACTCTTTTGCCATTTTTAGTGCCGATTTCATAAATGTATCGAGCGATCGGTGTCGATCCCACAAAGGAGATAGAGGCAATTCCGGGATGCTCTAGCAAGCGATCTACCGCAACTTTATCTCCGTGAATTACATTAAACACACCATCTGGTAGCCCAGCTTCTTTCCAAAACTCTGCAATTAGATTGACCGCAGAAGGATCCTTTTCACTGGGTTTTATCACTACTGCGTTGCCGGCTGCAATGGCGATAGGAAAGAACCACATTGGGACCATAGCGGGAAAATTAAACGGGGAGATGATTGCACTTACACCTAACGGCTGGCGGATTGAGTAAACATCAATACTGGTTGATGCGCCTTCAGAGTAAGAACCTTTCAGCAAATGTGGAATTCCGCAGGCAAACTCAACTACCTCGAGCCCGCGAGTGACCTCACCAAGAGCATCTGAAAGAACTTTTCCATGCTCTGCGGTTATGAGCCGAGCGACTTCCTCCTTGCGTGAGTTAAGAATCTCTCTGAACGCAAAGAGAACTTGAACCCTTTTAGCCAAAGATGCGTTACGCCATTCCACTTGAGCTTTTGTCGCAACATCAACGGCATGATCTACCACCGAAACTGAAGCAAAATCTACGCGTCCTGTCACCTTTCCAGTCGCGGGGTTAAAGACATCACCACTGCGTTCTGGTGACTGATTCCAATAACTGCCACCAATATGATGGGTAATTCGCTTCACTTCACTCACTTGGCACCACCCGAATAATGTTTTCCTATAGAAGAGAAGGCTTTATCAAGAATTTCTACACCTTCAGCAAACTCTGTTTCTGAAATATTGCACGGTGGAACAACATGCATACGATTGAAATTTGTGAATGGCATCAAGCCCAACTTCTTGCACTCTGAAACAAGCTCTCCCATGGCAGGTGAAGTTCCTGCGTATGGTGCTAGAGGTTCACGAGTTTCGCGATCTTTAACCAAATCAAGAGCCCAAAAGACGCCGAGACCGCGCACCTCGCCAATCACTGGATGCTTGGCCGCTAATTGCTTTAATGCTGGTCCGATAACGCGCTGACCCATATCAGCTGCATGTTCAACAATCTTCTCTTCTTTCATCACATCTATTGTGGCGACCGCTGCGGCACAGGCCAAAGGATGGCCCGAATATGTCAGTCCACCAGGAAAAACCCGATCATTAAAGGTGTTGGATACCTCTTTAGAGATTACTACTCCACCGAGTGGAACATATCCAGAGTTAACACCCTTAGCGAAGACAATTAGATCAGGCTCTGCATTGCTGTGTTGATATGCGAACCATTTTCCAGTTCGCCCAAATCCTGACATGACCTCATCAGCAATCCAAAGAATTCCATACTTATCACACAGCGCTCTTACTCCCTCTAGATATCCAGCGGGTGGAACAAGAACTCCTGCGGTGCCAACTACAGACTCAATCAGAATCGCAGCGATGGTTTGAGGACCTTCAAAGGTGATAACACTTTCTAGATGTGCCAGCGCTCGCTCACACTCTTGCTCTTCATTTTGTGACCAGAAGGAGGAGCGGTAGGTATATGGACCAAAGAAGTGCACATGGCCATAACCAAACTCATTTGGCCAACGTCTTGGATCTCCAGTTGCCGATATCGCCGTTGTTGTATTGCCATGATAAGACCGGTAAAAGGAGAGAATCTTGTGACGATTTGTATGAAGTCTTGCCATGCGAATCGCATTTTCAACACCGTCAGCTCCGCCGTTAGTGAAAAACACCTTTTCATGACGGGGTGAGGCCAGTTCAACAATTCTCTTTGCAGCTTCACCGCGGGCTTCATTTGCTACCTGGGGGGCCACCGTTGAGAGAAGTTCAGCCTGATCTTTGATTGCAGAGATCACCTTTGGATGTTGAAAGCCGATGTTGGTGAAAACTAATTGGCAAGAGAAATCTAGATACCGCTTGCCATCAAAATCCCAAAAGTATGAACCTTTGCCGGTAGCTACCGGTAGGGGAGAGATTTGAGATTGTGCAGACCAAGAGTGAAAAACATATTTGCGATCGAGGTCATATACCTCTTTGCCACGCGCAGGGTTAGGAATGAACTCTGACATCCCCCAATCTAATCAGCACTCAGCCAGAGACTCAAGGAGATCAGTTGCCAATACATTTGAAAGCTTTTTTGCCGCATGTTTTCCGGCCTGCGAATGCAAGTTAACGGCCGATGCTACGACCTCTTGTGCCTGATTAATCGTTGAGGGCTGCCAACTAGCCAAGAAAGCGCCAATCAATCCTGCGAGCACATCACCGCTGCCGGCAACGGCAAGCTCTGCTCCACCTAGCTTGTCAATCATCAACTTTTTATTTGGGGCGGCGATTACAGTCTGGTGTCCTTTTAGAACTGTGATGACATTTAGTTCATCGGAAATTTGCTGTGCAACTTTTGCTCTCTGCATTTTGGTAAGGGGCACACCTCTATGCTTTGAACTTTCAAATCCTAAGTGCCTTAGTTCACCTTCGTGCGGAGTTACCACAATAATCTGATTGGGAGATCTTCCATTCGACTTTTGTAAAAGCAATCCCATGGCGGCTCCATCTAGCACCAGGGGGATATCGGCCGGCAATTTTTTTACTGAAATCAAACCTGGACCGATAACTGCTGCATCGATTTTTTCTTGATTCAAATCGCTAATTGGCACCACATCGGGAAATTGATTTAACACTAGAGAAGTCGCGAGCTTGGATTTAGCCAGGTACTTAACATAGCCAGCACCTCCGCGACGAGCCCCGCCAACGGTTAAAACCGCTGCGCCAGGGAAGCTATCTGATCCGGCAACAATTGCTACAACACCACGGGAGTATTTATTAGCTCTGGGTGTTAGTGGTTTTCTACCTTTGGATTGGCTAGGCATTCATCGGGCGCTTTGCATCATCATGTGTGCAGCGCAGATTTTCCTCATTTGAAACGCAGGTGTCGCAAAGCAGGTATTGCTTCACACAGAAGTCATTTGCGCAGTTGTAGAAGGATCTGGTTGCTCTCTGGCAGACATCACATTGACCAATAACCTTGGTTTCATCTGAGAAGTCAATGGCTTTGCGACCATCAAAGGTGTAGAGAGAGCCCTCCCAAAGTCCTTTGTCCCCAAATTTTTCGCCGTATCTAACAATTCCACCTTCAATTTGATAAACCTCGTTGAAGCCACGTTGCTTCATTACCGTAGTCAAAATCTCGCAACGAATTCCACCGGTGCAATAAGTGACGATTGCCTTGTTTTTTAGATGGTCGTATTTCCCACTATCCAACTCGGCGATGAAATCTTTTGTGGTTTTAACATCAGGCACTACAGCGTTTTTGAACTTACCAATCCGTGCTTCATATGCGTTTCGGCCATCAAAGAAAACTAAATCATCACCTCGTTCTGCGGCAAGACGATTAACCTCTTTTGGTTTCAAGTGGGTACCGCCACCGATAATTCCCGATTCATCAACCTTGAGATCATCAGGAACGCCGAAGGTTACTAACTCTTTTCGAGCTTTAACGCTTAAGCGTGGAAAATCATCGCCAGTTCCCTCTGACCATTTAAAATCAATTTTCTTGAAACCCGGGTACTGTCTAGTTGACTTCACATATCTCTTTAGATCTTTTAGGTCGCCACCTAATGTTCCATTAATTCCATGGGCGGAGATCAATATTCTGCCTTTTAAATTCAGAGACTCACATAGCGTGCTTTGCCATAGTCGAACCGCCTCAGGATCGGTTACTGGCGTAAAGCCGTAGTAAAGAATGATTTTTGGCTGAGTCACTTTTGAATTGTATAAAAACTGTTAATTTTTCGGCAAATACCCGCGCTAAGGGTGAGGGTTTCCACTGAGAGTATGGGGAGAAATTGCTTGTCTATTGCGTGGCTGGCGAGAGGCGAAGCGACATCAAAGGGAGATAATTCCTTTATGGGTCGATCCAACGTAGGCACACAGAAAATTCTGACGGTAATAATCCTTTTTACTTTAGCGCTGGCAGCAGCTGCAGCGGTCATTAGTACTACTCAAAAGAGCGAAGAGTTTTCGTCAACCACCCCTGAAGGCGTTGTTCAGCTTTACCTACGTGCTGTCATAGATGGTCGTTATGAAAGCGCTGCTCAATACTTTTCAACTAGCTCAGAGTGTGATGCCACGGACATAGATCGTACTTACATACCAGATTCTGTTCGGGTAAATCTAGGAAGTACTGAGATTGAGGGCGAGCGCGCATTTCTAGATGTGGCAGTTGAGATTTACTCCGATGGCCCGCTTGATAATGGATACACCGAGAAACACAGTTATCGCCTAGCTAAAGAATCTGGAAACTGGCGAATACTAGGAATTCCTTGGCCGCTCTACTCCTGCGAGGAGCCAAAATCATGATTTTAGGTATTTTGATCCCAATTGTTTTTATTGTCGCCTTGGTAGTGGTTGCAAGAAAGTTATTTGCACGTGACGCCGCGGGCGCACCAAGCACCTTTTCAATTCGAAGACTCTTTCAATACGCCCTGCTTTTTGGATTATTGGCAATTTCAGCTGCGGGTGTAGCAGGTTTGATCGGCAGATTATTTGACATTGGTCAAACAATTACTGAAACCCGCACAACATTAGCAAGAGACATAACCTTCTCAATAATTGGCGTTCCACTATACATATTGGTCGGCAGATGGACTAGAAAGACACTAGACACCGATCCATCTGAGAGACATTCAATCGCATGGAACTCTTACCTGGGATTGGTTTCAATCACCGCATTAATCGCATCTATGACCTCGGCATATAGCGTTCTGTTGTGGGCATTGGGTGATGAAAACTTTCAGGGTAGACAGTTGGCCACTCTCTTGGTGTGGGGATTGATTTGGATAGCGCATTGGCAGATTATTCAAAGCTCGAGTAATCAAGATGAAGCGCGGATTCACTATGTATTTGGTTCATTAATAGGCTTTGCCACAATAAGTTTTGGATTGGGCGATCTAGTCGCCAGTGTTGCCAGGCAGTTGATCGATTCTGATGATAAATCTCTGCTGTTAACCAGAACAAACCCGACAATTCAAGCAATTTCACTGATTATTGTGGGCTTGCCGGTCTGGTACCAGTATTGGCTCAGGGTAACTATTAGTTTAACGAGGGAGTTACTTTGGTACTCCTATGTGATTCTGGCAGGAGTGGCTGGTGGATTCTTAACTCTTGTCATCTCCGGAAGCATCATGATTTACGATGTTTTGGTTTGGTACTTTGGTGAGCCAACCTCTGATTTAGTTTCACAGCACTTTAGTAGTAGCGCAGGCGCCTTTGGTGGAGTCCTTGTTGGATTGGCGGCCTGGTGGTATCACGGCTCGGTTCTCAGCTCCGTGACAATTGTAAAATCTGAGACCGCAAGCCAATCAACTGAAGCAAAATCAGAGATTAAATCCCGTGATGAGTTACGCCGAGTTTATGAATATATAGTTTCGGGAATCGGATTGATTGCAGCTGCCGCCGGTTTGATGATGGTAATAGTTGCAATCATTGAATCCTTAACTCCAGGTGAATTTGTCTCCACTACCAGTTCGACCAACACCTTGTTAGTGGCGCTGACCTTGATTCTTGTCGGTTCTCCCGTTTGGTACTTCTTCTGGAGCAGAATTCAAGTGCATGTTTGGTCAGATGAAGTTGTAGTCCAAGGCAAGAA
>CAZIAI010000021.1:13440-15213 GCA_964536895.1 uncultured Clavibacter sp.
CCATCTTGATATGGTTACAGGTATTGCTCGACAGGTTATTCACCTAAATTAATCGATCCAGTAAACAATGGTTCTTGATCTGGAGTGAGTGGCTTTAATTCGGTATAAAGAAATCTAGTGATTAGGGGAGAAAATGAGTTCTGAGTCCAGCAAGTGCCCAGTAGCCCATGGTTCGTTAACATCCAAAGGAGCTGCAAGTGAAAAATGGTGGCCCAACTCGTTAAATCTCGAAATTCTTCATCAACACGATACAAAAATTAATCCGCTGGGACAGGATTTCAATTACAGGGAAGAGTTAAAGAAACTAGATATTGATGGCTTGAAAAAAGATTTGCATGATTTAATGACTGACAGTCAATCCTGGTGGCCAGCTGACTGGGGTCACTATGGCGGATTGTTTATTCGTATGGCTTGGCACTCAGCAGGGTCCTATCGCACCGCAGATGGTCGTGGCGGTGGCGGAACCGGTAACCAACGTTTCTCGCCACTTAACTCTTGGCCAGACAATGCCAATCTTGATAAAGCCCGCAGATTACTTTGGCCAATAAAGAAGAAATATGGCAACAAAATTAGTTGGGCAGATTTGATGATTCTGGCGGGAAATATCGCATATGAATCAATGGGATTGAAGACATTTGGCTTTGGATTTGGTCGTGAAGATGTATGGGCGCCAGAGATTGATACCTATTGGGGTTCAGAGAAGGAGTGGCTAGCTCCAAGTGACAGCCGCTATGGAGATCTGGCTGATCCAAGCACAATGGAAAATCCATTAGCAGCTGTTCAAATGGGTTTGATTTACGTTAATCCAGAGGGAGTCAATGGAGTTTCAGATCCACTGAAGACAGCAGCACATGTGCGTGAAACCTTTGCCCGCATGGCCATGAATGATGAAGAAACCGTTGCGCTCACCGCCGGCGGACATACTGTTGGAAAGGCCCATGGAAATGGAAAGGCCTCCAACCTTGGTCCAGAGCCAGAAGCAGCTGATATCAGCGAACAAGGTTTAGGTTGGAACAACCACAAAACACGTGGAATTGGTAGAGACACTGTGACCAGCGGAATTGAAGGTGCTTGGACAACCCATCCAACAAAGTGGGACAACGGGTACTTTGATTTGTTGTTTAAGTATGAGTGGAAACTAACCAAGTCACCTGCTGGAGCTAACCAATGGGAGCCAATCAACATCGCTGAAGAAGATAAGCCGGTAGATGTAGAAGATCCAACAATTAAATACAACCCAATCATGACCGATGCAGATATGGCGATGATTAAGGATCCGATTTATCGAGCAATCTCAGAGAGATTCCACAAAGATCCAGCATATTTCAGTGATGTTTTTGCACGCGCTTGGTTCAAGCTAACGCATCGTGACATGGGTCCAAAGGTGCGCTATGTCGGCACAGATGTACCCAATGAGGACTTAATTTGGCAAGACCCAATTCCTGCTGGAAATTCAAAGTACGACGTTGCTGGACTCAAAGCAAAAATCGCAGCCTCAACGCTAACTACCGCTGAATTGATTTCTACAGCATGGGATAGCGCTAGAACATTCCGTGGCTCAGACAAGCGTGGTGGTGCAAATGGCGCACGAATCAGATTAGAGCCACAAGTTAATTGGATTGGCAACGAACCAGAGCGCTTGAAAAAGGTTCTTGCGATTTTGCAGCCGATTGCGCAAGAGTTCGGCGCTAGCTTGGCTGACGCAATTGTCCTGGGTGGCAACATCGGCGTAGAGCGGGCTGCAAAGCAGGCTGGGATAGAAGTTACAGTGCC
>CAZIAI010000021.1:15313-17429 GCA_964536895.1 uncultured Clavibacter sp.
AACTTAACCGATATGGCATTTGTGTGGGAACCGACTGGAAGTAATTCTTACAACATCCGCAACCGCACAACTGGTGAGGTCAAGTACACCGCGACCCGCGCTGATCTTGTCTTCGGTTCCAATTCAGTGCTTCGTTCCTATGCCGAGGTTTATGCCCAGGATGACAACAAAGAAAAGTTTGTTGCAGACTTTGTGAAGGCCTGGAACAAGGTGATGAACGCAGATAGATTTGATTTAGTTTGATACAGAGCAAAGCTTTTTGGCTTTGCAATTGATGGGAATTTATGAGGAGCGGATTTGAGACCCAAATTCGCTCCTCATTTATTTGGGAGCCGAAAAATATTTTCACTTCTCATTTAATTGAGGTCAGAAAGCTAATTTCCCAGCTCGTTTATTTTAGAGCTGGAGACCCAGTTGAAATACTGAGCGAAATTACCCAAAGAAAAAACCCAAATTAAAACGGAGTGGGTTGTGTAGGGATCGAACCTACGACCCGGTGATTAAGAGTCACCTGCTCTACCAACTGAGCTAACAACCCGTCGACTGCTTTCGCGGTCAAGCGGGCACACTATAACCATTTGCCGGTCAGATACCAATTTGTCGCCGATACTCGCCTGATTATCTGCAGATAAGCCTGTAAACAGGGGAATTTGAGTGTTGCTGAACTGAAAATTCTGAGGCAGTGCTTGAGAATTACGTTGTGCGTCTTGATTTGAAGAGCAACTTCGCGGGCAGAGTTTTAGCATCTTTAGGCCACCCCCGAACTCGCACATTGATTGACTCGCCAGCTGATCAAGTAGATGTCTATTCAAACCGCTTACGGGCTGGCTCCCGCGCAGTGTCCCTAACTGCGACCATGGCTATTTGCTTGAGTCTGATTGCAGGTAATTCGTGGGCCGCGCCTTCATCGCGTGATCAAGAGGGTCAGAAATTAGCCCGTATTGTTTTTGTTTCCGAGATAAAAAACTCTGATATTAATCAACAGTCATCTGAGAGGTTTTCCTCCGAGGACTCATTATTGGAGCTGGAGAAACTTCCAGTAAAGGGCCGAGCGCCAAAAACTGGATACGCCAGATCAGCCTTCGGCCCTTCCTGGTCTGATGTAGATAGAAATGGTTGCGATACTCGAAATGACATATTGAAGAGAGATCTCACCAACATAGTGTTCCGAGAGCGAACTAGAAATTGTGTAGTTGAAAGAGGAACTCTTCTAGATCCATTTTCTAACACCATCATTGAATTCCAACGTGGCCAGCGAACAAGCATGGAGGTGCAGATTGATCACGTGGTTTCACTATCCAATGCTTGGCAAACCGGTATTTTTCAATCTACTCCCAAAGTAAGAATGGAATTTGCCAATGACCCATTGAATCTTCTGGCTGTTAAAGGTTCATTGAATGCACAAAAAGGTGATGGTGATGCAGCAACATGGCTACCGCCGAACAAAATCTTTAGGTGTTTGTATGTTGCTCGACAAGTAGCGGTCAAATCAAAGTACAGCCTTTGGGTCACAAGAGCGGAAAAAGAAGCGATTGCGCGTGTCTTGACTAGTGATCAATGTCGGAGTTCAGGCTGAAAACCTTCATCTCTGAAGGGCGTTGAGTAACTAAAGGGAAATTAGTGGGGTGAGCGACGGGGCTCGAACCCGCGACATCCCGGACCACAACCGGGTGCTCTACCAGCTGAGCTACGCCCACCATGTTTCCTGCATTCGTTGTTGCAGGGCGCAGTCTACCTTCTGGAGTGATTGGGTGGAAACTGAGTTATCTGGACCCTGCAAGGCGGGCTTTGGGTACCTAACACTTCTCCGATAATTCTCGTTTACATGAGCGAATTAACCACGGGGCCAGCTATCCGCACTCTTTCAAATTGGCTCAAATAGAGATCTCTGTCTAATGACCATGACGAGCAATTCCTAGACCATATTGTTGCCCGAACAAACATGAGTCAGGCGGTCAGAGAATTACTCCTTCGTGTATTTGATACAAATCAATAATCGTGTTCTCTTCTGATCTACGTAATCAAGTCCATGTTCGGGCCAAGCTCAAACAATTCGACTAATCTGCTCACATGGCCGAACGTGATTACAACTCCGAGATTGGCGCATTAAGCGCAA
>CAZIAI010000022.1:0-17288 GCA_964536895.1 uncultured Clavibacter sp.
ATTGAGCACACCAAGTTCCGCGATGCGATCTTGAACTCAACTCCAGCTGAAGTTACCTTGAAAGATGGCGTAACCAGCGTTGTAACCGGCCTTGCTGCTCACAAGAGCATTAATGAAGGCCGAGTTGTTGAGATCAAAGAGCTCTGGGGTTAACGCTCTACGCGAGCACTTCCACCACGGGCTAACTTTTCAACCTCTGCCAATGAAGCCATAGTTGTATCACCAGGTGTTGTCATAGCTAGAGCGCCATGGGCCACACCTAATTCGAGAGAATCCTGCAAAGAACGTCCATCCAATAATCCAAACACCAAACCAGAAGCAAAACTGTCACCACTGCCAACGCGATCTAGAACTTCTACCTCTTCATACAACTTTGATTGCAAAAGGCCTGTTTCCTTTGACCATGCGATTGCACTCCAATCATTATTTGAAGCAGTATGAACTTTTCTTAATGTAGTAGCGACAACTTCGAGGTTTGGATATTTCTTTACGACCTCTTGCACCATTGCACCAAAGGCGCTGTGGTCTATCTCAGTGAAGTTAGAAGATAATCCTTCTACTTTAAATCCTAGAGACTCAGTGAAATCTTCTTCATTGCCAATCATGACATCAACGTAGGGCGCTAACTTTCTATTCACTTCCTGTGCTTTTGCTTGTCCACCAATTGCACTCCACAAACTTGGTCGATAATTCAAGTCATAAGAAATCTTGGTTCCATTTTTCTTGGCACTCTTCATCGCAGCTTCAATTACTCCGGGCGTTGTTTCAGATAATCCTGCAAAAATCCCACCTGTATGGAACCAGCGGACGCCTTGTGAAAATATGGCATCCCAATCAATTGAGTCCGCAGTTAGTTGTGAAGCTGCAGTGTTACCACGATCAGAAATTCCAACAGCGCCACGCAAACCAAATCCACGTTCAGTAAAGTTCAATCCATTACGCGTGGTTCGTCCAATTCCATCGAATTTTTTCCACTGAATGAACTGAGTATTTACACCACCTTGCAAAATAAGATCTTCAACTAATCTACCAACTTCATTTTCTGCAAAAGCAGTTACAACTGCGGTGCGAAGACCAAAACAACGACGAAGGCCTCGGGCGACGTTATATTCCCCGCCACCTTCCCAAGCATCAAAGCTTCTTGTCGTCTTAATACGTCCCTGACCTGGATCGAGTCGCAACATGACTTCACCTAATGAGATCAGATCAAAAGCGCAATCATTGCTTGACTTAACCTTCATCGCGTACAAACCTCAACAGCCTCTTTGGTTAATGAAATAATTGTCTCAAAGTCTCCAGCATCAATGAGTTTCTGCGCAACCATCCAGGAACCACCAACTGCAACTACTGAAGGTAACAGGAGGTACTCCTCTGCATTTGCCGCAGATATTCCACCAGTTGGCATGAAATTGATGCCAGGAAATGGAGCAGACATAGCTTTTAATGCGGCAACTCCGCCAAGAGTCTCTGCTGGAAAGAATTTAAGGGTAGTTATCCCCGAATTAATTGCCTGCAACATCTCAGTTGGAGTTGATACCCCTGGGAAATATGGAATCCCCTGCTTTTCGGCCTCAACTGCAACAGATGGTGAAAATCCTGCAGAGACTGCAAACCGTGCACCAACATCTATTGCCTTCTTTAAATCCTCGCCTGTACGCAATGACCCAACACCTACAAGCAAATCCTTATTACTTGCAGCAATTTTCAATGCTTCTAAACTGGCGGGTGTCCGCAAAGTTATCTCTGCAATTGGCAATCCACCGGAAATTAGTGCTGATGCTAAATCCGCTGCTTTGGTAGCGTCACTGATTGCGACAACAGGAACAATTCTTAAGCTCTTAATCAATTCAATCATTGTGTGATCCTAAAGTGCCGTGAGGCGAATCGAAGAAACTGTTGCCAATCATAGGTGGTCACATCATGTTTACCAGTACGTATGTGATACTCAATAAAATCACCTACGGGGTGGTTTACAGGCGGCCATTGCTCAACACCTAAGCCTGGTTTTCCAAAAAGCGCATAAACCGGTTCGGCATTCTTTCCAGCCAAAAATTCTCCCTTGGGGTCGGCCCAAACGTCCTCTTGCGCACTTGCTATATAAAGAGGTCTTGGTGCAATAAGTGCGGCTAATTGATGCATGTCTACAGGTAGTTTTTCAGGCGAAGCATTAAACCTCTTGTAATTTCCGCAAAACCAATGTGGAAAATTTTCATTGATTGAAGATATTGATTCACCAAAATCTCGGCGTGCCAGTGAGATTCCTCCTGCCCCTGAATTGTTTGAAACAACTAAGGCAAATCTTTCATCCAGTGCACCAGCCCATAGCGCCGCTTTGCCCAGTCGAGAATGCCCAATGAGGGCAACTTTTTCTGAATCAACAGCAGGGTTTGTAACTAGATAATCAAGAGCTCGCGTAAGTCCCCAGGACCAGGCTGAAATTGCACCCCAATCATCACCTTCAAACTCCGAGGATTCTCCCCTTGGTGATAGCGCTGCTCGGATTCCAGTTTTCCAACCATTGGGATGATCAGCTTCAACATCTCCATAGTAAAAAGTTGCGACCCCAAAACCTTTTTCAATTATGAGTGAAAGTGGCCATCGTGTTGCTTCAAACCCTCTAGAAAACTCAGTAGCACGGTTATTCACTACGCTTTTCTCATCCAAAGTGTTTCTCATCCACTGAGTATTTATTGAAATGCTTTCGTCCTGATCTACTGCATGATTTCCATTGAAATTGCTCCCTAGAAATATTGGAACAGGCACTAGAGCTGACTTGGGAATATAGAGCGCTAAATTAATTCTTGTTTCTTTATTGTTACTAAGGCAGTTGATTGCAATCTCGTGTCGTATTGCTTTGCCATCTAGGGCTGCTTGATTGACAGAAATTTCTTCAAATGTAATTTGTGATTCAGCCATTGGGGTTTTTCCGTAAACATAGGTTGAGAATAAATCTAGAATCTCAGGCCTGCGCTTGGTTGTCCAAATGGAGCTATCGATTACTTTCGTTCCGTCTTCGCACTGCAACAGTTCAGGGAGAGGGTGATTACCTACTTTACTTTCATCATAATTAGCCGATTCATTCATCGACCCATCCAACCGCCATCTACTGTCATTATTTCTCCATTAATATAAGAGGCTGCGGGTGAAGCTAAAAATACTGCAACCGCTGCCAAATCTTCTGGTGTCCCCCAACGTCCGATTGGAATGCGTGTCAAGATCGAAGCATTTCTATCTACATCATTACGAAGTGCTTGAGTATTGTCAGTTGAAATATATCCCGGCGCAATCGCATTAACTGTTACACCCTTAGCTCCCCATTCATTTGCTAAGGCCTTAGTTACTCCGGCGACCGCGTGCTTACTTGCTGTATAGGCAGGAACGTTAATGCCTCCTTGGAATGAAAGGAGTGAAGCTATGTTGATGATTCTTCCTTGACCTTTAGCTAGCATTGACTTGGCACACAATTGTGAGATTTGAAAAACGGAATTGAGATTGGTATCAATGATTCGATCCCAATCCTCTAATGAAGTTTCGATTGCTGGAGCCCTTGAAATCGAGCCAGCATTGTTAACGACAATCTCTACGTTGAGTTGATCAATGCTCTTGAATGCTTCTGAAATTTGAGCCCTTGATTCCACATCTGCAATTAATGTTTCAGTAGTTCGTCCTAGGTTTTCGATCTCAGTGCGTGTTGCTGATAGTGAATCTTGAGAGCGCCCGACTAAAACAACATCCGCACCCGCCTGTGCCAAAGCGATGGCTATGCTCGCACCTATTCCCTTGCTTGCACCAGTAACTAATGCTTTCTTACCAATCAATGAAAAGTGAGACTCCAGCCAGGTGGCCATCTACTTTAAATTCTTTGTCTCGACAAGATTAAAGTCAGAGTAAGTAATATTTTCTCCGGCAGTCGACCAAACAAATTTATAATTAGTTGTTCCCGCTCCGGTATGAATGGACCAAGCAGGACTTATGACAGCCTGCTTGTTGCTTAAAACAAAATTTCTGGATTGATCTGGTTGACCAAAAAGGTGAATAACCTTTTCATTGCTATCAAGATCGAAATAAAGGTAAACCTCGGTACGTCTTTCATGTACGTGGCATGGCATCGTGTTCCAAACACTTCCCTCATGAATCGAAGTGATACCCATTGCCATAGATGAAGACGCAACCCCCTGATCGTGAATGTACTTTCGCAAAGTTCGTTCACTGGAGTTCTTTTTTTCTCCAATTACTAAAGCATCCGAGTTTTCTTTGGTTACCAAGGTTGTCGGATGGTCTGCATGACACATGCTTGAAGTGAAGTAGATGTCGCCAGATCCTGAGATTTTTACAGACTTCGTTCCTCGACCAATGTAAAGAATGTCCTCAGCATCAAGTTGGTGTGTTTCGCGATCAAGATGAGCCTTGATAGATCCATTAAG
The DNA here is from genome assembly GCA_964536895.1 of uncultured Clavibacter sp. Taxonomy (GTDB): domain Bacteria; phylum Actinomycetota; class Actinomycetes; order Nanopelagicales; family Nanopelagicaceae; genus MAG-120802. Next base: position 4,425 of record CAZIAI010000022.1, read on the forward strand.
GCATACAAGGCCCAGCTCTCTGCGTTCCAACAAGTAATCTGCGCTTAGACCCTCGGGTGCTTCTAGTGAGACCTCACCATTTTGGAGGGTGGCACCACCTATCAAAATACGGTCATGATGGGAAAGTACGTAGGTGACCTTATTTATCTGGAAGAGGTTGTCGATTACGAGTTTGTCGCGGAGATACTCGGAATCTCTTGTCTGGACATCTGAAGGCGTGATTGGCGCTCGGAGTTGCATGGCAAAAGTCTAATCCCAATGGCATATAAAACTATGATTATAAATTTATGTTATAAAAAATGGATTCTGGTTATAACTTTAATTGTTATCAAAAAGGTGTTGCCTTCAAGTGGTAAAACCACTTGAATCTTCCTCAAAGCCCTATACAACGTAGGCGCAGTGGAAACTGAAAGGTAAACAAGTATGAAGATGCAAGCTTTTCGTAAGAAAATTGCAATCTCGGCAACTGCAGTTCTAGCGGCAGGCCTCGTTGCAACAGGTCTTCCAACAGCACAAGCAGCTGGTGTGCAACCAACTGCTGCACAGCTCGCCGCATGGAAGGGTAAGGAAATTACTTACTACTTCTACAACGACAGCCAGCAAGAATTAGACACAACAAAGGTACAAATCACTCGCTTCGAAAAGCTAACTGGCGCAAAGGTGAAGCTTGATGTAATTCCTTTCACTAGTTTGGATACACAGCTACAGGCGCGACTTGCTGCAGGAAATGCACCTGACGTTGCACGTCTTAACAACCCTGGACTTTACATAAAGGATTCACTAGATCTTGAAAAGTATCATGGCCGCAAATATGCCGCTGAGTTCCTTAAGGGATCAACACTCCAAGTTACTCACCCAACAACCAAAAAGTTGATAGGTGTTCCATATGACCTCACAGTAAACGGTCCTTTCATCAACGTTGACATGTTTAAGAAAGCTGGCGTTGCCGTTCCTACTTCATGGAACTGGGATGCGTTGGTTGCTGCAGGCAAAAAAGTGCAGAAGGCCACGGGATCTGAATATGCATTTGCCATTGATAAGTCTGGTCACCGTGTGTCAACTGCAATGAGCCACTTTGGTGCCTACATGGTTGATAAGAATCAGCGAAATGTTCTTCCTACTTCTAAGTTCCGCGCTGAAAAGGCGGTAAAGATTATTACCGATCTTTACAAGGCTGATTTGGCACCTCGTGATCAGTGGGTTGGAACAGGAACCAAGTACGCATCACCAACAGCTATTTTCTTAGCGCAACAAACACCAATCTTCTTCTCGGGAAATTGGCAAGTTGCTTCACTTGCAAGAGATGCAAAGTTTGACTTTGCAGCAGTTCCAAATCCTCGTGAGCGCAACGCTGGTGGTTGGCCAGGAGGAAAGTTCCTCGTCGCTTTCAATGCAAGCAAAACACCTGACTTAGCTGCTTTCTTCTTACGTTATCTAGCAGATACCGAGCAGATGGAGGAAATGGATAAGGCGGCTTTCTGGCTTCCAACTCGAGTTGACCTTGTCTCACAAGGTGTTAAGTATGCAACTCGCTCAGCTGATATGGCCGTTTTCCAAAGAGATGCGGCAAATACCCCAGCAGCTGCATACGGTATCCAGTCAGTGCCAACTCTGACTGGAAATATCTACAACAAACTGCGTGACTTGATGACAGAAGTTATGGTTGGAAAGATCACTGCTAAGCAGGCAATTCAATTGCAAATCGAATACATCGATTCACAATTGGCAACACTCAAGAAGTAATAGGACGTAATATTACTTCTGTGATTAGTTCAAAAAATACGGTTAACCGCCGGCGTTCAGTTATTAACTGGCGCCGGCGGTTAATGCCGTACCTCTTTGTCGCACCAAATATGTTTATCTTTCTCACCTTCATTATTTGGCCAGCAATTCGTGGATTTCAAATTTCATTTTATGACAGTATTGATGGCCGAACATTTACCCCCGTTGGGACAGGCAACTATCGCGCGATTTTGAGCGATCCGATTGTTGCGGAGGTTGCCAAAAATACGGTTACCTACGTAGTCTTTTATGTAGTAATTTCAGTAGTTCTTTCAATAACTTTTGCACTGATTGTGAATGAACAACAGTTTGCTAAGGGATTCTTTAGAGCCATTCTCTTTTTGCCAGTGATGCTTTCGCCTGTTGTAGTCGGTTTGATTTGGAATGATGTCCTAGACCGCAAAGTTGGGCCACTTAACGCTTTATTACAAGCCGTAGGTGGCGGAAGTCCAGGTTGGTTAGTTGAGCCAAAACTGGGCATGATCGCCGTGATCTTTGTAGGCGTATGGGTTCACTTAGGTTTTTATTCGATTATTTTATTGGCTGGACTCCAGGGAATTGATCGAAGCCTGCTTGAGGCTGCTGCCATGGATGGTGCGACTCGTACCCAGATAATTCGTACAATCATTCTTCCACTTCTGAAACCAACTACCTTGGTAGTCGTTATTTTGGCGACGATCCATGGCTTCCAATCCTTTGATTTTATTTACACATTAACCGGAGGCGGACCGCTCGGCGCAACCACTTTAATTGTCCAATATATTTACGATCGAGCCTTCCAAACTCCTATTCAATATGGACTTGGCAGCGCAGCTGGTGTCATCTTGTTCATGATCATCTTTGCCTTCACCGCCTTAAATTTCTTACTGGGAAAGAAGCGTGAGGCGATATGAGCAAACTTCAGGAGCGCGCAGCTGCAAATAAGTGGAGCACATTAAGCGGCAAGAAGCCACCTACTACTGGTGCAATTTTGCGAACCATATTCTTGCTTATAATGACTTTTATTATTTTAGCTCCGGTTGTTTGGTTTGTTCTATCATCTTTTAAGGATGCAACTGAATTAGGTGCAAGACCTCCCAAGATTTTTCCAACTGAGTGGGCTTTTTCAAATTACACCGAAGCCTTCCAGATGTATAACTACATGAGGTACTTCACAAACAGCGTAATAGTGACAGCAGTTGCAACTATCCTTACCTTGGTAATCAATTCGATGGCTGCGTATGCATTTGCAAAGTACAACTTCAGAGGGCGCGATGGGCTATTTGTCATGACCCTCGCGATGATCATGATTCCTTTACAAGTTATCTTGATTCCTATTTACTTGGTTGTTTCCTCATTGGGGCTCGTGAACACATATTGGGGAATGATTGTTCCTGCGGCCGCAACACCAACTGGTGTCTTTATCATTCGTCAGTACATGTTGACTATTCCCGACGAACTGATCGAGGCAGCTCGAATTGATGGCGCGGGCGAGTTTAGAATCTTTGCACGAATCGTTTTGCCACTATGTCGTCCCGCTTTAGCAGTAGTGGCGATTTTCTCGATTCTGTGGCGTTGGAACGACTTCCTATGGCCTTTATTGATTGCTCAAAAGGAAGAGCTCTACACCTTACCGGTTGCTTTGGCTCTCCTAAACGGGCAATTAGTGGTTCCTTACAACATCGTGTTGGCGATGTCAGTTATGTCAATCATTCCTGTTTTGTTTATGTTTGTATTCATGCAGCGTCAAATTGTCCAAGGAATTGCCCAGACTGGAATTAAGTAGTTCTCTAGTCTTGAAAATTTCTTCAATGTAGGAAGAGGTCAGAAAAATTCCACGCTTCACAGATAACTTCGATCGTACAATTCATTTACTTGATAACAATGGGTTCATCCGCGATTGGTTAGTGACAAAAGCTTGGATTACTCCTGCGGAAGACTTAGGCAAGATTCTGAAAGACACAGGCGATCCCTTTGGGAAAGATGGGCGCTGGGTTTTGACTAATGGTCCGGACATAGCACCATTAAAGGCAAGAATTTTTAGTAATCGGCCATTTATTGCATCACAAACCATGCCCAAAGTTATTGAAGGCGGAGAAGTTTCTTGGAAAGCACCTGGTACCGCTCAAGTCGATACCGACACATGGGCTCGAATTCATACAGGACATGATGGATATGCGGATTGGAGTCATTTTTCATACACACCTGAGTATCGACATACCTTAATGGCAACACAGCTAGAGGTTGATCAACCTGAATGGCGAAATATCCTTGTTCAAAGCCAAGGCCCAGTTCAAGTTTGGCTCAATGGGGAATTAGTTTTAAGTACCGAACTGTTCGGCTATATGCAACCTCTCACGCATTCCATTAAAACCTTGCTTCCATCAGGAATTAGCACTCTGATAATTTCTCAGTGGCAAATCTCACTGCGAGAAGTGCGCCATGCTGTACGTGTAAAAATCGAGGGTTTACCTGTACGAGTTGTTATTCCATGTCCAGGGGCAGATGAATACGCATCAGAAATAGCCGAACGTGAGCTTGAAAACATTGCGCTAGAGCGTTGGGCTAGAACAACTGATATCGTCGAGTTTAAAGGCTCTCCTGGTTTACGTGTTCGAGTTAAAGAAAGCAAATCCCAGGGTGATGGCGTCGCTATAACTTTCAAGCAGGGTAAAGCTAAAGTAAAAGTCAGTGACATTCGCAATGCTGCAAAGAAGGCCGAGAAAGCAAAGGCTACAATTGACGGAGATGTAACTGCGACAATGTTAGATACCGGCGAAATCTTCTTAGAACTCCGCTTAGATTCACCCAACACACCCGTTTTTCGAACATTCAGAACTGCATATGTTCCAGAGCGTGTCCGCACCACTGTCCCAAAGAGTTCACCAAAAGTTTGGCGCTCCGAAGTCGTTGATCACGTTGCAGAAAGTTATGCATCTTCGGCACGTGCACTTGCGCGCCTAGAAAAGAACTCAAAGTATGTTGTTACTGCCGAGGATTTGAGGCCGGCATTATCAATGATCACATCTCGGGCAGATTGCGCGGACTTTGAAGCAGTTGGTTTGATTCACGTTCTGAAGAAATTCCCGGAGAAGCAATGGGAAAAAGGTTTGCGTGAAGAGGTAAAAGAAGCACTTTTGAGTTTCAAGTATTGGATTGAACACCCAGGTCTTGATGCAATGTGCTATTTCACTGAGAATCACCAGTTTGTTTGGCATACAGCGGAACACTTAATCGGAGATTTCTTTGCAAGTGAGACTTTCGTAAACGCTCACATGTCAGGTACGGCCCATTCTCAACATGGTCGGGAAATGGCGCTTGATTGGTTAAAGCTTAAACTTGAGGGTGGATTTAGTGAATACGATTCAAATGCATACTTGGCAATTGACACTTTGGCTTTGGTTTCACTCATCGAATACTCCCCTGACAAAGAGATTCGACAGTACTCAGAAGCATTACTAGACAAATTGATGCTCTCTTTAGCAAGTAACTCCTGGCGTGGTGTACATGGCGCGGCTCATGGTCGTAGTTATACAACAACATTGCGTTCATCTCGATTTGAAGAAACCGCACCAATTATGTGGGCGTTATGGGGAATGGGTGCGCTCAATTTAGCTGTTCTGCCGGTAACGACTTTGATTACATCGAAGAAATATGTGCTCCCGCCGATGATCGTGAAGGTGGCTCATTCACTTAATAAAACCTGGCATGGTCGTCAGGTCTACCGAGGTAAGTACCGCTTCACAAGTGATTTACTTGAGCGCCCGTATGCTTCTGATCTTCATGTATGGCGGACGTCAGATGGAATGCTTTCATCTGTTCAAGATTACAGAGCAGGTTTACCTGGATTACAAGAGCATGTGTGGGGCGCAACCCTTTCTACTGAAGTACAGGTCTTTGCTAGTTATCCCGCCGCCTTTAGCCATGCGACTTCGGTTCGACCAAATGCATGGGCAGGACACTTGGTTCTGCCACGTGTTCGACAACATGAAAACGTGATCCTTGCGATTTATGCGCTTAATGATCATCTGTATCCAGACTTTACGCACCTCTGGTTCCCTACACCGTGGATGGATGAGTTCTCTCAAAAAGGTTGCTGGATTGCAGGTCGTGTAGGAAATGGTTATATCGCTGTTGCAACTCCAGGTGGTTTTTCTCCGCTTAAGAGCGGTGATACCGCCCAACAAGAGTGGAAAGCCAAGGGTAACGGAGCACTCTACGTTTCAATTCTCGGTGACAAGAAAAGTTACGGGGACTTCAAGAGTTTTGTTCGCAAACTATCTGAGCCAAACTTTGATGAGAAGAACCTATCTATTTCCTGGAAACACAAACATCACTTTGAGTTGAATTGGACTGGACCATTTCTTGTGGATGGCATGAGTGAACAACTTGAGGATGGTTTACCAGAATTAGCACCTCGACTTGATAATCCTGCCGTTGCACTTGAATCTACTGATTCAATCCTTGAAGCAGAATTTGGTAAAGAGAAGCTTCGAATTGATGTTGTTAACGGAAAGCGACTTTATCCAAAGTCACAGGTGTAGTTATGGCTGGTGAAGATACAACTTCGAGCGCTCTTGAAGTGCCACCATTAATTCCAATGTCTAATAATTTATTAACTCCGCATTTCTTAAAGGAAACAGCTAGTCGTATCATCAATGCAACGTGGCAGGCTGGTTTGCCTCAATGGTCGTGGGGTGAAGGTGTTTATCTGTTGTCTGAAGTTCGATATCACGAGACTGTGGAACAAGAGATTCCAACTAAATTGATTGACTGGTACTCAAACAGAGGGGGTATCACCTCTGGACACATTAATAATGTGGCACCTGGTGCTGCTGCTTCAAGAGTTCATGCACGTGGATTGATGGATGCCTCTGACACAAATATCTCACTGGAAAAATGGGTGATGGATCCTTCGTCTGCAACCAGGGCTGCAAATGGAGCTGTTGAACATTGGCCGGGTGGGGTCTGGGCAGACACCTGTTACATGATGGGAGCATTTCTTCTCAATCATGGTGTGGGAACGAAAAATGATTCCTATATCGAATTCATTGGTGCTCAATTAGTTGCACATATTGAGCTGTTACAAAATCCAACAACCAAACTGTTTGCTCATGGCTCACACAGAGGTGAAACCCTGTGGAACTACTGGGGCCGAGGCAATGCATGGATGTCGTTGTCTGCTGTCGAGTTTCTCGATGCATGTGAGGCTTTAGGCATTAAACCCAATTCACATGGTGTTGTAAAAAAGGCGCTGGAAGATCAATTACTGGCCCTGATTCCGCTTCTTCCTGAATATGGAATTTGGGATGTACTTGTTGATCACCAAGTAGAAAACAAAGGTGTTCTTGAAACATCAGCGACTGCAGGATTTGGGTCAGCGATGATTCGTGCAATTCGACATTTCCCAGAGCTAAAGAAAGAACTACATGATGCAGGAACTGCGGCTATTGCGGCAGCTCTAACTTATGTTGATGGTTCAGGGGTTCTAACTCGCACAAGTGCAGGAACTGTTTTACAGCTAATTCCTTTTGGTTACAGCGTAATTCGAAGTGACCGAATGCAATTGTGGGGACAAGGTTTAGCGTTGAACGCTATCTCGGTAATGCTTAATCCAGACAAGAATTTTGTTGCAATTAACAACTAGTTCCAACTGCTCCAAGGCTTTGCATGAGTATCAACGATCTCAGCTAACTGTTCTAAGCGTGGAATAGAGATTTCGCGGAGCGCCTTTGGGATATCTGGTGAGCTCACAATATCTGCCCACACTGCACGTCCTGCAAGGAAACCGCTTGCTCCACCCATCGCACACGCCTTTACCGCATCATTGAAGAATGGCTGCTTAACACCATTTGAAAGTACGACCCATGGTGAACCGATCGCTTCTGAAATTCTCTCTGCATTCTTTGTTACAAGATTCAAATCACCTTCTCCATGAAATGGAACCTCAGCCTTGTAGAGATCTGGCTTCCACGCAGCTGCTTCTCGAGCTGCAATGATTAACTCTTCTTCGCGGTTAAAGCTACGAGATGAATCTGTTGGTGGCTTAACAATGATTTCGATAATTGATGGAAGTCCCGAGACCTCACAGAGCTTATTGAAATCTTCTACCAATTTAGCGCGCACATCTGGTGATTCATCATTGCGCCATAAAACTAGGAACTTAAGTCCAACACTTCCAATATCGCGCATGCGAATAGGATCAACATCTGGATCTACCGCTGTATCTGTTGCCGCTCCACCAGCAGGGCCAACCAATAGATCTGCCGCTGCGATCAATCCACATCCACCTTGTAGCGCTTTTTGGTTAATGATCGCATCGATACCGAACTCTTGATCTACCAAGAGCGCAGATGCATATGGTGAAAGTTCGCGTGCAACATCAACCTTGAACTGAGTTAACTGTGAATCTGGCACAGGTGTGCTTTGGTGAGGCGCAAACATTCCACGCAAAGCTTCGCGTTGATCTACTGCAACCATTGCCAATGCCCCTGATGGACGTGCCAATTTAGTCAGTGGTTTTCTCATCGGTGTGCCTCCAGGTATGCATCGAGTTGCGTTGTTGTTGGAATTTTTGATTGGCCATCAAGGCCACGACATGAAAGTGCTGCAACAGCGTTTGCTCGGCGCATTGCATCTTGCAATGAATGGCCTTGGATTAGCTGTGCAACAAGTGCGCCATGGAAAACATCTCCTGCGCCTAAGGTGCTGGTGACATCGACCTTGAATCCAGGTGCTGTAACTAGCCCTGTTTCTGGTGAAAAACCAGCGCTACCAGCTGATCCTTGGGTCGCAACCACTGTGTTACCAGCTTTCATCGAATCATTTTCTAACGCCACCTCAAGATCTATTCCTGGATATCGAAGCGCCATCTGCCGATCAGTTGGCACAAATAAATCCACCACTATTGGGTCAAAACTTTCAACGCCGTAACCAGCATCAAATGAGATTTGTGGGCCCTTGCCTCTAGAAACACCGATCTCTTCTAACCGCTTGATTGCGACATGGTCAACATGTAACCACTGCGCCTCTGCGATTAACTTCTTGGCTGCATCATTGATAGGTGCCTGTACAACAGGTTGACGAGTGCTGATTGCTCGAGCGCTGTGCTCCTTTGATGCAACAATCACGCTTCCGGCTGTTGGTGTAGATCCAATTGAAATCCCGGATGTATCTACACCCTCTTGAGCAAAAATTCGAAGGACCTCTTTGCCATCAGCATCATCACCAATGGTTCCAACAATTGCACTCTTGACTCCTAAGCGGCTTAAGGCAACTGCGGCGACCGCTGCAGGGCCACCGCCTGCTCGTGAAATCTCGTCAGCAATAACACGTTCATCTTCACCTGGGTACTTATCTACCAGTGCAATGGTGTCGATCGTGATTACGCCAACACATACCGCTTGAATCGAACTCAATTGCTATCCTTTTTCTTTGCATCAGCTAATGCTGTCTTACGTGCACCTGTGATGTGTTGAAGTGTTAATTTTGAAGCTAGTTCACCGTTGCCGCTTTCAATAGCAGCAAGGATTTCATTGTGCTCATTGCGAGAAATCTCAGAACGTCCAGGCAAGCGCAATGTAGTCTCCATCGACATACGCATTACATCCTGCAAGACATTGAGTGTCTGATTGATAAAGCGGTTGCCTGCAATACCGACGATTGTTAGGTGAAACTTTGCATCTAGCGCCTGTAATTGATCAAAATCTATTGGATCTGTTGCTGTAATTGTGTCAATTTGATTCAAAGTGGCACGAAGTAAGCGAACATCTTCTTTCGTGGCTTTTTCAGCAGCCCACTTAGATGCCGGAACTTCCAGAACCTCACGCGCATCGAACAATTCATTTAAACCATGGGTTGTAGACAACAATGATGCTCTGAGTTCTTGAGCTACACGTGGTTCTTGAATGAAAGTTCCTTGACCATGTTTAATTTGAACCATTCCTTGCGCCTGAAGAATGTGTAGGGCTTCACGAAGACTTGGTCTACTGACCGCAAGGAGTTCTGCAAGTTGTCTTTCGGGTGGAAGTTTATCCCCAGGAACTAACTTTTGTAACTCTATGAGTTCAACGAGCTGTGCCGCTATTCGGGATGCCCTTTGTTCTGAAATTACCGTTGTCATCACCATTCCGTCACTGGAATCCCTAACATTTTTGCCATTTGACGGATACCTGGTCGCACATCGATCCACGAGATGACCAAGTGGTGCGGATATCCACCAGTGACTATTCCATTCACTAAGGCAGCGGCATCAGGTTGAGTGATTACCGTTGCTGTATTGCCTTGGAAGTGATTGGGAGCTGGGATTGATTCCCCTCGGCTCACAACCATGCGTAAACCCGTGCGATTGCTCGGATCTACATCCCGATCAATACGGAACAGTGTTACTGGTCCGGTCTTGAGCGGAAAATTACCTGCAACGCCTAATTTGCGGTTGCAGTGAATTGATTGCGTTGCATTATTTGGATCAGCTGCAAGCTTTGTTGCCGCAGATCCGCAGTGCCACAAACGCACTAAACCTTGTGATGCTTCTAGATCAACTATGTCAACTAGGTAGTTCTCATCCGATCCCAGAGCTTCACACATCATCATTGTTACCGCACCTAATACATCGCGTTCACATGTAGTAACTGTTCCGCGATCTGCAAGGCGGCCCAAAGATGAACAGATACACGCTCCCATATCTGTTGGGAACTCTGGCCAGCAACGAATAGCAATTGCATCAAGAAGTTCATCTTCACGCCACTTATCTAGCGCTACTTCAACTCCATAAACCTTTTTTGCTTCTCCGACATTTACTGAAGCCAAAGATGGTTGTGCAGCGACTGCGTTTGCATAAGCAAGATCGCGGGCTTCATCAGAAACCTCAGAGATCTTTCCAAAAGCATCATCTATAGTAATTTGACGAATGTCTAAACCAAACAAAGAACGGATCTGATCTGCATCATAAAAACATGGAGTAAATCCAACTGGTGCTTCACCAACTGCACCAATCTTCTTGCCCTTCATCCAATCAAATGCTTTTTGTGCATCAGCCTCAGAGCCAAGTTCACCAGTGATACTTGCTGGTGTGGATGCTTCAGGTAACTTTCCTGCGAGCGCATCTTTAATCGCAGAACGAACCTGTGGTTCATCAGCATTTCCGTGAATGTGACGAATTGATTGACCAACATTCATCAATGCATGTGCGGCAAGATTTACTCCGCACATCGAATTAAGTTTTAGTCGCTCACCAACTTCACCAGGTTCGCGCATTGACCAACCAAGGATTGGTCCTTTTACCTTTCCAAGAAGTTCAACAGCTGGTGATGCATCTGAAAAAGAGGCCATAAACAAAATGTGAAGATCAGCTGGTGGAAGTTGTACCGCCGCTACATCATCTACGGTCATCACAAGTTCAGCAGGCCCAACAACGGTTGCACCTAGCTCAGTCAGCAAAGCACGGGCAGAATCAAAGTTGGATTGGGCGCAGGTCAGATCGAAGGTGGGGCGCGCTAGCGCGACAAGTGCAACGGTGGTCAATCTGTCCTCCAGTGGTAAGACCTCTTAGAGGAGGGTGCCATCACAGAGCCTTTGAGTCAATCAGCGTTGCAAGAATGAAGGCCTTAGCCGTCCCCTGATGGTTTGTGAGGGCCAATCTGGGTCATTTGAGAGCAGTTTTACGCCTGAATCGGTGGCCACGATGGTGTCCTCGGCCTTCCACCCCTTTCCGGTTGGATTCCAGGCGATTGGTTGATTGTGGGCGATCAAGCGTGCGCTGCTCTGATTTGCTGGCCAATCCCGAGGCAGAAAACCCGTTGGCCCGCCTTGGTGGTGCTTGGTCCACTCATCGGCATCAAAGCCATTAAGTGGGTAGGCGGCAATAGCTGCATTAATGGGATCGGAAAATGGTGTCCCAACAACTGTGGCATCTAGCAATGCAGCTTCGACTTTAAAGATAGATGTGTAATCTGAAACCATTTGATCTGTAACTTCGCCAAAGGTAACAATTCGAGTAACTGATGCAATAAGACCTTTGCGCTTTGCACAGATAGATGCAGATACACGATTTCCAACAACAGCATCGGTTGGTAATGGATGTCTAAATTTGTGAACACGATCTTGGCCAGCAACTCCTAAAAATGCGATCTCAAGATCTGCCTGCCATAGCGAGTGGGTAATTAATCCGGCAACATCGATTTCACGATCTGTGCTTTCAACCTGTTTCATCGCATTACCTAATGCGACAGCCGCATCAACACAGATTGCTTCAAAGCGAGCAAAATCAGATTCGATTAATGATGCGCGAATCATTTCAACTTCAACACCTAAATCAATTCGATCGCTACCAGGTTGATCACTACCAACCTTTGCACCAGTTGGTAGAAGTGGATCACGGCCCTCAGACCATTTAATTGTTTTTACCGTTACCTCTGAAGGTAGTTCTTCTGCAATTAAACGTGGTGCTTCTACAACATTGGTAATTGCTGTGGCGCCATCCTGGGTGATGATTAAATCAAAGCAAGCCATGTCAATAGTCGTGGGCACATGTGAGCGACCAGCGATCGCCCAAGCTAGATTTGGATTACGGCGCAGCACAAAGGCATCAAGGCCCTTGTTTTTCATTAGCTCGCGAAGTGGCTGAATTCTTTGATTAAATGCGCTCATACTACGGATATTACAGCCGTCCAGCTTGGTGAACCCGCTTTAAGAACTCTTGGGTCTTTGGATTCTGCGGATTATGTAATACCTGCTCAGCGGTTCCGCGCTCCACGATATTGCCAGATTCTAGGAAACAAACCTCATCTGCAACTTGCGTTGCAAAGCCCATTTCATGCGTAGCTAGCACCATGGTCATTCCATCACTCTTTAAATCGCGCACTGCTGACAAAACCTCGTTAACTAATACAGGATCCAGCGCAGATGTAACTTCATCAAGCAGTAACAGTCGAGGACTTACCGCCAACGATCTAATGATTGCTACACGTTGTTGCTGACCGCCACTGAGTCGATCTGGGTACTGATCTGCTTTGTCAGCTAAATCAAATCTCTTTAACAAATACATAGCGTGAGCATTGGCTTCATCCTTGCTCTTGCCATGAACTTTAATTGGCGACAAGGTGA
>CAZIAI010000023.1:0-15951 GCA_964536895.1 uncultured Clavibacter sp.
TGCTTCATGCTTTCTCCTTGTTCGAGGGTTTTGTGGTGAATCGCTTTGATTACCACTCGGTTAGCGGAATGGCTAGCAATTCCGCCATCCTGCGGACTTCTGCTCGTATGTCTTTCCAAGCAACTACTGTGTGATGAGGAAATCCGTTATGGATTAACCCATTTATCAGTTGTCGTGCTGGTGCAGATGTACGAACTGTTGCGGTATTTCCTTGGAACCGATTAGGAGCAGATAGTGATTCACCACTAGTCATTACTAATCGGAGTTTGCTCGGATTTGCTGGATCGATATCGTTATCCAGCCGAACCAGAACAACTGGACCGGTCTTCAATGGGAAGTTGCCGGCCACACCTAGTTTTCTATTGCAGTGTATGTACTGCGTTGCATTGTTGGGATCAACCGCCAAGGTTGTCGAGGCAGATCCACAGTGCCAAATACGGATGATGTTTTCATCCTCTTCTAAATCAACGGTATCAACCAAATAATTGGTCCCTGATCCCAAAGCCTCCAAAAGCACCATAGTTACCGCGCCATATACATCTCTCTCACAGGCAGCTGGGGTGCCGCGGGTAGCGGTGCGACCCATCGCGCCACAAGGACAAGCCCCCAAATCCACCGCAAAATCCGGCCAACAACGCATCGCAATCGCTGACAACTGATTGTTTTCAATCCAATTCTTCAGAGCAACTGTGGTGCTGGCGTTGATGCGCGCCTCTTTTTCTGGAACATTCTTGAGAGATGGTTGGGCGGCACAAGCATCTTGATACTCCGCGCTTTGCTGCTCCTCTGGAATCGCAGCAATCTCGGCAAAAATCTCTGGTATTGATTTATTGATGACATTGATGCCGAATTTTGAGTTCAGTGCATCAGAGTCGTAATTGCAAGGGGTGAAGCCAGCTGGAGCATCACCGATGGCACCGATTGTTCTTCCCTTGAGCAGTTCGAGTGATTTCAAAACTTTTTCTGTATCTGCCAAGTCGCCATTAATTTTTTGAGGCTGGCCAACATCTGGCATAACTCCTGCGAGCGCACTCTTTAGTCCTTGCCTGACATGAGCCTCTTCTGGATTGCCATGTAAGTGGGTGATGCGCTTTCCATTTACCCGCAAAGCATGAGCGGCCAGATTGGAGCCGCACATTGAGTTGAGCAGTAACCGGTCTCCCACTTCACCAAATTCACGAACTGACCAAAGAAGAACTTCACCCTTTACTTTAGAAAGCAAAGAGATGGCTGCAGATGCATCAGCAAATGATGCGTTGAAAAGAATGTACAACTTTTCATCATGATTCAGATTCGCTTCTGCCGCTGCAGTGTCCTCTGGGGTCATAATCAAAGCATCAGGACCATTTATGGTTGCACCAAGTTCGCTCAACAAGGATCGGGCTTGGGCATAAAATTTTTCTGCTGCCGCAACATCAAAGGTCGGTCTCGCTAACGCAATCAGTGTGCAGCTACTCATTAGTTCCACCCCGCAGGAAGTACCTCTGTCATAAAGACCGGACGGCCTTCATTAATGCTCTTTTGTGCGGCCAAACCAGTTGCCACGCTGCGCAAGCCATCCTCCAGGGTTACCTCTGGTTTAGCCCCGGATTTAATGGCTTTGAAGAACTTCACATGCTCTAGATAAGAGGCGCCATAGTGAAAACCGTTGTACTTGATGGAGTCATCCCAAACCTTGCGCGCTTCTACTTTTGGCTTAGAGGCATCATGTGTCCAGTCCTTGAAATTACCGACCGCACTACGTGCACCAAATCTAAGCTCTAGTGATGGCAGGAAGGATTCAACTTTTCCAGCATTTCCAGTGACCGAGATGTGTTCTTTATCAACGGTATTTTCTGCGAACATACAAAGATCCAACATGGCACGCCGACCACTTGGGTACTCCACAATTACATAAGCGCTATCCAACATATCTGATGGTTTTCCATCATAAACCTCATCAAGGAAGTTAACCCGTTGACCACCAGATGCAAAAACCCTTACCGGTCTTTCTTGCGCGATGTGATCCATTAAGTTGAAGTAGTGACAGCACTTTTCTACCAATGTGCCGCCGGTCTTCTCAGTAAAGCGATTCCAATTACCTACCTTTGGATAAAAAGGTTCACGATGTTCGCGGATTGAAACCTGTTGCACCTCGCCGACCTTGCCGCCGTGGACAATTGAAATCAATTCAGCAACCGGCGGCATGTAGCGATACTCAAGACCCATCCAAACTAATGCGGTGCGATTCTTTGACCATTCGATTACTTTTACGCAATCCTCAATCGTTGTGCAAAGTGGTTTCTCAATAAAAACATGAAGTGAGGTTGCTAGTGCATCTTTAAGGATGTCTACATGTGTGTAGTTAGGGGTGGCAATAATTACCGCATCAACTAATCCAGAGTTAAGTAGTTGATTGTGATCGGTGAAAACTTCAATTGGATGATCAATTTGTGACTGCGCCAGGTTTCTGGAACCTTCATCGGGATCACTAATTGCGGTGACGGTTGCGCCTTCAATGAAACTTAGGTTTGCGGCATGCTCACGGCCCATCGCACCAACCCCGATGATTCCGTAGCGCACCATGCGTCAGACCCCCGTTACCAATAGATGGCTCAAGTGGTCAGACCACTAGAACGGGGTGAGTCTTCTGTGTTGCCCCGGTTATTTCAATGGATTTAGCCGGGTTTTTTATAACGTTTGGATTAACGGCTGGCTAGATCAGGGCGGATTCGGCCCGCAACCTCGATCGTCGGCCAGGTTGAATCAAGGGTCACAAACTCAAAACCGGAGGCCTGGGTAATCAATGTGTCCTCAACCTTCAAACCCTCTGCCGAAGGGTTCCAAGCGATCGCATTATTGACGCCAATTATTTGCGGGGTCTTTTCATGTGCGGGGAAATCCCTTGGCAGATAACCGGTAGGTCCACCTTGATGATGCTTGGTCCACTCATCACGGGCAAAACCTTCCTTTAGGTAGGCCAGCTCCCCGCCCTTAAATGCTTCAGCCAAAGTGGCTCCGACTTTGGTGCCATCAAGAAAAGCTGCTTCAACATTTAGCAATCTGCGATAACTTTCTTGAACCGATGATGGAATCTCGCCGAAATGCACAATGCGCGAGACGCTAGCAATCAAACCTTTGCGGCGGGCACAAATCACACCCATCGCCATGCCGCCAATCTCTTGAGTGGTTGGTAGTGGATGGCGGAATTGCTTGATGCGGTTTTCGCCAGCTACTAACAACACAACTGGCTCAAGATTTCGCTCCCAAAGATCCTCTGCGATTTCACCAGCAACTTCAACCTCGCTCATTTCAGGATCAATATCCATCAGCGCTTCACTTAAGGCAGCGGAAGCATCTTTTCCAATCTCCCGTAAACGATTGACCTCGTAATCATTCAAGTTTCGACGCAGCGCCTCAATATCACTGAGAACATTTACTCTGTCAGCATCTGGGCCATCTACGCCAATCCGCTCACCTTTTGGAAGTTGACCCTCTCTACCTTCAAACCAATTAACTACAACTAACTCTTCATCGCCACATAACTCTTCAGCCTCAAGTCGAGGCGCTTCAATTTTATTTGTGACGACAACAATCCGGTCACGGTAAACAATTACATCCATACAGGAAAGCTCTAGAGTGGTTGGGATGTGAGCCCGGCCGCCGATAATCCAAGCGACATTTGCCCCTTTTTTGAGGACTACCGCATCAAGGTTTTTGGCATTTAACAACGCCGTGATTCTGGCCCGCTTTTCCCGCTGTTCTAGGGTTCTGCTCATGTGAGTAACCTACGAAAGAAGTGGAGAAATTTCGATACCAAAACGGGCCAAATTAGCGGCGCCGCCATCAATCTCAGTTAATACAAAGGGTTTTCCATCTGGAGCGATGCAATAAGAGTTCTCAAAGTGAGAGCCATGTGAGCCATCAACAGTTACTACCGTCCACTTGTCCGCCAAAATCTTGGTTTTGTGAGTACCCATGGTGATCATAGGTTCGATGGCAAAGACCATGCCTGGTTCAATAGTTGGACCATGGCCTGGCTTTCCATAATTAAGAATGTGTGGCTCCATGTGCATCGCGGTACCAATTCCATGTCCGCCATACTCACGAAGAATTCCGTACTCGCCTTGAGAGTTGGTGTACTTCTCAATGGCATGTCCGATATCAGAAAGTTTTGCACCAGAAGCACCTGCTGCGATACCAACCCACATCGACTCTTCACAAACATCTAGCATTTTTTGCCGCGCATCATCTATTGGTGGAACGATTACGGAAAAGGCTGCATCGCCATGCCAACCATCAATTACCGCACCACAATCAACTGAAACAATGTCACCGGGCATAATCATGCGATCACCCGGAATGCCGTGAACGATTTCATCATTTACTGAAACACAGATTGTTGCTGGATAACCGTGATATCCCTTGAAGTTTGAGGTTCCGCCACCGCGTTTGATGTTTGCTTCGGCAATTGCATCAAGTGCGCCTGTTGTGATTCCCTCTTTGATATTTGCTTTAACTAAATCAAGTGTGCTGCGCACTAACAACCCTGCTTTGCGCATGGTTTTCAACTGATCCAACGTTTTAATCTGGATCGCCATGAATTAGCTCAGTTTCTGGGAAAGAGCGCGGATTGCACCAGCGGTGATCTCTGAAACCTCACCTACGGCTGGGATTGTTATCAACAAACCTTCGCTGCGATAAAAGGCGATGATTGGTGCGGTCTGCTCTGAATAAACCTCGAGACGACGTGCGATGACCTCTTCTTTGTCATCATCACGCTGATAAAGCTCAGCCCCGCATGAATCGCAGCTGGCTAGTTGGCCAGGAAATACCTTCCCGCAGCCATGACAGGTACGGCGTGAAGAAAGACGCTTGATGATTTCTGCGTTCTCGATGGAAAGCTCAAGAGCGGCATCGATTGGAGTTTGTTTCTCGGCCAATACCGCACGTAAAACTTCAGCTTGTGCCACATTCCGCGGAAAGCCATCAAGTAAAAATCCATTTGCCGTATCGGGATGGGTTAAACGATCTTTAACCATCGCGTTGGTGACTGAATCTGGAACCAACTCACCTTTGTCCATGTAACTTTTGGCTTGCAAACCAAGAGGTGTTCCCTCTTTTAGATTTGCGCGGAAGATATCGCCGGTTGAGATGTGCGGAATGGAATAGTGCTGGGCGAGGTGTACCGCTTGAGTTCCTTTACCTGCACCTGGTGGTCCAACCAGGATTAGACGCATTAGCGCAAGAACCCCTCGTATGAGCGCTGTTGTAGCTGGCTCTCGATCTGCTTTGCAGTATCAAGACCAACACCGACCACGATCAAAATCGCAGTTCCGCCAAATGGGAAGTTCTGTGATGCTCCGAAAAGAACCAATGCAACGATTGGGATAATCGCAACCAAAGCTAGGTACAAAGAACCTGGCGCAGTGATGCGGTTAAGAACATATTGCAGATAATCACTTGTTGGCTTACCAGCGCGGATACCTGGAATAAACCCACCGTACTTACGCATATTTTCTGCGGTTTCCTCTGGGTTGAAGGTAATTGCTACATAGAAGTAAGCAAAGAAAATAATTAACAGGGCATAAGCCACGATGTAAGTCGGGTGATCGCCTTGTACAAAGTTAGTAGAAATCCAAACCGCCCAAGGTGCTTGAGAGTTGCTGAAGTTAGCTACCAATGACGGGATGTAGAGCAAGGAAGATGCGAAGATAACTGGAATAACGCCAGCCTGGTTAACCTTGATTGGAATATAGGTTGTGGTTCCGCCGTACTCGCGGCGACCGACCTGACGCTTTGCATATTGAACTGGGATACGGCGTTGTGATTGCTCAACAAATACCACCGCAGCAACGATTAATACACCGACCGCCAAGATGAAGAGGAATGTTGGCCAGCCACGTGAAAGTTGGATTGACCAAAGTTGACCTGGGAAGCTGGCAGCGATTGAGGTGAAGATCAAGATTGACATACCGTTGCCAACGCCGCGATCTGTGATTAGCTCACCAAGCCACATAACTACTGATGTTCCAGCGGTCATTACAAAAATCATTGTAAGGATGCGTAGCCAAGAGGTGTCAGGGATGATCGCCTCGGTACAGCCATTAATCAAACGACCAGGTGTACGTGCAACTGCAATCAAACCTGTGGTTTGAAGAACTGCAAGACCGATAGTGAGGTAACGGGTGTACTGGGTTAGCTTTGCAGTTCCGGATTGACCTTCCTTCTTCAACGTTTCAAATCGCGGAATAACTACGGTTAATAGTTGAACGATGATTGAAGCGGTGATGTAAGGCATGATGCCAAGTGCGAAAACTGAGAGCTGTAGCAAAGCGCCACCGCTGAAAAGATTGATTAATCCGAAGAGTCCACCAGTATCCACATTTGCCAAACAGCGCTGCACCGCGGCATATGAAACACCTGGTGTTGGGATTACTGATCCAAAGCGGAAGATCGCCATGATTGAAAGGGTGAAGAAAATCTTGCGACGCAGATCAGGCGTTCTGAACGCCTTAGCAAAAACTGATAGCAACACTTTCTTCTCCTATTTCAATCTCGCGAATTAACTGTTTAAAGCGCCTTGATGCTTCCACCTGCGGCTGAGATTTTCTCAGATGCAGATGATGAGAAGCTGTGAACAGTGACATTTACCTTAACGGAGATATCACCATTTCCAAGGACTTTAACCGGATGGCCTTTGCGGGCCGCTCCTGCTTTGTAAAGATCTTCAACTGAAACATCGCCACCCTTAGGGAATAGCGCGTTAATTGTTGAGACATTTACCGCCTGATATGTAACGGTTTCTGGGTTCTTGAAGCCGCGAAGCTTAGGAAGACGCTGGACCAGCGGCATTGCGCCACCTTCGAAACCAGCGCGGACCACGTTACGAGCACGGGTTCCCTTTCCACCACGACCAGAGGTTTTACCTTTGGAACCTTCACCGCGACCCTTACGAGTCTTTTCCTTCTTTGCGCCTGGCGCAGGACGGAGATGATGAGCTTTAAGCACCATTGTTATTCAACCTCCTCAACTTTGATGAGGTGGCGAACGTTGTAGACCATTCCACGAATCTCGGGACGATCTTCCTTCACCACAACATCACCAATGCGCTTCAAACCAAGTGAGCGAAGTGTTTCGCGTTGGTCTGGTGCATTGCCGACTTTGGAACGAACCTGTGTGACTTTAAGACGTGGCATTACGCACCTGCCGTTGTTGTCATCGCGCGGATAACTGCTGCTGGAGCAACGCGCTCTAGTGGAAGTCCACGACGTGCTGCGATTGCTGCTGGATCTTCCAACATCTTTAGCGCAGCTGCGGTGGCGTGAACCATGTTGATTGGATTGTTTGAACCAAGTGACTTGGTCAATACATCTGTGATTCCGGCACACTCAAGAACTGCACGAACTGGACCACCGGCGATAACACCGGTACCAGGAGCAGCTGGGCGAAGTAGAACTACGCCGGCTGCATCTTCACCTTGGACAGGGTGAGGAATTGTGCCTTGAATACGTGGAACCTTGAAAAATGATTTCTTGGCTTCTTCGACAGCTTTAGCGATTGCTTGTGGAACCTCTTTTGCTTTTCCATAACCAACGCCGACCATTCCATTTCCATCACCAAGTACAACAAGTGCGGTGAAGGAGAAACGGCGACCACCGGATACAACCTTTGCTACGCGGTTGATGAAGACAACGCGCTCGATGTATGGAGACTTCTCGACTGGGCGATCCTCACGACGTTCGCGCTTATCGCGACCGCGCTTTGGCTTTTCCGCCTCTGGAGCAGTGTTTTCTACATTTGCCATTAGAACTCCAATCCATTCTCGCGAGCACCATCTGCAAGTGCAGCTACGCGTCCGGTGTAGCGATTGCCACCACGGTCAAAGACGACCGTAGTAATTCCTTTTGCCTTTGCGCGATCAGCAACAAGTTGGCCAACAGTGCGGGCCTTCTTTGTCTTATCTGCTGAGGCTGCGCGCAGATCTTTCTCCATTGTTGAAGCAGAGGCCAATGTGTGACCCTTTGAATCATCAACAATCTGAGCAACAAGGTGACGAGCAGAGCGGGTCACAACTAAACGTGGACGCTCTGGTGTTCCGGTAATGCGCTTGCGGACACGGAAATGTCTGCGGGCGCGGGCAACTTGAGTAGAACCCTTAACAATCTTCTTAGTGATTCTCATGCCTTCTTACCTGTCTTTCCAGCCTTGCGACGAATGCGCTGACCCTGAAGATGCAAGCCCTTACCCTTGTATGGATCTGCTTTGCGAAGCTTCTGAATCTTTGCGACTACCTCGCCGACAAGTTGCTTATCGACACCTGAAACCAAAAGTTCGGTAGGTGATTCAACGGTGAATGTGATTCCGTTTGGTGCAGCAAATGGAACTGGATGTGAGTAGCCAAGAGCAAACTCAAGATCCTTACCCTTTGCAGCAACCTTGTAACCAACACCAACGATTTGAATCTTCTTTGAGTAACCGGTTGTGACACCAGTAATCATGTTTGAAACCAATGTGCGTGACAAACCATGTAGTGATTTAGCGGTGCGCTCATCGTTGGCACGCGCCAAAACCAAAGTGTTTTCTTCCTTCTTTGGGGTGATCAACTCTGGAAGAACATGTGACAAGGTTCCCTTTGGTCCCTTAACAGAGATGTTTTGACCTGAGATGTTGACCTCTACACCAGATGGAATAGTGACCGGCATTTTTCCAATACGTGACATAGTGATCACCATACGTAGGCGAGAACTTCTCCGCCTACGCCTTGCTTATTGGCTTGCTTATCAGTTAGCAAACCTTGTGAAGTTGAGATGATTGCTACGCCAAGTCCGCCAAGTACCTTTGGTAGGCCGGTTGACTTTGCATAAACACGAAGACCGGGCTTTGAAACACGACGAAGTCCTGCAATAGAACGTTCGCGGTTTGCACCGTACTTCAAATCAATTACCAAAGTCTTACCGAAACCTTCTGGGTTATCGATGACCTTGTGTCCTCCGATGTATCCCTCTTTTTGAAGGATCTCGGCAATACGTACCTTTACCGATGATGATGGCATTGAAACCACATCATGGTAAGCCGTATTGGCGTTGCGCAGACGTGCAAGCATGTCTGCGATTGGGTCTGTCATTGTCATAGTTGGCTCATCGCCTTTCTTCGAGTGGTATCCCCTTTTTGGAGACCTACTCGATAGTTGTTACCAGGAAGCTTTCGTAATACCGGGGAGTTCTCCGCGGTGTGCCATCTCTCTGAAGCAAACTCGGCAGATACCGAACTTCTGATAGACGGAGTGAGGACGTCCACAACGTTGGCAACGTGTGTAACCGCGTACCTTGAACTTTGGCTTGCGGCTCGCCTTAACCTTTAGTGATGTCTTTGCCATTTTGTGTCTCTCCCCTTAATCCCTGAATGGAAAACCGAGCGCCTTAAGCAACGCACGACCTTCGTTGTCATTCTTGGCTGAAGTAACGATGGTGATATCCATTCCACGGACGCGATCTACCTTGTCCTGTTCGATTTCTGCGAATACAACCTGCTCGGTTAGACCGAAGGTGTAGTTGCCGCTGCCATCAAACTGCTTTGGAGATAGGCCACGGAAATCGCGGATACGAGGAAGTGAAACTGAAAGCAGACGATCCATAAACTCCCACATACGATCGCCACGAAGAGTGACGTGGGCACCAATTGGTTGACCCTCACGTAGCTTGAAGTTAGCGATTGATTTACGGGCCTTTGTGACCAGCGGCTTCTGACCTGTGATGGTTGTTAGATCACGGATAGCGCCTTCAATCAACTTGGAATCTTTTGCTGCTTCGCCGACACCCATGTTCACAACAATCTTGCTGAGTGTTGGAATCTGCATCTTGTTAGCGAAGTTGAATTCCTTTTGTAGTTGCGCAGCAACTTCATTCTTGTAACGCTCTTTCAAGCGTGGCGCGGTTACTGTTGACATTAGATGTCTCCTCCTGTGCGGCGGGAAATGCGCACATTCTTGCCCTCGTCGTTCTTGCGAACGGCGATACGAGTTGCCTTGTTGTCATCATCAAGCAACATCACATTGGAGTAAGCAATTGGAGCTTCGACGGTGAGAATTCCACCAACCTTGGCGCCGCGTTGTGTCTTATCTTCACGTGTGTGCTTCTTGACTCGGTTTACACCTTCAACGGTTACTCGAGCGGTGTTTGTATCAACCGCTAGAACCTTTCCGGTTACTCCTTTGTCTTTGCCAGCAATGACAAGAACGGTGTCACCTTTCTTGATTCTCATTACAGCACCTCCGGAGCAAGTGAAATGATCTTCATGAAACGCTTGTCACGAAGTTCACGGGCTACTGGTCCGAAAATACGGGTGCCGCGTGGTTCGTTGTCATCTTTGATGATGACCGCTGCGTTTTCATCAAACTTGATGTAGGAACCATCGTTGCGACGGTTCTCCTTAACGGTGCGAACGATGACAGCCTTTACGACCTCACCCTTCTTTACCTGTCCGCCAGGAATAGCATCCTTTACGGAGCAAACAATGATGTCGCCAATTGATGCATAACGACGTTGAGTTCCACCAAGAACACGGATACATAGAAGCTCACGAGCTCCTGTGTTATCCGCGACGCGTAGACGTGATTCTGCTTGAATCATGGTTACTTAGCCTTCTCGATAATCTCCACTACACGCCAACGCTTTGTGGCAGATAGAGGACGGGTTTCCATAATTCGCACGCGATCGCCAACTCCAGCGGAGTTGTCTTCGTCATGCGCCTTGAACTTCTTGTTCTTGGTAATAACCTTTGAATAAAGTCCATGAGCAGCGCGGTCTTCGACCTTTACTACTACTGTCTTATCCATCTTGTCGCTTACAACGATTCCTTCGCGAACCTTGCGGAAATTGCGCTCATCGCTCATGCGGCACCTCCGATTCCTAGTTCACGTTCACGGACAACTGTGTAGATCCGTGCAATCTCTTTGCGGACAGCGGTGAGGCGACCATGGCTCTCAAGTTGACCGGTTGCGGCTTGGAAACGAAGGTTGAATAACTCTTCCTTTGCATCCTTGAGCTTTGCTTGAAGATCCTCAGTGCTTAGCGCACGTAGTTCTTCTGCTGAGATTAGTTTCGCCATTGTTATGCCTCCTCACGAAGTACAACGCGGGATTTAACTGGAAGCTTGTGTGCAGCACGTGATAGCGCTTGTTGTGCGACATCAAGAGTGACGCCGGAGATTTCAAACAACACGCGACCTGGCTTTACGTTTGCAATCCAGAATTCTGGTGAACCCTTACCGGAACCCATGCGGGTTTCTGCAGGCTTCTTTGTGAGTGGGCGATCTGGATAAATGTTGATCCAAACCTTTCCACCACGCTTGATGTGACGGGTCATTGCGATACGTGCAGCTTCAATCTGACGGTTGGTTACATAACCACCCTCAGTTGCCTGCAAACCGAAATCGCCGAATGCAACAGCTGTTCCGCCTTTTGCCTTACCTGAACGATCAGGACGGTGCTGCTTGCGGTGCTTAACGCGACGTGGAATCAACATTATGCCTCGCTCCCTTCACTCTTTACCTCTGTTGCAACATTTGCAGTTGCATCAGCAGAAACTTCAGTGGCAGCGGACTCAACTGTTGAGGTTGTTACCTCGCCACGTGGTGCGCGTGGAGCGCGACGTGGACGATCAGTCTTTCCGGCCTTTGCTTGAGCAAGAGCTGCTGCTTCACGCTCTGCACGTGACTCAATAACTTCGCCCTTGTAGATCCAAACCTTTACACCAAGGCGACCAAATGTTGTGTGTGCTTCATGGAAGCCGTAATCAATATTGGCACGTAGTGTGTGTAGTGGAACGCGACCTTCGCGGTAGAACTCAGAACGTGACATTTCTGCGCCACCAAGACGGCCACCGCACTGGATACGAACACCCTTTGCGCCAGCCTTGAATGCGGTCTGCATTGCTTTACGCATTGCACGACGGAAAGAAACACGAGCTGCGAGCTGTTCTGCTACACCTTGTGCAACTAGTTGCGCATCAATTTCTGGATTCTTAACTTCAAGAATATTTAGCTGAACCTGCTTGCCGGTTAGCTTCTCTAGATCAAGACGTAGACGATCAGCCTCTGTTCCACGACGTCCAATAACAATTCCTGGACGTGCGGTGTGTAGGTCGATGCGAACACGCTCGCGGGTGCGCTCGATTTCAATACGAGCAACGCCTGCGCGCTCCATGTTCTTTTCCATCAAACGACGGATCATTACATCTTCTTTTACATAATCCTTGTACAACTTGTCGGCGTACCAACGTGACTTGTACTCAGTAGTGATTCCTAGGCGGAAGCCATGAGGATTGATTTTTTGACCCATTTACTTGGCCTCCCCTTCAATTGCTTCCGGCTTTGCTTTTGCAGCATTAGCAGCGGCTTTGCGAGCATCTGCCTTGGAAGGTTTGCGGTAATTCTTGTCATCAGAAAGAACAACAGAGATTTGAGATGAACGCTTCAAGATCTGGTAACCACGACCTTGAGCACGTGGGCGGTAACGCTTCATGGTTACACCCTCATCTACCAACGCTTCTGTAACCCATAGCTCTGAAGCATCGCGGATCGCTGGGTTCTTCTGCTTTGCGTTAGCAACCGCAGAGTTAAGTAGTGAGTAAAGATCCTCACTTACTGCAATCTGTGGTGAGAACTTTGCGATACGTAGCGCCTCATCAGCACGTTGTCCGCGGATCATGTTTACAACGCGGCGTGCCTTCTGTGGTGTTACGCGGATTGAACGTAGTGAAGCAGTTGCTACTACGGTAGCGGTTGAATTAGTCACGCTTCACCGTCCTGTCATCTTGCTTAACGTGTCCTTTAAATGTGCGGGTTGGTGCAAACTCACCGAGTTTGTGGCCAATCATTGCTTCAGTTACGTAAACCGGAACATGCTTGCGACCATCATGAACTGCAATGGTGTGACCGATCATTGATGGAGTGATCATTGAGCGACGTGACCAAGTCTTGATTACATTCTTGGTGTTCTTCGCATTCTGTTCATCCACCTTCTTTTCGAGGTGTTGATCCACGAATGGACCCTTCTTCAAACTACGTGGCATTTGGTTTCAGGGCTCCTTATCGGCTCTTGTTTGCTGGTCGACGGCGGACAATGAGTTGGTCACTCGCCTTCTTCTTGCGAGTGCGAACTTCTGGCTTACCCCAAGGTGAAACTGGATGACGTCCACCTGAAGTCTTACCTTCACCACCACCGTGTGGGTGATCTACTGGGTTCATAACAACACCACGAACGGTTGGGCGACGGCCTTTCCAGCGCATACGTCCAGCTTTTCCATGGTTGATGTTTGACTGCTCTGCGTTTCCAACTGTTCCAACTGTTGCGCGGCAACGAACATCTACGTTGCGAATTTCGCCAGAAGGCATACGCAACTGGGCGTATGGACCATCTTTAGCAACAAGCTGAACACCAGCACCTGCAGAACGAGCGATGCGAGCGCCGCCACCTGGACGGGTTTCGATCGCATGAATCATGGTTCCTACTGGGATATTGCGTAGCGGCAGGTTATTGCCTGGCTTGATATCAGCAGATGGACCATTTTCAATCTTGGTTCCTTGTTCAATTCCAACTGGCGCGATGATGTAACGCTTCTCGCCATCTGCGAAGTGAACTAGTGCAATACGAGCCGAACGGTTTGGATCGTATTCGATGTGTGCAACGACAGCTGGTACTCCATCTTTATCGTTGCGAAGAAAATCAATTACGCGGTATGCGCGCTTGTGTCCGCCACCTTGGTGACGTGTGGTGATCTTTCCGGATGCGTTACGACCGCCGCGAGAATTAATCGGACGGACAAGTGACTTCTCTGGTGTTGATCGGGTGATTTCAGCGAAGTCAGCAACGCTCTGGCCACGAGAGCTTGGCGTAACTGGCTTTAACTTACGAAGTGCCATTTTTTATCCCTTTTCTAGGTCCAATTTCCTATTACTAGGAAACCGGTCCTCCAAAGATGTCGATCCGGTCACCAGCTGCAACCTGCACGATTGCACGCTTGGTATCGCTGCGCTTTCCAAGACCATAACGGGTGAGCTTGCTCTTACCCTCACGGTTCATGGTGTTGACCTTGAGCACTCGCACCTTGAAAATCTTTTCAACGGCGATTTTGATCTCGGTCTTGTTTGCATCTGGTGCAACAATGAATGTGTACTTGTTTTGATCTAGCAAGCCGTATGACTTTTCAGATACGACTGGCGCGATCAAGACATCACGATGTTCTCTCATGCTGACACCTCTGCTAACTCAGATTCACGAGCGGATGCTGTTGCTGACTTTCCTTTTGCAGGTCCAGCAACAAACTCTGTAATTGCCTTCTTTGAGAAGACAACATCATCAGAGACAACAACGTCATATGCGTTCAGTTGATCCTGACGGATTAGATGTAGATCAGCTTCGTTGCGAAGTGAACGCCATGAAGCCTCTTCACCGTGAGCCAAAACCACCAATACTCGACGGCGATCAGAGAACTGACGCACCGCGGAGATTGCTGCTTTGGTGTTAACGGTTTCTACAATTTCAGTTACAACATGGATGCGCTCATTGCGGGCACGATCAGAGAGAACGCCACGCAGCGCTGCCTTGATCATTTTCTTTGGTGTGCGCTCGTCATACTTGCGAGGAACTGGTCCTTGAGCAACACCACCATGACGCTGGTTTGGTGAACGGGTTGAACCCTGACGGGCACGACCGGTTCCCTTTTGCTTGAAAGGCTTCTTTCCACCACCGCTTACTTCGCCACGGTTCTTTGTCTTGTGAGTACCGGCGCGAGCAGCGTTTAGTTGTGCGGTGACAACCTGGTGAATCAAAGGAACATTTACTTGAACATCAAAGATCTCTGCAGGAAGATCAAAGGTTCCAGCCTTTGCACCCTTTGCATCTTTAACTTCTACGGATAGAGCCACGGTTATGCACCTGCCTTATTTACTACTTCGCTCACTGCTTTTTTGGAAGCTGAGTGAATGAAAACTTTTGAACCGTTGCGACCAGGAACCGCACCCTTGATAAGGATTAGTGATTTCTCTGCATCAACGGAATGAACCTTTAGATTTTGAACTGTTACGGTCTCAACACCCATGCGACCCATCATGCGCTTTCCTTTGAAAACGCGACCAGGTGTGGTGCGGTTACCGATAGAACCTGAGGTGCGGTGCTTGCGCTCAACACCATGGCCGTCGCCGAAACCACGGAAGTTGTGACGCTTCATAACACCAGCAGAACCTTTACCAAGAGAGATTCCTTGCGCATCAACAATCTCACCTGGAGTGAAGATGTCAGCCTTTACCTCTTGTCCAACTGAGTAAGAAGATGCATTTGAGGTGCGAAGTTCGCCAACATGCTTACGAGGAGTTACGCCAGCTTTTGCAAACTGACCAGCCTCTGGCTTAGAAACTTTGCGTGGATCAACAGCACCGAATGCCATTTGAACCGCTTCATAACCATCTTTTTCCAGAGTGCGTACCTGTGTTACAACGCATGGACCTGCTTCGATAACAGTTACTGGAATTACCTGGTTGTTTTCATCGAAGACCTGAGTCATACCGAGCTTTACGCCAAGGATGCCCTTGATAGCGCTGCCCTTTGATTGAGTAGTTGTCATGTCAGATCCCCTTAGAGCTTGATCTCGATATCGACGCCAGCAGGAAGATCAAGACGCATCAAGGAGTCAACTGTCTTAGGAGTTGGGTCGATGATGTCGATTAGGCGCTTGTGGGTGCGCATCTCGAAATGTTCGCGGCTGTCTTTGTATTTGTGAGGAGAACGAATCACGCAGTAGGTGTTCTTCTCTGTGGGCAGCGGAACTGGGCCCGCGACCGTTGCACCTGTGCGCTCAACAGTTTCAACGATTTTCTTCGCTGAAGTGTCGATCACCTCATGGTCATAGGCCTTGAGCCTGATGCGGATCTTTTGTCCCGCCATGTTCGTTTCCTCTTTCTTCTATTACTTCT
>CAZIAI010000024.1:0-14432 GCA_964536895.1 uncultured Clavibacter sp.
GTGTTTTTTGTGATGTCTTTTCTTCCATCATGACCCACAGTTTGCCAATTCAGCCCATTTTTAAGCAGCACCAGTCGAATATCTATCCGCACAAACTCAGGGTTGTGGTTTCGCTGCTTTCCTGAGATCACAATCCGCTCTATGGATTCAGGATCGCGTAGCAATGAGCTGGCTCTAGTGAGAGCATTACCTAGCGGCTCAATCAACGCACATCCTCCATCTAAACAAAATTTCTGTTCGGAGCAATATTCAGATCAAAAAATACTGCCTTGCCGAACTTGGACAGAGGTACTTTAAGGGTTGACCGCCCTTAATTTGCGCAGCGTAGACCGGTCAACATCCTTTGTCCGCTCATGCCGTTTACGAAGCTGCAATTCGAGCGCTTCAGCCGCTTCATCAAAAGCTGATAGATCATTAAACCCCTGGCCCTCTCCACGCATCAATGGCGCTCTGCCATGGGTAGTTAACAAAACTCGATGTGAGTTTTTTCCAAAACGAGGATTACTTTCATGGCGTACATCTACATCTATTCGATCGATCGGGACGTTAAACCTTGATAATCGCTCTAATCTCTCTGATGCTATTCCTTGAAAATCTGAGGCAAGTGTGGCGCCATGATTATGAAAAATAATCTGCATTATTCCTCCTCTAGCTGAGTTGGAATGAAGGTACTCCTATTGGGTTTGAGAGACAATAGAAATTTCCCAAAAAAGCCCAAGAACTGGGGCTCTAGATCATGAGAGTTGCAAGAACTTGATTTAGAACGGCAAGAGGACCAACAGCAAAGTGAGAGCAAATGCCAACGCAGCAGCTTGGAAGAGAATACTGAGCGCGGTCTTTCGATCGGCTTTTCTATCCTCTGGGCTCTGCACCCGTGATAAGTCTCCAAGTTTTCCTAAATTGAAGGTGCCCATAAATCCATAAGCGAGGCAAAATTTTCTGCGAGACTGGATAAAGCCGATGGAAAAAACCATTAGTGGCACAAACATCGCCCATCTGGCAGAACTTGTGGCATCACTAGAAATCAATCCGACAAAAGTAGAAATCGATAGAACTAAACCAAGCAGGGCTACAAACTGTCTTCTTCTGATCTCTGATTTTCCAAGATTGCAACTTCCTGGGATGTAGGTATATGTCATTACTTAGAAAGCCTCTTCCATTTCTTCATCCTCAGACCAAACTGATTGAGCTTCGTCTTGTTTTTCAACCCAAGATAAAAATGACAACGCCCCTTTAAAGGCAACAACCAAAAGTGTTACTAGGGCTGCTACCCGACGAATCGCCTTAATCACAAAACAAGCCTACGCCAGTTTGTTCAATCTTTCTATGGCGGCCATTGCTGCATTGTGTCCTGGGATACCCGAGACTCCGCCACCTCTTACAGCTCCAGAACCGGCGAGCAAAATTCGATTCGAACTAGTTTCCACTCCCCATTTTCGAGTGTCTCCATCCTGTTTCCATGGAAACTCGAGATCACCATGGAAAATGTTGCCTCTTGGTAGACCCAAACTCTGTTCAAGCTCTTGTGGCGTCTTAGCTTCGATACAGGGGTTTCCCTGAGAATCTACTGCCAGATAATGGTGAATGGGTTTTTCCAGATACTGATTTAAACCAGCCAAGGTGCGATCAACCACCTCTTTTTTAACCACATCATGATTCTCATCAAACAATGCCGCCGGTAGATGCAATGCAAACAGAGTTAAAGTATGAAAACCTGCTTTATGGAGTTCCTGATCAAGAATTGTTGGATCAGTCAAGGTATGACAGTACATCTCAGATGGAATCTCTGATGGAATCAAGCCTTGTGAAGCCTCCTCGAACGCTCGCTCAAGTTGGAAATAACTTTCATTTATCCTAAAGGTCCCGGAAAATGCTTTCGTAGGATCGATTCCACTTTTTAACTTTGGAAGTTGTTTGAGAACCATATTTATCTTTAATTGAGAGCCATCGCGTGACTTTGGTGCTGGCACTCCGGAGATTTTCTCTAAAGTCTTTGGGGCGCAGTTGGCCAGCGCTAACTTGGCATAAAACTCTTCTCCGCCAGAGGTCTTTACTTCAACACCATCAGCGGTCTCTATTAGCGAAATCACTTCGGTGCTGGTGCGAACTTCAACCCCTAGTTCACTGCAGCGCCGCTGTAACTCAGTTATGAGTGCGCCCATTCCACCCACTGGGACTCTCCACTCCCCAGTTCCGTTACCGATTAGATGATAGATAAAACATTTGTTGGCGGCATGGTCATCAGCCCTAGTGAATGTCCCAATTAATCCATCAGTTAAGACGATTCCTTTGACCAAATCATCAAAAAAATTGTCATGGAGTGTCTGAGCCAATGTGTTCTCGACTAACTCAATCCATGTGAGCGGATCAACTAGCTCTTGGACCTCTGTTTCGGTAGGCAGAGGCTGCAACAAGGTGGGCGCGATAGCCGCAGCGAACTCGGCTACCGATTGATAAAAGTTATTCCAAGCCAGAATTTCATCCGGGCTACCCGTTAGTTGCTCCATGGACTCTTCTGTTTCTTGGTCAACAACTCTGTTGATTAGTAAGCCTCTATCCATCTCTCCATCAAAGTATGGTGCGTACGAAGATACCGCCCTACTTTTGGTCTCAAACTTCAATCCGAGATCAGAGATAATCTGATCAGGCAACAGCGCCACTAAATATGAATAGCGCGATAACTTTGCAGGTATCCCGTCAAAAGCTTGGATACTGGTTGTAGCTCCTCCGACATAATCATTTCTCTCAAGAACCAAAACTTTTTTACCAGCGATTGCTAAATAACAGGCAGCTACCAGGCCGTTGTGACCGCTGCCAATTACAATTGCATCGTAGCTATCTGATGTCACAATGATTTTGCAATTCGATTAAAAGCTTCTGTGATTATTTCTGGACTCGTTCCAAAATTGATTCGCGCAAACTGCTTGTGTTTCGGTCCGTACATGACACCGCCATTAAGTGCGACTTTGCCCCGCTCTAGCAATGTCTTAGCCGGATCATCACCCAAGCCCAGTTCTGATAAATCAAGCCATCCCAGATATCCAAAATCAGGAATTCGATACCTGATGGCAGGTAGTTGTGAGTCAACCAGACCTTTGATAAGCACTCGATTCTGATCAAGTGAAGCAAGCACACCATCTAGCCAACTGATGGATTGACTAAAGGCTGCGGTCGCTGCTGCTGCTCCGAACAACGAAGCGCGAAATGCCACTGATATCGGCATTGAATTTATTCGCTCTTTTAGCTCTGAAGAGTTAGTGATTATCAAGGCGCACTTTAATCCCGCTAAATTGAAACCTTTACTAGCGCTAGTGACAGTTATTCCAACCTGTCTTGCTGCGTCACTCACCGCTAGAAATGGTGTGAAATTCGCCTTTTCATAAACCAATGGACCATGAATCTCATCGCTGATAATCAAAACACCATACTTTTTGGCAAGCTCAGCTAGCTTTTCTAAATCAGCTTTTGAAAAGATTACGCCAACGGGATTGTGAGGGTGGCAGAGAATATGAACCTTGACTCCAGACTGGTAATCCCGCTCGATGGCAGCAAAATCCAAGCTGTAGTCGAGCCCCTCTTCCTTTAGAGGTGTATCGACTAGCTGGGCGCCGACCTCTGCAACCCATCGCCACATGTTGTCATAGACCGGAGAATTCAACATGACTTTCTCGCCCGGCTTAATGAGTGTCCTAACTACCTCAACTGTTGCAACACCAACATCAGTAGCGATTCTCATCTGTGAAACATCAACCTGCCATCCCCATCTAGACAAGGAAAAGGCCGCAAAGGATTCGAACATCTCTGGAAATGGCCCCAAGTAGCCGGTATCTGAACGATCTACCATGTCACGCAAAACCTCTTTAATTGGTTCTGCAATCGGAAAATCCATCTCCGCTACGGGCAAGGGAAGGACATCTGATGGAAACTGCCGCCACTTAACGCTCTTTCTTTGTCTCAAATCAGAAAGAGATAGCGCTGGTATTGGTTTAGTCACATTGACGAGTATGCCAGCAAATTCTCAGCATTTAAATGACTTTGATAGTAAAAATTTGAGCCTAAAAATACAGGGTTATCCCTTTACTGAACCGGCAAGCAATCCGCGAACAAAGTAACGTTGCAACGCGAAGAACACCGCAACTGGAACCAAGATCGACACAAACGCGCCAGCGGTTAACAACTCCCAATCCCCGCCGCGAGTTCCTGTCATTTCAGCCAGGCGCACCATCAATGGGGCGATTTCTCGCTTGCCGCCGCCAAAGGTGAGTGCAACCAACAAGTCATTCCACACCCAAAGGAATTGGAAAATAGCGAAGGATGCAATTGCAGGAATACTCAAAGGCAAAACAATCTGACGAAATAGTTTGAAGTAATCCGCACCATCAACCCGGGCTGCCTCAATCAACTCACGCGGTAGCTGGGCGATGAAATTGTGCAACAAAAAGATAGCTAAAGGTAAACCAAACATGGTGTGGGCTAGCCAGATAGGGATAAAGGTTCCCGTTATCCCAAAACTTGGAATTATTGTGACAGTTCCTAGGTGCAAGCCGCCTGAAAATAGCTGGAGTAGAGGAATTAGAGACATCTGCAAAGGAATAACCTGTAGGGCAAATATCGAGAAAAACAACAGGTTTCGACCTTTGAAATCAAACCAGGCGATGGCATACGCCGCGAAGATTGCAATGGTGATTGGAATAATCGTGGAAGGAATAACGATTGCAAAGGTATTTAAAAAGTACTGACTAAGTGGCGGTGTGGCTCCTCTGCCCTCAAACAAAACTCTCGAGTAATTTTCTAGGGTGAACTCTGGATTTGTCAGCGTCGTCCACCATCCAGAGGAGTTGATTCCAGTGCTAGGTCTAAATGAGGTAACAAACAAACCAAAGGTAGGAATGGTCCAGAGCACTGCCAGCAGAATCGCTGCAAAACTGGCCCATGGACTAGAAAGGTGAACCTTCACCGTCTCAACATCTTTTCGAGTGAGTTTTCTTCTAGGGAGAGTTAACTTTTTCATTAGCGCTCTGCTCTCTCTCGGCGAAGATGAATCACGTTGTAGACCACGAGCGGCAATACTCCAATAAACAAGATAATCGCCAAGGCGCTGCCGGTGCCATAGTTAAGAGCGCGGAAAGATTGGTTATACATTTCATTTGCAATGACACTCGTCTTGAAGTTACCACCGGTCATTGTTCTGATGATGTCGAAGACTTTCAGGGCGCCAATCGTAATCGTGCTAAGTACCACGATGATGGTTCCTCTAATCATTGGAACTGTTACTTTGCTGAATCTCTTCCAACCGCTAGCTCCATCGAGCATAGAGGCCTCCAGAATTTCATCGGGTATCGCCTTAATTGCCGCAGAGAGCACAACCATGGCAAAACCGGTTTGAATCCATACAAAGACAATGATGAGCAGGAAGGTGTTTAGTGGCGAGGTAAGAATCCAGTTAGTTGGAACAAAACCTAACCATTCAGCTATCTGACTCAGAAGGCCGATTTCAGCGACTCGATCATTTGGTTGGAATTGGTAAACAAATTTCCAGATAATGCCTGCGCCAACAAATGAGATTGCCATAGGCATGAAAATCAGTGATTTAACTAGGCCAGGACGGCGCATCCGATCTGTCAAAACAGCGATTGTCAGACCAAATCCAGTTGACGCTATTGGAGCAACCACCATCCATATGCCAGTGTTTTTCAAGATCTCAAGAATTTCAGGTTGGGTGAACGCCCACTGATAATTCTCAAGACCGACAAAATTCTCGCCCCTCGCATCTCGGAAAGAGAGATAAAAAGTTCTGATAGCAGGGCCAATTAATCCAATAAATAGAAAAATTAAAGCAGGCGAAAGGAAGAGCAGATATTTTGTAAATCTTTGAACTCGCTCAGAGCTTCGTTCCGCTAGCCAAAATGCCAAACCGACAATTAATGCAAAAATTAATATTGTTAAAAATAGTGAGGAGATCTTGGAAACAGCTGCCTCGAGCTGTGTTTGCCGTGCTGCTAACTCCAGCATCTCATCCCCTCGTTTATGTATTTGAACTGAAGGTGCGGTGACTAGCGCCACCGCACCTTCAATTTTAACTTCTTGCCTAACTGGTCATTCTAGTTTTACAACTAGGAATGACTACTAGGACTTAGGCCATGACTTCTCGATCGCATCAAGAACAGCCTTATCAGACTTGTTCTCTGCAACCCAAGCGGTCATTTCCTTCCAGAAGGAACCAGCTCCGACTGCTGCTGGCATCGCATCTGATCCATCGAAACGGAATGTTGTTGCGCTCTTTAGGATCTCAACAGCGTTCTTGTTTACTGGATCTGCAACGTTTGCAACATCGAGGCCCTTGTTAGCTGAGAACCAGCCACCAAGTGCAGCCTTCTTGTTATTCCACTCTGGTGATGTGAGGTATAGCTGTACAGCCTTTACCTCTCCACGATCAGCAAATGCGCCTACGAACTCGCCGCCACCAAGGGCTGGACGCTGATCGGCGGTTACGCCTGGGAAGTAGAAGGTGGTGATTCCGCCCTCTACATCAGTGTCTTCTGGGGTGACGATTGTTGCGCCGTAATCAGCAGCAAGAATTCCGCCGATGAATGATGCCTGGCGGTGCATTGCGCATGAACCGTCAACAATTCCAGCTCCACCCTCTTGGAAGGTAGTTGTGGCAATTGCGGAAACATTTCCAACATACTTTGGATTCTTGAGGATCTTGCCAGCTTCTTTAAGAACAGCTGCGACCTTTGGATCATTGAAAGGAATTGTGTGGTTAACCCACGCATCGTAAGTTGCTGCATCGTTGACACGAAGCATCAAATCTTCCATCCAGTCAGTTCCGACCCAACCAGTTGCATCGCCAGAACCAAAGCCTGCACACCAAGGCTGTACTTTGCCTTCGGCTGCAATCTTGTCTGATAGCGCTAGCAATTCACTCCAGGTTGTTGGGATTGTCCAACCATTGTCAGCAAATGTCTTTGGTGAATACCAAACAAATGACTTTACGTTAGCGCCTAGTGGTGCAGCGTAGAAGGTTCCATCAACGGTTCCGTACGCCTTCCAATCTGCTCCGTAAAATTCATCAGCGGCTGCAGAAACTTCATCAGAAGCTGGAACCATCTTTCCAGTTGCAACCATTGCCTTTAGAAGACCTGGCTGAGGGAACACAGCTAGATCAGGAGCGGTTCCACCTTCAACACGAACAGGAAGCTGAGCTTCAAACTCTGCAGTTCCATTCCAGTTGATTGTGATTCCGGTGCACTCTTCAAACTCAGCAAAAGATTCTTGATAAATCTCTGCCTCTGGGCTGCGGATTGAAGAATAAATTTCTACTTCAGTTCCTTCATACCCTTGATACGCCTCATAAGCATCGCAATTTGCTCCACCAGCAGAGTCATCTGAACTTGAACATCCGCTTAGTACGAGGGTTAGCGCCGCGAAGGCTGATGTCGCCAATACAAATCGACGACGCCGCAAAGATGCGGTCATATAGTTTTCCCCTTTCGAAAGGACTATAGAAGTTCCTCGGTTTTGCCAAGGAATCTCCCCCAGTCTTCTCCGAGCACGCTCTCAGAGCAAGGGTTTCCCCATGAAAACGGACTGCAAATGGTTAACGGTTTGATTAAGGAATGTTAAAAACAGCGGCTAAAGGCCGAGCTCTCAGGCTCGCTTTAGGAAGATTTAGGCAGGTTTTGGCAGCTCTAGGCAAGTTTAGGACCTGACGGGCTCCAGGCTTGTCCCAGGGTCCAGGCAGTCAGGAAGACCCGTTATCCCCCATAAATCCGGTGAACTAACTGACCCAACTAACTTTTTTTGAATTTAATCCTGGGTTAACCAAACCGTGCAATTCGCAGGAATTTTCAAACTGTTGTTATTCAAAGTCGCTCCGGCATCAGAGGACAAAACTATTTCAAATCCATGTAGGCCTTCTGTAAGTTGAATTTCTTGTTCTGTATCAGAGGTATTTGAAAAAAGCGCGAAATTGTCACCTCGAGTAAATGCAAGAGTTGATTCACTTTTTGAGATCCAATTGAAAGTAGATTGTTGCAGAGTTTTGCGGATTGATAACGATTTCTTATACATCTCTAAGCTGCTCAATTCATCACCTGAGCCATTATCTATTTGTGCATCAACTGCAACTAAATTCCAACTGTCAGGCATTGGCAGCCAAGGTTTGCCTGTTGTAAATCCAAAGTTCTTTTCATTTGCACTCCAAGGAATTGGAACTCGCGCACCATCTCTTCCCTTGTCTACACCCTTTGTTCTAAAGAAAACCGGATCTTGACGTGCCTCATCAGGAAGTAATGCATCTTCTAAGCCCAGCTCTTCACCTTGGTAAACATAAATACCACCGGGTAACGCGTGGGTTAAAAGAGCCATTGCCCTTGCCTTTTTTGCGCCAAGTGCACCGCCACCCATTCTTGATACCAACCTAGGTGAATCGTGATTACATAAAACCCAAGTGGCAGGAGCTTCTACCTCCGCTACTTCACGCAAGGTCTTTTCTATTGCGCTAGCGAGAAAGGTTGCATCCCATTCTGCGATCAGAAAATCAAAGTTAAATATTTGATGCAACTCATCTTTTCTGACATATCTAGTAGCCCGTGAACTGGGGTGGACCCAGGCCTCGGCCACACTCATGCGCTCTCCAGGGTATGAATCAAAAATCTTGCGCCAATCGCGATAAATGTCATGCACAGCTTCTCGATCGAAAAATGGGACATCGGAGAGCAGCGCTTCACGCACCTCTCGATCCATGTCGCTTACGTCAAGCCTTAGAGCCCTAGTCAAGCCCTCTGGATCTCGATGATCTTTGAGAATCTCATCCTTGGCCAATCCATGTGCCACATCTATCCGAAACCCATCAACCCCTTTATCCAACCAAAATCGCAGTGTTGCTTCGAAATCATTTCTTACATCCTGATTTTCCCAATTTAAATCAGCCTGCGTTGAATCAAATAGGTGCAAATACCATTGACCTGGAGTTCCATCGCTTTCAATTATTCTGGTCCAGGCTGGTCCACCAAAAATCGAACACCAGTTATTTGGTGGGATCTCCCCACTTTCACCGCGTCCATCAAAGAAATGAAATCTGGCACGCGCTTGTGAACCAGGAGGTGAGACAAGCGCCTCTTTAAACCACTTGTGTTCAGTCGAGAAATGATTCGGCACTACATCAACAATGATCCTAATTCCCTTTTGATGGGCCATATCAATCAATTTAATTGCATCATTCATATTTCCAAATCTTGGATCTACATCACGTGGATCTGCAACGTCGTAACCACCATCATTATTTGGCGAGGTGTAGAAAGGGCTCAGCCAAATTGCATCTATACCCAACTGTTGTAAGTAATCCAACCTAGAAATAACGCCTTGCAAATCACCTTCACCATCACCATTTGAATCTTGGAACGAGCGGGGGTAGACCTGATAGATAGCGGCCTCTTGCCACCAAGTAGCACTTTTCATCTTTAGATTGTTAACTTTCTAAACGTCGGGTTGAATTTCTTACAACTAGTGTCGTGGGCAAGGTTAGGGAGTGTGACTCGCTTTTGGGCGCTTTTAGCCGCTCCATTATTGACCAGGCGGCCATCTCCCCCATTAATTGAACCGGCTGTTCAATGGTTGTTAAATCAGAAAATTCAGCCATTTCATGTCCATCAAAGCCAATTATTGAAATGTCATCTGGCACTTTTAGGCCATTGCGCCTAATTGCCTGCAATGCACCTAACGCCATCTCATCTGATTGAGCAAAGATTGCAGTTGGTCGGTCAGGACGAGCTAAGAGATCATCCATAGCGCGACTAGCTCCATGCATGGTGAAATCTCCATAAACCTCTCGAGAAGGCTTCCACTCCAATCCACTTTCAGCTAATACCTGCATAAAACCATTTCTTCTATCTTGTGGAACGCTAAATCCAAATGGATCATCTGGTCGTCCAGAAAGTAAGCCAATCTTTTTGTGTCCGAGATTAACTAAGTGCTGAGTAGCAGTCCTCGCGCCAGCGACATCATCAATTGCAACACTCGAACATTGGGCATGATGCATGCCAACAAGGGCAATTGGAATTCCCAGACCAAGCATCGAATCAAACTCTTCCTCCGTGGGAGGCAAGCTGATTACCACCAATGCATCTACTCGACCCTTAAGAAGTTGATGCTGAAAGAGTCGCTCCCTGCCTTTCATCTGCGAGAAGTTATAGAGAAGAAGATCAAGTCCTGCCTCTCTTAAGGCCTGCTCCGCTCCATTAATTACCTGAGCAAAATACCAACGCGAAATGTAAGGTGCCACGACTCCAACAGAATTTGTTCGACCGTAAAGCGATTTTGCTGTTGCTTGAGGAATTGGATAATTCAATTTCTCAGCGGCGCTTAATATCTTTTCTCTCGTCTCAGGATTTACATGGTGTAGCCCGCGCAATGCACGGGAGACTGTGGCTATAGATACATCAGCCTCTTGAGCCACCTCTTTAATGCCAACTTTCGGCTGAGATGAGGAGGTTTGGTTTGAAATACCGCCAAACTCAGCCTTACTCATCGCCATGCCTCGCTTCCGAAAATTGATTTCATTGCACTGTAAATGACTGCAAGAGGCTAAAAATAGACTGCAAAACTGAAAATGACTAGAGGTGTCGGTAAATTTCCCTTGCTAATGTGCTGCCATCGCTAATGTGCTGCCATGGCTAACGCGGCAACTACCCGGCAAACTCTTACGCCACGCAAAATAGCCAACTTGATTGTGGAACAGAACCCAAGATTTGAGTCAGTAATTGAACGGGCCGGACTATGCCAACTAGGTGACCCCAAGCAAAGAAAATCAAGAAGGGAGAGCAACTTCTCAGCCCTTGCATCATCAATACTCTCTCAGCAACTATCCACAAAAGCGGCAGCAACCATTAACTCACGGGTGGCCCAGCTGTGCGGCGGTTCTCTAGTAGCCAAAAGAATTGAAGATGTTTCTGTTCCACAATTGCGAGCAGCAGGATGCTCCAACTCCAAAGCTAGAGCCATCAAGGAGTTGGCTTATGTTTCAAATCAAAAAATTGTTCCCATGAATCGACTGCACTTATTAAACGATGAAGAAATAATGGGCTACTTGCTTCCACTTTATGGAATTGGCCAGTGGACTGTGGAGATGTTTTTGATGTTTCAATTAGGCAGGCAGGATGTTTGGCCCGTCGGCGATCTGGGAGTTAGACGCGGCTGGGAAAAGATTCACCGCATGAGAAGTGAAATTACCCCGAAAAAACTGCAAGCGCTCGGGGAGCCATTCACGCCCTATCGCAGCCACGTTGCTTGGTACTGCTGGCGTGCGGTTGAGGTGCTATAAGTTAGGGGTTTTTAGGTTCTAGCACGAGGGCAACTGAGTTTATGCACCAACGCTGATCTGTTGGTACCGCATAACCCTCTCCCTCAAAAACATGGCCTAAATGTGAGCCGCAGGCAGCACATCTAACCTCTGTTCTGATTCGTGGAGCTAAAGATCTGTCTTCCAGCAAAACAACGGCATCATCTTTAGTTGGTGCGTAAAAAGAGGGCCAGCCACATCCTGAATGAAACTTTTCATCGCTTCTAAACAACTCTGCATTACATGCCTTGCACTTATAAACCCCGATGGTCTCTGTTTCGTAATACTTTCCCGTAAATGCAACCTCCGTACCAGCTTTACGAAGCACATCAAATGAAAGAGGATCTAGTTCTGATTTCAACTTTGCATCATCTAACTGAACTGGGAATGGCTTACCAGTTTGGGGATTAATCTTTGGAAGATCTTCTCCGGGTTGCATATCAACGCTCCTTAGAGTTTGGGGAATGAAATTCCGGTAGATGAGTGGCAGTCATAGCCATTGGGATTTTTTTCTAGATATCTCTGGTGATACTCCTCGGCGGGCCAATACTTGTGAGGTTGGGCATCTTGAATCTCCGTAACGATGTCACCTAAACCATTTTTCTTTAATTCAGAGTTATAAATCTCTCGAGTGTTAACCGCTGCAATCATCTGATCGTGATTGGTTGTAAATATCGCGCTGCGATATTGGGTACCAATATCACCGCCTTGACGATTCAAAGAGGTTGGATCATGCATGGTCCAAAACTCTTCCAATAATCTTTGGTAAGTAATCCGACTGGGATCAAAAACTACCTGCACAGTTTCAGCATGATTTGTTACACCGGTGCAAACCTGTTCATAAGTGGGGGAAGGTCTGTTGCCTCCCATGTATCCAACAGAGGTAGAGATGACCCCGGGAAGGTTCCAAAATCTTCGCTCCGCACCCCAAAAACAGCCAGTCGCGAAAAAGGCCTCCTCTGTGGCAGCAGCTGATTGCGTATCTCTCTGTTCGGTATTCACCCGCGAATCTTGGCATGAACAATCACTGATAATCTTGTCGAAAGCGCCCCCGTAGCTCAGGGGATAGAGCACCGCCCTCCGGAGGCGGGTGCACAGGTTCGAATCCTGTCGGGGGCACTACTGATGGCGTAATTCACCCTTAAATTTCTCAAATTACCGTCGCAATCCCTTGTAATAGAAAGTTTCACACGGGAGAATTGCACTCTAATCGGCCCTATTCGGGCAACAAGCTACGACGATACAAATCGTTAACTTGCTGCCTGTTTCTTAGCGAAAGAGGATTTATGTCTATGGATTGGCGTCATCGCTCAGCTTGCCGCGATGAAGATCCAGAGCTGTTCTTTCCTGTAGGAAACACCGGTCCGGCAATCGCTCAGATTGAAGAGGCGAAAAAAGTTTGTATGCGTTGCGAAGTACGTGAAGCATGTCTTCAGTGGGCGCTTGAAAGTGGGCAAGACTCTGGGGTTTGGGGCGGTCTATCAGAAGATGAGCGTCGGGCTATGAAACGTCGAGCCGCAAGAAATCGTGCTCGACTCATGGAACACCAAACTCAAGATTAGTTTTTGCGCTTTTTAGCGCTCCAAAGAAAACTCTATTTTGAACTCAGCACCTATTTTTGGCTTCACCAATTGAATTGAACCCGCTAACTCATTTTGGGTAAGAGTTTGAACAATCTGTAAGCCGAGGTTTGTTTTGTCAAAAGAGAAATCTGCTGGAACCCCTGCCCCATCATCTATTACTGAAACCTGCATCAACTTATCGTTTTGAACCACCTGAACAATTACTTTGGAACCCGTAACAGATAGTCCGTGCTCGAGGGCGTTATGAACTAATTCAGTAATTACAAGGGCCAGAGGTGTAGCAACAATTGAGGGCACCAGACCAAAGCTGCCCTCCTTTTTGATTGATATTTCATTAGGTCTAGCGCTTAGCTCCGTTGCGCTTTGCAGAATCTTTGAAATTACCTCATCAAATGCAACAGTGTCTTGCGAAGAGGTGGAAAGGGTTTCGTGCACCAGCGCAATTGATGCGACGCGACGCACAGCCTCCTCAATAGCTGCGCTAGCAGCTGGGTCTTCAATTCTGCGCGCCTGGAGGCGTAATAATGCAGATACGGTCTGAAGATTGTTCTTGACTCTATGGTGAATCTCTCGAATCGTTGCATCTTTGCTGATTAAGGCTCGATCTTTGCGTCGCAACTCCGTGACATTATGAACAAGTACCACGGCGCCAATTCTCTTTTCACCTTCAGTAAGAGGTATTGCTAACAAATCCAACACTCCGCCAGAGTTTTCAAACTCTGCACGGCGCAGGGTCTTACCGCTCATAGATACTCGCCAATTTTCTTCTCGTGGCTGCAATCCATGACTCTTTAAAGATAACGAGTCCAACACCTCACCTAGCATGTGACCTTCCAGGTCTCGCTCCCAACCAATTCTGCTAAATGCGGATCTAGCGTTTGGGCTGGCAAAGGTTATGCCGCCGTTAACATCCAATCGGACAAGACCGTCACCCACACGCGGAGCTGCCTCGGCCAAGTAAACACTGTCCTTAACGGGAAAGTTGCCTTCGGCAATCATGCGATAAATATGATTTGCAATCTCTCGATAATTCAATTCAAGTCGGGATGGAGTTCTCATCGTCTCTAGATTTCTATGACGAGATATCACTGCAATGACTTTTCCGTTAAACAAAACTGGAATCGTCTCTTCCTTAATCTTTAAATCACCGATTTGTTGTGGCTCAGTTTCTCTAACAATCTCACCGGTTGATAATGATTGATCTATTTGGTGGCGTGCACCCCACAATATCTCTGTACCGATTAAGTCGTGAGCAAAAACAGTTGCTGCGGTCATGGGCCTTATTTGTGCAATAGCTAGATGACCTTCTGGCCAACTTTTTTCATCGGTGCGCTTTGGCACCCAAAGAACTAGATCAGCAAATGAAATATCAGCCAAAAGTTGCCACTCGGCTACCAATTCACCCAGACGGGCTATCTCAGCTGGAGTCAGCGAGGTGGATTTCTCCAAGAGATGGCGAAACGGCATAGGAAGAGGGTACTTCAGAGTGAATTACTAAGATAAATCGA
>CAZIAI010000025.1:0-14422 GCA_964536895.1 uncultured Clavibacter sp.
ATCTTGGGCAGAAAAAACATAAACCCCTGAATTAACTTCAAGGGTCTGCTTTTGAGATTCTGAAGCATCTTTCTCCTCAACAATCTCGAGAAATTCTCCGGCGGAGTTTCGAATTACTCTGCCATAACCTGTGGGCTCGACCAGTTTTGTTGTGAGCACAGTTGCACTTGCGGAGCTTGAGTTGTGGGAATCAATCAACGCTTTTAAAGTTTGACTTGTAAGTAACGGGGTATCACCGGCACAAATCAAAACCGTTCCAGTTCCAGAAAAATCTTGCACAGCCAATTTGGTGGCATGTCCGGTTCCACCACGAACCTCTTGGAAAACCGTTTTTGCAAATGGTGCAGCCTGGGAAAGATGTTCTGTGACCTGATCCTTGCCGGCGCCAACAACTACTCGTAACTCTTTTGCTTCAAGTGGTTTGATGGCGTGAATGACGTGAGAGATGAGTGAACGACCAGAAACTTCATGTAGGACTTTGGCACGGGTGGATTTCATTCTTGTGCCCTCGCCCGCAGCGAGGAGGATTGCAAGATCCAGCTGGCTCAACTTCCCGCCTTTCTGGTTATCTCCGTTTCGCACCTTGAGTCTAGTTATGAGTCTAGTTAACTGGCTCCTCCACCAGGTATCGATCCTGGACCCTGGGCTTCAAAGGCCCATGTGCTAGCCACTACACAATGGAGGAACCTGAATTCTATTGGGTCAGGCTGGCTGGTACTAACCGCGGGTTAATTGCAGGTTATGCGCTCTCAACAACCCGGGCCCCAGGCACCGGTCCAGATGCGCGGACCACATTGCCAACAACTCCACTTGAGGTGAGGGCGACAACGAGATCTAAGGCATGCTCTTCATTCTCCGCCAAAAATGCAACGGTCGGTCCAGAGCCGGAAACTAAACCGCCAAGGGCTCCGTAATCCATTCCAACATCAAGAATCAATCGCAGCGCGGGCTTCAAAGAACAAGCAGCTGGCTGTAGATCATTTGACAGTGATTTACCTAGTGCAACCGCGTCGCCAGAACTCAAGGCATGCATTAGTGAGTCGCTA
Organism: uncultured Clavibacter sp.; assembly: GCA_964536895.1. Classification (GTDB taxonomy): domain Bacteria; phylum Actinomycetota; class Actinomycetes; order Nanopelagicales; family Nanopelagicaceae; genus MAG-120802. The sequence continues at coordinate 1,047 of CAZIAI010000025.1, forward strand.
ATGTGGGGTGGAGCAACAGTTAATCCCTCACGCAAGCGATCACACTCTGAATACACAGCTGGAGTTGAAAGTCCTGAACTAGATAAAGCGAGAACCCAGTTATAAGAGCCACGAGACAAAACTGTTGTGATTTGATCACCACGACCCGTTCCGATAGCGGTACCACCTGAAATTGTGAATGGCACATCAGCACCAAGTTCACTTCCTAATTTTTCCATTTCACTTTTACTTAGACCTAAACCAAATAGCGCATCTAATCCAACAATTGTGGCACCGGCATCTGCGCTTCCGCCTGCCATGCCTCCAGCAATCGGAATCTCTTTCGTTAATCCAATTTGTATGCCATCGCTGATATCAAACTTGTTGCAGATTAACTCTGCTGCTTTAAAAGCAAGATTATTTTTATCAAGAGGGAGCAGTTCAGCGCCTTTTCCGGTCGCAGTTACTGTGATTCCAGGTTTATCTGAAAATGAAATCTTCACATCATCATAAAGAGAGACCGCTTGGAAGACTGTTGCAACAGGATGATAACCATCTGATTGCAGCGGGCCCACAGATAATTGGAGATTGATTTTCCCCGGAGCGCGTGTCACCACGTATGACGGCATGTGGCGAGCGTATTACTTTGTTGCGATTAACGCCTATCCAACTGTTTGGCTATCGCCGCAAATCTCTCTACTGAAAGTGACTCTCCACGAATGGTGGGCTCCACCCCAGCAGAGGCTAAAGCCTGCTCTGCTTGGCTCGAACCCCCATAAATATCAGCGTAAATTGCCCGCAACATCTTGCGCCGCTGGCCAAAAGCTCGATCAATTAAATCAAAGGTCCGACGTCGTAAATTCTCATCTCCCAATGGTTCGTGGCGCACAAATTTCACAAGTGAGGAGTCAACATTTGGTACCGGCCAGAAAACAGAACGGGATACATGGTCAGCCAAAATCATGTCGCTCCACCACGCCGCCTTTGCGCTGGGTACTCCATAAGTCTTGCTGCCCGGTTTAGCCGCCAATCTCTCCGCTACTTCGGTTTGGACCATGACAACTCCGGATTTAATGGAGGGAAATCTCTCTAGAAAATTGAGCAGAACCGGAACTGAGACATTGTATGGAAGATTTGCAATCAACTTAGTTGGATTTCCCGGGATATCAAAGATTTGCATGGCATCTTGATTAATCACCTTTAGATTACCTTCAGGGACTCCATGTTCTTTGGCTGTGACTGGTAATCGTTTTGCTAATCGCTCATCAATCTCAATTGCAGTCACTTTGTCGGTAGCCTGCAAAATCGCCAAAGTTAGCGAACCTATGCCTGGTCCAATTTCAACTACATGATCTCCTTGGCTGATGACTCCGAGGCGAACAATCTTCTGACAGGTATTGGCATCAATAACAAAATTCTGTCCTAATGACTTTGCCGGATGTAAATCTAGCTCCTCTGCAATGGATCTGATCTCGGCAGCGCCAAGTAATGAAATACTCATCAGTTAAATGATCCAAAAATACGTTCGGCATTTGCGCTAATGGCATTTGTCAGAGTTGCTAAATCCTCTTCCCGCTCCGCTGCAATAAATCGCAAGATTTTTGGAATTTGAGCAGGAGTATTTAGTGAACCACGATGTGGCATTGGTGCTAAGAATGGTGAATCAGTCTCGACCAAAAGCTGTTCTAGAGGCACTAACTTCACCGCCGCCCTGAGTTGTGGGGCGTTTTTGAAGGTAACCGTGCCGGCAAATGAAAGTATGTAGCCCTTTTCCACGCACTCTTGAGCCATTACCTCATCCCCTGAGTAACAGTGAAAAACAGTGTTTTTGGGTGCCCCAACATCATCTAGGGTGTCTAGCACCGCTCTATGCGCATCGCGATCATGAATAACTAATGCTTTGTTGTGTCGCTTCGCCATTTCAATATGTTGTTTGAAGGAGTAAAGCTGTTTATCCTGTAACGCAGCCTCGGTTCTAAAGAAATCCAAACCAGTTTCACCGATTGCCCGCACTCTGGGATGTGATGCTAATCGATCGATGATTGCCAAATCCTTTTCTAGATCTTCAACTACTGGTGCTTCGTTGGGATGTAAAGCAACGGCAGCTAGCACTTGGGTATTCCAACGTTCGGCGCAACGAACTGACCACTCTGATTGCTCCGCTGAATAACCTACTTGGACAATTCGATCGATTCCGACCGATTTGGCATCATCTAGAACTTTCTGAACTGCTGGATCATCTGGTTCAGTGTTTGTGACAATCTCTAAATGAGCATGCGAGTCAACGCAGCTGACTGGAAGTGGCTCAGGAAGTGGGGCCGGTTGACGGTCTAGATCACGATTGTGTCTATCAGCCATAAAAAACTAACCCTCTAAATCTGGCAAACGGGGAAAGAGAATTTCACCTTTGGAGATTGTGCTGCCGGCAGGTAGTTGTCCCCAGCGCGCCACATCCGCAATCTTTTGCGAAGTTAGATCTCCGAGTGCGCTTTGAGCACCAAGGGATTGCCATAGCTTAGAAGTAGAAATTGGCATTACAGGATGCAAAAGAACCGCTAACGCTCGGAGTGCTTCAGCTGTGTTGTAAAGAATTTCATCTAACTCTTGCTTGCGTCCCGGATCTTTTGCAACCAACCAAGGCTCTTTAGTTGTTACATATCCATTTACGACTTTGCAAAACTCCATGATGGCCAATATTCCGGTTTGGAAATCTAACTCACACATAGCTTTATCAGCTTTAGCAACCGTCTCTTGAAGTGCAGTAGATAAAGCTTTGTCTTGCGATATTGCTGGCAAGACACCTGCGCAGTACTTCTCAACCATCGCAGATAGTCGAGAGGCGAGGTTTCCAAAGTCATTAGCCAGCTCGCTGGTGTAACGGGCAGACATATCCTCCCAAGAGAAAGAACCATCGCTGCCAAAAGGGATTGCTCTCATGAAGTAATAACGGAAGGCATCTACTCCAAAGTGTTTTGTAATGTCAGAAGGAGCGATTCCAGTTAACTTGCTCTTGCTCATCTTCTCGCCACCAACCAACAACCAACCATGTGCAAACACTTTTTTTGGAACTGGAAGATTTGCGGCCATCAACATCGCTGGCCAGATCACCGCATGAAAACGCAGGATATCTTTTCCAACTAGGTGTACATCTGCCGGCCAAGTTTTGGCGAAGAACTTTCCACCATCGCTATCTGGTGAATCAGTCAGACCAACAGCGGTCGCATAGTTAAGTAAGGCATCAAACCAAACATAAACCACTTGCTTGGTGTCCCAGGGGACTGGAATTCCCCAATCAAATGTGGATCTAGAGATTGAAAGATCTGAAACTCCACCCTCTAAAAAGGAAATAACTTCATTACGCGCACTGGCAGGTTCACATGCTGAGGGATTGTTCTTGTAATGCTGCAACAATGGCTCAACAAAAGCGGAGAGCTTAAAGAACCAATTGGTTTCGCTAACCATCTCAACCGGCTTAGAGTGAATTTTGCAGTTGCCTTCGATTAAGTCCCCAGGCAGTTTGAATTCTTCGCAGCCCACACAGTATGGACCTTCATATTTGCCCTCGTAGATAAATCCCGTCTCCATCAATCCTTGCAAAAACTTTTGGACTCGCTCTGTATGACGAACTTGTGTTGTGCGAATGAAGTCATCATTTGCGATCTCTAAATGCTGCCAAACCGGCTTCCAAGCCTCTTCAACTAAGCGGTCACACCATTGTTGTGGCGGGGTGTTATTCGCATCTGCGGTGCGCATAACTTTTTGTCCATGTTCATCGGTGCCGGTTAGAAACCAAACCGCCTCGCCCTTTTGTCGATGCCAACGGGTTAGCAGATCCCCGGCAACGGTTGTGTAGGCATGGCCAATATGCGGCGCATCATTGACGTAGTAAATCGGCGTCGTGAGATAAAAAGATTTCTCAGGCGTGGACATGGGCGGGAGTCTATCTATTTATCCAGCACCATGATGTCAAAGACTTTGCGCTTAGGAAGTTGTAGCTCCTTTGCCACCATAGAAATCGCTTCTTTCCGGGTTATGCCGGATTTCTCATAGCGCTTAACTAATTCGACAATTTGGGTATTGGAAATTTCATGATTGTTAGGCTCATAACCTCCGATAACGATCGTGAACTCACCTAACATCTCTTTGCTCTTTGTCCATGCAAATACTTCTGCGGCTGTGCCACGTACCGTCTCTTCATAAGTTTTGGTAATTTCTCGACAGATGGCAACTGGACGATCTGCGCCAAGCTCATTACAAATTGTTTCCAGAGTATCAACCACTCTGTGTGGTGATTCAAAAATTACCAGTGTGCGTGATTCATGAGCCCGATCGGCAAACCATTGCTCCCGTGCACCACCTGTGCGAGGCGGAAATCCATCAAATGCAAAACTATCGGTTGGCAATCCAGAAAGTGCTAAAGCTGCCAGCACCGCACTCGGTCCAGGCAAAACTGAGATTCGGAATCCATTGTCGATTGCCATGCGCACTGCTCGATACCCTGGATCGCTAACACTTGGCATTCCGGCATCACTGACCAACAAAACTCGTTTTCCATTTGAGAGAGCTTGTTTCATTTCATCAAGTCGATTGCTCTCATTGCCCTCAAAAAAAGAGATGATGGGCGCAGAGCATTCAACCCCTAAGTCTTTGCAGAGCCGCAAAAATCTCCGCGAATCCTCGGCCGCAATCAGGTCAACTTGAGTGATTTCCTGCCTTAGGCGAAGGGAGGCATCACCTACATTGCCCAATGGAACCGCCGCCAATATCAACTCGCTCACTGCGCCATTATGGCCCTCGGTATCCTTGAAGCATGATCTCACTGCGCCAGTCGGTCGCTTTGGCCATGGTTATCTTGTTTGGCGCCATAACTAGATTTGTAAATCTTGGTAGACCAAATGAATTGGTATTTGATGAGGTCTATTACGTTGATGGAGCTCGTGACTTTCTCTCTTTTGGCGTAGAGCTAGATAACTCGCAAGCAGAGTTTGTGGTTCATCCCCCGCTCGGCAAATGGGCAATAGCCGCAGGAATCAAGGTTTTTGGCGACACCCCATTTGGTTGGAGATTCTCCGCCGCGCTAGTTGGCACCCTTTCCATTCTTTTGGTTTTCCTAATTGCCCAAAAACTCTTCAACTCTTTTTTCATCAGCATGTGTTGCACCGTATTGATGAGCCTTGATGGTTTACATCTAGTTATGTCACGTACCGCGTTGCTCGATATCTTTCTCTCCTTTTTCATTCTTCTGAGCTTTTATCTTTTGATTACAAATCAACTTTGGCTAGCTGGCATAACAATGGGCATGGCACTTGCCACAAAGTGGAGCGCGGTCTATGTACTAGCTGCAATCGGAATTTATTTAATCATCCGACAGAGGCGGTTCTTTCTCCCTGCTGCGCAATTTGGGGTAGTGCCACTTGCTGTTTATCTCTTTAGCTGGATTGGGTGGTTACGCAGTCCAGATGGCTGGAGTAGAAACTCATCTGACAACGCGTTGGTATCGCTCTTTAACTATCACCGCGAGATGCTCAATTTTCATACCGGCTTAACAACTGATCACTCTTATCAAGCGAGTGCTTGGAACTGGTTGGTTTTAGGACGTCCAACATCGTTTTTCTATGAAACGCCCAAGAGTTGCGGAGCGCCAAGTTGCTCTCAAGAGGTGCTTGCCATCGGCACCCCATTTTTGTGGTGGGTTGGATTAATTTCTATCTTTGTTGGGTTGGGTTACTTCATCTATCGTCGCGAAAACTCTGCTGGATTAATTTTGATGTTCTTATTTGCCAGCTATCTACCCTGGCTCGCCTTTCCTGAACGCACTACTTTCTTCTTCTATGCGATTGCTTTCCAACCATTCTTAGTTTTGATCATTGGTTACGTGATAAGCAAATTCCTAGAAACTGATTCAGTTACAAACAGAAGAACCGTTATGGGAGGAATTGCCTTAATTGCCATGTGTTTTGCCTACTTCTTCCCGCTCTTTGTCGCCGGGGTATTGAAGTACGAGGACTGGTACGCCCGAATGTGGTTTAGCAGCTGGATCTAGTTATTGGCCAGCAGCGCGGTTATGGCGTAGATGCTCTTCCATCGCATCGGCTTTCTCTTGGTCAAAAATCTCATCTGACTTAGGGGCGGTGGCAAGGCGCATTTGCTCACGCATTGCTTTGTCCTGCGCTTCACTCCAGGCGCCAGGAATTGTTAGATCGATAGTGCGGCGCTGTGGTGCGGCTTTTGAAGCAGAGACATAGTTTGGTGCTGGAACAGCGGTGGGCTCCCAAGTTTGGCGAACTTGTTCTGCGCTTCCCTTCGGAAGAATTACGATGCTTTGTACCTCTTGGGTGTAGCTGGCTACCCGTTCTGAAAGCGGAGTCCATTGTTCCGCTGAAATATTTAATGAATCTACGGTTAATCCAGAGCTAGCTCTCTTAGAGCGGGCAATAATCTCTGAGTAGTTGTTGCGCGATGGTTTTTCTGAAACCTTTTGAATTGATCTGGCCCGCTTTATCTCCTCATTGGTTACATGAATTTGATGACGGGCATGCACTACATAAAGTACAAAAGCTGAAATTGGTAATGCAATGGTGGAGACAGAAACCAAACCGATAATCGCAAAGAGTGAAATGACAACTGATAATCCAATAATTGATGCAAAAGCTATTCTGCGATTAGCGACCTGTGCTTCCTTCTTTTTTGCAATTGCTTCGTAATCTGGAGCAGCATTGCCAGATGTAACACCAACTACCTTCATGGTTTTTTCGAATTTTTCTACTGTGCGACCCGATACCTCTTCATGTGTGGAGATCCATCGGGGAAGGAAATATGCAATCCACATCCCTACGATGATTAAGTAGATAAACCCTGATCCCACGAGTCATAACCCTAAAGGTTGGGTTCGCAGTTTTATGGTATTTCCCCGCTATTTAACGCAGGAATTTTGCCTACCTAAATCCGTGGATTTTCCTTAACAAAACAGAGATGGTCCCGCCAAGCCCCATCGATATGCAGATACCTAGGCCGCAAACCTTCAAATACATACCCGGCTTTTTCCGCCACCCGTTTTGAAGCAGCGTTCTCTGGTCTTAGATTAATTTCGATTCTATGTAAACCAAGTTCTTCAATTCCATAACGGGTTAGCTCGCGAACCGCTCTCGTGGTTATTCCTTTATTGGCATAACTTTCATCAATCCAATACCCGATGTGACCACCACGATATGCGCCGTAAGAGATTCCGCCCAGAGTTATCTGACCAATCAACTTTTGGTCAAACCAAATGGCCAAAGATAAAGATCTGCCAGCCCGACCTTCCCGATTGTGAATCTGCACCATCTCAAAATAAGTAGGAAGGTCTTGATTCTCCTCCAGAATTGGCGAGGTGGCCTCCCATTGGGATAGCCATTGTCGGTTTCGTCTGCGAGTAGTTAGCCATGCAGAACGATCCCGCACCCGTAGTGGGCGCAGCGTTATCTCGCCATCATTTAGAACTAGTGGCCAGTGGTTCCTTGAGATGCGCGCCATTTGGATGGGATTTAATTGAAACGACGTTCCAAGACCAGCACCTCAACCTCATCGCCGGTACGCGCACCTGAGCTAGATTCAGGAACAACAACCAATCCAGTTGCATCAGATAAAGCGACTAGTTCATCTTGGTTTTCCAGAGCTGTGACCTTGCGCTTTGTGCCCTCATCACTAGAGAGAACCGCTCGGACAAAAGAGAGTTTGCCCTCCTGGCTTGAAACATCATTACTCAAAACCGCTTTAACTACCGGTCTATGAATATCGTGTAATCCCATCATGTTTCTAATCATTGGCCTGATGAATAACTCGGTGGATATGTAGGCATAAATTGGATCACCTGGCAGGACCACAATCGGGGTGCGATCAGGACCGATGCTGCCGTAGGCATGTTTGCCAGATCCTTGAATTAAGGGCGATACCTGCTTTACCGAACCTAGCCCGGAGACAACAGAATAAATTAAGTCAAAGGACTCATCATGACTTTCGCCGCAAACCACCACGAGATCTGCCCGCACTAGTTGATCCTCAATAACATTTTTTAGTTGCTCTGCAGTCTCTGGAATTGTATGAACTCGATACCCCACCGCTCCGGCTTCCTTGACCGCTGTAGTCAACAGCCAAGAGTTTGATTCATACTCGTCATCACGGTCACGCAAGCGATCACCAGGTGCAACCAAATCTGCACCCGCTGAAATCACAACTACACGTGGTTGGGGTCTAGTTGGTAAATGATCTAATCCCAATGATGCTGCCAATCCAATTTGAGTGGATCGTATTCTCACGCCAGATTTCAAAACTGTTCCAGAACTAGAACTCACATCCATCGCCAAGGTTGCACCATGTGCATCCATCAGGGGCATATCAAATGCCGCAAGGGGCTTTGCCAGAGAGATTAACTCTGCGACTAAATCTGAAACCCGAATCGTTTCACTCACGCCGTAACCCTACTTTGAACATACTCTATTCCTGTGGATTCAAAGCAGAGTGCCCAAAAATTAAAGGCAGAGCTGAGAAAGCGCTACCGCGCAGAACGTGAGTTTTTGGTGGTAGAAAGTAATTGGGAACACCTTTTGACCAGTATCGAGTTGATACAGGCAAAAGTAGTCGCCAGTTATGTCTCATACGGTTTTGAGCCCGACACCTCAAAGCTAAACCAAAAATTGATAGAGATGGGAAAGTTTTTAGTTATTCCCAAAATGCTGCCTGATAAGAATCTGCAATGGATAACTTTGCAGGATCAAATATATGAGGGTGAAATTGATGTTTTCATCATGCCAGCTTTGCATGTTGATCAAAATGGAAATCGTTTGGGTCAGGGCGGCGGCTCATATGATCGGGCGCTAGTTAACTCAAATGGTTGGCGAGTGGCCTTGATTTATCCCGGAGAGCTTTCGAGCGAGGAAATACCCAGCGAGCCACATGATCAAAGGCTTGATGCGGCCGCCACCGCTGAGATTTTGGTGCGCTTTACAGCACGGAGTTGAGATTTCGAGCCATAACCAATCTTTGGATTTGATTGGTGCCTTCATAAATCTGGGTTAGCTTGGCATCACGCATCATGCGTTCAACCGGATAATCATTGACATAACCGTAACCACCCAAGACCTGGACCGCATCGGTAGTTACCTTCATCGCAACATCTGTGGCGTAGCACTTTGAGGCCGCGGAGAAGAAGGTTAAGTCAGAGGTTAGTGATTCGCTTTTGGCAGCTGCGGCATAAGTTAACTGTCGAGCAGCAGCAATCTCCATCGCCATATCAGCCAACATGAACTGCACAGCTTGGAAATCAAAGATTGACTTGCCAAACTGTTTTCTCTCTTGCGCGTATTTTGTTGCAACTTCAAATGCGCCTTGAGCAATTCCTAGCGCCTGTGCTGCGATTGTGATTCTGGTGTGATCAAGGGTTTTCATAGCCAACCCAAAACCAGCGCCAATTTCACTAATGCGTCGATCATCGCTTAACTCGACATTGTCGAAGTAAACCTCACGGGTTGGGGATCCTTTAAAGCCCATCTTTTTTTCATGAGCTCCAAATGAAACTCCTGGATCGCTTTTTTCTACGACGAAAGCGGTAATTCCTTTTGCACCTTTTTCTGGATCTGTTGAGGCCAGAACTGTGTAGAACTCCGAGAAGCCCGCGTGCGAGATCCACTTCTTACTGCCATTCAAAATCCAACCATCACCTTTTCGAACTGCACGAGTTTTCATCGCAGCAGCATCTGAACCAGCTTCAGATTCAGATAAGCAATAAGAGAAACCTTTTCCTTGGGCTAAAGGTGTTAGCCAACGCTTCTTTTGCTCCTCGTTACCACCGAGCATTAGAGGAACTGAGCCAAGTTTGTTTACTGCTGGAATCAATGATGATGATGCGCAAACCCGTGCAACCTCTTCAATAATGATTACTACACCGAGTGCATCCGCACCCTCACCACCGTACTGAGTAGGAACGTGTGCGGCAGCAAGTCCTGCGTTTTGCAAGGCATCAAATGCTTCTTGTGGGAAACGTGCCTGGGCATCGACCTCGCCGGCAAATGGTTGAATCTTCTTATCAGCCAACGCGCGAACACTGTCACGCAGTGCTTGGTACTCCTCAGGCAAAGAAAATAACGTTTCCATGGGCGGCATCCTACTTTGGTTCTCGCTTGTCCTCTCGGTCAGCTAATTGCTGGAGGTATGCGTTGTACTGCGCCAAATCAGTCGCTGAACGACGATCCGCCCGCTTTGCCTCGCGAGCATCACTGCGCATCCACTGGATAAATGTTGCGATTAACGCCACCACGATTGGGATTTCTCCCATTGCCCAGCCAATTGCTGCGCCTGACTTTTGATCACTCAACAAGTCCGTGGCCCATGGGCGCTCCAGTAATGCGTAATAGCCATTATCAATCAATTGGTTAGCTGACATTAGTGCGACAGAGAAGAAGGCGTGGATGCTCATGGCCGCAAGCAACATGACGATTCGGACTAAGTGATGAACTTTTCTGGGGTTGGGATCAATTCCCACGATTACATGGAAGAAAAGTAAGCCAGCTGCAATAAAGTGAACATCCATCAATAGGTGACCAAAATGCATTCCCATTAAGTTGCCAAATAATGGAGTGAAGTACAGAGTAAACAGCGAACCATCAAAGATTGCCAGGGCAACTAGTGGATGGGTCCAGATTGACGAAGGCCTGGAGTTGAGAGCCGCTAAGAAGGTACCGCGAATTCCTCGTTCGCCTTTTTCGCGAGCAATGGGCAAAGTTCGCAACGCTAGAGTTATGGGAGCGCTAAGCACTAAAGCAATAGGTGCAATCATGCTCAACACCATGTGAGCGATCATGTGATACTGGAATGAAAAGTGTGCGTAAAGTCCCAATCCACCACTGGTTGCAAAATCAATCAATGCGATTCCAATCGCAAAGGAAATTGTGCGCCCGACTGGCCACTTATCTCCACGTCGAACAAGAGTTACGACACCACGAATATAAAGTGCGGTTGCAAAAACCAATACACCCAAGACGATTCCATTTGCTTCATACTTCAGTAGGACATTGCTCAAACTTGGTGCCGGCGGCAGCGAGATTCCGACCAATTCCCGGGTTTTATCAAATTCAGCTGGAGCACTTTCTTCGGGGGTAAAGCGGTTCAATACTGATCCAATTCCAAGGATTAGACCCATCATCGCTAGCTCTACTGGCAACAGTTTTGAAACTGAAATCTTCTTGCGAAGTCGTGAGGCGATTAGAACGACTGCCAGGGTTAATGAAACCTTTGCTGCAATCAGGGCTCCGTACGCTGTGAACCAGTCTTCTGACAAACGTAGGCGGGTCCACGAGTTAGCCGCACCACTCAAAACCACAGCAACGGCGGACCAGAGCGCTATTACTGAAACTCTAGGAAAGGAAAGTTGTTTGTCATTTGCATTCATTAGTTGTAACGCAAGAACGCTTCCCAACCAGAATGACAAAGCGATGACATGGATAATTAGAGAGCCGATAGCCAAGCCATGACTTCCCTGTGAGCTGGAGTGGCTTTGGAAAAGTGGCGCAACAGTTCCAAAAAGTGAAACAGCCAGCAACCAGAACGCGCCACCGTTTTTCTTGATTCTTGATGAAAGTACAAAAACTAGAATCACGCAAATTATTTGGAAAAGCAACAATCTTCCCAAAGTTACCTGTGTAGTAAATGATCTAATTACATTTACTTTGAAAACATCGATAATGCTGGTATCAAAAATCTCAGCCAGAGTGACCAGCATGTTTCCAACCGCTGCCAACACCCAAAATCCTGATGCCAATACTAGAAATCGCTTGGTCTTTTGAGATGAGGGTTGAAGAAATCCATCGCGCTCGGGTAGAAGAAATGACATAGAAACAAGAGCGCCAATCACCAGCACAGATAGCGCTGTGTTGGCTAAATCAAAAATCACCGTTGGCCTCTATCTCAATTCGCCTACTGGAATATCCATCCCGTAGATTACGCCTGTGCCAACCTACCAATACCAATGCATCGCATGTGAACATGCCTTCGAGGTAGTGCAATCATTCACAGATGCACCGATCTCTGCATGCCCTGAGTGCGGCAAAGAGGTTCGGAAGGTTTACTCCAATGTAGGAATTGTCTTCAAAGGCTCAGGTTTCTACAAGACAGATTCCGCTAGCAAGAAGCCAGAAACAAAGAGCAGTTCTGCGGATTAATCCTGATGGTGCGGCGGCTTATCCCGCTTGATTTCATCATCACGAGTGACGTCAATCTCGTAATCCAGTTCATCTGAAGTTACAGAAGGAAGAATTTCACTCATAAGAATATTATGACATCATGTTTGAATCACTCGGTCACTTAATTGCCCGCCGCAAAAAAGCTGTTCTTTCTCTGTTCTTGCTCAGCACGATATTGGCCGGCGCTGTTGGCTCACAGGTTTTCTCCCGCTTTGACTCTGGCGGCTACTCAGATCCAAACAGTGATTCGGTAAAGGTCTGGGAGTATCTAGAAGATACCTTCAAAGTAAAAGACCCAGCGGTGGTTCTTGCGGTAGATGCCAAAGGAAAGTCAGTTGATGACCCAGCGGTTGTAGCAGCGGCGACGAAGATTGAAAATGAGGTGCGCTCTGAACCCGGAGTTGAGCGCGTTATTTCTTATTGGTCAGCTGGACGAGCTCCTTCACTCAAGAGCACTGATTCAACAGCCGCATTCATCTTTGTTTATCTATCCTCCACGGATTTCACAGAGATTGATAAATCTGGTGGCTACTTTCAAGAAAAATATGATGGTCCAAATGGTGAGCTAGAAGTATTTGCATCAGGTGGCGCAGTTTTTGCCAACGCCATTAATAGCCGCATTCAAGATGACTTGAAACTTTCCGAAGCGATTTCCATTCCGCTTACCTTCCTGCTCTTGATGTTTGTGTTCGGCGCAATGGCCGCCTCGGCCATGCCACTTGTTGTTGGCATAACCGCGATTTTGGGTACTTTCTTCGCGCTCTACCTAATGACCTTTGTGACCGACGTCAGCGTATTTGCTTTAAATCTAACCACTGGACTGGGACTAGGTCTTGGTATTGATTACGCGTTGCTGATAGTGAACCGATTTAGGGAAGAGCTGCAAAAAGGTTTGTCTAACGAAGATGCGATTGTTAACACTTTGCGCACCGCAGGTAAAACCGTTTTTTACTCCGGAGTTACGGTTGTATTGACATTAGTTGCTCTTACCTTCTTCCCTCAAAACTTCCTGAAGTCCATGGGCTATTCAGGTGCAGTAGTTGTTGCATTAGCTGTGCTCGGAGCTCTTGTTCCGCTTCCTGCAATCCTTGCCATAATCGGCAAGAAGGTAGATAAAGGAGTAATCAGAAAGGGTGGGATCAAGCCTAAAGAGGATGGTCGTTGGTCACAGCTTGCCCGTTTTGT
>CAZIAI010000026.1:0-13837 GCA_964536895.1 uncultured Clavibacter sp.
GCTGGGTATTAGCGGCAGTAGTAATCGTCCTTTTGGGATCAGCCCTACCGGTCCTCGCGGGTTTGGGCTTTGTTCTAGGGATTCTCTTTGGCTGGCTAGGCAGAGCAATTAGATAGGCACACAAATGGACTATTCAGATAACAGTGTTTTAGATAAAGAACCCAATAGCTTTCTCAGAAAGCTAGGCGCAGGACTTGCATTAGCTATGGGATGGTTCATGGTGCTGTTGGTTCAGGTGATTGCTGAATCTGGGCTACCTAAGAAGAGGCGCTAGGCAATCTCGATGCTCAAGCCCGCACTCAAGTTGGGAAGTCAAGCTTTGCCCACACCCTAATTTTCACTGATTAAACCACTGGCGCAGGTTTTCTCGAGTCAGCGACCCGCCTGGTTCGTAGCTCCATTGTGCTACTTCGGCAAATCCTGTCCCAAGCTGGTCAATGTTTGTTACCTGCGCGGACAAGGCAGGTGGCTTCATTTCTAACCAAGTCCAAATCTGATGTAGGTAACCTTCTGTTGCCAACATTGAATAGAAAAATGAAAGAGTACCCGCTTCTGCTTCATTTAGCATTAGGTTCCTAAATGCCCAGTTGGCCCACGCAGCGGGAATGTCTCCCCTAGACATTCGTGACAACTCAATCCATTTTTCAGCTCCGTCTGTGAGCCTTGAGTCAAAAGAATTCCTAATTTTTTTGAACGGCGGAATTATTCTTGAAACTTCTTGAGTCTTCACGACCAGAACGGCAAGAATCTCTGGTCTATCAAAAAAAGAATCTCCTTTGGATTTGTCCGACTTTAGCTTCTCAAGAGTGGATACCCTTGTGACGACGAGGACTTCAAAGTCTCCCGCCTCCCATCCGACTCTTACTTCGGCGCAATCAAGATGCTCTCTAGATCTAGGACCCGTTGCTATCAATTGTGTCAACCCAGGTAAATGATAATTACCGAATGCTTTATCCACAGGGCTAAGTGAAATCGAGCCCAATGATGTGAAGATGAATTCGGGACTTAGAAGCATCCCAGAAATTGGCATCTTTACTAGAGACTCTCTTTCGGCTATGGCCTTTTTGTCTAGATCAAGAACTCTTAGTAGAAATTCTGGAAGCGGCCCTTGGCCATCCTCTTCTGCTTCTGTAGCCAAAATTGCTAGGAAGCTTGATTGCGAATTTCCAGGAACCACTTGATATACAGGGTAAGTCCCGTCGCCCTTGCCTATTGGGACACCGCAGAAATTCTTGGGTGTTTTGCCGCAGGTGGGGCATAGTACCTGCTCGAAATGCGAGGACACTCTCTCTTGGCAATCCCCACAGGAATATATCGGCTCTGTGGATAGCCAAATCGATCCTTGCTCAGCATTGACGAATCCCTCAAATTGCACATAAAGGGACATTCTCTCTCGCTGGAACTCCTCGAGCCAGTCTTGATAGCCGTCTCGCCAAACCGCCACTGGCTGAAGGTATTCGGTCGGAATTTCGTCAATTGATGGACCATCCATAAATACGTCTGCCTTAGACTGCAAGGCTTCATGTAAGGCTGCCGAACTGTAGTCAGCAGTTTTCGAATCCAACTCGGGCTGTTCCAAGCCATCTCTTGGAGTGCCACACTGACCGCAAAACCTAGCGGCTGAAGCAAATTTGATTCCGCACTGTTGACAAAACATAATCTTCCCTCAAAACTTGCTGTCCAAACTAAACCCTAGTCATTTGACAGCCTAAACCAAAAGCGTTTCGAACCAAAAGACGAACCAACTGGCCCTACCTAAGAAGAGGCGCTAGTTGTTAGCTTTTTGTCTTGAGCCAAGAGGCGACAGATTCTCGGACTTCATCTGAGATGGCAGATTGTAAATACCAATTCCAACCTAAGAAGGTTGTACCAAGAGCACTGCCGGAGAAGAAAATAACCTTCTTTCCTCCCACCTCCTCCGACCTCTCAATCTCAAGAGAAACCAAACTTGTTCTTGAAATTTCACTGATCACTGTCATTCCATTGAGAAGAACAAGATCAAATTTCTTTGACTCAAGCTGCTGCTTCAAAAAAGGAAGATCTGTTTTCAAAATGGCATCTCTATTTGAGCGAGAAAGCTTGTTCCAGATTGGATTTGTTGCCCATTGACTGAGGTCTAGGTGGGTGGCTGTTCCCTTCCAATAGGAAGCCCCGACAGCGGACAGAACCCGCTTCTCCATAGGGCTAAACCACTTTTTGTATGGATTTGCATCATCCGAAAAGTAATTTCTAAACGAATCAATTACCTGACTAGCGCTTTTGGAGTCCAAGGCATCAGCATCAGATAAACCAAGGTCGTTTCTAGAGAGCAACCTTCTCTTGTCTTCGCCGAGTGGCAAGCCCTTATGAGAAGAGAACTCTAGATAGCTGGGGTTCAGGGAAAGCGTTGCAACCCTGGCGTCATCAAATCGGCCAAAAGCAGTTATTGGCACTGAGCCGCTAACTATGCCGAGTCCCTGTGGAATAGGACGGGAAACATGGGCAATCTCTAATTGTCTAAATTCCGAATAATTCATAAATTCCTAACTTCAAAATTCTCATTTGGTTAATGGCTCGAAACGAAGCGAACTAGCTTTTTCTAGTAGGCCGAATGACAATGCCGCCAAACTTAGCTTCATCCGCATAGCACTCAATGCCTTCAATCAGGACGGCGGGATTATCTGTCAGGGCTGAATCTTCATTGAAAAACCCAGTGGCTGGATCTTTGACGAAACCAATCAGACCACCAGAGATGTCTTGGTTTGCAAAGGACACGGCTCTACCTTGTCTGTCTTTGGCTTTTACCACACACTCGTCGCAAACGTAATCTGGGTAGCGCTGGATAGGTGTTACTTCTCTATTGCAGATTGGGCAATTTTGTAACTTATCTTGCACGGGCATCACCGTCCTCTGCTTCCAACATTACTGACCAAACAGATCCAAGCAGTTTGGCAAACTTATTACCTCGAGTAGTTGCCACTTGACTTTTGAAATTTGGATAATCGAGCAAAGCTATTTCAGCACTGACATAACTTGCAAAGTCATTTCTTTGGATGTCAACACGATATGGGTAGTCAGCCATGGGGGTTTTGATGATGCTGAGCCCAAACTTCACAGCAAGATCTTCCAGGGATTCCTTGTCTCTTGCCCTAACAGTGAGCAAGTCTTCATTGGGGTCCTTTTGAACCACGCTGACAAAGCCTGTTTCAGTGAATAACCACATACCTACCTCCTGCTGATTTAGGAGTGCTATTTATACCTCACCCCCATGACATTTATTTTTTGTCTGACCAGCCTGCTAGGTTTATCACCACTCAGAAGGGGCCGATATGAGCAGTTTCTCTAAAGATGACATGACCTTTTCCTTTCAGGCCCTGGGAGCAAACCGTGAAGAACAATACCCAGGGATGTCCTATCTCGACTTCTGGGGAGACCAGTACGAATGGACAGCACTACTTCCAGCAGCCTGGAAACTGGTTTCAACTAATGGTCGTCTTCGACCAAACCCAAATGATCATCAGAGCGCCTGCTGCTGGTGGAATGTTCCACTACATCTGCTTGGGTTAGGCCTAGGTTGGACCAACATTGCTCTTGGTCTTCAGCAGTGGAGAGAGCTAGGCTATCCAGCTGATAATCCAGTGCTGAGATTTATCAAAGAGTCCTATGGGCCAAGTATCGAAGGCTTAGAAGTGTTCTTGGTGACCAGAGATTGGATCAACGAAATCTACATGGAATCCATGAAGATTCATGGCTTTACGCAGTTTGAGCCAGCTAAAAATTTGCCAGCAAGCGAATACAGAGATCTTGAACTCAGAGATGATCGAACCTACTTAGAAAACGCTAAGCGAGTGCATAGCTTCGGCCCTCGCTGGGCTCTGGTTACCAATCTGCTTAGTGGCGGCGACGGATGTCACCTTTCTCGACATTTCCCAGATAGCGCAGACTTTGACAACACCACAGTCCATGAACACAGAGAACTAGACGAACTTCGGGTTCTCTTTATGTCTGAAGACCGGATTGGCGTCGAGGCACCTGCCTACAAAGGCTTTTGTTATCGCCTAATTGAGGCCATGGGTATTCACTCTCAAGCCTTTGAAAAGATCCCATCAGTTTCGCTTTACATCAAGAGCCTTGGTCATGTTGGAGAATTTCAACACAGTTCTGAAACAGGCCGATTTTTCATAGCTAGTGCCGAAGAAAATACAGATTATGCTCATAGGTCCCACCTTCTCGGGAATATCAATTAGTAGTCGCGTTTAGAAGTTGCTTCTCGCGAGATTCAAATGCAGAAATCAGTTGGTGAATTAACTTAACGCTTGCCGACTACCCCCTCGTGAGGCAGCGTCATTTACACAAACTGCTCGACTAATTTGCAGCCTTGATTAGTTCAATTGGGTTGGCTTTAAATTGTAGGTTTTTGGCAGTCTCGGCTCCCCCGTCCCCACCCTTTCTCTGTGCCGTCAGTCTTCCTAAACGGATGCTGCCACGCGGGGTCAGTCCTACTCCCCCAAAGGTTGCCCCTGCGATCACATTGTCCATTGGACGAACTACTGATTTTCCAGAGGATTTGTCAGTGACCAAGAACCAGTCCGCTCGATTTTCGTCTCGCCCGGCTAGAACATCAGAGACAATTTGTCTTAAGTTTGAAGAGAAAAAATCTAGAACAGCATCTCTTAAATCGCTGGGCAGCTCATCCATAAACATGCGTTTACTGTTTCTAGTACCACGCAATGGCTCATCTTGGCCAGTGAATAATTTGAGCCCCTCGACAACATCATCTGACATTGTGGGCCAAAGTTTTCGGTAACGATCCTCTACCCAGCCGCGATCAACTTGATTAAACCCAGAAGGTCCACTTTGGAGTTTGACCGATACTTTCTCGGTACCAATAATCGTGCCATTTTTTCCAACAAAATCTAACTTTAGATCCGGCTTATGACGCGATTGATATTTTGTTGCCTTAATTTTGGACAAGCTATTCAGGTCATACCCAAGAGCATCAACAAAAGGGAAAATCACCGGGTCAAACGCCTCAAAAAGTTTTCTGAGCTCCGACTCATTGTCAAAACCCCCCTTGGCTCCAGCCCCCGTCATCGCTTACCTACCTAATTCGTAGGTTTGGACAATGGAATTAAAAATTTGCATCAAAACTGGTACTGACACACTGTCTCCAAACTGTTTGTAAGCATGGTTGTCATTTTCGGGTAGCTTAAAGTCCTCAGGGAAACCTTGAAGTCTCGCACATTCTCTCGGTGTCAGTTTTCGGACCTTTCCATTTACAAGGTATGCCCCAGTTTTCGCAGCGGCCCCGCCGCCGTGTGCAGATAAAGTTATGCCGCTGCCGAAAACAGAATATATTCTCTCACCTTGGCCGCCCTTGTTTATCTTTCCGATTTGATGGGGCTTCCGGGGGTCCTTCACCTTTTTTTCATCCCCATACAGATGTAGATCCTCGCGCTTAATCAGATACTTTTCATCAACCTTTTCTTCCAAAATATCGCTGACTGTTTTCACGGTCGTAAGTGAGGAAGGAAATGAAAAAGGCTGGGTAGAAAAGTCTCTTCTGACACATACAAAATACGCTCTTTCCCTTGCCTGGGGCAGAGCAAAATCACTTGACCTTAAAACTTTAAGGAACAGGTTGTAACCAAGTTCATCCAATGTATTTGAAATTACTCGAATTGTTTTTCCGCCATCATGCTTGACGATATTTTTTACGTTTTCCAAAAACAAGATTTTAGGGCGGTGGTACTTGGCTATTCTCGCAACATCATAGAAAAGGGTGCCTCTAGAGTCTTCAAATCCAAGTCTTTTACCTGAAACGCTGAAAGCTTGGCAGGGAAACCCACCTGCAAGAACGTCAAAAGCAGGTATCTCTTCCGCCGCTATTTTTGTTATGTCTCCGCTTGGAATTTCATTAAAATTCTTCCTATAAACATTCTGACTTCTGGAGTCCCATTCCGAAGAAAATACACAAGAACCACCATTGGCTTCCAGAGCAAGCCTAAAGCCACCAATGCCGGCAAATAAATCGATAAACTTAAAATTCACACGCTAATAATGCCGTAAATAGCGGACAAAGTCCGATAGCTACTCTAAGAGCTAGGGATTGCCAAACACACGTGCTGATGACCTTCATTTATTAGATGGTACGGACTAATTCCTCAAGCTCCTTCAAGCCCTTCAGCCCGAGTGCCTTAGCGGTTGATTTTAGGAAATTAATCCCTTCCTGGTTCGTTCTGTGAGGCACTGTTACATTTTGGTGACCCGGTTGTGCCCACACTTCGTGGGAACCCTTGCCGCGATTGGTCGGTTCATAGCCACGAATCTTTAGTAGCTTCTTCAGCTTCCTATCAGGAACCGTGAAAGTCATGGGCAAAGTTCCAAGAGATGGACTTGACTTCATCTCAACGACTGTTGTTGATTTGGCAAAGTAGTTATAGAGCTCACTTCGTTGCAAAGCGACTTGAGGAAGAAGTCGGGTGGCTGGTTGCTTTTTTGATCCTTCGACTATGTTCAGCAACTCTCCAAGAGCAAGTTTGAACGGGCGATCCGCGATAAAGGTGCCTGCAGCGTTGTAGCCAGACGGCCTACTAATGAAGCCGCGCTTGATAGTCGCCAATATTGCCCGTCTTTGTTTGCTAGTAAGAGCGAGAGCCTTATTCGTCTTGGGGAAATTACGAAATTCTGCTGCCGATGCGAGAGTCTCCTCTAAAGCCCCCGAACTGAAACTCCGCAAATAATCTTTCTGAGAGTACGTTGCATATCGTCTTGATCCAGGCGCGCCAAACGTAGAGTCGAAACAAAATGCCATCCATTCGACGTGGTGATGGAACATCTCGTGATTGAGCAACTGGCTGTAAGCTGCCCAGAGAGCAAGGCGAATCGCTTGCCAACCTGGAACTCCCAAAGAAACTAACTGAGCCCAATGACGGTTTCCATACAGTTGCAGGCCTCTAGTGGTGATGAAAATCCCTGCATTTTCCCCATAGAAAGTGATTGGTTGATACCAAGCCAACTTTTCCGTTTTTCCTGCTACCCCTGAAGTCTCGGACCATTCATCTTCGGAAATATTTGATCCACTGTCTAGCCAACTAGTGAGACGATCGTAGAGCCCTGCGTCATCCGAATGTAGGAGTTCTTCCATGTCCCAGTAAATCAACTCTTCATCTTCAAGGATCGGACTAACCAACTCGGGTTCAATGTGTCCACCCTCGCGAAGATCACTCAAGTGCCGCTGAAAAGGGTTGTCCAAATTCAATTCGTCTTTCATAGTCTCGGACCCGAAAGTTCAACAGTAGCAAAGCAAAGAGAGACCTCTTGCTGACGAAAATGTACAGCCCTACTGGCTAAGTGCCTTGGAAGACTTTCCAAGCTCCAACCGGTCACGACTAACTCAACAGCCTAGGTTCACCAGTAGCGCTCTGGGCATCCAGACTCCCTAGGAAAAGTCGTGCCGCACCAGCAAGTTGCAAAACCTCGACCTAGCCACTCGGCAACTTCAAAATCTAGGGGTGGAACGTGTTGACGTTCAGGCGACTCAAAGTCCTCAAATTCTTGAAATGCTGGCTCTCCCAAGAATGCGGCAAGGTCTTCTCCCTCGAAACCCAGTTCCCTGAGATTCACCTCCCGCAGTATTCTCGCAATCTCGTATGACTCTTCGTCAAGATCCTCATTAATGTCAAAACTTAATTCCCAAGCCTGCTCAGAATCCAATTCCTCAGAGGACTGTGCAGCAGTAACTTCTTCGCTAATTCCCAGTGAATCACTATCTGTTTCGGCCAATTCAAACCGAACATAGTTCTTTTTCCGAATCTCAGAAAAAATATCCAGGACTTCCTCATGGCTAAGTCGGAGTAAATTGGGAAACACGCTATTTAGAGCATTTGATACGACTCGGAGCACACTCGTTGACTGATCCATTGGTAGTTCCCATGAACTGCTTACTGTGATCGGACTGCCATGGTCGCCTGCTGTTGCATCAATAAAACTCAACATATCGCTAGAGCTTGGTTCGCTAGATTCGATTAGACCGCAGCAACTTGGGGTCAACAGCTGGCTCTCTTTGGACATCAAAGAACCAAACCTAAGGCTGCCATCGTGAGCCAACTTGAGACAATTATCAAGAAAGCTTCGGACTTCGGTTGCGTTTGGCGCCAAAACACTTAGGTAATTCGAGATTAGTCGTGCATGGCTCAGTTTTTCAGTTGCGTTAAATGGGACGCAAAACACAACAGTCAGCTTTCCTGGCTCTATTTGCTTCGAAATAGCTAGATCACTAACTAATCGCATTAAATAGCTTGGTAAAAATGCTGTCACTAGGGTGACGTGATGGCCAGCGACTAAGGCAGGCAGAAGGAGCTCGTCCGAAAAATGAGGCTCATCGGCATAGATGCTCCGTTGTGCAAGCTGTCGAAATGAACCCATAGGGCTTATTCGTAACGCTGGATTAAGACATGGGTCGCCCAAGCAACCAAAAACTCAGTTCTGTCATCAACGCTTTTCTCATCCCAAGTTTCGTCCACAACATAGTTGATACTTACCCCAGCTTCGTCCAGGGCCTCCTCGATCTGAGAGCGGACCAGTGGTGTCAGCTTTTCGAGTCGGTCGCAAGCTTTAGTTAAGGCTACTTCAGATTGGTTGTAGAAATTCTGTTCAATTTTTTCAATAGGTCGGATTGTTCCGGCCCATCGGTTATCTGGGGGGGAAAGGAGAGTAAGGTTACCGAGTCTGTGCACCCACTTGTCTTGGACCAAAGACTTAGGCATTATGTGATCAACATCCCAGCCATGCTTTTCAGATGGCTTGCGGCGAGTTCTCATTAGCTCGGTGGCAGGCCAGCGCTTAGAAACTTCCAGATTCAATAGAGTTAATAATGCCCGAATTCGCTTTCGGTCACTGGCATTCTGGTAGCTCCAGGACCTCATGTTCGCCTGCAGTGCAGATCGTAAAACTGAAATAGGACTATCGGGTAAAAATGCCTTTTCGACATAAATACTTTCAAGATCGGCTGGATCTGCATCTTTTGACAACTCCATAACCGATTTTGCCCAAATAGGAATCATGGTTTCAAAACTCTGAGTCCTCTCCTGGGCAAAAATGTAGAGCAACGACCTAGTCGATACTTGAAGGCCAAGCTTTAGGAGAGTTTCTGGTTTTTCAAAGTGCAATCCGGCTAGAAGAACTGAATAGTGCTGCACTGAATTTAGTTCATAAGGTATGTGCAGCTGCGTTATAACTACTGGAGTCGGTTCAATCCAATCTTCTACCTCTCCAGCGGGGATCATAGTTTGCTCGACAGCTAGCCTTTTTAGAGCAGCCGCCTTGACTGGCAGTTCTGCTGCAAAATCTAGTGCATGGACTGAGCTATTCTCGAGTTTGCTGTACCAATGATCGACTAACTTGTCGTAAGTGATTTTGATTCCCGTCTCATTTCCAGCAAGCATTCGTAGAAGAAACTTCGGGTCTTGGAGCCTGGACTTTCCTGTGCCATTGAGCTCCTTAGCCATTTCAAGCCACGCGTCCGATACCGTATCGAACTCAGAATCCGTAACATTCATAAAAATTATGTTTTTTATTAGGTCTGCACTACTTAGCACCATTCCACGATTATTGATGCGGTCATACACACTTAGAGCTTCTTTTTGATCATCCAAGGTAAGTACTACGATCTTGACCGAATTCACAACCTTGTCCATGGATTTAATGAAATCGCTCTTTGGGAAAATTTCTTCAGAAGAGAATTTTTTGTAAATAAACTGTGCCGCAGCAACTAGGTTTGTCTCACTCTTTGTGGCATCTGAGGGTAGCGCTAATGACTCGTCTCCGTCATCATTATTACTCCAGCTAAATATCTTCCTGATTGTGGCGTCGACTTTTGGATTATTCATCTGCAAACGACTGCGGAAGTTTAACCCGATTTGCCCAACATTAATGCATGAATGTAGTGCGGTTGCCAGTGCCATCTCGGCTGAGTTCTGAGTGCTTATAAGATTATGGTTGCGAATGTATTTGAGAGCGACCATAAACAAGATTGAAAGAGTTAGAGTTCTCTGCTGTCCATCGATAACTAGGTGTTCGGAATTACTTCCTCCTCCCTCACAGAGAATCACTGAACCCATTAGGTACTCGGAGGCATTCGGCTTTTCCACAAAGGCTTTTAGGTCTCCTAATAAGTCTCCAATGTGACCTTCGTCGCTAGCATCCCAGGAATAATCTCTCTGCCAGTCAGGTATCCTGAGGAGGGAGTGGTCTGTGAAGTACGAGTAGAGATTTAGTACTGGTACGCGACCATCTTCAACTTTTAGCATTTAGACAACCCCTTTAGCTAATAGAGTCAGCTCAAACTGATCCAGGCTGGAATTGTTCGAGTCCTGCTACCCCCTAGGTTGTAAATTTTACCACTGAGCGATCTCACCGCAAGATCTCCCAGAATTAACTTATAAAGACCGCCTTAAGACTGAACTAATCGCAGTCATTGCCTCTGATGTGGGCATTGGCTTTAGTGTCAGGTTAGATGACTTAAGGTCAGATTTTATGCTGACTGTAACAAGGACAGGCTTTCCATCTAGAGCCCAAACCTCTTCCATCAAGCCAAGCCACTTTCTCAATTCAGCGTCCGAATAATCGCTGTTATGCCACGTTTCGGTTGCGACAAGCTCGGGCATAGAGACAACCGCTGCCTTAACAGCAATTTCTTTTTCGAGTGCCCCCTTCTGCACCTCTAAGGTTCGTAGCGAAGATGTGGCTGTAGCTAGCGGAGTAGCTGGACGGGTATCCGGCAAGGCCTCACGGATTGGGGATACAAATTGCATAATTTCGTCATCATTTTCGCGAAGCCAAAGTCGCCACTGCTGACCATAGACTCTCTCGCTGGTACTGCTGATCATTCCCTGGGGAAGCCTCTTGTGACCCTTGGTTGAGTCGATGGAAGCTCTCTTTCGTTCAAAAGATTGGTTATAAACTGCAGCCGATTTGAAAAGATCATAGATAGCCGTATGCCAGATGTGCAGATCGAACTTGTCTGCGATTAACTCGAGACGAAGTTTTTCAGCATGGGCTCTGATTTCATCCTCAGGGTAAGCGTCGAAGAAGCGGGCCCACTCGCTCAAGTACTTGTCCTTAAATGGACGAAATACTGCCAGGACGTGAGTTGCTTTGCTCTTTATGTTGTTGTATTCGTTCAGGGAGGCGTCAAACCCTCTCTTGTGATCCATAAATAGCTCTCTAAGAGTCTCGATGCTCAGTCGCAACCAAGGCTCGCGAGACTCCCGATCGCCATGAAGAAGCGGATCCCTTTCATCCTCTGACGAGAGAAGGCCTTCTTCGATCTTTTTGATCGAAGTCTCGTCACGACGCCATTTCCTTAGAAAGTCGAAGGCCTCTGCCGCAAGCTCCCTCAGTCCCATGGCGTCGAGGTCCTTTGCGATTAGAGATCCAAATTCTTCGCTGATTTCCCGATGCCTGGCACGAGTGGACACCTGCACCATTGTCTCCAGACGCTGAATAAGCTCAGCTCCCCTTATGCCCATTCGTCCTCCTCTTGGAAAAGCACAATAACTGTAACAGAATCTCTGACAATTCCGCTTTTGTAACATTTATGTAACATAAGAAAATAAGTCTTGCAATAGAAACGCAACATCGTGGTATAGTCAAATAAATAAACAAAGGAATTGCAAAAGCATGAATAAACAAGCGCCAAAGAGCATAAGGCATCGGATCCAGCACTTCTCCAAGTTAAGGGGCCACTGTTCTTCACAAAAGATTCGATACCGCGATCGCCGCATGGCAGTCGACGCTCTTCATCACGCACAAAAGCTCGGGGCCATTGCCCTAGACCTGACTGGGTACACCAAGCGCAAGGAGACCCGCATCTATCAGTGCTCCGAGTGTGCCGGCTTTCATCTGACATCGAAGCCATCATGGAGCGATCCTAAGGTGGCTGCATAGCTTTGACGAAAACTCCAACAAGCATCCGACTCGCCAAGAAGGGGGAGTTGGCACAACTACTCAAGCAGACAAGTTTTCCCGATTTGGGCCTAGGCACCCGTTGCGACGGAGTTGACACCGGCCTCTTCTTCTCCAACAGCAAAAGAGATATAGCGATGGCAAAGTCCATTTGTCAGACTTGCCCAGTTATTGAGCAGTGTGCCACATGGGCAATTAGGCACGAAGATTATGGCGTTTTTGGTGGCCTCTCGGCCACGGAAAGATTTGTGATACGTGGCTCTAGACCTGCTATAGGTGCAAGCGATTTAGAAAGCATACGTTCAGAGCTGCGATTCCTTTGGAAAGCCTCTGCGAAAGAGATAGCACTCAGATTTGGCGTCGACACTCGAACGGTGATTCGTTGGCGCAACATTCTTAGACCCCTCAAAGAAGTGGTCTAAACCTCAATGACCATAGAAAAAAGAAAGAGCATGACAAAAAACAAAAACGAAGTAGTCTGTCCCCATTGCAACACCGCATTTGTGATCGATGAATCAGCATTTGCCAACATTGTCAATCAGATTCGCGACAATGAATTTGAAGCCGAGCTTCAACAGCGCCTGGAACAAGCTGAACTAATGAAAATTGCTGAGATTAAGTTGGCGCAAGCAGAAGCGACCAAGAAACTTGAAATTGAAAAATCAAAGCAGGTTCAAGAAATCGAAAAGCTGAAAGCAGCTCTAGAAGCAGCAGAAACCGAGAAGCAACTTGAACTAAGCCAGAAAACCGCTGATCTTAAGACCCAAAAACAAAAGCTTGAAAACGAACTTGAGGTGGCTGCAACTCAGCAAGAGCTAGAGCTAGAGAAGCAGAAGGCTAAGTACGAATTACTTCTCAAGCAGGAAAAGGACGAGGTATCCCGTTTGAAGGACTTTAAGGCCAGACAAAGCGTCAAGATCATGGGTGAGACTTTGGAGCAACACTGTGAGACAGAGTTTAACAGGATTCGAGCAAGTGCTTTTCCCTTGGCCTACTTCGAGAAAGACAACGACGCTCAGGATGGCACAAAGGGAGACTACATCTTCCGTGATCTGACGGCTGAAGGCCTGGAGAAAGTCTCAATAATGTTCGACATGAAGAACGAGAGTGACACTTCGAAGACCAAGCAGAAGAACGAAGACTTTCTCAAGAAACTGAACGATGATCGAATTGCAAAAGGTTGTGAATACGCCGTCTTAGTCTCGGTTCTTGAGCCAGATAACGAGTATTACAATTCGGGAATTGTAGATATGTCTCACAAATATCCAAAGATGTATGTGATTCGTCCCCAATTCTTCCTTCAACTAATCATGCTTCTAAGCAACGCCTCGGCCAAGGCTCTTGAGTACAAAGAGGAACTAGCCTCTGTCAAAGCTCAAAATGTTGACCTTACAAACTTCGAGTTCGAGATTGAACAGTTCAAGGACCGTTTTGGGCGAAACGTCGGAATCGCCAAAGACAAGTTCGATCAAGCAATCAAGAAGATCGATACCACCATTAGGGCGATGGAGGAAACTAAAAAGCTCTTGCTGGGCTCGCAAAAACAACTCGATTGGGCGAATGACAAGGCACAGGAAGAGCTCACGGTAAAGAAGCTGACCAAGAACAGTCCGGCCACAGCAGCCAAGTTCAAAGAAATTGGTCGCAATGCCTGACTCGGGCGCAGAACAGCGCTCACAGGGGTGATTCTCCTTGAACTGTAGCGAGGCGGGACAAATTCTCGCCCCGTTACACCCCTGCCCTTGGAATCACCAAGCGTTCCAAACCGCGGGTCTAATGATTTAAGTGTGTGAATGCAAAAAGTCCTTGATTTGCGTTACAGTCAGCAAAGCAACAAACAGCTCGAGCTACCAAGCTCAAGAAGATGGCTGAATAAAAGGCTTCCCGCCTT
>CAZIAI010000027.1:0-4903 GCA_964536895.1 uncultured Clavibacter sp.
CGAACTTAGTGGCTAAAGCCAAGACAGCTGCAGCCACAGCCACAGCTAAAGCCAAGACAGCTGCAGCCACAGCCACAGCTAAAGCCAAAACAGCCACAGCTAAAGCGAAAACAGCTGCAGCCACAGCTGTGGTTAAAGCCAAGACGGTTGCAGGTAAGTAATGAATGCGACTTCAACCACATACAGATGGGTTTAATATTAATCCATCTGCGTGTGGCTGGAGTTGTCTTGTTTTTGATTTTTCGTTTTGGAAAGAGAGTTAGCCTTTGACGACAGACATAAGAATAGCTGTTTACTCCATCGCTCTGAATGAAGAGAAGTTTGTTCACCGATGGTTCGAATCAGCGAAAGATGCAGACCTAGTTCTATTGGCAGATACTGGTTCAAAAGATAAAACTAAATTTATTGCAAAATCATTAGGGATTCGTACTCATGAAATAGAAGTAATTCCTTGGAGATTTGATGTTGCAAGGAACGCTTCATTGGCTTTAATTCCAGAGGACTACGATATTTGTATTCAGTTGGATCTCGATGAAGTCCTGCCGACAGGGTGGCGAGATATAGTGGAATCTGCATGGCGCGCTGGAAACAAGTGGCCTACGTACAAGCATGTGACTGCAAGGTATCCCGACGGTAAGGTTCGAACATATCAACATTACTTTAAAATACATCCGCGGAAAGGTTTTATTTGGAAGTACCCGATTCACGAAGTGCTAGTACCGACAGGAAATGAGATTTTTAAGCGTGAATACATCGATTTAGAAGTCGATCATTTGAAAGACTTAACAAAACCGAGAAACTCTTACTTAACTCTCCTGGAAGAAGCAGTGGTCGAAGATCCACATGATTGGCGTATGGGTCACTATTTAGCACGTGAGTATTTCTACAATCGTGACTGGCCTAAGGTTTTGTCCACCGCCAGCAAGGCTTTGTCCCTTAATCGCGGATGGGACGTAGAAATTGCGTCAACAAATATTTGGGCGTCCGAAGCATGTCGTTGGCTTGGCCTATGGTCTCTAGCAGAGAGTTATGCAGAGGAGGCAACGAAGCAAGCTCCCAGTTTTTATGAAGCTTGGCACTGGCGAGCACATATTGCACATTTACAAAACAAGTGGGAAGACTGCAACGCTTTTTCTTCAAAGATTCTAGAACTTGTGCGCCAAGATCATCATCTTGTTAAACCGGAGGTTTGGGAATGGTGGGGTTATGACCTAATGGCTCTCTCATTCAATAAAACAAACAGGCACAAGGAAGCAGTTAAATACGGAGAGTTGGCAGTTCTGGGTGATCCTGGGAATGAACGACTACAACAGAATTTGAAGTTTTACACTGATGCTGAAAATTCTAATTCCTAAATGTGGCCCCTTGATGGTTAGTAGGTAAGTCACATAACCAGCACTTTACATTTTGATCGTAACAAACTTTGAATTATCGAACTGCCTCGTCTAGAAAGATCGAATGGCTCGAACCCTCTTTATGTTTCCAACCGCGTAATCATCAAATTCAGGAATTCCCTGCTCGACTTCAAGTCCATAAGCTCTCTGGGGGTTTTCGCCAGATCTAAATGAGATTGATGAAGTCCAAAAGTCTTTTCTTCCGCTAGTAGGCCATGTTTGCGTGGCATCTTTGAGTAGCAATCCAGGCAGGTTTCTCTCTAGCAACAAGTATTCGCCAAGAGAACCTAGAAACCAATCTGCTTTCGTGCCACAGGTTAAAGAGTCTGCATAGTAAGCAGCTGTAGCCTTCGAGGGAGTTGAGAATGAATTTAACAATATTTGAGTATTGCTACTTCCACTCCCAACTAACTGTCCGGCGTAGTTCATCAAACTGGCTGTTGCGACTTCGTCAAATCTTTCGAGTTGTTGGTCATTTATGCGGTCGAAATCTGAAAACTCCACACCAAATCCGCGGCCACTAACCACATCTGCTTTTTCACAACTCGATGGTGACACTTCTAAATAATTGAAACCTGCGTACTCATCTTGGTAGTCAACAAAGAAAATCAGACCGCCGCCAGGGCCTTGTGCGCCAACTTTACATAGCGATGTACCGTTGCTCCCACAGATTGATAATTCTGTAATCTTCAAGCTTGCATTTGCGCCGGCAGGTCCCATCAATCCCATCGGACCTTGATCACCTTTCGGCCCCACTATAGATACACCTGCAGGCCATGTGCCATCCAGATTCTTTGGTCCAAACAAAGTTCTTGTAACTGAATTAATGAACATGTCTCCTGGCGCGCCCCATGTGCTTTCAGGATCTTTAACGCCATTCCACAAAGTCTTACCGTCTTTACCATCAGCTCCGTTCAATCCAGCAGCACCTGTTAATCCAATAGCCCCATCCTTGCCGGAAGCTCCGATTACTAGGCGTTTGGAACCTTTAGGACAATTGGTTGTTCCAGGGTGGGTGATCAATTTTGTCTTCGAATCAACACAGATAAGATATCCACCAGAAGGTGAATTCAATACACCTGAGGCCTGTGCACTAATGCCGCCGACGAGTAAGGCCAAGACCAATATGCCAACTGTTGATTTAGTTGGTGTTCTAGAAAAATACGCTTTGATCATTATTGCTCCTTCAGAACAATTGGGTTTATTTAACTTCGGCTACTGATCCTCTTGATGATGGTTGCCGTTCTATCTTTGCGGGACTGGATACCCTGCATTTCTAACTTGATTGCAGTTTGAATTGCCTCGTATGTGGAGCGATCGGGGGGACTTAACCTTCGGAGAGCATTAACCACAGATGTCTTATTTTTACTATCACGAGGAATCAAGCCAATTTCAACCAGTAATTTGGATTGAATTTTGTTAACGTCTGGCGATGCCAACATATCAACAACTTCATACTTTCGAATGACCCTAATAATCTCTTCCAGATTCCCGCGCTTTTCTGGTGATAGTTGAGCCAGCTCTTTATTGATCAAAGGTAAATTACCTTTGGTTGCACCCTTTATCTCTGCCTTTTGCAGTAGGTCCAAGGTCAAACTGTTTGACGATTTAACTGATGCTTGGACATCCACTTTCGCCTGAGCAATCTGTGCCAATTTCGCTAAATTTGCTAACCGAGAGATTTCCACTGGATCCTGTGGAGTTGAGAATTCCATGCTTCCCTCAGGGCTATTGATATTGGCGATACCACCTAGAGACTTTATAGAAATTGTGTAGTTAGTTGACGCAAGCAAATCCGATATTTGCGTTCCTGAAACATAGTCATCTACAACTCTTGGAGCGCCACCACCTGCGGGTGTCAACGTCAAAGTGTGTGATGCCGCCATAGGATGTGAATCGAAGGTAACGGTTGCAGAGTTATAGACAGCTTGAGTAACTTGGATGTTCGAAGGTGCCGAAAGCCTTGGAGGTGCGATCGTTCCTATTGTTGAAAGTGGATAACAACCTGCAGTTCCATTATCTTTACGAACACTAAAAGTGATTTCGGAAATATTACGCTCGTTCATAAAGTAAATCAGACTCAGTTTGTTGGCTAATAACAAAGTTGCTGAACTTGGGAGGCCATACCAATAATATCCATCTGCATTGTTGTACCAACTTTGATAACCAGAACCTGAAGTGGCAAAAACGTTCAAGCCATCAATATTTGTTCTATCCGGAAGGGCATCCCACTGAAAAATCCAAAGATTAGAGTTTTGACTCAACGATGTTCCAGTAACACTGCTGCAATTTGTCGCTTGAGCCGGTGTAATGGCCACAACAGAGGCAAGAAGTGCCATAGCGAGTGATTTGGCTAGAAATCTAATCGTATTCAAGATGATCGCAATCCTTTGCTCAGGTTGCGCTAAAGCAACAAGAAAAGGTTATCAGGTTACATTGCTTTTATCGCCCCTTTAAATCACCTGTAATTCGGCCCTCTTCCAAATCCATTTGGTGCGGCTGAATTAAGTTAGACCAGCCAGATGGGATTCATTTGAATACTCATGAACGATGAGTGAATCTTTTTTCATTTATGCGTACGGCATGTTCTTATCGACTAATGCGCACCTCGCCCAATCACAATTGCCGAAACTGTTCTCAAAATTAGAACTAGGTCAGTGGTCAAGCTCCAATCCTCGATATATGCAATATCCCTCAGCATTCGATCATCCCAGGCGACCTCTTTCCTACCGGTAACTTGCCACAGACCAGTCAATCCTGGCTTTGCGATAAAACGGTTTTCAAATCCTTTTTTGATTTGAATAAGTTCTTCTCTAAGGATTGGGCGAGGTCCGACGATCGACATTGTGCCGATCAATACACACCACAACTGAGGTAATTCATCGATTGACCATCTGCGAATAAATCGACCAAATGGGGTAATTCTTGGATCTTTAACATAACGATCCAACATTTCTGAGTCTGGACGACCCAGCACCTCTAGCCGCTTTTCGTCTGACCCTAGATACATAGAACGAAATTTGGGGAAAATAAAATCTCGTCCGTCTTTTCCTACTCTTTTATCAACGTAAAGAATAGGACCTTTAGATGTTAACTTAACGATGAGTGCCGTAACAACTAGAAGAGGACTCAAAACAACAATTGCTGCACTGGAAAAAAACAAGTCAAAGAGTCTTTTGATTACCGCTCCTGATCCTAAGATGTTTGAGTCTTTGACTCGTAAAAGAGTTGGATTATCTAATGCTTCAAATCGTTTTAGCAATGGTGAAATTCTAGAAATAAGAATAAATTCAACAATTTGATTTCTGTTGATATCCGACATTTGTTTTAGAATCGCAGCATCGCTGATTGCCCCGTAACCAACTATCGCTCCGCTCAGGGATTTATCACTAGTTCTTTTTCTATAGACATCGATCCAATCATCCCAATTCTCATTTGCTGGCGGCTCCAGTATCAATAACTTGGGAGCGAACCCAAAGTTTGATTTAAACTCCTGAAGCGAAGATGCA
>CAZIAI010000027.1:5003-12206 GCA_964536895.1 uncultured Clavibacter sp.
CAATAACTTGGGAGCGAACCCAAAGTTTGATTTAAACTCCTGAAGCGAAGATGCAGAGGTTTTTTCTAACCCAATATAAAGATAGATGAGCTTGCCGTCCTCAGTGTGATTCAACCCAAAACTTCTTCGAACAATAAATCTGATAATCAGCACAGTTATGACAGTTGCAATAACATTCGATGCAACCCAAATTCTAGAAATGGGAAACTTAATTAAGTAAGCAAAGGTTGCAAATGCAAACAAAGTGCGCCAACCTGCACCAATAGCCCGAGAGAACAACTCATTTCCATAAGCAATGATCGAACGATCCCAGCCATGAACCACGGAAAGGCACAAATACCAAATGGCTGGATAAACGAATATCTTTGGCACGGCTGGATACTCAAAAAGAAGTGCCTTTAAATCCATATCGAAGCGAATCCATGAAACTAACAAGTTAACAATAAAAATCATCACAACTTCAAAAGCAACCAATTGTGATCTCTTGCGATTCACTTTTTTAGTGAACTCTAACTCTTTCAAGGTAATCACTCTCCGCACGTTGTTGCTTAAAAGCAACTGTACATCAACGAATAGTCTTTTCCTAGAGAATGTTCCAAGTCTTAATGAGAAGAATTTCGGCTCATAAAAGCTTCACGCTTATGGATTTCGATTACACCCTTAGATGAGACGTTGCCGTTGTATCATGGCGATCATGACAACTCGGCTCTATTTCAAGTTTTACTTGTTTGCGCTATCTATGGTTGTTTTTACCCCTCAGTCAAATGAATCAAGCAAATTCTTTGGATTGGTTGAGCTCTCGTGGCCAACAGAAAAGCTCCTTAATACTCTTTTACTTATTCCCTTAAGCTATTTTATCTTAAGACTCTATCCCCAAATAAGAGGTCTAATTAATCTACTTATTTGCTCAATATCTAGCATCTTGATAGAGCTGATTCAGTTTGCCATCCCAGGTAGATTTCCAGACTTCACCGACGTATTTGCTAATGCTTTAGGGGTTGGATTGTTTCTTTTAACAATGAGAAACAAGGATTCGATTCATACTGAATAAGAAAAGAAAACTAGAACTCACTTCTTATGAGTGGATCATTCCAAGAATAGCTTCGTGCCGCCTGTTTTGAGGAAGACCATCGAAAGGCTGGGAAACAACAGTCAAGTCAAAGTTCGAACTCAATTTCTTGATCCACTCATAATATCCAATAGATAAAAGCAATTCTGACGTTTTATCAACTTCAAATTTAGATATCAATACGGTGTTTCGTTCTAATGTATTCTCGATTATCTCAAATTTTGATGGGTTAATTTTTTGCATATTCAAATCGGGGGACCAGATGTTGATGTCTGGAATAGAAAAACCAACATCGATTGACAATACTTTGTCCTGTCTATTTTCTATAAGTCTTTTTTGAATTTCTAAATGATCATTCTTATTCACGGGCAGATGACCTGCCTTGATTGAAGTCTCGACTTCCAGGAACTTATTTGCACCTCTTATAGCCAAAACCAAGGAGCGGGCTAATTGATTCTTTGTTTCTGCTTGACCCAGTGCCACAGGATCAATTGGGACTTCTAATGATCCCCTCGCAAAATCTTCAAGTAAACAAATATTCGGGAAACTAGCTGGGTTCAAGTTGTGTTGTTGTATAAAGATTCCTCGAACTTCCTGATCTGCACACAAGACAAGGTCTGTAGATGAAATTGGTGGCAAGTCAGTTGTTGAGGTGGAGCGTTCATCTCTCTCGTGGAGCCCCCACTCATCTAAAATTTGTAAAATTGAACTTGGTATTGGAATTCGTGGGTTTCCTATGATTCCAGCAGAGAGAATTTCGTGGTCTGGAAAAAAACGCCTAAGTGCAGCGGCGGCCGTGATCGAACGTGCCTGATTGTATTTACACAAAACAATTAATTTGCTCATGAAGTACTACATCTATCGATAACTTCGGTGAATTGTGGATTAACCAAAGGTTGGGTGTGGTTTTTCAATTCACCCACCCCTCCTGAGAAGGTTATTGAGTAAGTTTCAGACTCTCCCGCAGCTAGATCTATTTGTACTCCAACACCAATTCGGCCGCGCTCTCGCGCCAGGAAACCAAATCGCTTTCCTGTTTGTTGGTCCTTCGTCTCTAAAACATAAACTCCTTGAGGAGCCAACACTATTGCTCTAGTTCCGTAACTATTTCTTAGTCCGTTTGGACGATTGAGATCTAATCTGCCTATTACGTAGGAGGGAAGCTTTTCTGAGGGGTCGACATTGTTTTTCAATGTGAATGTAACTCGAGTTTTTCTCTTTGGGAGACATTCCAAAGACTCAATTTTGAGTTTGCGCTCTAGGTAATAGTCCATCTTGTTGCCAGACGTATTCTGAATGACGAGTCGATAGACATTATCTCTCTTGTTTTCAATGGATCCAGAAAGAGATGACTTTTCTATTTGCTCTTGCTCACTTACATTGTCGCTATATATCAAGAGTCGGTGTTCATTCACTGGTAGAACTAACTTTTGCGCTATGTCTGCTAAGGAAACTTTGTCTTCTTCAATTACCTTTGATACTGCTTGAATAATATTGATTAAGAATTGTTTTCTAGCCTCGTTGTTAGTTTTGTACTTCTGATAAACATCTGACAATGTAACTCTGACAACATTTTCTGAGTTAATTTCTTCACCGTTGGCAATAACTGGCCCAGTAGCTTGGAGTAGATAACTCAAAGCGATCGGATCAAAAGTAACTACACCGTCTAAACGTTCCCTATATTGGCGTTCCCAAAGGGCAAGCCAAATTTTCGCTCCATACGGAAAATGTGGAGACAGGTTTGAGTTTTGCCATATTCCCGGATCATCGTTATAGAGTCGAATGTATTCATCAGGCATTTCTATTGGTATGTCTTGTAGCTGAGCCAATGTTGCGTTAGATCCGAAATCGGTAAAGGTAATTTTTCCTTTGTCAGTTCTGATTACTGCGTAAGCACCTAATATTCCACCTGTTCCTCGAGCTTCTGCAGAATTTTGAAATGCCATCAAATACTTTCTTGGCTCTTCAGACCCTGCCAATGTAGGTAAAACGGTTACCAGGGGTGTAAGGCTTTCGGATGCCATTAAGAGTTCTTTGCTTTTTGCCCTTATTGGCTCGATCTTTTTGTCCCAAGGAGAAAGCACCCCACCCAAGTGCACCCTACTCAATGCCCCAAAAAGTTGATTCACATGGGGCATCGCATTATCCAAGGGGCCAGCCAAGCTCAGTAGAGAATCTTGTCTCTGCTTCTTTTGCCCTAAGTACTCCTGAGCAATCCCAGTAATTTCTTTTCCACTACTCATTGCTAATGAGAGATCCTTGTAGGTTCCGGGGGTAATCAAAATCGATGCACTTATTGCCACAATTGGATTTGAGGCTGCCAGATCTAAAACTTGAATCTTGCTGTATACCTTGTCGAGATTTTGTTTTTGCTGCAGCGCTTCAAATGCATTTGGTTTGCTCAGTTGAGAATAAAGTTGGACCACAACAACTGAACCCGCAATAACAGAAACCGCAAATACACCTAGGAAAATCGCTACTGACAACTTTACAAGTTGCCTGAACCGGACCTTATCAATCTTCATTTCTTGGTCCTAAATCAATTAGGCTTTAATTCGATTTTTCTATTTTGTCGGCAATTTCCTTGGGTGCATAGGAGCGGGCTGGGTCGTACCCAGGCTCACTACCATAACTACCGTAACTTCCGTATGCACGGTAGGAGCGATATGAGCGATACTTTCCATAACCGTAGCCATAACCGTAGCCATACTTTCGACCATATTCATCAGTCCGTGAACGCGGAATCATGTTCATGATGACTCCCAAGACTTGCACGCCGACAGTCGTGAGGTTTTCTCTTGCGCCAAGGAACTGGTTGACCCGGGTCTTTGCAACCTTAGTGACAATAATGGCTCCATCACATTGGGTGGCAATAATCGATGCGTCTGCCACGAGTAGTGTTGGTGGGCAGTCGACAATTACGAAATCAAATTTTTCTCTGACGTCACTGATGAGTGACTTGAAGGTTTCTGAATCCAATAATTCAGCGGGGTTAGGCGGGGTGGCACCAGATGAAATAATTGACAATTCATTCTCGCCCCACGTCCACGTAACAGCAGATGCGCGTTCTTGGATAGTGCCTTGAATTTTTCCGCTCAAAATTTCAGAAAGACCTTCACGCTTACCCTGCAAGCTCATGTACTCCGTAAGTTTAGGCCGACGCATATCTGCCTCAATTAAAAGTGTTTTAAACCCTGCGGTAGAAAAAGAAATCGCCAGATTTATGGATGATGAAGTCTTTCCTTCGCCAGGAACTGCAGAAGTAACCGCAATAACTTTTGGTGGATTATCCGCCCTCACAAATTGCAGGTTTGTGCGCAATTGACGGAAAGATTCTGTTCGAGGTGCGTATCTACTAATTTGTGTAATCAATGGTTTATCTACGGATGATTGGTCGAAGGCCACTGCAGCCAATACTGTTGTCCCATCGAGATTGTCTTCATTCTTCACTGTATTATCAAAAATACTTCGAAGAATTGAAAGGCCCACACCCAAGCCAAAGCCAAGAATTAGACCTAGCAATAGGTTGAGCGCAGTCTTTGGCGAAGATGGTGATTTTGGTAGTGATGCGCTCTTAACCATAGAAACTTTGATTGCCGAGGAGTTGGTTGAGCCGGAAACTTCTAGGCTATTTGCTGTAACTGCAAACTGTTGTCCAATCGCGTTAGCGATTCTTGCCGCAAGATATGCATCTGGATCTGAAACAGTTACCGAAATAAGTACTGTGTCAAGAGGTGCAGTGGCCGTTACATTTTTTGCCAACTCTTCATAGCTGTATGGTAGATCCAAAGCTGCAATGACTGGGCGTAACGTTTCAGGGCCATTGACAATTTGTGCATATGACTTCACTCGCTGCTGAGAGAAACTCGAGCCTTGCACCAATGCTGAAACATCTAAGGCCGATGAGGGTGTAGAAACAAATAGCTGAACCTTGGCCTGATAGATCGGCGTCATTGAGTAGGTGATTCCCGCAGCAACTCCCACACCAAGCAAAACCGAAACCACCGTTAGGGCCAAATTACGCAGGATCAATCGATAAAAATCTCTGAGGTCCATACCTGATGTGCTCCCTTGAATCTAGAGTCGCGAGGGTCAATCTCGAACCAGTAGTTTGACACAGTGGAGCCTTGCTCCCGTGCCGTTTTCCGAAAAGGCCCTCCTAGCGTTAAGCCCTAGGTCGGAGTGTACATGTTGTTAATGCCGCCCCGGCCGGGATCTGTTGCGGAAAAGCATCTAATAGTGAGACCATGGGGTCCTTCAGGGTAAAGGCTCTGAAAAGTTTGATTGGAAGTAGGAGTTATGAAAATTCACTTTAGGCTGGTTGGCACATTCACTGCCGGTTGCCTCATCGCAACAACTGCGCTCTTCGTGACACCTTCGATGGCTGCCGACTATCCCCCTTCTATTGAGGTGCTCGAAGTTGGAAAGCCGTTGGCACAACCTGTTCCTGTTAAGACACCTGGAGTAAGTGCGGTAGTTCCTGTTGCCACAGCAGGTGTAATTCCAATTGTCATTGGTGAACCAATTACAGCGACATCGGCCAGACTTTCCAACAAACTTCTCACCAACTCCTCTGTTGAATCAACTCCGATCAAGTTGAGCTCTTCGCTTACCTTAGGTGGTATCGGTGCAGATGAAAGAGCACCGGTTGCGACAGTTTCCAGCACTCGACGATCTGAAGTTCAAATTCCTGTTGATGTTCCAACTCGCGTAACAGTTACAGGGTTACGCTCTGGCGCATCCGGATCTGCATCATTTGTAGACTCACGCGGCAGATCAGTTTCTTTGGGAAGAATTAAGGTTTCAGCATCTGGCAGAGTGACAATTCCTGCTTTGACCTTTGCGAAGGAAAATGTTTCATACACAATCAGAGTAACCATTGGTGGAAGATCAACAACTTTCACCATTAGAGCTACTAAATAAGAATACAGACAATAACCCCGCCATAACTTCTTCTGGCGGGGTTATTTTTTTGCTGCTCTCATCAAACGGTCACGAATCGCAACCGCGATTCCATCTCCTAATGGCTGTCGCACAACCACAGTTTGCAAGCCCTGCTCATCTGCTTCGCGAAGCGCTCCATACAAAACCCGTGCAAAATCATCATCTGTTTGTGGAGCAGCCAAGCGCACCACCCCATCAGGTGTTACTTCATCTGCCAATGCAATAAACCCTTGGCCTGCAACGGGAGATTGATCCAAAACAACTGTAGCCACCGGTGCGTAGTGACTCTCTAGTGAACCGCTGACACGGATCTGCTCTACATCCACAGATGCACCATTTACCGATGCAGATTCACCAATAGTTAACCCCGTCGACTCTTCAATCATTGCAACAGTCACAGCACCGGGGCGCAAGATCCTTGGCACATCGCCTGTGCAATCAATAATCGTTGACTCAACACCAACCTCGCAGGGCCCACCATCGAGAATTTGATCTGCCTCTGCCAAGTAATCACTTAACTCATCTGCAACAGCTTGCGCTGTCGTTGGTGAAACATTTCCAAATCGATTAGCACTGGGCGCTGCAACTCCCTTGCCGCCAACCCGTGCAAAAGCTTCTAACAATCCCAAGGCAACTGGATGATCCGGCACACGAACTCCAACCGTCTCCTGCCCACCTGTTACAAAATAGCCAGCTAGTTCACTTCGCTTCATAATCAACGTCATTGGCCCCGGCCAAAAATCTCGTGCCAGCGAAATCGCATACTCCGTAACATCGCTTGCCCAATCACCCAGCGCATCCATCGATGCCACATGCACAATCAATGGGTGATCTGCAGGCCTGCCTTTAACTGTATAAATCCGCGCAACCGCCATTTCATTACATGCATCTGCGCCCAACCCGTAAACTGTTTCAGTTGGAAAGGCCACTAAATTTCCCGCCAGCAAATTTGCAGCAGCCTTTGAAACAGCATCAGCGCTGCAATTGCTTAGGAACTGGCTCACCCGCTTATTCTCCCACTATTCCCAGCCTTAATTCACACCATCCACACTTAATAAGAGATACTTAACCCATGAAACTAAACAAACTTCGCACAGTCCTAACCGCAGTAACAGTCGCCGCCGTTGCAGGTGTAGTCGCTCTTGCGGTCCCAGCAAATGGTGCAGGCACAGCAGATAACCGCTTCATCA
>CAZIAI010000028.1:0-9769 GCA_964536895.1 uncultured Clavibacter sp.
GATTGCCTACACCTTGGGGATTAGTTCGCTCTGGCGTCGCCCCTGATCACCCAAAAATCAAAACAGTTTCCAAAGTATTTGAAAAGATTGCAACCTCAGAAGGTTTTAGATTGTTTGCAAATATCGAACTGGGCAAAGATCTGACATTAGAAGAGTTGCAAGAGATCTATGATGCGGTAGTAATTGCGACCGGATCTAACAAAGGCAGAACCCTTGGAATTCCAGGAGAAGATTTACCAGGCTCTTTGTCAGCAGCTGATTTCGTTCCTTGGTACAACGCGCACCCTGACTTTACAGATGTCAAAGTTTCACTAGATTGCGATACCGCAGTAGTTATTGGTGCCGGCAATGTAGCTATGGATGTGGCACGTATGTTGGCTCTTGAACCAAAGGAATTGGATCCAACCGACACCGCCACCCATGCGCTAGATGCACTACATAGTTCATCCATCAGAAAAGTTCATATCTGCGGTCGCCGTGGCCCAGAACATGCAGCATTTACCTCTCCAGAGTTACGGGAGCTACCAAAGCTTGAGCACACCGATGTTCACATCGATCAACACCAAATTGCAGATGCCAAAGCCCGTGCGGAGTCACAAGGTGAGTTGCCAAAGGATCTGAAATCAAACCTCGATGCAATGCAGGCGATTGCTGAAGCCGAGAAAAAGGGTCACGAACGTTCAATGTATTTTCACTTCTTGGCTACCCCGCTGGAAATCCTTGGAAAAGACCGGGTAGAAGGGGTTGTTTTCGGCATAAATGAGGTTAAAGAAGGCAAAGTTCAAGCAACCGGAGAGCGTTTTACTATCCCATGTGGACTGGTGGTTAGCGCGATCGGTTATCAAGTAGATGAGATACCTGGCCTGCCGTACGAAGGTGGCAAGGTGCGCAATCAAGATGGTCGGGTAAATGAGAAAGGTTTGTATGTAGTTGGTTGGGCCAAGCGTGGACCATCAGGTGTAATCGGCACCAATAAGAGTGATTCAACCGATGTCATGAAGTTACTGGTGGAGGATCTAGGAACACCAAAGCCGAAGACAGAGATACAAAATCTATTGTCTCAGCGAGGCGCAATTGTCGTAACCCAACAAGATTGGGAAAAAATCAATGCCGCTGAAGTTCAAGCAGGCGAACCGCTTGGGAAACCACGAGTGAAAATCACCAAACGAGAATCAATGTTAGGGCTTAACTAACTCCGTAGCATCCTTAAGCATCTTGGGACATTTCCACCCAGGAGCAATGTTTCCTTCAAAATGCCACCATTCATTTTTGAATGTCCGACACAATCCAAATTTGTAACCATTTATCTCTAACCACTTTGTGGATTTTGGATCTCGAGGATAGTTAATATCTAATGCCAAACCCATTGGATGATGTGAAACATCTGGAGGAGCAACCCATTTCGCTGCCTCTTTAGCGCTGCCATATTTTCTAACCGCTTGCTCATATAAAAATGTTTGTCTCTTCAAACTACGATATCCCGAAGTAATCTCCAGTGAGATTCCTTCTGCTTGGGCAGCTACTTTCGCCGCTTTAAATCGCCACTCGAGTGTGTTATTCAAACTCTTTGGTCCAGTGAGTGAGTAAACGATAGGAGCTTCACCCAATGACACTTCATTTGTTTCGCACCCCTTAATTACATTAGAGATTCGTAGCTCTAATGATTTGCGATCTGCGCAAGTTAATGGGATATCGACCGCAAATGCATGGCTAGGCGCCAGCATCATCGCCACCAAAAACAGCGCAATTCGCTTCATAATTCGCAGGGTATCAGGGGATAACAGCCCCTTTTTGTGGTGATAATATTCGCAGGCTGTTTGCGCCCGTAGCTCAACGGATAGAGCATCTGACTACGGATCAGAAGGTTTGGGGTTCGAATCCCTACGGGCGCGCTCAATCTTTAATTCCGAAAACTATGTTTTGAATCAGCCATAGATCGTGTCTTCATCCAAATTATCATCTTTAGGCGGCTTACTACTCCTCTTGCTTGATCCGTTTTTGGCAACCAACAGAATTACCAAAATTGCTATTCCAACCACAATTATTTCCATTACTTCTCCAACTCATATATTAAGGATCAATTCGTTGTGATCTAAATATTGAACACACAAATTCATTTTAGAGAACCATTTAATCTTAAGCGTAAAGGCACACCACATGAAGGGAATTTGAGACCTGCGCCCATCGAAATCAAGGGGCGCAGGCTTTAACCTAACTCCTTACCCAATTACGCACCGTGACATTCGGCGGCTATCTTGTAAAGACCGGCACCTTGAGCACCAGCGACATGAAATGCCTTGCCAGTTCCTTTGTTAAAAGCATTACAACTAAGCGCCTGTGCTGAACTACCGGTTAGTAGACTGACCGACACAGCAATAGCGGATATGGCTAAGGCAGAAAACACCCTTTTCATTTCTCCTCCTTTCCAATCAAAATGAAGTGGAAAGAAAGAGTAAGTCGCTTTACCTCAATTTAATCAAGCGATGAAATCAAATAACACTCACTCTTATGTGAGCGTATGCTTTATTGCACTTTTACCTTACTAAGAGTCTCGCCATTGAATAAAAGAGTTAAGGTATATCCATTCAACTTGGTTTTGGTCTGAATTCCTCCAACCCCATCTTCATCGGTTTCAATCCGGAAACGAATGGTTTTAGAGCCCTTTTTTGTAGCTCGAACTATTACATTCTCACCAATGAGGTTTGAATCAATCCTTAGGACGTAGCGATTAGTTGCAGAATTGAATTTGACTTGAAGTGAAGCTGAAACTGGTTCTTCTTCGCCTTCAGCTTCTTTGAAGTTTTCCTCTTGTTTAGTTGGATTATTGGATGTTACCGGAAGTGGATTTGAAACGGTTGTGTTGGGAGTGGTAACTGGAGCCTCCACTACTGGCTTTAACGGCAATTCAACCTTAGGTGTCTCTATCGGTTTTTGTTCTGGAATAGAAGGGGACGTCACTTCTGGAATTGGATCTGCAACTGGCGGAGGGTTTATTGGGCCAGGAGCTGGCGTTTTACCAAAACAAGCAGGCAAGTTTTGCAATTCAGGCAGAGAGCAATTCAATTCTCCATTTTGTGCACTTTGAAAGACCGTCATGCAAGTTGATGTGACTGTGTTTATCGGATTTGCACAATTAATTGATCCATCTGGATTAGTAAGGGCCAACATTGCTGGTTGGCAAGCTAACTGTGTCATGTTCTCGGGAGTAGAGCAGTCAAGCACAGAAGGCGTAGACATTTGATTCTCTCTTGCAATTCTTTCAGCTTCTTCGCGCGCAATTCTCTCTGCTTCCTGTGCTGCAAGTCTTGCCGCTTCTTCTTCTGCCGCAAGTCTTGCTGCCTCTTCCGCCGCAGCTGCTTGGCGCGCCGCTTCCTCTGCTGCATCGGCAGCTGCTTGAGCGGCTTGCGCTGCCGCCTCGGCCGCCGCAATCGCTTGTCTAACTGCCTCTTCTGCCGCATCCGCCGCTGCTTGCGCGGCTGCTTCAGCTTCTGATGTTGACTCCTCAGAGTAAGAAGTTGAGATTGAGGTAAACAAAGACAGAGCAATTACAAGAGAAACAACTCGGAAAAGTCTCATCACCTCTTGAGTTTAGAGTGGGGTAACCAATCACGCACTTTTTATGGCTCACTCAGCAGTGTTGAGCGCAAGTTAATACATGGAAGCTATTTTTGCCGCACAT
Source organism: uncultured Clavibacter sp. (assembly GCA_964536895.1). Lineage (GTDB taxonomy): Bacteria > Actinomycetota > Actinomycetes > Nanopelagicales > Nanopelagicaceae > MAG-120802. The sequence continues at coordinate 3,680 of CAZIAI010000028.1, forward strand.
GTTCAGACTAGCCATAAGCCTTTAAGGTGTACCAATGAAAAGGATTGCGATGGCGCTAATCCTTTTTATGCTTGTCCCGACCTTTTCTGCAACTGCTGGAACTATCAAGTTAATTTCAATAAGCCATCAACAATCACTGATTGCTGGTCAATCACTGGAAGTAAAGATTCGACTCAAAGCTAATCCACAACCAAGAATTACAGATGCATATTTATTGAATTCTCAATCGCATTATCTTCGTGGAACAATCAAAAGAATCGGCGGCACTAAAGCAGACTCTATCTGGAGTATTTCTATTCCCACTGGCGATAAAATTTTCTTAGGTGACTATAAGTTAAATATTCGCGCTACTTCAGGTAAAGATTCATGGAGTTTGACAAATAGGAATGTGAAAATTAATGCAAAAGAGTCAGTACAGCCACCAACTACTCCAGAGATAAAGCCCCAACCCAATCCGGAACAATCCTCAACTAAACCAACTACCGATACACCAGAATCAAAACCAGAAAACAAAGCTGAGGAAGGACCAAGGCTGGATCCAAACTTCAAGTATGGCCTTGATGCAACATGTGGTTCTCAAGAATCTAAATGTCCTGAACTGTCTCAAGTAAATAACCAAATTGACATCAATGAGTGCAAGATTCCGGATTTGACCTATCCACAGGACTCATCAGCCTGGGTGAGTATTGGCTTCCCGCCAAATCCATACGGCGTGTATGGAAAGAAGAATGTTAAGTTGAGTTGGCTTCCAATCGCGTTTTCCGATATCGAACCAAGCGCTGAGTTAATTGCGGTGGCTCAAAAAGAAGCTCGAGCAGCCGAAGGCTTTTATGGTTTCAATTCCTTCGGTCGCGTTAAATTTCAAGTCGATATTCCCGATAAGAAAAATTGGATCAGATTCCCTGAAAAGTATTCTTATTACGCGCAATTGTGGAAAGGAATGCTAGCTCGAGATGTTATTCGTGAGCTTGTTAATTTGGCTGTGCAATCAGGCTTAGATCAGACTGATGCAATCATGTTCATCTGGCCTCCAGGGCTGTATGAATTCAGACAAGACAACAATCCCGGACTCATAACTCAATATCAGCTTAAAACAGGTTCAATTTCCTCGCTTCAGGTTTATGGGGTTCACGACAAGCTTGAAATTAGCAATCAGCCTGAGATCATCGGATTCACCCATGGCATGGGGCATGCCTTGTATAACTTTGAAGACTTATATGTTTTTCCTATGTATTCAACATCAGGAAAGGTAGAGCAACCCGCATCTTTCTGGGATGTAATGGGCGGCGGAGGCGATTTCTTCGGATGGTCTAAATGGATTGCGGGATGGTTACGTGATGAGGAAGTTACGTGTACTGGACCCAACCAGATGAAAACCGTTTTCTATTTAAATCAATGGCAAAGTACTTCAGGTAGAAAGTTACTTGCTATTCCAAAAGGAAATGGCGAGATTCTGCTTGCAGAATATAGAACCAATACGAAAAATGAAGTGTTGAGTTCATTTGGATTGTGCAATAAAGAAAACACAGCTCCTTGTTCTGGCTATAAGTATTCAGGATTACTGCTTTATCAGTTAGATACAAAGAGGAAGCACGGTGCCGCGCCATTCAGGGTTGCTCAGACCGTGGAAGAACCCTTACTTACAGTCGGGGCCTCCATGATCTATGAAGGTTATAACTTCAAAGTAATCGCTTCAGATGGCGTCGGTATCTTTATAGAGGTTTCACGCAACAAGATTTAACTCAAGTTAATAAACAACAACTTACCGCTATCAGTGCTGGCAACTAATTGGCCATTGGGCATGACTTCCAGATCTCTAATTCGTTCCCCAACACTTTTCTGGATTACTTTTCCAGCGATTGAACTACCTTTTAGTTCGATGAACACAAGTGATTGGGCTGCAAGTGTTCCCATAACAAGGTAACTCTGCAATCCGCCCCATTGCACTTGACTTGGAACTACAACCAATTCTGTAGGAGCAACAGATGGAGTCCATTGATAAACCGGTTCTTCATAACCGACATGGGTTCCTGTTCGATTTGGCTTGATGTAATCACCAGGACCATAAGGAGCGCCATATGTAACGAATGGCCATCCATAGTCTTTTCCGGGCTTAATGAGGTTTAGCTCATCTCCACCGCGGGGTCCATGTTCGGAGATGTAAAGGTTATTGTTGACTAGAGCAATACCTTGTGGGTTTCGGTGTCCTGATGAAATTTGTCTAACACTTTTTGCGGTTACGAGGAAAACTCCACCTAACCATTGACGAGACTTCACCTCATTGATTCTTCGGAAACCTAAATCACCTGTAGTCAGATAGGCAGAACTGGAATCAACTACCTCAATTCTTCCAGCAGCATGCTGGACCGCACCTACTGGAACACAAGGCTTTCCTTGAAACCACCGCTCTTGTTTTTTGATAGATAAAGCGGTGCGATCAAATGTGTACCGGAATGCGACAAGTCGAACACAATTACGCTGTTTGTTTAGCTGGGGATAGGAAATCAAAAGTTGAGCCTGATTTGAAGTTTCACTAAGAACGCCAATATCGGTCGGTCCAAAACGAGAATCCCTGTTGCGTTCGTTTTGCTGCAATAGTTTTCCAATTGAAGCTAAAGAACCATCACGATACTGAAAGAGAGTATCTCCTCTTTCTCCACCACCAAGAAGCAAAGTTCCATCTTTCATAACCGCCAATGCGGCTCCGCGTCCCCCTTCAACTTGAGTAGTTTGAAGATCAACGCTGCGGATCTTTAACTCAATGGAGTCAGAGTGAACTGGCTGGATTGGAGATATAAAAACAACCAGTAGTAAGACAGTTGCTAGTTTTGGTAAAGCCATCCAGTTCATAGAAGAAGCCTATGCAGGGTCGTAAATTGTAAGCAAGCTGAAAAGGGGGAGGTAGATAGATAGAAATACCGAGAGAGTCAATCCATCAAGCAAAGAGCAAAATATGGAGAACAGGACTATCCTTCAGAAATGCCAGCACCTAAATTCTGTTCTAACTGTGGATTTGGGTTGAACGCCGAAAGCAGATTTTGTGAGCAGTGCGGGACCGCAGTAAGTAAGGGTGTTGCCAAGCCGAAGTCTGAACCTCTGCAAGAGGTTGTGCTGACTAACAAGACAGAGAAGCAAGAAGAGACAAAAAGTAATTTTAGAGAATCGCGGAAACAAAGCGAAAAAATAGTTATCGGGTTTGTAATTTTCGCGACCATAATCGCTTTTTCTGGAGTGGCTTATGAATGGTCACAAAATAGAACCTGCCCTACAAACCCAAGACTTGTAGTGTCAAATCCTAAGTGTCTAACAGCTGAAGATTTAGAAATGAAAGAGAAGAATAAGTTAGAAGCAGAAGCAAAGCGCAAAGAAGCGCAAAGAGCTCTAGACAAGAGAGAATTTCTTAAGAGAGTAGAAGATTATAGAAGCGTCAAATGCAAGGCGAAATTTGAGAGAAGTGCAGATTCCGGTCTGACATTTATGTATGGAGCAGATGGTGCGAGCTATTCAGACTACGAATTATTGGCAACTCCTTATGGGTTGCGATCGAATGCGTACACCGATGAATGGGGATCGGTAGTTGATAGAACTCTGATGATGGCAGGTGCTTTGCAGGCGAGATTGGCAAATGTTTATGTTGACTTTCAGATTTGGAATTCAAGAGATGAGTTAGGAGCTTACAAGAAACAGTTTGACGAGTATTTAAAACTTGCAAACCAAACTGCATCAAAGCTATGCAATGAAGTTAATCCTTCTGCCAAAACCATTGAATTTGCAGAGCGAACTAAGATTAAATTTGACTCTACTTTTAGCACCTTTGATTCCTGGGTAGAAGAAATTGAAGGGATTGCTGAGAGCTTGAGTTATGATTTAAATGAAAGTTTGAAGCCAAAGTGTGTTGAGTACGAAACTAACAATCCAGAGTACAACGTAGTGCGGTGTACCAATCTTCCTTAGTTAGCCCTAAAGTCAAACATTGATTTCTGTAAGAGCATCGCTAATCAACTCAAAACGTTGTTGAACGCTTCCTACACTTGCTGGCGACCAACCCATCTTTATTCCTAGAATCGGGATAGATCCTGCGGCATCAATGGAATCCTTTAAGCGATCTTTAGTTAGCAGTGAACTTGATTCACTAAATGGAAGATGGGCATCAATCCAGGCTGGCCCGAAAGCGGTTTCTACATCTGATACTCCAGAAAAAATTAGGCCATGAAGCAAATTGTGAGATTTTGCCAATTTGATGTGATTGACAACCAGATCTCCATTTCGAAGCTCTATTGCAGAACGACCCCAATTGATAAGCAGGCTAATATCCACACCTGATTGCTTGATTGCAGCAATCTCATCTTCTAAAGTTAAAAAACCTTTTTCAGGGGCTTGGTTTGCAACCCAAGCATCACAATGTTCGATTACCAACTTTGTGTTTTGCCAATCCCATTGCGATATTTCATCTAGAGAACGAGCTAATGCTTCGATTGATCCGTTGGCGCGTGGAGCGGTGTGGATTTCTACCGTTGAAACAACTGGGCGATTTGCGATCTCATTAAATACCTGTATCGCTTTTAGGATTTTGGCTACATCACGAACTGCGTCATTTCTTCCTGATTCATCACTGGAGGCCAAGCCATAATTCGGGTTCTTGCCAATTTGAGACATGACAAAGGGAATACTTGTTAGTACCGCCTGCAGATTTGCAGGAAAGTTTTGATGCAACCAAGCACTGTCATGTGGATGGATGTCACCCATCCAAGGTAGTTCTAAGGCTGAGATTCTTGAATCAGAGGCCAGCAAATCAAAAAATTCCAATTCGGCGTTGGCATCCCAGGATCTATGTGCAATAGAGGCGGGATAAGCGCCAACAACAAAACGAGTCATATTCGAATGTTAAGTCATTAACCCTATGTTTAAGGCGGTATTGGATACAGTTAGACAATTCAATTCAGGAGGAATAAATGGCTTCATCTACACCAGTGCAGGTCCCAGCTGAAAGATTGAGCGGATTGCGACGCTATAACGCGATTGCGGGTGCATTTCACCTAGTTCAGGCTGTTGCCATTTTGTTCCTTGCCAATAGCTTTGCATTGCCGGTCTCAGTTAATTATCTGCTTGATGCACCGGTTCCAGGTGCCAAGTTTGAAAGTGTTTTGTTGTTCGAGTTCCCGATTGCTATCGGCGTTGCGCTCTTTTCATTATTGAGCGCTGTGGCGCATTTTTGGATTGTGGGGCCTGGCTTTAAGGGTTATGCCAACGACCTAAGCAACAAGCGCAATATTGCACGCTGGATTGAGTACTCCATCTCTTCAACTTTGATGATCATTTTGATCTCTCTAGTAAATGCGGTTTGGGACATCGTGGCTTTAATCGCAATCGCAGGTGCAAACGTGGCGATGATTCTCTTTGGTTGGTTACAAGAGAAGTATGAAGAACCAGGAAAAGGCTCTTTGTTGCCATTCTGGTTTGGATGCATCGCAGGTATCGTTCCTTGGATTGCAATGTTCTGGTTGTTGTTCTCGCCTGGCTCAAGCCAAGAGCCACCCGGATTTGTTTACGGCGTTGTTTTCTCGCTATTCATCTTCTTTAACTGCTTCGCGTTAGTTCAATGGTTCCAGTACAAGCAGATTGGAAAGTTTGCTGACTACTTAGTGGGAGAGCGTGCCTACATCACACTTTCATTTGTGGCGAAATCGGCGTTAGCCTGGCAAATCTTTGCCGGCGTTTTAGCTACCGGCGCTTTATAACAAAGGACTGGTTAGGCCCTAACCAACTTAAGTAGCACCACGGCGCTTATCGCCGCTACTGGAAGACTTAAGTCGATGTCCTGCGCCCAATTAGCGATTGGTCCGATGTAATCAACTGATGAGATGCCAAGAAATCCCAACAGGCTGCTTAGAACCCAGACCAAAATAACCCGCAGATTCCATCCGCCCCTAAACCAATAGATACCACCAGTCTCTCCCTTGTTGAAGACTTGTAGTGCATCGCGATCAAAATCTCTTCGCATTTCATGTTGCATAGTTAGGGCGATAGCAAGCCACGCGGTAGCTAGAACCGTTAGAAATAACACTGAATTGGTAACCGCTGACTCTGCGT
>CAZIAI010000028.1:9869-12121 GCA_964536895.1 uncultured Clavibacter sp.
GCGGTAGCTAGAACCGTTAGAAATAACACTGAATTGGTAACCGCTGACTCTGCGTCGTAGACAAAACTGCCGATAAAAACCAGCGTGGTAGAGATGAGCGCAACCAAGAGTGTTGAACTATGACGGGAAAGCTTGGGCAGAATTGCATCCAAGTCCAAGCCCATGCTGTAAAGGTTTATTGCTCCCTGCCCTAGAGATCCAATTACCGCTACTAACAACAATGGCAAAAGGAGCCAACTGGGTGAATTAGCGACAAATCCAGCAGCAAAGCTATTCTCATCAAAGGCAACAACAGCGATGAAGGCGCCAAATGTTGTTGGGATGGTTAAACCAATTACTAAAGCTTTAAAAGTGTTAGTCACAACTTCTTTTTCTGAGGCAGATGAAGATATGTAGCGCGACCAATCACCAGTTTGTGTTACATATGAAATCGGACCTGCTGCACCACAAGTTAAGGCCGCCAGAATCCACGTTGGCCAGAAGTCACCAAGAGCATAAACCGTTGGATCGCCGGCATATCCAAAATCAAAATCACCGGCAAATGCCACAATGCTAAGCACCATTAACAGAATCATGGCTGGAGCGATGTATCGATTTAGTTTCAGAACCGAGTTATATCCCTTTAGTGCAAACCAAATAATCAAAGCAGTAATGGTCAAATAACCAATAGCTAGCGATAGATCTGTACTTTTTGTCTCACTCCAGCGTGCAACGGTTGCTGATACAACTTCTCCACCAGTCCAAACCGTTAATGCGACATATTGCAAACATAGAAGCAATCCAACAAAGGAGGCCACCAGGCGGCCTCTAACCCCAAAAAAAGCACCAGAGGCTACAGAGTTATTTGTGGCGGCCCGCCATCCAAGTAATGCTGATCGGGCGACAAATGCAGCTGCAATGCAGGTTCCAATGAATATTGCAGCAACTGATTCCCACCAACCGAGTCCATAAAGAATGCTTAACCAACCAAAGACCATTACCGATAATGAAAGGTTGGCCCCAAAGAATATGGTTATTAAAGAGGAGGGGGAGGCATTGCGCTGACTCTCCGGAACGGTGTCTACCCCAAGTTGTTCAGAATCTTTAAGCATCTTGCCCCCTAGAGGAATCGTTGCCAAACTCTAAGGAGTTAGTTAACCGCCAAATCTTCAACATTTGAAGCACCTAGGTTAAAGTCCGCGCATGAACAGCAAAGAAAGAGTCGTCTTTGATCTAGCTGCTTTGAGTATCTTCATCGGATCCGTTTGGACCGCAGCCGAGCAGGATTGGGGCATCGGTATCGGAATCTGGGTCGGAGCTGTCCTGTCCGCAGGATTACTTTTGATGTGGGACATCATCTCTAATTAGTTTTTGAATTGAAAAAGCCCCCTGTTATTCGCAGGGGGCTTTTCTTTATTTCTATCTGTTAGGAGAGTTTAGGAAGCATTACCTGATCAATGCCATGTGCAACCTGCTTGTTGCCCTTGTTAATGTCAACAGCATTTAGCAACACAACAGCGTTCTTATGCTTCTTCGCACGATCAATCAGAGTGATTTTGGTTCCTTCAACCTTAACGCGGAAGCTTTGACCGGCGGCGGTGTTAAGAGTTGCACCATTTGCCTTCAATGCATCAGGAGAAAGAATCGGGTTACCAACCACTACGTGATAAAGCAACACTTTTTCTAATGCAGCTTCGCCCAGACCAAGCACAGCGGTAGTAATTCGCGCTTCGGAACGCACAGTCTTTCCTGTCAAATGCTTTACCAAATCACGGAATGCGCGATCAGTTGGGACAAAAGCGGTTACCGCAGTTTCACCTTTGGAGATTGTTGATAAGGCTGACTCAGGCAACATGCCCCAGACATCCATAAAGACCGCCGTAAAGACATCAAAATCATTTGGGTTGTTATCAAATGCTGCACGTGGCAGATTCAAAACCTCTGTAAGTGGAGTGGTCTTTAATTCCGCTTCTGCTGCTTGGGCAGGAGAAATCGGTGAAAGTGCAAGTGCGGAGATAGCAACCACGGTTGCGTATCTTTTGAGCTTTTTCATTCTTTCCTCTTCTCTGTATTCAAGTAGTGCGGACAAAATATTTGTGCTTTAAATGCGGGTGAATAATCATCAAAAAACATTAAGAACCCCTGATTTAAGGGGTAATGCGGTCAAAGAGGATCATGAGAAAGCCCTGAATGAGTTGAGGTTTGTGTGACCTAGTTGGCTTCTTTATACTTCACAGGTGATTACAAGAGGTCGAATCTCCGCATGGACCATG
>CAZIAI010000029.1:0-12109 GCA_964536895.1 uncultured Clavibacter sp.
TTTGGGTGATCAGGGGCGACGCCAGAGCGAACTAATCCCCAAGGTGTAGGCAATCTTTCAAACATGTCGATGGTGAATTTAAGCTCATCGCTTTGGGCGTTTTGTAAGGCTTGTGCTGCAAAATAACCAGCCGGCCCAGCCCCGACTATTGCGATTTGAAAGCTTTTCACGCTCGAACTCTACAGGCGGAAGAGAGTGTTATCTCTGCCAAATTTTGAAGAGCGGAGGTGCTCCGTTTGGAAACAACTCTGCTGCTAATGGCGCACCAGTTAGGTGGTCCGATTGAGCTGCTACATAATCACAATCAAGGGATTTATTGATCTCTGTCTTTATTAGCTTCAAATACAAATCGCTCTTTGAGAGTCCTCCAAGAAATGCGATCTTGGGTTGTGAGGAGTTTTGTTCTTTAACTTTGTCCCAAGCGGCACAAACTGTGCGACCTAAATACACCGCAGCCTGTTCAAGTATCTGAAGTGCCGACTTTGAGCCAGCCTCGGCGGCCTGGATTACAGTTTTGGCGGCAGTAATACACAACGCAGATGCTTCTACCCCGGTCTTGCTCTGCAACTCTTGATGTTGTTTTAACTCTGACTTCAAAGCTTCAACTAAGTCAGGTGCATCATCTCTGCCATCTAATGTAGCAATTGCTCTTCTCATTCCTGATTGTCCAACCCAAAAGCCACCACCGAAATCGCCGAAGATTGCGCCTTTGCCATCAGCATGACCAAATTTTCCGTTATTGCCCGAGACCGCTACTACTCCACCACCCAATGTTAGAACTACTCCATTGCTCCTCGATAAAGCACCGAGATAAGCGGCAATTCCATCATCCATGACAAATACTCTCTTGGCATCAAAAAGTTTTGCGCAGAGTTCCCCGTATGGGGTGACATCTCCAACATCTCCCATTAAACCTGTCAGGCTTAAATAAACCAATTCATGGGTTTGGGTTGGAACCTCTTTGAACACTCTCTCTAGGGTTTGCACAACCGACTCAGAAGCCTGTTTTGCGATGCTTGATTGCACAACCTGATTGTTGGTCTTGATACGGGCACCAGATTGCCCCAGATCTACAATCAAACTCATTACTACAGTCTAGTTATTGAGAGTGAAGCCAGCTCGAGTTAGAAATGGCTTTATCGCACTAATTTCTGCTTCATTTAATGGAATGGCAGGTGGCGCGGTACGTGCATCAGCGATGATGCCAAGAAGTTTTAATGAAGCTTTAAACGCACCGATTGCCGATGAGCCTCTACCCATGCGATCACCTGCACCGACATCAACTAGGCCAAACATCTCAAATAATCTCTCTTGCTCCTTGCGAGCCGATGCATGATCACCTTTAGCTACCAGATCATAGATTCGCACATAACCCGCCGGATCAATGTTGCCAATGCCTGGAATCACTCCATCTGCGCCAAAGATAAGCGCTGAATCAACAGTTAACTCTGAGCCAGTTAGAACTACAAAATCCTTTAACTGTAGATTTTTCATTCCAAGAACCACAGCGCGAATGCCAGCATCATTTCCTGATGAGTCTTTAACACCTTGGATTACACCCTCTTTGGCCAAGGTGAGTAGGGTGTTTAGTTCAAGCTTTACGCCATTTACCGCGACAGGGATGTCGTAGGCATAAAGCGGGATGTTTGGACAGGCCTGCTTAATAAGACGGAAATGGTTGGCGATTTCTGCTGGGTGGGTACGGACGTAAAAGGGCGCCGTGACAACAATGCCTTCTACTCCGGCCGCTACGGCCATTTTTACATTTTCAATTACTCGCAATGTTGTTGTGTCGATCGCACCAGCAACAACAGGAACACGGCCTTTAACCTCATCCATAGTTATGCGGATGACGTCAGCACGACGCTGGTCCGTTAGATAAGCAACCTCACTGGTGGAGCCCAATATAAACAAGCCGTGAACGCCACCATCAATTAGATGATTTATTAGGTTGCGAAGAGATTTTTCATCAACCTCGTAATCCGCAGTGAAAGGTGTGCATACCGGCGGTACGACGCCTCTTAAAATTCTAGGATTTGAGTTTGTCATTACTTATCTCCTGTCGGTGGTGTTTCAAGATGACAAGCCACTTGATGACCATTTCTATCATCAGAAGCAGCTCTTAGGATTGGTTTTACGGTTTTGCAAATCTCCATGACATATGGACAACGGGTAGAGAATGCACATCCCGATGGTGCATCAATTGGGCTTGGTACCTCGCCTTGAAGGGCAATCTGCTTTTTCTTGGCATGGATACTCATATCTGGAACCGCTGAAAGCAACGCTATTGTGTAAGGGTGTTCTGCTCCATCTGGCAAAGCCTCAGCCGGCAGAATCTCGACGATAGAACCAAGATACATAACAGCGATGCGATGTCCCACGTAGCGAGCTACCGCAACATCGTGGGTGATAAATACAAATGACAATCCAGTCTCTGCTTGAATTTCTCGTAACAAATTAACAATCTGGGCCTGAATTGAAACATCAAGCGCCGAAACAATTTCATCGGCGATGATGAGTTCTGGTTTAACCGCTAAACAACGGGCAATTGCCAGACGTTGGCGCTGACCGCCTGAGAACTCATGTGGGTAGCGTTGTAGATACTCGACCCTCATATTGACCATCTCGCAGGCCTGTTTTATGCGGGCAAAACGCTCTTCGGGGTCGCTTACGCCGTGGACCTGGAGTACCTCATCCATAGCGGCGCCAACCCGTTGACGAGGATTAAAGGATGTGTAGGGATCCTGGAAAATCATCTGTACTTTTTTGCGGAAAGCTAACTCTTCAGAACGTGGCAAACCAACTACATTTTTCAAGCCGTCGCCAAAATCAAAGGTTAACTCTCCTGCTGTTGGCTTTTGTAGTACCGCCAACATTCTGCCGAGAGTAGTTTTTCCGCAACCTGACTCTCCAATTACAGAGATTGTTTCTCCGCGGTAGATATCAAGATCCACTCCATCAAGCGCACGAACATGTCCGATAGTGCGTCGCAGGATTCCACCAGTTACTGGAAAGTGTTTTTTTAATTCGCGTGCTTGATACAGCGGTGTCAAACTCTTCTCTTTAGACATTTGCACCTTCCTTGTTTGATTTTGGAAGACTGCCTTTTTCATCTAGTCGCATGCATCTAACCTGGTGACTGTCATCAAAACGACGAAGTTCGATGGTTTGTTGGCGACATGCATCTACTGCAAATGCGCATCTGCCAGCGAATTCACAACCTTGTGTCACATCAGCGGGTGAAGGGGTTTGGCCCTCAACTGTTTTCAGCTCAATTGCCTTGTCAGCCTCTAGTGAAGGAACGCTTTGCAAAAGTGCTTGAGTGTATGGATGACGCGGATTGCGTAGCACCTGATTTACAGTGCCATACTCCACAACTCTTCCGAGATACATAACAGCCACATGATCTGCTACCTCTGAAACAAGCGCCATGTTGTGGGTAATGAGAATGAAGGTTTTGCCTGCACTCTTTTGCAGTTCCTTAAGCAAGGTCATGATTTGAGCTTGAATTGTTACATCAAGAGCGGTGGTTGGTTCATCTGCGATTACCAGATCTGGTTCGCAGACAGTTGCGATAGCGATCATTACGCGCTGGCGCATGCCTCCCGAAAACTCATGGGGATAGGCCTCGTATCTCCGCTCTGGATCAGGGATTCCCAGCCTGCGGAAAAGCTCGATAACCCGCTCTTTAGCCTCGGCTTTTGAAAGATTCATGTGCTGACGCAGCGATTCAGCTACCTGGCGGCCCACTTTGTGGGCTGGGTTTAGGGATGACAAGGTGTCTTGGAAGATCATCCCGATTTTGGCCCCTCGAATCCCACGCATCTGGGCGCCAAACTTTTCCAACTTATTTAATTGGATTATATCTTGTCCATCCCGAAAGAGAATCTCACCAGAATCAACCCCACCATTATCTGGCAGAAGTTGGACGATTGCGGAGGCGGTTACTGATTTACCGCATCCTGACTCTCCAACTACACATAAAAATGAACCACGTGGCACAGTCAATGAAACATCACGCAAAATGTGAAGGCTTTGATCCTCGACTTTGAAACTGACATTTACATCTTTAAGTTCAAGAATATTTGGCGGAGTATTAGTCATTCTTCTTCCCCTTTGTGCCAAACAACTTTGACTTTAATGATTTTCCTAAAGTGTTGGTGCGTTGACGTGGGTCGAGGATGTCACGCAATCCATCGCCGATAAAGTTAACGCCAGTAACAAATGCAACTATGGCTGCCGCTGGAAATGCCCATAGCCACCAATACTGTTCCACAACTACTGGTGCTTGCGCCGCTGCCAATAGATTTCCCCAGGTTGGAGTTGTTACTGGAACACCAAGACCCAAGAAGGAGAGCCCCGCCTCAGCGATGATGTAAATCGCGGTATTGATTGTGAAGGCAACAACGATTGGGCTCATCGTGTTTGGCAACAGGTGACGGAAAATGATGCGTTTTCGAGAGAAACCAAAGGCTCTGTCAGCCTCAACAAAAGCCTCTTCTCTTAGCGACAAAAATTCACTTCTGACTAACCTAAAGGTTGTCATCCATCCTGTAATTGCGAAGATAAAGATCACATTGCTTACGCCTTGACCCAAGAAGGTCACAAATATCAAAACTAAAACTAGTTGTGGGAATGTCATTACTAGCTCTGAAAGCCGGATCAAAATGGTGTCGAACTTTCCACCGATATAACCCGCGATTGCTCCCAAAACTACTCCGATAAAGTTGCCTAAAAATGAGGCCAAAACCCCAATTAAAACTGAGTTTCTGCCGCCATAAAGAACTCGGCTAAAGACATCGCGTCCGAGTTGATCAGTACCCATCAGATGCTCTGATGATGGCGGCAAGCTGGCAGAAAAACCATCCATGGTGTTTGGGTCATAGCCTGAGATTTGTACTGCGAAAATTGAGGAGGTAACAACCAAAAAGACAATCAAGAGACCAATCATCCCTGTGGTGTTACGGACAAAGTTAGATACGAGTAAGCGCGCCGTGCTAGGTGGTTTCTCTATCACTCTGTGGTTGCCCCCAATCTAACTCGGGGATCAAGAATTGATTTCACAATATCAACCAAGAAGCTAGCAAAGAGAATTGCTATTGCGATAATCAAACTAATAACCATGATTACCGGAAAATCTGAAACTGTAACTGCCGCAACAATCGTGCTTCCAATTCCAGGCCATTGGAATACTGTCTCTACAAGAACAGAGCCACCAACCAATAGAGGTAGGCGGAAGGCGAGAATCACCATCACCGGACCTAATGAGTTGCGGAAGACATGGCTCCACATAACTTTCCACTCCGGCAATCCCTTGCTGCGAGCGGTCTTTACGAAATCTCTATTCAAAGTATCAAGTACTGAGTTGCGGGTATACCTAATTAGTACCGCGAGCATTGCAATACTTAACGTGGCTACCGGAAGAATTAAATGTGGCAGACGATCAAAGAAGGTTTCCATGCCCGGAGACAATCGCTGTCCAGTTGGTAACCAGTTAAGGCGATAAGCCAAAACATTCAATAGGGCTAATCCGATGAAGAAATCTGGGACTGAGATGCCTACAGCTGCAAGGGCGCGAGATGCCTTATCGGTGAGTCCACCACGGTTTGCACCAGCAACTAAACCAATAATCAACGCCAAAGTTGTTGAGATAACCAAAGCGGACAGGACTAGTTCGAGTGTGGCAGGCATTCTGAGCGCCAAAATCTCTGAGATTGGTTGGCCGGTCTGGATGCTGTAGCCAAAGTTGCCGCGGAACATCTCAGCCAACCAGTTGAAATACTGCACAAAAATCGGGTCATTGAAGCCCAAACGCTCTTTGAGAATTGCCAGGTTTGTTGGATCGGCAGCGGCATCTGGCGAGATCAATGAGTTGAGTGGATCAATTGGAGAGAGTCGGGAGGCGAAAAAGATAATCGCACTGATGGCAAAGGCCATCGGGACCATTATCGCGATCCGCCTAATTATGAAAGTAACCAAATCTCTCTTCCTTTAATTTTCTAATAACTGTTTGGATTAAAGCGAATCAGTGGGCCGAATTACTCCGACCCACTGATTCAACCACTAACCAGCTAGTTGCTTTCGATTTAGGAAAGCGTCCAGTTTAGGAAGTTGTTTTCATACAGATACAACCATGGTCCGTACTTCGTAGGTGCACCGGAGATGCGCTTTGAAACGTATACGTACGCAGGAAGTAGGTGTACTGGCAACTTCAAGAAGGTTTCTTGCTCAAGCTCTTGGAGAGACTTGAGAATTGCAGCTCTTTGCTTCAAGGTAACCGCGGTTGCAAGCTGTGCGTTTAGCTCAGCGAACTTAGGTTGTGGTCCAAGAATTCTCGCAAAGTTGGCGTTGCTGTACTCGCTAAACCATTCGCTTACATCAAAGGTGGATAGACCCTTCAATGCAATGTCATAGTTTCTATTGGTGTACAACTCTGTGGTTGCATCGCCAACGAATTTGGTTAGCTCTACCTTCATGCCAAGCTCTTGCATTTGTTGTGCAACTGCGCTCATGAAGATCATGTCAGCTGGGCCAACGTGATAGTGACGTAGTCGCACGGTCTTGCTGAAGTCAAACTTTGCTTCCTTTAGAAGCTCTTTTGCCTTAGCAACGTTGTACTTAGTTGCAGGGATGGATCTCAAGTGGAATGGCAATCCTGATGGAACACCGCTATTGATCACTCGTCCATGTGGATAAGCAGCCTTTACGATGTTGGCCCAATCGATGCCGTACTTGAGCGCCTCTCTAGCCTTCGCGTTTTTCAACGGGTTATCAGGGTCTGTGAGGTTAAAGATCCAGTAACGGTGGAATGGTGCACCAGAGGTCTGGTAGCTGCGGAAGGTGTTTACCGCTCTCATTCCGCGAATAGTGTCTGCGTCCTGAGTGATGAAGTAATCAATCTTTCCGGAACGAGCATCAGCTAGTAACGCTGCAGAGGAAATTACATTGATTTCTGTAATTTTTGGCTTGGCACCTTCGAAGTTTGCATTTGGCACCAAGGTGATGAAGTTATCTGGGCTCAATGTTCCAACCTTGAATGGACCAGAAGAAACTGGGTTTAACCAGAACTTGTTGGTGTCTAGACGAAGAAGATCTTCATCTTCGAGTACATGCTTAGGCAAAATCATGAACTGCGCCAAAATTGGAATCAATAGTGGCTGAGGTGCTCCGAGTTTGATTGTTATCTCGTTGCCCTTCGCGGTGAGACCGCTCATATTCACTTTGTTTGCAGCGGTAACCGCTGACGCTCCATCAATTAACTTGAAGGCGTTTGAATAGTTCGCGTTGATCTTAGTAACACGCAAAGCGGTATTGATTGACCAAACAACATCATCAACAGTAATTGCTTTGCCATCTGACCACTTCAGACCAGATTTCAATGTAATGGTTACAGTCTTTCCATCCTTGCTAACTTTGTGGCCAGATGCGAGATCTGGGCGAACAGTTGTCATGTCAGGGTTGGCTTTAAACAAACCACGGAACAAAACAGCTTGTGTTAATGAGCCTGAGTTAAACCAAGGTGGCTCTACCTGCTTGATTCCGACGCCACCAGCTCTGGTTTCGGCGAAGGTAAGAGAAGTTTTGGTGTTTGCTGTCGCCGGCACTGTTAGTGATGTCAATGCCAACGCCGAGGCGGCAACCGCTACTCCTAACTTCTTGAGGGTTCCCTTCATTAATTGACTCCTTTAGATATAGCGCTTTTGGGCCAAAGGTTGTTTCTCGCTTAAGAAATAACACTCTGTTTGGTCTAATACGGGAGGTAACTGTTCTAGACCATTTCCCAAAACTATAGTAAGGTTTAAATAAGTCAATAGGCAGAGAGGGCGCGTTGAGTAACGTTTTTGTATCGAGGGAACAGGAAATTGCACCCTTCGCGCCCCTAAAAAATGGGCTAGTTGTCTCCTGTCAGGTCCCAGATGGAACTCCGATCGACACCCCCGAGTTCATCGCTGCACAAGCCAAAACAGTTTTGCAAGCTGGCGCTGTTGGAATTAGGGCGCAGGGAATTGCAAATGTGGCCGCGGTTGCAAAGTCCACCAAGGTTCCCTTGATTGGTTTGGTAAAGCGTTACATGGATGCTTCACCGGTTTATATAACGCCGACCATTGTCGATGTTCTTGAGTTGGAAGCAGCTGGTGCCTCCATCGTTGCAATTGATGCAACCGAAAGGTTAAGAGCTGATTCTGTAAATCTCACTCGTTTTATCCGAGATCTACGCCGCGAAACCGATATCCCGCTCTTGGCTGACATTGACACCCTAGAGGCAGCAAAGATTGCTTCTGACCTAGGTTGTGATGCAGTGGCAACAACACTTTCAGGTTATACCGATGCACCTGCTCCAAAACTGCCAAACATTGAATTGATTCAACAAATTACAAATCATTTGGATGTTCCGGTGATTGCCGAAGGTGGATTCAGTAGACCAGAACATGTGGTGCAAGCTTTCAACGCCGGAGCTTGGTCGGTATGTATTGGAACTGCGATTACAAATCCATTTTTACTAGCAAAGAGTTTTGTACAAGTAATTTCTTAAGCTTCAATACTAAATCTAAAATCGTACTTATCGCCTCGTTTAATAGAAACACAATGCTCCATGGTGCGACCTCGCATATCAAATGCGGTTAATGTAAACATCAAAGAAGGGGTATTAACCGGGGCTTTCAAGGCTGCAGCCTGCTCTTTATCAAGCAAAATTGGCGAGATTGTTGAGTCAGCCTTTACGACCGGTCTTTCATAAACCTCTTTGAAAATTTCATACAACGAACCCTTTAGATTTTGATCCAACAAACCT
This sequence comes from uncultured Clavibacter sp., assembly GCA_964536895.1. Taxonomy (GTDB): domain Bacteria; phylum Actinomycetota; class Actinomycetes; order Nanopelagicales; family Nanopelagicaceae; genus MAG-120802. The sequence goes on from CAZIAI010000029.1 coordinate 8,792, forward strand.
GGTGCGTTTTCACAAGGAATATGGGTGTCCTCGATTGATAGTGGAGTTCCATCTGCCAAGCGAACACGTTTGATTCGATATGCATAATCCCCCGGTGTTATCTGCAATATCTCCGCTAATTTTTTCTGAGTAACCTGAACTTTCTCGGCCTTCAAAATCTGAGATGAGGGCTTCATGCCCTTTTCTCTAATCTCTTCAGAAAAGGAGACAAAGACCAACTTCTTGGAAAGTTTTTCTCCTGCGACATACGTGCCCGATCCTGGAATTGTGTAAATCAAACCATCGGCCTGCAAAGCTGCCAAAGATTGTCTGATTGTCATGATTGAAACATCGTAGGTTGCAGCAAGATCACGAGCTGAAGGGATTTGGGAGTGCGGCTTTAATTTGGAGAACTTGGTTTGTAGTTTCTCACGCAACACAACATGTTTGTGTTTTTTTGGAGCGGCAGCCATTTGAAAATCCTCTCACAACCCTCACGCTTTAACTAGCGAGTGATTGTTACCTTGCTTAATCCTTGGGGCGAATCAGGGTTAAGCCCATTTGAGACCGCCAATTGATGGGTAACTTTTTGGAAGGCTATTGCATCAACCAAACAGCTAGTTATCTCTGATGAAAGAGATGGGGTTTGCAACAAAACATCCCCTTCAACTAGTTGATTTGGGTTTCCAATCCAGAAAACTTTGCCGGTAATTGCTCTGACCCTATTGAGCGCTTCACCAAATGAGGATTCTGGAAGTTGAGCTGGAGCAATAAACACCACTTGGGCATCAGGGTTTAGAGAGGCAATCGGCCCATGCAAGAAATCAGATGAAGACATTCCTTGCACCGGCACTAGGCAGGTCTCCTGCAATTTGAGTGCAAACTCCTTGGCGTTTGGGTACGAGAAGCCTCTGCCAAGAATATAAATTGGCTTTGCTAGATCAATCTGAGCTGCAAACTGTTTGTAATTGTTGGATTCGCTGGCAATTTGCTCGGCTGCGCCTTTGATTTCAGAGGAATTACTTTGATTGCCGCTCCAGGCCATGGTCAATAGATAGGAAATCATGCACTGGCCGACATAGGACTTGGTGGCGGGAACAGCGATTTCAGGTCCTGCCAAAATCGGAATATGTAAATCAGATAACAGAGCCAATGGAGATTTTTCATCGTTGGTAATTGAAAGCAGGTATCCGCCACCTGCTTTTGCTGCCTTGGCAAATGTAATCAAATCAGTTGATTGACCACTTTGGCTGATTGCAATCAACAAAGTATGTTGATAGTTAAATTTTGTGGGATACATGGTGGCCGCTGAGGGTGAAGCTAGTCCAACAGGCAAACCAAGCTGGGTCTCAAGTAGATACTTAAAATAATGAGCCGCATTATCGGAGGTGCCGCGGGCCAGAATCACAACAGATTGAAATTCTTTGGTTTTGAATAGATTTTTGACATCTGAGTTTGCCTGCATCGCAACTTCTATGTCACTCAACATCCGCGGAATCTCAAGAATCTCCTTGAGCATTACCTGGCCAGGCTCTGTCATTTCAATCCGTTCTTGCCTCTCAGAAAAATCTGATTAGCATTTGGGCAAACCTTTTAGTTACGAGCAAATTCTCCGTACTGGTTCCTGACAATTGTAATCAAAATTAGAGCTCAATAACACCCGCCAAAAAACAAATTCCCTCACACATTTGCGTGTGAGGGAATTGCCGTTACAAACTGGAAATTACGCCTGCGCGATAGCAGATATTTCAAACTCCAACTTGATCTTCTCTGAAACCAGTACCCCACCAGTCTCTAGGATTGCATTCCAGGTTAAACCGAAATCAGGGCGGTTGATCTCTGCTTCACCCTCAAGACCTACGCGCTTGTTTCCAAATGGATCAGTTGCGGCGCCTGTGTATGCGAACTCAATTGTTAGCGGTTTTGTTACATCTTTGATGGTTAGGTTTCCATCTACAACAAACCCTTCGCCAACCTGCTTTACCGAGGTGGAAACGAACTTGATTTGTGGGAAAGCTGCTGCGTTGAAGAAATCCTCTGATTTCAAATGGGCATCGCGATCTGCCTGGCGGGTATCGATGGAATCGGTGTTGATGGTGACCTCTAGATTTGCCTGTCCATCTTGCACAGAGCCTTTTCCTTCAAATGAATTAAACGCACCGCGTACCTTGGTGATAACTGCGTGGCGTGCCGAAAAGCCGATACGTGAGTGGGTTGGGTCGATTACATAAGACCCGGCTGGGATTAGTGTTACTGCGGTCATGCTGCTCCTTTTAAATTTGATTGAACTTTCAACTAAATGGTAAGGTACTCTAAATTGGTTGAACTTTCAACTTTTAGCAACGGGGGAAGAAATGGCCATCAAGATTAGGCGTGATAAGGATGTTCATGACATCGATGGTGGGTGGTTTCAAGCAAGGTGGCATTACTCCTTTGATAGCTATAGAGATCCGGAGTACACAATCTTTGGACGCTTGCGAGTCTTCAATGATGATCGCCTAATACCAGGAGCGGTTTGGCCGCTTCACCCCCATCGCAATGTTGAAGGATTGACTTATGTTGTAGAGGGCAGTTTTGGACATAAAGATGATGTTGGTGGCGCCTTCGGTCCACTTCCCGCTGGTTCTGTTCAGCGCATGACATTAGGGAGTGGAGCTTGGCACTCAGAATTAAATGCCAGCCAGACTGATCCCATGCGTTTCATTCAGATGTGGATTTTGCCTGATGAGCGGGACTTGAAGCCGGGCGTAGAACAGAAAATATTTTCAACAGCAGATAGACATAACAAGCTACTTAAAGCCATCAGTAAAGATGGAGGTGGTTCTGTATTAGTAAATGGCGATGCTCACATTTATGTTTCTAGGATTGATCCAGATGTTGAACTGAAATACCACATCGAAGCTGGTCGTGGGATTTATTTTTATGTTATTTCGGGTGCGGTGGAGCTCAATGGCCATCTTCTAGAGATTGGTGACAACGCACAAGTAATTGATGAAAGTGAAATCTCAATCCGTGGAGTTGAAACTGCGGAGCTGATCTTTGTTGACACTAGAGTTGATGGCTAGCGGTTGAGCAGCGGTTGAGCTAAGAACTGGCGGAGACGAGAGGATTTGAACCTCCGATTCCCTTTCGGGAAAACCTCATTAGCAGTGAGGCGCACTAGACCGGGCTATGCGACGTCTCCTAGAAATGGTGCATCTAGTTGAGGGGACAGTTTAGCCCTCGATAGTGAAACCTCGGAATTCAGGCTGTACCCTCGCCATTATGAACACCTTTCAACCAGACAGCGATAAAGGCGAAAAAGCTCCAGAGCGCAAACTGCCCTCTCGCCCTCATGAC
>CAZIAI010000030.1:0-12100 GCA_964536895.1 uncultured Clavibacter sp.
CCGGTCATGTTTTCAATTTGGCGTCGCTCTACCTCTTTGATGCCAATACCCATTTTCTGGGCCAGACGGATGCTCTCATTTAATCTTTCATCAACATCTACACCAACAGCCACAACTAACTCTTTGGCTGGAATGCCGGCGCGCAAAGCTTCAACGACCGCGTTGCGGCCTGCAACTGTGTCGACATGATCCTTTGGATCACGGCGATAATCTCTTTTGCGCTCGCCACGTTTTGCATCAATTCTTTTGCGCTCCGTGCGCTTACGTTGATTTTCTTCCTTTGACTTAAACTTCTTGTGATAAGGACGATCCTCGGCTTTTGGAGTAGGACCTTTTCCGCGAAGTGAACGCTTGCCTTTCTTGGGCGGCTTTCTATCAACGCGCTTACCTGGTTTGCCTTCGGCTCTTGCCATTAGCTGATACTCCATCTCGGTCCTTGTGGGGTGTCTTCAATGGAGATTCCCATTGCAGTTATGCGATCACGGATTGAATCCGCGGCCGCAAAATCTTTACGAGCTCTAGCTGATTCCCGTTGCTCGAGTAACAATGCAATCAAGCCATCAACTGCTGCGGTTAAATCTGAGCCATTTGTCCTGGAAAAAGCGGGGTCAAATGGGTCGCAACCTAGAATATCTAACGCTGCTCTGATGAAGGAGGCAAACTTTGCTACTGAATCTTTATCTGAATTAGTTAATGCGGTGTTTCCTTGACGTAGCCAATCTGAAATCAAAGCTAAGCCTTGTGGAACTGAAAGATCATCATTCATAACCGCAGCGAAATCCGGTGAGATTTGTGGTTGGGGAGCAACTCCCAGCAATTCTTTGGCGCGGTTTAGGAAGTTTTCAATCCTGCGAAATGCAATGGCTGATTCATCTAGTGCCTCAAAGGAGAACTCAAGCATGGAACGGTAGTGAGCTCCGGCAAGATACCAACGCAACTCGATGCCGCGTACCCGCTTTAAAACCTCCATCACCTGAAGTGAGTTGCCAAGTGACTTGCTCATTTTTTCACCAGAGGTAGTTACCCAGGCGTTATGCATCCATAACTTTGCAAAACCATAACCTGCGGCCTGTGATTGGGCGATCTCGTTTTCATGGTGTGGGAAAACTAAATCCAAACCTCCACCATGAATATCAAACTCTGCACCCAAATAACTATGTGCCATAGCGGAGCATTCCAGGTGCCAACCAGGTCTTCCTGGACCCCAAGGTGTTGGCCATGATGGATCTCCTGGTTTTGCCGCTTTCCACAAAGCAAAATCCCGTGGATCTCGTTTGTAGGTTTCATCGGCATCACCTGCTGGCAACAAATCATCCAGCTTTTGATTAGAGAGAGTTAAATAACTTTTTAACTTACGGACCTCGAGATAGACATCGCCATTGCCCGGTGCATAAGCAGAACCATTAGCAATCAACTTTTCCATCAACTCAATCATTTGAGTGATGTGACCGGTAGCGCGCGGTTCGTATGTCGGAGGCAAAACATTCAAAGATTCATAGGCCAACGCAAAGGCACGCTCATATTTCATGGCTACCGCCCACCAAGGAATCTCTTCGTGGACCGCCTTATGCAGAATTTTGTCATCGATATCGGTGACGTTGCGGATGAATGTGACCTCGTAGCCCGATGAGATCAACCAACGTCGCAAAACATCAAAGTTAACTCCGCTACGAATATGACCAATATGAGGTGCGGCTTGAACAGTGGCACCGCAGACATACATAGATACCTTGCCCGCTTCTAGCGGTTTGAACTCCACTACATCGCGTTGTGCGGTGTCATATAGGCGAAGGGCTGTCATGGCGATAATCCTAATTCTTCTTCTCAACTAGAGCGGTTGCGATGGCAAAAATTCCTTTGCCTTCACCGGTAAAGCCCAAGCCATCGGTAGATGTGGCGGTAACTGAAACAGGTGCCCCGCCTAATGCCTCTGACAAAGCCTTAATTGCTTCGCTGCGACGTGGGCCAATCTTTGGTTTGTTGCAGACAATTTGTACCGCGACGTTATTGATTGAAAAGCCAGCTTTGGTAATACGTTGCAAAGTTTCCTGCAAAAGTTTTAAACCAGATGCTCCAGCATATTGCGGATCAGATACCCCAAAGTTAGATCCCAAATCTCCTAAACCAGTTGCGCTAAACAATGCATCACAAATCGCATGCGCTGCGACATCTCCATCAGAGTGTCCATCTACCCCAACAACATCACTCCATTTAATTCCCGCCAACCAAAGTTCACGGCTGGGATCGTTTGAAAATGCATGTGCATCAGTGCCAACTCCAACAAGAAGATTTGAAGCATCTGCGCGCAGATGAGAAATCGCTACCGCAACATCCTCTGGGTTAGTAATTTTTAACGCGGTGGCTTCACCGGGAACTGTTTTTACTTTAATTCCTAAAGCTTCAACTAGGGCCGCATCATCTGTGGCATCTTCACTTGCCTCGTGCGCTCGGCGTAAAACATCAACTGCAAAACCTTGTGGGGTTTGCACCGCACGAAGTGCGGAGCGATCTGGCGTGCTACGAACATAACCATCACGATCAACCTCTTTGATGGTGTCTACAACATTAAGTGCAGGGACGACAGCTGTCTCACCATTTTGAAGTTCATGCAAAACCCGTGTTGCTAGATCTGAACTAGCTAAGGCCCGCGCTGCATCATGTACCAAAATAAATTTGATGCTGGGTGAAATAGCCTTTAGAGCGAGATTTACTGAATCGCTTCGCAGGACTCCACCGGTTATTACTGTGGCGCTATCGCCAACAATTCTGCGGAACTGTTGCTCATATCCGACAGGTGCAGTGATTACGATTTCATCCACCACAGTAGAGAGTGCGGCAAAAGAGCGTTCGATTAATGTAATGCCATCGATTTGAATCAAAGCCTTTGGAACAGCAGCACCAAGACGATGGCCCATGCCAGCCCCAGCAATAATTGCAGCGGTGGTGGGTTGGTGGTTCATAAGACTCTCACTACAAGAGAGTGAATTAAGAAGCGAGAACCTCGTCGAGAATTGATTCAGCCTTGGCTTCGTCAGTGTTTTCTGCGAGCGCAAGTTCGGAAATCAAAATCGCACGTGCCTTTGCAAGCATGCGCTTCTCGCCCGCAGAAAGACCACGGTCAAGATCACGACGGAATAGATCGCGGACAACTTCAGCGACCTTAATGACATCTCCAGATGCCAATTTTTCTAGGTTAGCTTTGTAGCGACGAGACCAATTGGTTGGCTCTTCTGTATACGGCTGGCGTAGGACACCGAAAACGCGCTCTAGACCTGAGGAGTCAACAACATCGCGGACGCCAACTAGGTCAACGTTTTCTGCTGGGACTCGTACTGTTAGATCGCCTTGGGCAACCTTTAGTACTAGATAGATCTTTTCTTCGCCTTTGATGGTCCGGGTCTCAATTGCCTCAATGAGAGCCGCTCCGTGATGGGGATAAACAACGGTTTCGCCGACCTTAAATGACATTGATTGCCTTTCGCTAGAGGGCGATTTTATCAGAGTTATCCCAATCACGAAAATGCGCCAAAGTGGGCGTAATTAAATGCTTTTCTGCCATTATTTGCCCATGATTTCACCACGTCTAATTGGCGCACTAGTAGCTGGCTCGATGCTCTTGACAGGATGCGCCGCAGGTGGTCAAGCCCCTACTCGAATCATCAAGCAGGTTACTGATGGTGTTGAAAAAGACTTGGGTGATCTCAAATTACGTAATGTAAAGGTAGTTGCACTTCCTGATGGCACCGGAACTTTGATTGCATTCATTGTTAATCACAGCGATGTAGAGGATTCTCTTGCAGCGGTAACAATTAATGGCCAACGCGCTGAAATTGCTACTCAAGGCGGATTATTGAAGAACAAGCCGATGATGTTTGAAGGTGACTCTGCAAATGCAAAAGGCAAAGTAGCTTTGCTCGGCGCAAAACCTGGTTATCGAGTTCCAGTTGTCTTCTACTTTGAAAAAGGTGGCAAGGTAGAACTAGATGCGCTGGTTGTGGCAAATACTGGTTTCTACAGCTCCATCTTGTAACCCAAACCTCTTACAGTCTGAATCACATTTGGATTTGCCGGATCCTTTTCGATTTTGGCTCGCAAGCGTTTGATGTGAACATCTAAGGTTTTGGTATCGCCCACATAATCACTGCCCCAAACCCGATCAATCAACTGCATACGAGTTAGTACCCGTCCTGCGTTACGCATCAAAAACTCTAGTAGTTCAAACTCTTTTAAGGGCAGGGAGATCGGATTGCCATCCACTGAAACCTGGTGACGCTCTACATCCATCTTTATGCCGCCAACTGTGAGTTGGGGTGAGTGGTGATCAATTTCCTCATTGCTGTTGCGGCGCAATACCGCTCGGATGCGCGCGACTAGTTCGCGGGATGAGTAAGGCTTGGTTACATAATCATCAGCCCCGATTTCTAGCCCAACAACCTTGTCCACCTCTGAGTCCTTGGCGGTCAACATAATGATGGGGATCCGTGACTTGGCGCGGATTTGGCGACAAACCTCGGTGCCGGAAATCTCGGGGATCATCAGATCAAGCAGCACTAAATCAATTCCGCCTTGTTCAAACTTGCGTATCGCTTCAGTGCCCGTAGCCGCCGTTACAACGCTAAATCCCTCTTTGCCCAACAGGAACTCAAGTGCTTCGGAGAAAGATGCCTCATCTTCAACGATCAGAATCTTTGTCATGATCTTGTATCTGCACCTTCCTGTGCGACCGGTAGTTGCAGGGTAAATGTACTTCCAACGCCCACTTTGCTCCAGACCTTTACATCTCCGCCGTGATTCATCGCCACATGTTTCACAATCGAAAGTCCCAATCCCGTCCCACCGGTTAGTCGGGAGCGTGCTGGATCTACTCGATAGAAACGCTCGAAGATACGGTTTTGTTCTGATTCAGCAATTCCAATTCCTTGATCGGTTACGGCAACCTCAATCAAATCTGCGTTGCGTCTAGTAACAATCGAAACCTTTGTATTCTCTGGACTGTAATTCACCGCGTTCTCTACCAAGTTGTGGACCGCTGTGATTAATTGTTCGCGATCGCCAATAACAGTGGCATCTTCAATTTCGCCAATCTCTAGAGTTATGCCTCTTTGCTCTGAGGAGAATTGGGCTTGATCAACCGCCTCTCTAACCACATCACTAATCTCTACCTCAAGAGCTTTTTGTAATGGATCGCTGCTCTGCAATCTAGAAAGATCAATAATCTCTTGCACCAACTCGGTGAGACGCTTTGCTTCATTTTGCATTCTGGTTGCAAAACGCACAACCGCATCAGGTTGATCTTTCGCGCCCAGAATCGCTTCACTTAGAAGACCGAGTGCGCCAATAGGAGTTTTTAGCTCGTGGGAAACATTGGCTACGAAATCACGGCGCACCGCATCAATACGGCGAGCTTCGCTTTCATCAGAGATCAAAACTAAAACCATTCCCTCGTTATCAAGGGGCGATACCGAAACCTTTAACTCTCGTTTTCCAGTACCGATTGGACCACGTGCTAATTCCAATGTTCCGCGATGTGTTTCTTTAGTGCGACGAACAACACGAATCAAAGCTAGTAACTCTTCACCAATTACGCGATCCTCTTTTAACAATCCAAAGCCGGCAATGTCTGGGCTTTGATAAAGAACTTTTTCTCCCGGGATTACTACAAGTGATTCAACTTCGAGACTGCCGAGGGCTTTGACCAATAACTCCGGCAACTGATTTTCAAGTTCCTGCTCGCCTGGTTCTTTGCGGAACTTCATAACGCAATACTACGAAAGTAAAGATGAGTAGTCACCTATAGCGATTTACCCCCTGTTCACCCGCGCGACAGACCACGTTTACCGCAAAAATTCACATGGAGCCGGAAAACTATTACCTTTAGCCCATGAATTGGCTGCGAAGTGCGTTCCAAGAAGAGTTAGATGGCGTGACTCAGACACTTGTTGATTTATCACATTTGGTCTCTGAAGCTATCTCAAATGCAACACATGCTCTAGTTACATCAAACCTCTCCGAAGCAGAAGCGGTTATCGCCGCCGATGATCGAGTTGATGACATTCAGCATGAACTTGATGCACGCATTATTGACATCATCGCTCGCCAACAACCGGTCGCATCTGATTTGCGTGCCTTGGTGACCGCATTGCGTATGAGCGCTGATCTAGAGCGTATGGGAGATATGGCACATCACGTTGCAAAGATTGCCAGATTGCGTCACCCAAACTCAGCTGTTCCACCAGAGCTCCTTGAAACCATTGAGGAAATGGGAAGAGTTGCCCGTTTAATCTCGGACAAAGTTGGTGGCATCATCAACTCACGCGATATCGATAAGGCGCTTGAAGTCGAACGTGATGATGATGAGATGGATATCTTGCATCGCAAGTTATTCACCATCTTGTTAGACCCTAAATGGCCACATGGAATTGAAACCGCAATTGATATCACTTTGATCGGTCGCTATTACGAAAGATATGCCGATCACGCGGTATCAGTCTCACGCAGGGTTTACTTCCAGGTAACTGGCAAGTACAACAGCAAGTAAGAGTTTCTTACTTCTTTCCCTGATTAGCTACCGCTTGAATCGCAGCCTGGGCTGCGGTGGGATCTAGATACTCTCCCATTTTTACAACCGGCTCGAAATCATTATCAAAGGTGTAAAGCAAGGGAATTCCAGTTGGAATATTTACCTCAGCGATATCCTCATCTGAGATACATGCCAGGTGCTTAACAATCGCTCTAATTGAGTTTCCATGCGCCGCAACCAAAACCGTCTTGCCAGCCCGTAAATCATTGGCAATCTCATTGTTTAGATAAGGCAGCATCCGCTCTACAACATCCTTTAGACACTCAGTCTTTGGCAGTGCGGCACCTAGATCGGCGTAGCGCGGATCATTGCTTTGGGAGTACTTATCATTTTCATCAATTGGTGGTGGTGGAACATCAAAGGAACGGCGCCAAAGCTTGAACTGTTCTTCGCCATAAGTAGCTAGGGTTTCCTTTTTATCTTTGCCCTGGAGGGCTCCGTAATGTCTCTCATTCAAACGCCATGAGCGGGAAACTGGGATCCAGTGACGATCACACTCATCAAGTGCGATTTGAGCGGTGTGGATTGCACGACGCAACAACGAGGTGTGTAAAACATCCGGGAGTAGGTTCTTTTCTTTAAGGAGTTGGCCACCACGTTTGGCTTCAGTTTCACCAAGTGCTGAGAGTCTGACATCAACCCAACCAGTAAAGAGATTCTTGGCGTTCCATTCGCTTTCGCCATGACGGAGCAGAATTAGTTTTCCGATACTCATAGCGTCATCCTATTGAGGGTTAAATCAAATGTTCAAATGCGGAGAGATTGGCAAGTGATTCACCACGCGATACCCGCCACGCCCACTCGCGTCTGATAGCTGAGGTAAATCCCAATTCAAGAAGTGGATTAAAGGATGAGTCTGAGTATTGCAACACCGCGCCAATCACCCGGTCAAGCTCCTGTTCGGTGACAGCGCTAAATGGCAATCTCCCAACAAGATAGATATCCCCCAACTCATTTATAGCAAAAGTTACGCAATACATAGTGGCGTTTTTCTTGAGTAACCACTCGTGCACCGCAGCCGAGTTTTCATCTGGTTTACGGATTACAAATGCATTAACGCTCATTGATTGATCGCCCACTACAAGTGCACAGTGAGTTTGCAACTTCTTTTCACCCGGCAAGGTCAATAGATAAGTGAATTGATCTTTCTTTTCAAAATCGATGTCATGAGAATCTAAAAATTCATCAATCGTGGCAAGCGCCATGGCCCGGGTTGTCATCGGCAGAACCTAGTTATGCCAGGTTTCGAATTGAAGTTTTGCCTTGCGAAAGAACCCGGTCGTAAACATCGAGGATTCCGCGGGCGGTGGCATCCCAACCGAAATGGGAGGCGTGCTCAATCGCGCCCATTGAGAGCAGCAAACGACGCTCTGGCTCCATCAAAAGGCGGGAAATAACAGCAGACCAAGCTCTTGGATCATGGCCATCAACCAAAGATCCGGAAATTCCATCAGCCACCGCGGTGCGAAGTCCACCAACAGCGGTAGCTACAACTGGGGTGCCACAAGCTTGAGCTTCTAGAGCTACCAAGCCAAATGATTCAGAGTAAGAGGGAACGCAAACCAAATCAGCAGCGCGGTACCACTCAGCCAACTCTTCTCGGCCAAATGGTGGAAGAAATTCAACTACCTCATCTACTCCGAGAAATACGGAGAGCGCTTTTAATCTTTCAGGTTCTTGTGAACCATTTCCTGATGCCCCGCCAATAATTACTGTTTTCAATCGCGAACGTAGAGACGGGTTGTGAGAAACCATCTCTGCTACCGCACGAATCAAAACCTCTGGGCCTTTGTGAGGTTGAATGCGACCAACAAAAGCCAAAACTAAAGCGTTGTCAGCGATCTGCAGTTTCTTGCGGGCGCCTTTTTTGCCGCTACCAACTTTGTAGGTAGCTAAATCAACTCCAGGTGGAACGACATGTACTCGATCAGGACAGGCGTTATAAAGTGAAACTAAACTCGCAGCTTCTGCAGCGGTGTTTGCAACTAGCGCCGAAGATGCACTGACAACCTGCTCTTCACCGATAGCGCGGGTTTGCGGTTCTGGTTTTTCACCTTGAGCGAGCGACAAATTCTTTACCTTTGCCATGGTGTGCATTGTGTGCACTAATGGCAAATTGTGACGCTCTGAAATCAACCAACCGAGTTGTCCTGAGATCCAATAATGAGAGTGCAACATGTCGTAGTAGCCCATAGGTAGTCGAGCCTCAACATGCATGAAGGAGGACATCAACGCACAGATTTGGGAGGGCAGTTCATCCTTTGAAATTCCATCATAAGGACCAGCCTCTAGGTGTCTAACAAATACTCCATCGCCAATCTCTACTTTTTCTGGCAGTCCAGAGCGATTAGCGCGGGTGAAAATATCTACGCCAACACCAGCTGCTGCAATGCGCTTGGCACTTTCTACGACATAAACATTCATGCCGCCGGCATCACCAACACCGGCTTGTTCCAGCGGTGAGGTATGCAGCATCAAAGATGCGATGCGACGTTTGTGCTTAGCCATGAAGAACGAGTTTACTCGCCCTGACTTCCCCCACAACCTCGCCGCCGCCCAATACCTTTTCCCGCTCCAATTCAACGCTTATTCCTAGTTGCAAAAGAGTTGCATGTGCAAGAGCGGCTGCTCCACGCTGGGATCCATCGCTCATTTTCCAAACAATGCTCGCGCCATTTGGTGCGGTGATGATCATGACCCCTTCAGCGCCATCTTTGACAAATAATCCGGGAACTTTTTCCATCAACAGTGTTGGCAAACGCATCACACCGGAAACTAAAACTGGATTGCTGCGGCAAGCAGATGTGACCGCTTGATGAATCGGATCATTGGAAATTGTTAAGTTTCTGACCGCCCTAGATAGCGCGCGCAAAGTCATTGCAAACAATGGCGCACCGCATCCATCAACCGCCACATGGGTAATCTTTTCACCACTTAATTTTTCAAACTCTTCTTTTATCATTTTCTGTAATGGATGTTCCGGTGATTTGTAATCCTTGATATCCCAACCGTTTGCAACACAGGCCGCGAGCATCGCAGAGTGTTTGCCGCTGCAATTTGCTGCTAGCGAAGTTGGTGGCTTATCTCCCCATGCCGCTCGCTCTTTGGGATCTAATGGTTTATCAGGGGTATTTCTTAGTGCGGTTTCATCTAGCCCCACGCTTTGCAAAGTTGAAACAGCAACCGCCAAATGTTCCGCGCTGCCAGCATGACTTGCGCATGCCAAAGCTATTTGTTGAGGATTTAATTTAGCGCCGCTGCGCAAAATAGCGGCCGCTTGTAAGGATTTCACAGCAGAGCGGGGATAAATCAATTCATCAACTGAACCTAATTCAGTAATTGAATCCCCATGTTCATCGGTTATCAAAAGATGACCGGTATGGATTGATTCCACTAAATCATTACGAACGACTTCGATTAAGAGCTCACCTGAGTTCATGAATTAAGACTGCACCCGCGGCAAAGTTGACCAGATATGAGCCTGAAGTTTGTGTCCGTTGTATGCCATGTCATAGGCGTAAAAGAGTTCGCCCTCAACCAATCCATACAACCTTTGACCACCTTCAATTGATTTAGCAGAAGGCGCTGAATATGCATGATCCATAGCTAGTTGAATCTTCGGTCCATCAAAGCGACCAACCCAGCCTTCCGTAATTCCGGTGCTGTGGGCGATTAAAACCTCGAGAGAGTTGTTGGGCTTAACCCGCCAAAAACCAGTTTCAGATGCTGCGGTGCGGATAATTTCATTGTTGTCATCAATCACCCAAGATCGAGAAAAGTAGGTCAGAAATGGACGGCCGTCATGACTAAATGTGACCTCTTGTGCGAATTGAAAGTTCGCGATGCCGGGATATTCGCCATGACCTTTTCCGCGCCATGTACCAACTAACCAGGCCAATGGATTTAAATCAGGATGTAAACCTTCTGGGATCTGAAACGCCATTAATTGCCTCTCTTCAACTTACGCCACTGCTTTGCGGAATACCCCAAAATCGCTAACGCCATAAATAGCGAAGTTGCAATCAAAGCGATGGTCGTAATGAATTCCATGGAACTAATCTATCGGTACAAGAATCTCTTGATTGGCAGGAATGCCATTAACTTCAAGCACCGCATCAGCCGGGGTCATGCGCTTGATTACCGCTAAGGCAATGGGACCTAACTCGTAATGTCTAGCAACCGATCCAACATAGCCAATCTCTTTTCCGGCATTCATCACCGGGTCACCATGTTTTGGAATATCAACTGCGGATCCATCCAAATGCAACAGCACTAAGCGACGAGGTGGGTGTCCTAAATTAAAAACCTTTGCCACTGTTTCTTGGCCGCGATAACAACCTTTGTTCATATGAACCGCTTTGTTTAGCATGCCCAATTCGTTAGGGATTGATTTGTAATCACTATCAAGGCCTACTCGCGCTCTGCCGGCTGCGATGCGCTCTGCTTCTAGCGCCCACATTCCTACCTGGAGATTTGCTGCATTAAATGCCGCCGAAGTTGCTGCAAGTTCGGAACGCGGAACTAGTGCATACGGGCCACCAATTCCATCTGCTTTTCCTGGGGCGCGAACGATGGCGTATTCATTTGATAAATCCTTTACATCAACCCGCAACATAAAGCGCATCTTCAACAGGTAATCCAAAAGCTCTGGAGCTTTCTCATTGTCTAAGTGAATAAAAGTTGTTGTGCCATCATCGACCAAAAAAAGTTGTTGTTGGACATGTCCTTGAGCATCAAGGATCAAAGCCTCTTTCCATTCAGCTGGCGCTAAAGAATCCAAATGCTGAGTAGTCAAAGAGTGCAGCCACATCAAGCGATCTTCACCAGTGACTCCGATTACCGCACGATGTGAGAGATCGGCCCAGGCTTTTCCTTCAGCTAGCGCACGTTGTTCTTTGGCAACCTCACCGAAGTGCCAGATTGCACCTTTATCTAAACCCTCTTCAACATAAACCGCGGTCATGATTTTTCGTTGCAGGCGGCGCAGGTTCCATAGATTGCAAAGTGAGTTACATCAGTTTTAAAACCATACTCATCAATCAAATTGTTAACAAAAGAAGCGGCTGTTTCTATTGGCGCATCGCCTACAGAGCCACATTTTCCGCATACTAAATGCAGGTGGGTTAACTCTTCTGCGGCGTGATAGGTCGCACCGCCATGTCCTAGATGGGTGTGTTGAACTAAACCAACATTTTCTAGCGTCTCAAGATTGCGATAGACGGTAGAAAGATTAATTCCAGGGTGGCTGACACGAACTTTGTCAGCAACCTCTTCTGGGGTGGCATGACCGAGATCGCGCACCGCTTGTAAAACTAATTGCCGCTGGGGGGTTAAGCGCAGCCCCTTGTCACGCAGTTCATGATTCTTTTCCGCCACCCGATAAGTCTAAAGGTTAGGCAGGTTGTATGAATCCTCTGGGTTTTTACGCCCAGAAAGCGCTGCTTTAGCCCGTGCAATCAGTAGATACATCTCGCAGCCCAAGCAGAAGTTGAAGGCAGCGTTTAGGAAGGCTGCTGCAAG
>CAZIAI010000031.1:0-7158 GCA_964536895.1 uncultured Clavibacter sp.
TGCTTGTCTACTTTTTGTCGCCAAGAAGTAAAGCTACGGACGGTGCCTGAAAATGGCCTTCTTAGCCATGGATATGGGTGAACTTCGGCGAGAGTTTTGAATTTTCTAAATGATGGAACTGGTGCAAAGGTGACAGCGACATCATTTTCAATTGCAAATTGATATGGATCACCTAGCAATACCTTTAGTTCGCGGCGAGACTGTAGATCTTTGAGGGTTTCTATATAAAAGCCAATGCGTCTTGCACTTAGCTGCAGCTTTTCAAGGGCAGGTTTATTGAATACAAAGACCGCTGGTATGTCTGGGTTGTGAATCAGCGCAGAATCATTGTCGCCTAGGGAATCAATAGTTAGTAATACAAATTTAGGGGTTCGCAGTTTTACTGGAGTGATAGGTCCTGCGGTTCTTGCAGGTTCGGGATCGAAATCAATGATCGGATCTTTTTGTAGGTGATCTGGGGTGTATTCCTCTGGAAACTTTTCGATTGGGCAGGCTTTTTTGAGTGGGCATTTATGGCACAGGCCGGGAGCGCGCTTTTCAACCTGCCAGCGGGAAAATCCATATGGCTTTCCGGTTCCAGCACCAACGGTCCATTGCCAACCAAGCAGATTCGCCGCTCTTGAGCCATCAATTAACTGTCGATGCATTAACTCTTGGCCGTGAAGCCAACCCTTTTTGTTTCGAACACTCCAATGCGAAGCAAGCCACATGCGGGTTTGATTTACTAACCAGCCATCACTTTCTAGCTCTTGCAATACGGTGTCGATACAAAGCATCTCCCGGTTCCAGCCGTCGCCCGGGGTGTTCCAATCAACATCAAATCTAAGGTTTGAAAACAATCTGGTTCCGACGCGGGCGTAAAGATGGCGGGCGTATTCCTGCCAAAACAATTCATCGCGAAACTTCTCTCGATCCTTAAATGGTGCACCTTTTACTGCATCATAAACCTGACCAAGAGTTAATAGATTGTGTCGAATATATGGTGAAAGCACTGTGGCGCCGCGATTTTCTTTGGGTAGGACCTCGGAGCGATCATCGGCATAACGGGTGATATCTAAATTATTTAATGCGGTATTTGCTGCGGTTTGTCCGCCCTTGATTGAGCTAAGGCCTAGCTCACCGGAATACAGACCTGAGAAATCTTTCTCGATTATCTCGAGGGGATGCGCATCAAGATTAAGAGGTTGATGCGTCATGGAGTGAATGCTAACTACAGTGTGATTGTTTCGCTATGTAAAAGAGTTTGCTTGGGTGCGCCTTGAAGAATGTGCACCTGGGCCTCACCTTGTACTAGCCAATTGCTTTGATTGTGGCGCTTCACCAATGCGGTGAGCTCATCAATTCCGATTAATACTGTGTTTTCTGGTGCGCTCATTAACACTTTTGCTGCGCTATCTGGAATCCATCTAAAAAACTTATCAAAGTGCGGAATCACTCGAACATTGGGCAGAATGCCAAAACCTTTTGTTGGTTCACGTTTAGTAAAGCGGAAATTAGGGATCTCTTGGCACATCGCCATCGCCCCTGCGCTGCAGCCCGCTAACGAAGCACCTGAACTCCAATTATGTTTCATCGCCTCCCAAACTGGGGTATCGATCAATGTGTTTGCCAAGTAATGTGGATCTCCGCCCGACATATACATCAATGCGCTGTTCTCAATTTTTTCAACTAAATCTGGCTTGAAGGCATCATCGCGGGTAAAGATTGGTAAAAAGTGCGGCTCTACACCCAGAAGTTCAGCTTGAATAGCGCCCAGGTTTTCCCAGTACTTGAGCCGATCCTCACTCTCCTGTCCGGCTGCGGTAGGAATCTGCACATATGTTGGTTTCTTGCCATTGGTTACGCCATCATCGATGAGAGATTTTTCAAGCTCACTCATGATGGGCAGAAACTCGCCAGAACCAACCAGCGCTAATGAACCCGGCATTTTGGCTCTGTTACTTCTTCTCTAGGGCGAGCAAGCGTTCCATCTCAGCGACCTTTTCCTTTAGTCGCTTCAACTCTTCTTCTGAAATCTTGTCATCTTTGGTCATTGATTCAACGCCATCAACAATCTCGCTTAGTTGATTGATGCGGGCGTTGTGCTGCCGATTTTCTTCGCGGGCTTCCTCCATCGCATTCAACATGACACCAATCAAGACATTTAGAACGGTGAAGACAACAACAAATACATAGGACAGGAAGTAAGGGATTGCCCATGGGGTTACATCAACTCCTGCTTCAAGATAATTTGGGAAATTTTCTAGGGTGAGCAAAATGAAGAGACTGATCATCGCGCTCGTGATGCTGCCCCAATTATCTGGATCGCTCTCACCAAATATGTAATGACCCAACATGCCGTACATAAACAATGCAACAAAGATCAATGCGCCGAGGCTCATCAGCGGTGGCAATGAGCGGGTAATCGATGAAGTGAGGATTCGCACCTCTGGGAGGAAGCGGAAGATGCGCACCAATCGCATAAGGCGTAGCAGACGAAGTACCGCTGTTTGTCCCGCAAAGATTGGGGTGGCAGCGACTACTAGGAAATCAAATACATTCCATCCAGTACGGAAGAACTCCCATGGCTTTTTGCCATAAGAAAGAATGCGCAGGAAGAGTTCAGCGCAATAAATAACAAAACAAACCACATCGACCTGTTCGCAGAAATCAACGATTGGTCCGCTGAGGTTTGGCATGGTTAGCGTGGCAAGAGAGATTGCGTTGATAAGAATTACTACTGAGATCACCATTTCAAATGGCTGGGAGTAAACCAATCTGGTTAACGATTTGATTCTCCAGGGAGCAATCTCTTGAGCACCGCTTTGTTTCATTGGGGCAGGTTATGAGAACTGAGAAGGCTTTTCGAGTTGAAGTAGGATGGGGACATTAATGTCGCCTGTGAGAAATGAGTAGAAATGCCACATCTATTTGATCCGCTGACTTTGCGCGGAGTCACATTCCAAAATCGAGTGTGGGTTTCTCCGATGTGCCAATACAGCGCTGAGGATGGCTTGATTGGAGCTTGGCATCGCGGACATTTGATGGCTTTTGCTACCGGAGCACCTGGATTGATTATGGCGGAGGCATCTGGTGTAGTTCCTGAAGGAAGAATTTCAATTGGCTGTCCTTCTATGGAGACAGATGAAAAAGTGAATGCTTTTCGCGAGATAAATGATTTTGCACATTCCTTAAATGTAAAGACTGGAATTCAATTAGCGCATGCTGGTCGTAAAGCCTCAACCATGCGGCCTTGGGATGATCACCGCAATGCAAGTATTGAAGAAGGTGGATGGCAGATTGTCTCCGCTTCCGAACAGGCATATCACGGCATGCCTACTCCACATGCGTTAACTGTTGCTGAGATAAAGGATTTGGTTGATGCGTTTGCAAAGGCCGCAGTAAGAGCGGTAAATGCTGGATTTGATGTGGTGGAAATTCATGCAGCGCATGGATATTTGTTCCACCAGTTCTACTCTCCCCTAAGCAATCAACGCACTGACGAGTATGGCGGCTCCTTTGAGAACCGAGTTCGTTTCTTGCTCGAGACAGTGCGCGCAGTTCGCTCCGCAATCGCCGATTCTGTTCCTTTGTTTGTACGAATTAGCGCAAGTGATTGGGTACCAGAAGGTTGGAGTATCGAAGAATCAATTGAGCTCTCAAAGCAGATGAAAGAGTTAGGTGTTGATTTAGTAGATGTTTCCAGTGGTGGAAATCTGCACAACGCGCCGATTAAAGCCGCTCCTGGATTTCAAGTTCCATTTGCAACTGCAATCAAGGAAGCGGTCGGTATCCCAGTTAGCGCAGTTGGCTTAATCACTGAGGCAAAGCAAGCTGAAGAGATCATCACCAGCGGTAAAGCTGATGCCGTCTTTTTGGCTCGTGCCATGATTAGAAATCCACGCTGGGCGCTAAATGCGGCAGAAGAGCTAGGTGTAAAGATTGATTGGCCACTTCAATTTGATCGTGGCCGCACGCTTAGCTAACCGCGCTTACAACGCTCTGAGCAGTACTTAACATTTTCCCAATCGCGCGCCCATTTTTTGCGCCATTCAAACTCGAGGCCACATCTTTGGCATATCTTGGGTGGGAAACCATTTTTAATTTTGGCCTTCATCTCCCACCCTCCTTAAAGTTAATTGAGTTCACAACTTTACAAGTTGGTTAAGGATTAGGTGATTTGAGATATGTATGATGCCGCCATGAGCGAAGAAACCCCAGAAATCATCGATCTTCAACCACAACGCTTGGCTTCAGTTCAAGCACGCTTGGGTTCATTTCTGTTAGATGCTGCTTTACTGGTTCTTACCCTCTTTGTGGGTTGGGTTATCTGGAATCTCTTCACCTGGAAAACTGGACAGACACCAGCAAAGCGCATCTTGCGTCAGGTTGTTGTTGATGCAAAGACCGGTGAAGTGTTTTCCTGGTCGCGCATGGCTTTGCGCGAGTTCGCAGTAAAAGGTGCAGCCGGAAATATCGCATCAGGTGCCACAAGCGGAATCACCTTTGTGATTGACAGCCTTTTTGTGTTCCGCGATGATCGCAGAACAGTTCACGATTTAATCGTGGGCTCTAAAGTAATTCAGCTTTAGTTAAGCGGTAGGTGCTTCAGCGAGATCTTCTGGTGTATCCGGAAGAGTTTCGCGTGACATTCCTTTGAAAGTGAAGATCTCTTTTCCTTCTTCGCCTTCAACATCAATCAGAATAATCTGACCGCTCTTTACCTCACCAAAGAGAATCTTCTCTGATAGCGCATCCTCAATCTCACGTTGAATTGTGCGACGCAGCGGACGAGCACCTAGAACTGGGTCATAACCGCGGGTAGCCAAAACCGATTTGGCTTTTGCAGTTAGTTCGATTCCCATGTCCTTGGCCTTTAGTCGGCTCTCGAGGTTGGCGATCATCAAATCAACGATTTGGATAATCTCGTTCTCAGATAGCTGGTGGAAGACCACAACATCATCAATACGGTTGAGGAACTCAGGGCGGAAGTGCTGCTTGAGCTCATCCTGGACCTTGTTCTTCATGCGCTCGTAATTGCCAAGTGCGTCATTCACGTTGGTGAAACCAAGTGAAAGTGACTTGGAAATATCGCGGGTTCCGAGGTTGGTGGTCATGATGATTACAGTATTTTTGAAATCAACCTGACGGCCTTGAGCATCGGTTAGACGACCCTCTTCTAGAACCTGAAGAAGTGAGTTGAAGATATCTGGGTGTGCTTTTTCGATTTCATCAAATAGCACTACGGAGAATGGACGACGACGTACCTTCTCTGTTAGCTGTCCGCCCTCGTCATATCCAACATAACCGGGAGGAGCGCCAAACAATCTAGAGGCGGTGTGCTTCTCAGAGTACTCAGACATATCAAGTTGGATTAACGCATCCTCATCACCAAAGAGGAACTGTGCCAAGGTGCGAGAAAGTTCTGTCTTACCAACACCAGATGGACCGGCGAAGATAAATGATCCGCCTGGACGCTTTGGATCTTTCAATCCAGCACGGGTGCGACGGATAGCTTGTGACAAAGCCTTGATTGCTTGCTCTTGTCCGATGATTCTCTTGTGGAGTTCATCTTCCATGCGAAGCAGACGTGAAGTTTCAGCTTCAGTTAACTTGAAGACTGGGATACCAGTAGCGGTTGAAAGAACCTCTGCGATTAACTCTTCATCAACCTCAGCGACAACATCAAGATCTCCTGCCTTCCAGGATTTCTCGCGCTCTGATTTTTCTGCCATAAGTTGCTTTTCTTTGTCACGCAAAGATGCAGCTTTTTCAAAATCCTGACCGTCAATCGCTGATTCTTTTTCCTTACGAACATCGGCGATCTTGTCATCGTAAGCGCGAAGCTCAGGTGGAGCTGTCATACGACGGATGCGCAGGCGTGAGCCGGCCTCATCGAGTAGATCAATCGCTTTGTCTGGCAAGAAACGATCTGAGATATAACGATCAGCCAAAGTTGCAGCTGCAACAATCGCATCATCGTTAATCGAAACTTTGTGGTGTGATTCGTAGCGATCACGTAGACCTTTGAGAATCTCAATGGTGTGGGTTAGTGATGGCTCAGCCACTTGAATTGGCTGGAATCGACGCTCGAGAGCGGCATCTTTTTCTAGATGCTTGCGATACTCATCGAGAGTTGTGGCGCCAATTGTCTGGAGCTCGCCTCGGGCCAACATTGGTTTCAAGATGCTGGCGGCATCAATCGCACCTTCTGCGGCACCTGCGCCGACCAAGGTGTGAATTTCATCGATGAAAAGAATGATGTCACCGCGGGTGCGGATCTCCTTTAATACCTTCTTTAGGCGCTCTTCAAAATCACCGCGATAACGAGAGCCGGCAACCAAAGCACCAAGATCAAGTGAGTAAAGCTGCTTGTCCTTTAAAGTTTCTGGAACATCGCCATGAATAATCGCTTGGGCTAGACCTTCTACTACTGCGGTCTTACCAACACCTGGCTCACCAATTAGAACTGGATTGTTTTTGGTGCGGCGGGAAAGCACCTGCATGACACGTTCGATTTCTTTTTCGCGACCAATAACTGGGTCTAGCTTTCCTTCGCGGGCTGCTTGTGTGAGGTTGCGACCAAATTGATCAAGCACCAAAGAGGTAGATGGGGTTCCTTCTGCGGGACCGGCTGCTGGTTCTTTTCCTTGGTAACCAGAAAGCAATTGAATAACTTGTTGGCGAACTCGATTTAGATCTGCACCAAGTTTTACTAGAACTTGAGCGGCAACACCTTCACCTTCACGGATCAATCCGAGAAGAATGTGTTCGGTACCAATGTAGTTGTGGCCAAGTTGGAGAGCTTCACGTAGTGAAAGCTCTAGAACTTTCTTGGCGCGAGGTGTAAAGGGAATGTGTCCGGAGGGTGCTTGTTGACCCTGTCCGATGATTTCTTCTACCTGTGAGCGAACCGCTTCTAGGGAGATACCAAGAGACTCTAGACCTTTGGCTGCAACGCCTTCGCCTTCATGAATTAATCCAAGCAGGATGTGTTCGGTGCCGATGTAGTTGTGATTGAGCATGCGAGCTTCTTCTTGCGCTAGAACAACAACGCGTCTTGCCCGATCCGTAAAGCGCTCAAACATCGTTTCGACTCCTTCTGTAAATCCTGCTTGGGGCTAGCGTATAAGAATGCGCCGAACGGGGCGACATCTATTTCTAACCTCGAGATTGCCT
>CAZIAI010000031.1:7258-10621 GCA_964536895.1 uncultured Clavibacter sp.
CCTCTATATATGGCAATCCTTGAGGGGTACAACCACAGGATTTGGGCTTTTATGCCCGAACTTAAAGAATCTTGAGCATTCGGGTATTGCCCAATGTGTTGGGCTTCACGCTCTCGAGATCCAAGAATTCGGCGATACCTTCATCGTAGGAACGCAGAAGTTGTTGGTAAACCTCTGGCTCAACTGGTGCGCCCTGGATTTCGATAAAGCCATGCTTGCCAAAAAATTCAGTTTCAAATGTTAAACAAAATAATCTCTTCAGTCCCAAAGATTTTGCTCGCTCGATTATTGCCGTAATTATTTGGTGGCCAATTTTTTGTCCGCGGTATTGCTCATTAACTGCGACGGTACGAACCTCGCCGAGATCCTCCCAAAGCACATGCAGCGCACCGCATCCAATCACTTGATTGCCATCTTCGGCAACAAAAAACTCTTGGACAGATTCGTACAACATAACAGTCTCTTTAGAAAGCAATCTGCGCTGCAGCGAATAATTATCGATGATCTGACGGATTGCTTTGATGTCAGCGGTACGTGCCGGACGAATGGTTACAGACATTGCTTAGTGCTCTTCAGGTTTTACCAATGGGAAGAGAATTGTTTCGCGAATTCCAAGTCCGGTAAGTGCCATCAACAATCTATCAATACCCATTCCGACTCCACCCATTGGGGGCATGCCATGTTCCATAGCGCGCAAGAAATCCTCATCAACCTGCATCGCCTCTAGATCACCTTTGGCGCCAAGCTTTGCCTGTTCAACTAGTCGCTCGCGCTGGATAACTGGATCAATTAACTCAGAGTATCCCGTAGCTAATTCAAAGCCATCAATGTAAAGATCCCACTTCTCTGCAATACCTGAAATCTCGCGGTGCTGTCTGACAAGTGGTGAGGTATCAACTGGATAACCCATAACAAAGGTTGGTGTTTGTAGATTGTCTTTATAGACATGTTCGAAAATCTCTTCAGCCAACTTGCCATGAATCCACTTTGGGTCGATTTTCAAGCCAATTCGATGGGCAATTTTCTTTAAATCATCAAAAGAGGTTTGTGGGGTCACGACCTCGCCCACGCTCTCTGAGATCGCATCATAGAAATTGATTTCTTTCCATTGGCCACCCAAATCACTGACCCGTCCATCATGATGGGTAACTTTGTGTGAACCACAGACCGCTAGTGCTGCATTTTGAATCAACTCTTGGGTTAGGGCTTTCATATCTCGCCAATCGGCATAAGCCCAGTACATCTCGAGCATTGCAAACTCTGGAGAGTGGCTGGAATCCGCGCCCTCATTGCGGAAATTTCGGTTAATTTCAAATACTTTTTCTAGGCCGCCAACCACACAACGCTTGAGGAACAACTCCGGTGCGATACGTAAAAACAGATCAATGTCATAAGCATTGCTAAATGTTTTGAAGGGACGGGCTGCAGCGCCACCATGCATTACCTGGAGCATGGGAGTTTCAACCTCGATGAAATCCTGCTTATCAAAGGTTTCACGAAGTGATTTCAAAACTTTAGGACGGATGCGTGCAGTTTGTCGGGCTTCTGGGCGAACAATCAAATCTACGTAACGCATACGCACTCGGGTCTCTTCATTGAGTGGGTTGTGTTCATTAGGAAGTGGGCGAAGAGCTTTGGCTGCTAATTCATAGCTGTTTGCCAAAATAGAAAGCTCGCCACGTTTTGAGGTAATTACCTCTCCGGTTACAGAGACAATATCTCCCAAATCAATATCAGTTTTCCAATTTTCTAATGCTGTCTCGCCAACTTTGTCGAGTGAGAACATGGCCTGCAACTCAGTGCCATCGCCTTCACGCAAAGTTGCAAAACAAAGTTTTCCAGTATCGCGTTTGAAAATTATGCGTCCGGTAACGCTTTCAATCTCTCCGGTGGATCTATCGGTTTCGAGATCCTTGAATTTTTCCCGGACCGCTTTGAGGCTGGTGGTGCGCGGCACTCGAACTGGGTATGGCGCTACACCTCTGTTAAGTAGAGACTCTCGCTTCTCGCGGCGAATCCTTAACTGTTCTGGAAGGTCGTTTTCCACCATAGTGGCGGCAGTCTATCCATTCCGCTCATGTACTAGACGCAGGCCAATTAGCGTGAGATCTGGTTCGTGATAATCGATGCTCTCCGAGATGCCAAGTACAAGTGGTGCAAGTCCACCGGTTGCTATCACTGAGATCTTGTCATTATCGGGATAGAGCGCATCTAACTCATCGCTAATGCGATTCACTAGACCATCAACCTGGCCGGCAAAGCCGTAAATAGTGCCGGATTGCAAGGCTTCTACCGTGTTCTTGCCGATGACAGATTTTGGTTTTACCAGCTCTACTTTTCGTAGTTGGGCGGCACGTGATGCTAATGCTTCGACAGATATTTCAATTCCGGGTGCAAGTGCGCCACCAAGAAACTCACCTTTTGGCGAGACCACATCTAGATTTGTTGAGGTACCAAAATCAACCACAATGCATGCGCCTGCTCCGTAAAGATGGTGAGCCGCCAATGTATTCACAATTCGATCAGCGCCAATCTCTTTGGGGTTGTCTACTAAAAGTGGTACCCCAGTTTTTACTCCAGGTTCAATAATTGTGGTGCGAATATCTTTGAAGTAACGCCCAATCATGGTGCGGGCTTCTCGTAAAACTGATGGCACAGTTGAGCAAAGTGCCAATCCTGTGATTGTGTAACCGGAGATTAAAGAACGGTACTGCAGTAACAGTTCATCTGCGGTGTCACGAGCATCTGTCTTTACCCGCCATGAGTCCACCATCTCTTCATCATCAAAGATTCCAAGAACTGTGTTGGTATTGCCGATATCAATAGTAAGCAGCATTAGAAGTCCAATCCGATATCCAAAACGGGCGCTGAGTGGGTCAACGCTCCAACCGCAAGATAATCAACGCCGGTCGCGGCATAGGCTGCAGCGTTTTCCAGTTTCAATCCCCCAGAAGATTCCAATTTGATACTTGTGTTTCTGGTTAATTCCACAGCAGCTTTTGTTTGCTCGATATTCATGTTGTCCAACAGGACAATATCTACTCCAGCTTTCAACGCCTCTTTTAGCTGCTCGAGGTTGTCGACCTCAACTTCAATCTCGACACCAGAAAACTCTTGTTTCACCCGTTCGATGGCGGCGCTCACTGAGCCGGCCGCTGCGATGTGATTGTCCTTAATTAACGCACCATCCGAAAGGGTCATGCGGTGATTAGTGCCGCCTCCCATACGAACCGCATACTTCTCAAACTCTCGCAGCCCAGGTGTAGTTTTTCGGGTGTCACGAACTTGGGCTTTAGTTCCCTCTACTTGTTTAACCCAATTGTGGGTAGTGGTCGCGATCCCAGAAAGATGAGATAAAAAGTT
>CAZIAI010000032.1:0-10621 GCA_964536895.1 uncultured Clavibacter sp.
GATATGCCAACCCAGTGCCAGACGGCCAGATGTGGCCTGCCTGGTATGACCCAAACCAAGAGTTTCTGGACTAAGGGTCCATCGATGGGCAAGATTATAGAAGGGGGCTGGATTAAGGTGTCCGAAAATTGGGGAGTTCCGACAGATCTGATGCGCGTCGCCCTGGGGCAAGCTCACGGGTATTCACTAAATCTTTTTGCTTCCTTAACGTTAACTGTGTCATGCCATTCCAGCGAAGGGTTGAATAGATGAAGGTTCTGCATACATCCGACTGGCACCTAGGGAGAAAACTCGACACATATGATCTAAGTGAGGCTCAACGAGAAGCTGTTGATTTTATTGTGACCGAGGCAATTCGAAGAGAAGTCAATGTCATGATAATCGCTGGCGATGTTTATGACCTCGGAAAACCAGCTGTCAACGACATAAAACTTCTGAATTGGGCTTTGACACGACTTCATGAAGCTGGGATAACAGTCATAGTCACAGCTGGCAATCATGATGAAGCTGAGAGACTGGCGGCTAACTCAAACCTTATGAAAGAGAACATCTACTTTTGGGGTTCCATTGAAGACAGTGGAAAATCAATTCTCATTCATGATGAGCACGGTCCAGTTGCCTTCTATCCCCTCACATATCTATATGTCTATAAATCCCAGGACATTTTCAATAAAAACGGCGCATCAATTGAGCAAGCATCCCACCAAGCCGTAATAGGGCAGGCGATGACTTACGTCCAGGATGATCTAGCGAATCTCGAACGTGAGTACAAACAGAAATTGCGCAGCATTGTTGTTTCGCATGCCTTCATTACTCCCTATGCACCGATTAAGGAATATTCTCAAGATAGAGAAACTGACTTTGGCCAAATAGACACTAGTGATTCGGAAAAAAACATCTCAGCAGGGGGAATACAAAACGCATCGGCTGATCTATTTGACGGAATCACTTACGTTGCTCTTGGTCATATTCACGGTCCTCAACGAGTAAAGTCTCGATCAAGTAAGACACATTTGCGCTATAGCGGCTCTATCCTTCGATACTCGATGAGTGAGGTAAACCACAAGAAATCTTTCGTGGTTCTTGATCTAGGCCCCGAAAACTTTGTAGACGACAGCAATGTGGAACTGGTTGAGATACCGCAACCACGCCGAATGAAGCAGCTCATTGGTACTTCAGATGACTTAGTGTCTGGGAAATACGCAGACTACAAGAACGACTTTGTGGCAGTTGTGGTTACCGATGAGAAGTACGCATCAACGCTGCAAGCAAAAATTAGGCATTACTTCCCCTACATTTTATCGTTCGCGCACAAACCAAGGTTTCTGTCGAGTGACGGGGAAGATAATCCTGCTGGTTTATCTTCCTCAGTTTCCGACCTTGATGTTCTAGAAGCCTTCTTCACAAAGGTCACAGGCAAAGCGCCTTCTAAAAAAGAGATGGAGCTGATTCAGAGCGTCATCGAGGAAGTATCCGTGGAAGCCGGTGGTCACTCATGAGAATTGAATCCGTATCATTCTCTGGCATCGGTCCATTTATCACCGAGCACAAAATTGATTTTGAGGCCTTAGGTCCAGACGCTCTATTTCTTATTGAGGGCCCAACAGGTTCAGGAAAATCAACGATTCTGGATGCTATAACTTTTGGAATCTACGGATTCGCAGCTAGCGATGATAGCGACGTAGCCAGGCTGCGATCCAACCACATCCCTGATACTCAAACCTCTTGGGTCGAAGTAGTCTTCGCAACCAAGAATGCAAAGTTCAAGGTTCACCGGGAACCAAAGTACACATATGCCAAATCCAACGGCAAGGGCACGTCAGAGAGAAAGGCCGTGCTTCGTGTTTATAAAGAGGTAGAACCTGGAACCTGGGAGCCAAAGACTGAATCAGTCCGAGAAGGGGAGATGTATCTGCAAGAGCAGATTGGTCTTGATCGAAATCAGTTTTCCCAAACCGTCATGTTGCCACAAGGTCAATTCGATAAGTTTCTCAAAGCAGGGACTAAAGAACGCCAGCCGATCCTAGAAAAAATCTTCAAGACCCAGAGGTTTAAGGAAATGCTGGAAGTCCTGAAGCACAGAGCAAAGTCCGCAATCGATGAAATCAGCAGCTCAACCGACACAATTAGGGAAGCCCTGATTCGTCTAGCTGGTCAAACAAGAATGGATGATGAAGCACTTTTCAGTCTTATCGAGCTGTCAAAAAACCCAGAAAAGGACAAGGAGCTCCTGAGCGACCTTCATGGACTCTATAAACAACTTGAGAAAGGCCTCAAGGATGCAAATTCCACATTCGCACTGCTAGACAAGCAATTTGAGGATGCAACCAAGGAACTTGCAGATCGCCAGAAGGAGAGCGATGCTGTTAAGAAGCTGTCGGAGCAAGAGTCGCTCCTAGAGGCGATAAAAAACTCGATTCAAGTCTTCGAGGAATTAATCAAGACCGAGTCCAAGCAGGCACTTCAAGACCTTCATCTAACGTCAATCCCCCTCGATGAAATAGTGAAACGACTCAGGTCTATTGCTATAACGTCCGAGAAACTGATACAGGTGGTAGAAGCTGAGAAATCTCTAAGTGAGCAAAAGAGCCAACTGGCTGAGGTCAGAGCCGCAACTAAAGACCTAGAACAGTCAGTAAGTGGATTGAAGAAGCGCATTATTGCAGGGCCACAAAAGATTAAGTCACTAAAGGCAAACCTGAAGCAAAAGTCCAAAGCCGCATCCGAGCTAAAAGGCCTTGAGCTGATTATGGAAAACCTGAATAGGGAATTGAGTGTTCTGTCAGAGATACACAAGGAAATGAGGAAGATTCCTGCAGCACGTGCAATGTCAAAGTCGGCCGCCGGAGCAGTCAAGTCCGCAAAAGACAAATTGCGAAATCTTCAAACTCAACTGCTAGAAAACTATGCGGTCGTCCTTGCGCATAAACTGAAAAAAGGCGAGCCTTGTCAGGTCTGTGGATCCAAATCGCATCCCAAAAAGGCTACTCACGCTTCTTCCATGGTGACTGAGGATCAAATAGAGCTAGCTGAACTTGAGCTTGAGAAAGCTCAACAAAAATCTAAAGAGGCTGACACGGAGCTAAGGCTTTTGGAAGACGCCACCTCTGCAGGCCGCGCCAAGAACTTGAAGAGTCAGAAAGACATCAAGTCCGAAATCTCAAAGACGAAAAACAAGATAAAGGAAGCGAAGTCTGCGGCAGAAATAGCTGAGAGGCTCGAGCTCGAGCTTGAATCTCTAGAACAGCGGCTAGAGGATGATCGGAATGAACTCGAGCAGAAAAACAAAGACTTGTTGCAAATCAAGCAAGAACTCAAGCAACTAACAAACGGAATTGAAAATTCAGAGTCCTCTGTTGCAAAGAACATAGGCAGCTTCTCTTCTGTCAGCGAACGCAAGCGTGCAATAGATGAGCTCATCACGCATCTAGATAAGCTTTCAGACCTACTACAAGACAAGGAAAAGGCCACAGTATTGGTTGACGGTGCCAGGAAGGAATTGGCGGCACTTCCTAGAGATCCTAGATTTGGGCTTATCAATCAGGCACAAGAAATCCTTGAAACACTTGGTCCACAGCGCGATGAAGCCTTGACGCTTAGAGACGCGGCAAAAGATGCTAGTGAAGCATTGAGTGTTGGGATTTTAGGGCTTCAGGAAGACCTCAAGAGCAGAGAGCAAAAGATTGCTTCATCAGAAAGCATCGTCGAACTTGCCGAAGTTGCTGCTAGCAAGAATCCTCTGAAAATGGATCTGCCAACTTATGTCTTACACAGGATGTTTGAGGATGTGTTGGTGAATGCAAATGCCAGGCTGGAAAAGGTTCTCGATTCAAGATACAGATTTGAATTTTCTGAAAAGCAAGGGGATATGAGAAGCAATCAAGGTCTTGACATATCAATCATTGACAGCAAAACAGAGAAGAATCTAAGCCCCAAAGCTCTATCTGGCGGAGAAGGATTCTCAGCAGCACTGGCTTTAGCCCTTGGATTGTCCGACGCCGTTAGAGCGAATCAGGGAGGAATCTCAATCGATACCTTCTTTGTAGATGAAGGCTTCGGAAGTCTAGATGCAAATCGTTTAGATCAAGTCATCAGAATGCTAACTCAACTCAGGTCTGAAGGTAGGAGAGTTGGTCTAGTCAGCCATGTCGAAAGCATGAAAAATGATTTTGAAGAAAAGATTATTGTCACCCCAATTAATGAATCAGGCGCAAGCACTCTACGTGCAACCTGGTCCGCCAACATCTAAACTTCCCCAAAGACAAGAGTCAGCAATCTAGAGTAAGTGAGGCATAGGAGTGAAAGTAACTCAAGATAAATGGTCAGTATCAAGCCGGGACTTGTTTCGAGGCTCCCACTGCACGCACTGTACGCGAATTTCAATGGCAGTAGCCGCTGGTGTACCCGAGGTTGTTGAGAAAGTTGGGCCTTACAAGCAAGACCTTTCTACCAAGCTACACGTGATTCAAGGATTGCAGCGAGAAGAAATGGTTTTTGAAGAGATAGAAGACTCAGTCGGGACGAATAACTTTCGGATGCTGAATGACTTTTCAACCCAGAGTGCTATTAATGCCATGAATGAAGGGGTACCAGTGCTAGCCCAAGTGTTTCTTCAAAGGGACGCAAACTTCCATTGGTCGGGTGTTGCTGATCTCTTAGTGAGAGACGATTTTGACGTCATCCAGGACGAGGATCTGCGAATTAAAGTGGTTAAGTCCTCAAGGCAAGAGACAAACCTATATCGTCCATTTGATGTCAAGAATGCAAGCAAAATCTCGGACAATTACGTGGTCCAACTTGGTTCCTACGCGGACGCATTGTCCGAGCTAAAGTTACAGTCGCCATTAGGAACTGGACTCATCTGGGCCTATGGTAAGGGGGTAACTGAATTTGGCGCAGCCGAGAGCATTGAAAAATTTAAACTAGCTCTACAGCAAACCCTCACGACTTTGTCGCTGAGAACTCCTATGAATATCGACAAATCGATTATTGAGAGTTGGCATTGCGATAGCCCAGGCCTTTGTAAAAAGATCTACTGTGAATACCCAAGTTTCTGTGAAGAAGTGTATAAGGAAAGTGACGACATAGGCCTGCTTAGCCAACGAAGCCATCATCACATTAAGTGGCTTCGGGAGCAGGGGTTAACTCAGGTCGAGAAACTGGCGACACTTGCAGATAGTCTCGAGGTCCCCAGAATGAATGCAGAACTTACCCTTTTCTACCAACTTGGAGCAAAAGCGATGTACGCAGAAAGACAAGGTCAGAAGGCGATTGGGGGCCTGATTGAAGGTTCTGCAGACTTGCCTTCCCCAGATGAGGGCGATTTATTTTTTGATATCGAGTGGTTCAATCCCGTTGACTCACTGACTCCAATAATCTTCATGTTTGGTGTCATGGATCGAAAAGAGCAATTCTTTTGTTTTGAAACTATTGATGGAAGTCTCGAAAAAGAGAAGTTTCAAGAGTTTGTGAGATTCGCGAACGAACGAATTCAACAAAGCCCAAGTGCACATATCTACCACGTAAATAACCCAGAGGTAACAAAGCTCAGAGATCTGGTTTCCAAGTATGACGGCCTTCTTCACGAAGAAGTAGAGGAGCTCATTTCTAGCATGGTTGACATCCAGGACATTGCAAAGAGGACCTTTGTTCCAGGCAGTGGAAGCTACAGTATAAAAAAACTTGAGAAGTACTATCCGAACCGAGAAAAACTTCGTGAATCAAAGGAAGTTTCAGCCGGAGACGAAGCAATGTATCAGTACCATCTGATTCAAGAGAGTCTGCGGATGCACGATGCCGAATCGGCAAACAAGATTCTGACGGCAATCCGAGACTACAATCGTGACGATTGCCTCTCTACAATGCTTCTTTTGTCATGGATGTTCAACTTGCGCTTACAATCAATCGGTCAATTGCTGATTCTGGACTAACGGTCGATTTTCTCTTGAGACCCATTTCCATGTCCACAGCTCTGAGATTATCCACATTGCTGGCTTGACGAACATCGCAGAGCTGTCTGACTTCGTAAGAGAACGATAAAATCAAAGTAGTCCAGAATAAATGTCAGGGAGTCTGTAGTTGGAAAAATCAACAGCATCCAACTTGCCGCCTAGAAAAGTGATATCAGTGGGTGAGCAGCTGAGAGACTTTGGCTTGTTTAGAACTGCGAGCACCCTCACCGGCTATCTTTCGCTAGTCCTCGCATCGCTGTCTCTTGCCATGGGCTTCGGTCAAGCAATTATTTTGTATGCCGATGGCAGTTATCGGCAAAGTGCCACGTACTTCGGTTGGTTGCAGGTCGCGACCTGGGACTGGTGGCTTTGGGGCGTTATTCTCTTGGCCGTATCCTTTATTTTGCGCCTACCGCTTTGGCTATACGCGAGAAAGAATCTGCGAATTCGTGAACAAGAAGTCTTTGAGTGGCAACTTCAACGTGAATCCGAGCGGGCTAAGAAAAAAGAAGCAAAGCTGCGTGAGAAAATGACTCCAGCGCAGTGGAAACTACACTTAGCTAGCCAAAGGAAGTCAGAGCAGCGTTCAGAGAAAAACCCAAGGTTTCTCGTCAAGTCAAGGTATCGTCCGAGTCGTCAGCAAGCTACTGCGGGCTATCAATATTCTGCTATTCCAGTATTTGGCGAAGAAGCTAGTGATAGCGAAATTTAGTCTCGAATATTTAGGGTCCGAAGCCTCTGAATCTCAGACTTGAGAGTCTTCAGCTCGACTTGGTCTATTTCTCCGTCGGACGCAATTGCGTCAACGTTGGCGCTAAGTAAATCCAAGCCGCTGGGCCCTTCTTCCTGGTTCTTGGCCTCGACTCGGGCCTCATCCATTGCATTTAGTACTATTCCCACCAAAAGGTTTAGCACTGTAAAGACAATAATAAAAACATAAGAAATCATAAAGGGAAGCGCGAAGGGGCTAACGGCGAGAGCCTCTTCTAAGTAAATCGGGAAATTCTCCAGAGTTAGAAGAATTATCAAACTCATCATCGACGCTGCAATTGATCCCCAGGCCAATGGGAGCTCGTCCCCGAAAAGGTAGTAACCAGCCATTCCGTAAATGAATAAAAGCAGGGTCATCAGTGCCCCCATGCTAAGAAGGGGTGGAAGAGATTTGACTATGGAGGCACTTAGTATTCTCACTTCAGGAAGGAATCTCGGACGTAATCCTGACTGGCCTGGTCACTACTAGTCCTAATCTCAAGTCACTACGAACTGAGATTCAAGGTTTGCAAGATTCTTTCCTGACCATTCTGTCAGGCGCTCATCCACTAATGACTGGCTTTACCTCTTCTGTAGCAACTGTTTTTCCCACCGCAACGAATCGGTAAATCAAGTACACGAGAAAACCTCCAAGTCAAGCTTTGGGTGTTCAATCATTAGACCCTTCTAGAGAATCGACTAGGCCCAATAATCCTTGACCGAACAGGGCGTGAAGTTTCTAAGTTGTGGGCTATGTATCAAATAGTTTAGAGCTGATCTTCAATTTTGTGTCAGTTTCTGAGCCAGCTCCAGGCCATCTCTTTAAATGCCAGATCCTTCCTATATGGTAAAAATGGTTGAGCGATGAGCTAAAGGGGGCGGAAAAAATGTTTTTTAAGAAGAAGAAAGCAGAGGAGCAAGACCAAGAACCTTATGCACTTTGGTCAATGCTTGCAAAGCTACCAACCATGAATTCAATGCGGCGAGAAATAGCGGGTGCCGCAGGCTACACCAGTTTTGTGGATGAATGGTTTGACGAAACACAGGACATACTCAAATTTCTATCAAAAGATGATTATGAACAATTACGTGTTGAAGGACTTGACAAGAAAAAAGTAAAGGAACTCTTTTCTGGTAGCTCAATAATCACAAACACGCGGCTTGAGAAAAATCCTCGAAAACCCATTCCATTCGACCAAAGCACGATAGCTCCTGTTTTACTTCAGAAGCTTGATGAGGCTGGAATTCCCTACACAACTCCTCGAAGCACACTCGACGCCGAGGGCTGGGTGCAAACCTTTGAAGCACTATATGGTGATGATGCGGAGAAGTGGCCCTCTCCCAACCGTTTGACAGTTTCGCTCGGCCTCGCTTCGGGCCGGGTGATTGTCTCCGAGATTGAGTTTTATCAAGACGAGAAGGGTGAGTTTGCCTATTGGTATACAGATCTATTGGTTTCGAATCTCCCCTTTTGCATGAATAAAAAAATTGGTGAGGACTGGGTCGATTCGGATAGCTACTCAGCCTGGCTTATAGCAGATAAACTTTTTCTCCCGACAAATCTTTCAAATCTTGCGTTTTTGGCAGAGAATCGCTTACCGACTCTCTCGCCAGTGGCTCCAATCATGTTTCCCCGCTCCTACTTCTTCTCGGACGAGGGTTCAGGGGAGACTCACAACACAGAAAAGCTGCTGGAGCTGCTTGAGGAAACCGGTACAAATAAGTCCTCAGCCGCGTTAACACTCCTTCCGGCCCCTGGTTTCTTAATGTTGAAAAATTCAAGCTGTCGTGCGGCGGCACAGGATTCCCAAGGCGAATATCACATGATCGAGTTCGTCGCCCCTAACTCGGTGAGGTTTGGCTGGACTTTCGATTTGATGTCAATAAAGACCACCATCAGCGTTAATGCATTTCGAAAAATGTTTAGACGTGCTGCCGAATGTGTTGATGATGGCTACTCGGCGTTTCGAGGTGCAGTTCAGGGAGATGATGCACCAAACCCGCTGATGGCTGATTATCACTTCATTTTCTTTAGAAATGATGTTTCAGTCTTAGATGCAAACGCACGCGAAGTTCCAAGTGACAAATTGGGTGGTTGTCCAACGTGGATACCAACGAGCCACGCAGGATTGCTCGTTGGGGACAGTTGGGAAAAGAGGGAGGTCTTGGAGGGTATAGGTCCAGGATTATATTATGGGATAGCAGACCTTGTTTTCGATGAACTAATTCCAAAACTCATTGTGACAAGCGATGGAAGTTCGGAATTGGCTTCTGAGCATGAAACAATTCTGGACCAGATAGAACGCCTTTGCGGAGCGGCGCTTCTCCTGCCAGTTCCTAGCCAGCAGTCAAATGCTTTGTCCAACGCTGGTGTTGCTAGATACCAGGTTGGCGATCTCGAGTTGGCAAAACAGCGCTTGTTACTGGCCTTGGACCATCCATCAAAGAATAATGAGGCGGAAGCTAGTTTCGTACTGGGGCACATATATTCTGAACTCGGTGACACAAGCGAAGCAAAAAAGTATTTTGATAGATCAGAGATTGCAGGTGGCTACCCAGCAAGAGGTTGGTTTCGGAGCTCACCTCTAAGATCAGGAAGTTCGAAGGTTTCATCTGGATTTACAAAGAACTCAAAACCAGGTTTTGCAACAGAAGAGACTCAGGCAACACTTCCAGATTCTCCAGACCAAGGACTAGTCCTCAATGGAAAAACTGACTCAAAAGTCAAAAAGTTCTGCACAAACTGTGGAGAGGGTTTCTCACGCCTAGAAGAAAAGTTTTGCCCTCAGTGCGGAGAGAAGCGTTAAGTGCAGATCTTATTCCGGAGAAACTGCTGGCCAGATTTCGTCAGAGAAATCAATACATCAAAAAGTGGCGTTAAGGGCATACGTTGACAAATTAATTAAGCTTCTGCTTTTGCACGGAGAAGGCGGTAGTAAGGTGCCACCTTCCCAGGGCAGGAGTGGGCAGGTCCCTAGGCGGAAACCGCTGTCCGCCTTGCCAGCTTCACAACAAATATCCTTGCCCCAGAGAGCAAGAAACCGAGAGATATAAAGGCAAGAGATATGACTAGGACATAGCCAATCACTCCTGGTATTCCTATCTCACTGTTGGGGTTAATGAACCAGTACGGCCACCAGCCATCCATAAGTCCTCTGGTGATTGAAAAGGCAAGCCAGCTAAGGGGATAGGCAATCACCCAAAGGCTCTTTCTCCACCTAGGTAGTGCTCCACGAATAGAAAGTAGATAGTCAAAGACAATGGCTATTGGGGCCCAGGTGTGGATGATTAGGTTTGGTATCACTGGCCACTCATAGCCAATGTCTCTTGGATCTACAGCACTGTCTCCTAAAAGAGCGTGGTAGACAACACCAACAATCACCATGCTGACTGTGACAATCAGTCTCAGCGACATCTGTCTTTCAGTTTCTTCCTTGTTGGCAAGTAGCACATAGGCGCTATAAACCAAAACAACACCGGCCAGGATGGAAGAGGTTATAGAGAAGAAGGCAAAGTATTCAGTTGGTCTGAATAAATCCGCAGCAATGCGGTTATTCACCTGCCAGGCAACGCTGACTAGCAGAGATAGCCCCAGCAGGGCTCTAAAGATTCCAAAGATGATTCTGTAGGTCATCGATTACTAACCCTACTGATGAAGTCAATAACTGCAGTGGCAAACTCCTGCGGTTTCTCTTCGTTTGGAAGGTGGCCGGTTTGTCCTATTGTCACAAGCTCCGCTCCAGCTATTCGCTGAGAGACAATTACGGAATCTGCGGTTGGGACAATGGTGTCTGTGTCGCCGGTAACAACCAGGGTTGGCATGGAAATCTCTTCCAACCTTGCCCCGACCCCGCTGTTTCTTGGTGCTTTGTTGAATTCCCAGAAGGCCTTTTCCCAACCCTTCACTTTGAGTGGTGCTG
>CAZIAI010000033.1:0-10064 GCA_964536895.1 uncultured Clavibacter sp.
AATGATGAAGATGATCTGGGAATCAATGCTGCGCTGCCAAAACCAGTTGAGCACATTTTGGTTCAAGCAGATAACACCGCGATTGCACCTGGCCCTTTGACAATCGAGGTAGCACGGATGTTGTCTACCTTTGCCGATATCGAGAGTCGTGGCGGTGCAACGGTTTACCGTTTTGGGGAATCATCAATCCGTCGAGGATTAGATCATGGTCACTCTGGTGAAGAGATCAGAGCTTTCTTGCACAAAGTTTCTAAGACCCCGATCCCTCAACCTCTCGACTATCTAATCTCTGATGTCGCTAAAAAACATGGCAAGTTGCGGGTGGGTTATGCCAATACATACATCCGTTGTGAGGATCAATCAACCATCTCAGCAATTTTGAATGACAAAAAGTTAGAGCACTTGGCTTTTCGCCAAATCGCACCCCAAGTACTAATTAGCGATACTGAAAGTGATGAAACAATGGATGAGTTGCGGCGTGCGGGTTACTTCCCTGCCGTTGAAAACTCTCAAGGAAGTGTGGTAAATCTTCCGATACAAAACCGTGCAAAGGCCAGACCAAAACCCCCACGCATAATCGGTGAGATTGTTAAGCCATCAGAACAGATGTTGACCGCAGCAATCAGAACCCTTCGCACCGGTGAGCGCGCTGCAAAGAAAAAACCTGTTGGCGAAATTCCACGCACCACCGCAAATGAAACAATGGATTTACTAAATGAATATCTGGGCAAAGGGGTCTCACTTCGAATTGGCTACGCTGATTCAAATGGTGGGGTCTCGCTGCGCATTATTGATCCCATCTCTATCTCTCTTGGGACCTTGGTCGCCAAAGACCATGCCACCAACGGCATTACCCCCTTCAAAATAGCCCGTATTACTGGGGTCACCACCGCATGATGAGCAGTTACGGCAGACTTACCCCATGAGCTCTCAAATCCTCTTGGACCTAAAGATGCTCGTTGAAACCGAGAGCCCCACCGAGGATCTTGCGGCCTGCACAAAAGTGGTTGAGGTTGCTAATCAAATCACCGAACGCTTACTCAACAAGAAAGCTGATCTGCTGACCGAAAAAGGCCGTCCGGTTTATTGGCTAGGTAGCAAAACTCCAAAAGTGGTTTTACTGGCTCATCTAGACACAGTTTGGCCGATTGGATCATTTACGCCAGTTTGGCAAGAAGAAGGCGACATTATCCGCGGTCCTGGAATCTATGACATGAAAGCTGGATTCATTCAAGCTTTGTATGCCATGAGATCTCTTGATCACACTCAGGTTGCTTTGATTGCCACCACCGATGAGGAAACCGGATCTGCTACCAGCCGTGAGTTGATTGAAAATGTAAGTCGGCTCGCAAAAGCGGTTTTAGTGTTGGAATCTGCCATCGATGGCAAGGTAAAGATTGGTCGCAAAGGTACATCGATGTACAAAATCACTATTCATGGTCGTGCGGCACATGCTGGCTTAGAACCTGAAAAGGGAGTGAATGCAACAGTAGAAATCGCCGCGATTGTAAATACCTTGATGAATCTCGGAAATAAAGAGCACGGCACAACTGTTGTACCAACTGTAATGAACTCTGGAACTACAACTAACACAGTCCCAGCTCTTGCCACACTCGATATTGACTGCCGATCTTTCAAGTTATCCGAGATGCAACGGGTACAAAATGCAATTAATGAGTTGCGCCCGATTCACCCTGAAGCAAAAATTGAAATCACTGGTGGGATTAACCGTCCCCCGCTAGAAACAGCGGCTACACAATCACTCTATGAACTCTGTGAAAAAGTAGCTAAAGATCTAGGTCAGCCGCCCTTGGGTAGCGCATCTGTTGGCGGAGCTAGCGATGGAAACTTTGCCGGAATTCACACCCAGGTTTTGGATGGTTTAGGTGCGGTCGGCAATGGTGCCCACGCCACCCATGAGCATGTTTTGGCCTCATATCTCGAGCCCCGATCCGAACTTCTAGCGGCCCTAACTAAAGAGATTTTGGCATGAGCGACGGACCATTAATTGTCCAGAGTGACAAAACCTTGTTGTTGGATATCGATCATCCACTCTCAACTGATTGCCGGCGTGCCATCGCTCCCTTCGCCGAGTTAGAAAAATCCCCAGAACATATTCACACCTATCGACTCACCTCACTTGGGCTTTGGAACGCTAGAGCATCTGGTCATGATGCTGAACAGGTAATTGACACATTACTTAAGTACTCTCGATATGCGGTTCCACATGCATTGCTACTTGATGTTGCAGAAACCATGGGACGTTATGGACGTCTAAGACTTGAGTCTCATCCGGTACATGGTTTGATTTTGATTTCTAATGACCAAGCGGTGCTTGCTGAAGTAATGCGGGCAAAAAAGGTTGCGCCATTATTGGGTGCAAAAGTTGATGATGAAACTGTCACCGTTCATCCCAGCCAACGTGGTCATCTAAAACAAGCTTTATTAAGACTGGGTTGGCCAGCAGAGGATTTTGCTGGATATGTTGATGGTCAAGCACATCCAATTACATTGAATGAGGATGGTTGGAAGCTACGCGAATACCAAAAACTTGCGGCAGAAGGTTTTTGGCATGGTGGTTCTGGTGTTGTAGTTCTACCTTGTGGCGCTGGAAAAACTTTGGTTGGTGCCGCTGCAATGGCGCATGCCCAAGCAACAACTTTGATTTTGGTTACCAATACTGTTGCCGCTCGCCAATGGCGTGATGAGTTGCTAAAGCGCACCTCACTCAATGAAGATGAAATTGGCGAGTACTCCGGTGCCAAAAAAGAGATTCGCCCCGTAACAATCGCCACCTATCAAGTGATGACTACCCGCAAAAAAGGGGTTTACTCCCACCTTGATTTATTTGATGGCCATGACTGGGGTTTGATCATCTATGACGAGGTGCATCTACTGCCAGCGCCAATCTTTAGATTTACCGCTGATATTCAATCCCGCCGTAGATTGGGGTTAACCGCAACTTTGGTGCGTGAAGATGGCATGGAGGGCGAGGTTTTCTCACTGATCGGCCCAA
The DNA here is from genome assembly GCA_964536895.1 of uncultured Clavibacter sp. Classification (GTDB taxonomy): domain Bacteria; phylum Actinomycetota; class Actinomycetes; order Nanopelagicales; family Nanopelagicaceae; genus MAG-120802. Next base: position 3,017 of record CAZIAI010000033.1, read on the forward strand.
AGCGTTTTGATGTTCCATGGAAGGAAATCGAAGCCCAGGGTTACATCGCCCCAGCTGATTGTGTCGAAGTGCGTGTGACACTAACTGATCACGAACGTCTTACCTACGCCACCGCGGAACAAGAAGAGAAGTACCGCAGTTGTGCCACCACCGCCACAAAGAAGAATGTTGTGTTAGCTCTTGCGAAACAACATGAGGCTGATCAAACCTTGATTATTGGCCAATACATCTCACAAATAGATGAAATCGCAAATGATTTAGGTGTGCCGATAGTTAAAGGTGACACGCCAATTAAAGAGCGTGAGGAGTTATTTGCGAAGTTTCGCACCGGAGAGGTTAAGTGTCTGGTGGTTTCGAAGGTAGCAAACTTTTCTATTGATTTACCAGAAGCCTCAATTGCAATCCAGGTTTCTGGAACATTCGGTTCAAGACAAGAGGAAGCGCAACGCCTAGGACGAGTGTTGCGACCTAAAGCTGATGGTCGTGGCGCTCGTTTTTATTCAGTTGTTGCCCGTGACACTATCGATCAAGATTTTGCTCAAAACCGCCAACGCTTTCTCGCTGAACAGGGCTACTCATATCGCATTATTGATGCTGATGAAGTACTGCCTCGATAAATCTCTCTCGATTCACCCTAAAGTAATCATGACGCTGACCATTAATCATGGTTACAGGAACCTCTTCGCCATATAGTTTTTCCAAATCAGCATCACCATCGATAAAGACGATCTCTAATTGGAATTCCACTTCACTTTTTGTTGATTCAACAACCTCTTTAGCCACATCACATAGATGGCAGGTTTTCCTAGAGTAAATCGTCACCAAAGGTAAGGAATTAGCCATATTCCAAGGCTACCCGTACCCTTTGCTGTTATGACCGAGATCGCGACTACTTTCCCACGCGAATGGGTTGAGTTTCCAAACCCAGAAAATCCAAAAGAGATTTTCAAATGCGATCTGACCTGGCTTACCTCTTACTGGAACTGCATCTTCGGAAATGGCTGCCAGGGTATCGATAAAGAGTTTGCTGATAACGGTTGCTGTAGCGATGGCGCCTACTATTTCAATAAAGAGGATGAGGCCCGGGTAACTAAAGCAGCAAAGAAACTCACCCCACAGATGTGGCAAAACCACGCCATGGCACACAAGGGTGGGAAGTTTTCCATCACCGAACTGGGATTAGACAAGGACCGGAAAACTAAAAAAGTTAATGAGACATGTATATTTTTTAATCAAAAAGATTTTGATACTAAGTACTTTGGTTGCGCCCTGCACCATCTAGCGGTGAAAGAGGGTGTGCACTTCATAGAAACCAAGCCAGATATTTGCTGGCAGCTACCGATGCGACGTGCATGGGAAAAGCGTGAAATCGGTGACTCTACCTATCAAGTTATCGTGATTGGTGAGTACACCCGCGAAGCTTGGGGTGAAGGTGGTGCTGATATGGATTGGTACTGCTCCTCTAATACCGAAGCCCACAATGGTGCGCAGCCGGTCTACATCTCAAATAAGCAAGAGTTGATTGCAATGATGAATCAAAAAGCTTACGACCAGCTTGCAAAACTTTGTGATGATCGAATGAAAGCGCTCAGCAATCGCAAAACAAGAAACTTGCCTTTATTTGTCATTCATCCCGCAACAAAAGCTGGAAAGAAATAACTACTTTCTTCTTCTAGATCTTGGTGGCATTGCGCGATCCAATAGCTCTTGCGCCACTAATGTGACATCACCTTTTGCGCGTTTCAAATTTGCTTCAAATCCCTTGAGAAACTCAGTAACTGTGGGTTCTGTGACTGTTCCAACCAAAGGCCCATAACGCTCTGAAAACAAGTTGTGAACTACCCGGCTTACCGCTTGAGCTAACTCCGTGCGTGCTTCATCTAATGTCGGTTCTGGGCGAGCGCCAGTCTCAAATCCCAATGCAGGCTTCTCGCGTTGTGCGCGTAGATAGGCATCCCTAAAGTTCCCTGAGTCCATAATGCCCAATCCTCTCAGACCACTAGCATTTGTGCTTATGATGCGAAAAATGCGAGTACGGGCGATCATCGCTGTATTTGCACTGGCTGTCACATTGCTATCACCTGCCAGCGCACCCGCACTTTCCTTTAACACAATCCCCGCTACTAAATGGGGATACATCTACGGTTCAGGCAAAACCTCAAATCTCATAACCTCAACCCCTTCGCAAAACCTAGAGCTCGGGCCTGCCAAATCTAAGTGGAGCATTGATTTCAAAGATGTTCCTGATGAGACCAAGGTGGCTTTTCAATATGCGGTTGATATCTGGGCTTCACACTTTGAATCATCGGTTCCAGTTGAAGTAGAAGCTCACTGGGAGCCATTGAATGTAAATGGTGTTTTGGGTTCAGCCCGCCCGGGTGATTACTTCAACGCATTTGATGGCGCGCCTGATGATGATCTTTGGTATCCATCGGCACTCGCCAATAGATTGGCGAAAAAAGATTTAGCTCCTGGTAAGCCTGACATTGTTTTACGTTTCAATTCAAATGCGCTTTGGCATATTGCTATTGATGGCAAACCGGGACGATTCTCTTACGACTTATCAAGCACAGTGTTGCATGAAATTGGACATGGCTTAGGATTCTTATCAAACGCTGAATATGACAGATTTTTTGGAACTGGTTATTTAATTCAACCAACTCCATATGATGCATATGTTGAGCTTCCTGATGGTAGAAGGTTCACAGATTTTTGTGCTCGCTCAGTTGATCTCGGCAAAGCCATGACATCACCTTTGGTTTGGAGTGGAACCCTAGGAATTGCCGCAAACAAAGGTGTTAAACCAAAGCTCTACACCCCACAAACATATGAAGAGGGTTCTTCAGTTACTCATTTGGATGAGGCAACATTCAAAACCAACACCATTGATTCAGTAATGACACCAGTTCTGGATACTGGCGAGGTGTTCCGCACCCCCGGACCTATCGCACTTGCCATGCTGGATGACATGTTGCAAAAACCACCAACTACTAAGGCTCAATCTCTGCCTGCAAAGCCGGTAAATGTCAGGGCTTTAGTGGGTGATAAGTACGCACTGGTTACTTTTGATGATCCAAGCTGTCGTCGTATTGATCGAATCACCGGTTACAACATCACCATCAACCCATCTGGCCAGAGTCGTACCTTCACCTCAAGTCCAGCCCGCATCTCTGGTCTAAAAAACGGCACTAAGTACAGCTTCCAAGTAACCGCCTTAAACGCCAATGGAAAATCAGAGGCGGTAACCAGCAATGAAATCACCCCACAAGCCAGCGCTGCTGTGAGAGTCATCGATAACTCTGCAGATGTAAAGCATCTAGCCTCCGGAACCTTTCAAAACAACCCAGTAATTGCTTATTCGGAACAGCGGTCAGGAGATATAAAGCTTGCTACCTGGTCGCGGAATAAGTGGCGTCTTACAACAGTTGATGGCAACGCCACATCTTCTGGCAGATCAGATCGCAACTTAGCTGGACCGGTTTCGCTTTGCACAGTCACCACCAAGAGTTCTCAAACCCTCCATATTTTCTATGCTGATATGGAAGCTAAAGATCTAAGGCATGCCACCTTTGATGGCAAGCGGTGGAGATATGAAGTTGTAGATGGAAATGGCGAGAACATTCAAAGTTATAAAGAGAAGCAACGTCGTCGAACCGCAAGTGATGTCTCGATTTCAAATGCTTGTGCTTATACACCCAGTGGATTGCAGGTTTTCTACCGTGATGAATCACAAGGTATTTTGCTCGGTGCCACATTAACAAAAGCGGGTTGGGTTTATGAGATTGTTGATGGTGACCGCCAATCTGATAACAGAACAACAGGCGATGTTGCTTTTTCACTAAGTGCGGTGGCAAATGGCAGAACTGTCTATGTCTTGTATGACTCGATATTGACATTATCTTCTGGTGATTACGCCACCCAGGGAGAAACTCGTTTGGCTCAACGCAACACAATATTTCCGGAGGACTGGCGTTACAAAACACTTGATGGACCAGACAATGGTGTAGCGGTTGCTGGATATGACGTTGCGTTAGCAAAAGCCGGCAATAAAGTTGCAGCAGCTTGGCTAAGCGCCTCTGGAAACCGTTTGCCCGATCCTGACCAAATCCGCTTTGCAACTCTTGAGGATTTTGGAGTCCCTAACACTGCAACCATCGAGAGTTTTGGTACTCCGGGTTATCCAATTGCTATCGATGGCAAGGGGATGATTTTTGGATGTGAAAAGCGACTTTGTTCAGTTAGCAATACAGGAACCGCGGTCAAATTAGTAAATGGCGCCCTCCTTGACGGTGTCAAAGAAAGCGCCACTTTAACTATCAATAAGGCCCGCTATGCGGTTACCTCAATTAACAAAAAGTTAGTGCTGATTAAGCTCTAAATTACTTCTTGTTTCTGCGCTGAATACGAGTCTTCTTAAGCAACTTCTTGTGCTTTTTCTTAGCCATACGCTTGCGGCGTTTTTTGACTACTGAACCCATGCTCTCAACTCCTTTTGATGTTGGCCAAGGTTAGCCGAAAATTAAGAAAGTTCCTGCGATCTATCACGGGCTGCAAGCATCGCACGCTTGACCATGCCCTCTAGATCGCATTCTTCAAAGACCTGCAATGCGGCAAATGTGGTGCCGTTTGGGCTGGTGACATTTTCACGAAGCTTTGTGGGTGAGGCGCCTTCAACATCCAACATGGCTGCAGCTCCACTAATAGTCTGCAAAACCAAAGTTCGTGCATCGGACTCAGATAACCCTAACTCTCTTGATCCAGCAATCATCGCCTCAACAAATCTAAAGAAATATGCTGGTCCTGAGCCGCTGGTTGCAGTTACTGCATCTTGTAACTCTTCATCAACCACAATTGTCTTACCTGATGCTTTCAATAATTCCTGCACCGCAGCCACATCTGCGTCTTTTGCATACTTACCAGCAGAGATTGCCGATGCTCCTACACCCACAGACATTGGTGTATTGGGCATTACTCGTAGTACAGCGACTCCTGCAGTTAAATGCTTCTCGATCGAAGAGGTCTTCTTTCCTGCAGCAAAGGAGATAACTCTTTGCTGCAGTGAAATGCTTTCACCAATAGTTTCTAACAACGCATCCATGTCTTGTGGCTTTACTACTAAAAGAATATTTGTTGCTGAATCTGCAATCTCTTGAACACTTGAAATTTGGCAGCCGTACTTGGCTGCTAACTCAGCGGTTCTATCGCTTCGTTTATCTGAAATAGAAATTTGAGCTGGAGCAACGCCAGACTTAATAATTGCAACCAATAAAGCTTCACCCATCACTCCAGCGCCAATAACGCCGATCTGGGAATCACTTATGGTTGTCATGACACAAGGTTAGCGAATGCTTGAGGAATACCGAGCCGCCCATGGGAATCGAACCCATGACCTTCGCTTTACGAGAGCGACGCTCTACCGACTGAGCTAGGGCGGCGTTGCTGCACTAAAGGCGAGTGCAGAAATTAATCCAAGCGTACAACCCCATTCGGAGTTGATAGGTGAACTGCAATTAAACCTGTTTGGCCATCATGGTCCGCTGGATTCAGCCATTCGATTTCTACGCCATCAAAGGCCTTAGATAGATCGGAGCCCAACCAATCCTCAATAGTTCTTTCATCACCTGAGATTTCAAACTTTACGATTTCAGCAACAGCTTTTCCGTCGGTTGATGGGTGTTCATTGCTCATCCATTGAATGAAAAATGGGAGCTGTGAATCTTCTAATGTTCCAAGAACACCAAGTTGTTTCCACTTTAACTCTGAGCCATCTGGACGTTTGCGAGATCCATCAACTGCTTGACGCCCTAAACGGGACTCCACTGGGGAGATGTCCTCTGTTGAAACTACCCAAGTTAGCCATCCACCACCTTCATTGGCGCGTTGTGAAACTACTCGACCAAATGGAGATGAATCTGCGGCGGGATGATCAATCGGGCATACAACTTCTAGATAATGACCATTCTTTAGCGCTAGCGTGAAATTGCGGGTACCAAATCTTGGGTGAATACCGCCATCGGTAAATGCTGACCCGATTCTTGAGCCAATTCTTTGTACAACATCGACTAGTTGATCATGGGTGGCTGCATAAGAGATATGGTCTAAGCGCATGTGCGGATAATGCCGAAAGCTACTTCAAAGCGCAAAACAGGGCTTCAAGGGTGGCCAAGGGTGCGGCATTCCGCGCCAGGTTTGTCCGGGCATTCAATATCGCTTCAATCTGCGCCAAGGTGCGCTGTGGAGAAGTTGTTCGTGAATAGTTCGCGATCTCATCAAAAAAGTCGATGTTCAAAACCTGATCGCTATTTGATTGAGCAACAAGAACATCCCGGTACCAAGTGGCTATATCCAATAATGCGCCATCTATATTGTCTCGAATCGCGCGGGTAGTACTGGATTTTTGTTCCTTCTCTAACTCTTTAACCGCTTTGGCACCACCAGAAATCATTCCCCGCCCTGTGCCTTGATAAGCATCTTGTAGCTGTTTTAGCTCTTGTGCATCGCGTTCTGCATTCTCGTTTTCCGCTTGCTGTTGGGCAATATCTAATAACTTTTGTGCCGCCTTGAAACAACTTTCTATGTCACTTAAAGACATTGGCAAAGACAGCACCTCTTTGCGCCTCATTTGGGCATCTTGGTTCGTTGCGAGAAAACGTGCTCTACCTATGTGTCCCTGGGAGACCCTTGATGCAAACTCAGCGATTGATTCACTGACTTTGCTCTGGATGGTTAAGAAATCTTTGACTGAGCCTGTTGATGGCGTGCGAAGTTGTACATGTCTACACCGTGAACGAATTGTTACTGGAACATCACTCAGGGCTGGAGCACATAACAACCAAACTGTGTGGGTTTCTGGTTCCTCAATAGTCTTTAGTAATGCATTCGCTGCAGTTTCTGTTAAACGATCAGCATCCTCGATGATAACTATTCGCCATCCACCGACAGAGGGTGACCAGGAAGATCTAGCAATTAACTCGCGCACCTCATCTGCTTTGATTGATAAGCCGGTTGGATTAAATCTCTCTACATCAACGTGGGTAGATGACATGAC
>CAZIAI010000034.1:0-6644 GCA_964536895.1 uncultured Clavibacter sp.
TGATCAGCGCGGTATTGGTGTGGCTCATACTTTGCGTCCAGCCCTTTAGTTCCCCGGCTCATCCATAACTTTCTTTCCGCTGGGTGAGGAAGATTTTGTATCAAGTAATCCACTAACTGGTCGCCGCCTAAAATCCAATGTGGCGAAAAAGCTAATGCGGTACGAAAAAATTCGGAGTGCAGCCCAAATGAATAAAGGGTTGCAAGTCCTCCCATGGATGAACCAATCATTGCGGTTTTGTCGGGGCTATGTTGACTACCGGTAACAGTTAATAATTTAGGCAGTATCTCCTGCCAAATTTGTTGCAAATAGGAGTTGGAACGAATCTCATTTAATGAAAACAATGGACCGGAAGGTGGATTGTTTGGTTGGACGCCAGCTTTGAATGCATTCTCGGGGGAGAGATCTTTTAATCTTCCATAGGGATCAGATTTGCTGGAGCTATGAAAGACTCCGATTACAAGCGGCGGGGTTTGTTGGTTCTCTTGAGCTACCCGAATTGCATTTTGTGTTAGTCGCCAGGTACGACGTAAGTTCGTTGCGGTACGTGGGTCAAAGATATTTTGTCCATCATGAGCAATCAGCACCCGGTCTGAGCCTCCAATTGGTGCCCAAAAATCCACGGTTCGGCCCTCAAACTCCATTCGAGTTACATGCGAGGGTATTCCCCGGACTTGAAAGCGCTTAATTTCTTTCATGATGGTTGAATCATGCCATGACAAAGAAAGCCATCTTCTGGTTCCGCCGAGATCTACGCTTGGCAGACAACCCCGCGTTGTTGGCGGCATTAGATGAAGCTGATGAGGTCATCCCGCTTTTCATATTGGATGATCCCATTTCAGAAAGAGCAGGCGAGCATCGACGGGCTTATCTTTCCGCATCACTTAAAGCATTGAATGAATCGCTTAATGGCTCACTCTTTGTGATGCATGGAAATCCGATTGAGGTAATCAAAGATGTTATGCAACGTTACAAGGTTGATTCAATTCACTCTGCATTCCCGTATGCACCATATGGCAATCAATTGGATCAACAGTTAAAAGAGACGGGAGTTCAGTTACAGCAACTGGGAAGTGGTTACGCGGTTGCTCCTGGAAGAGTTCGTAAAGGTGATGACACGCCATATCGGGTTTACACACCGTTCTACCGCGCCTGGTTGGCTCATGGTTGGCGTGCTCCAGTTTCGGCGCCAAAAAATCCAAACTGGGTTGTTCCAAAGAAAAGTGAGCAACAGATACCTAATTGGCTAACTCCAAATGGGGTCGAGATTCAAAGCGCTGGAGAAAAAGCGGCCTTAACTAGATTCAAGAGTTTTCTAAAATCAGGTGCAGAGAATTATGCCGAAGCACGAAATATTCCTGGGATTGAAGGCACTAGTCGGATGAGTCCGCATCTGCGCTGGGGAGAGATTCATCCCCGCACAATTTTGGCAGCGCTAGGAAACTCCGAAGGGCATGAGGTTTATCGCAAAGAGATCGCTTGGCGAGAGTTCTATGCAGATGTATTGCACCACAACCCTCATACCTCACGTGATTACTACGATCCCAAGTACAAAAAGATGAGATATGACAAGCCAGGCAAGCAGTTTGCGGCTTGGTGCGAGGGCAAAACCGGTTTCCCATTTGTTGATGCTGCGATGCGCCAATTAGTTCATGAGGGCTGGATGCACAATCGCGCCCGAATGGTGGTGGCCTCATTCTTAGTTAAGGATCTACATATTGAGTGGCAATATGGCGCCAACTTCTTTATGAAGTATTTGATTGATAATGATGTTGCTTCAAATTCACATGGCTGGCAATGGACAGCGGGATGTGGAACAGATGCCTCACCCTATTACCGGGTATTTAACCCAATAGAGCAAGGCAGACGTTTTGACCCTGAGGGTGATTACATTAAGAAGTATGTACCGGAGCTAGCTCATCTAACAGGTGATGATGTTCACGAACCTTGGGAGTCCGATGAAGGCTACAAAAAGGGTTACGTAAAGAGAATTGTGGATCATGCAGCAGAAAGGCTTGAGTCGTTAGCGCGCTTAGAAGAAATCAAAGCGGCCAAACCACCCAAGCCTTAACTACTATCTAACGATTAGGCAAAACTTCCAATCAAAACTTTTGATAAAAAAGTTTAGACCAAGAAGTTAGTGAACTGCCAAGGATCATTACGATCCACCTGCTTGTCATTCCAACCTTCGAACCAATCCTTGCGGTTCATTAGTGGATCCCAATCAGCTGCTGCCGAGTGAATTCCTCCCCAGTATTTCTCTGCATATGCCAAAACTTCACGCCATGGCAGATCATCTGGCACCAAAACTCCGCGGTCTGGATTTTTCATCGCCCATGCGACTGCTGCATATACCGCTGATGAAACTTGCACAGTTGTTGCTGATTGACCTGGAATTAATTTGCGGGAATCATGAATATTCAACAAAGAACCGGTCCACCATGACTTGTATGGGTGACCCATCAACAAGACACCGAGGCGATCATCACCTTCAGTAATCTCATCATTCATGATTCTCTGGTTTTTATGTAGATCCCAAGAACGCATCTCTAGCTCTTTTAATGAAGAGATTGCCTCATTGGTTGGGCAGTATGCGTAGTGAACTGTTGGACGGTAGACAGCATTGGAGCCATTCCAAACCGTTAAGTGATCTGAGATTGTGAAGGCCTCACCATGTCTAATCACCATGCCATGAATTTCAAAGTTTGGCACCCAAGAACGTACCCAGGTCTTAGCGCCCGGTTGGGCGATTGCGATCTGATTCTTAGGCCCAGATTGATGTTCATATGCGTTAGCTGGAAGATTCTTTTCGTGGGTTCCCCAGCCAAGTTCTGCTGGTGCAACGCCCTCTTCATAGAGACCCTCTACCGACCAGGTATTAACAAACTCTCCCCATTGTTTTGGTTTGTTGGTGACCTGGGTATCGCGCTCTGAGATATGAATTACCTTAACCCCAAGTAGATGCGCTAATTGATTGTAGCTTTCAGCGGTTAACGCAGCCTCAACACCATTTGCTGCTTTGCCATCCTTTAAAGCTTGGGTTGCAATATCAACCAAAGACTTCTTCACTAAGTGAGAAACTAATCCTGGATTCGCACCATGTTCCACAATTGCGGTCGCGCCTTTTTCACTCCATTTAGAGGTCATAGCGCGCATCTTCATATGGCGGTGATACAGAGTACGTTCTAGTGGGTGTTTGTTTGAACCACCTTCATACGGATCCCATTCTTCAACTGAGGTGTTGAGATATAGAACTCCGTGATCATGGCACCAACTTAGAATCGTGTTGGCATCAATGTTCCAAGCTAAATCAAGTAAAAAGTCGCCAGCCTTTAGATATTTAGAGAGCTGGGCATCGATATTCTCGCGGGTGATGGAGTCTTGTACATATGTGGCACCTTTATTTAAGGCATCTTGTACGCGAGAGCGATTGTCTCGCTGATCCATTATTGTGATTTGTTTTGCATCAACTAGATGCTCAATAAGAAGCGGTAATACTGATTGTGAAACTGATCCTGCGCCGAGAATTAGTACTCGATTAGCGAACTTTTCTGCCAATTAGGGGACCTCCTTAGGGGGCTTTAACTCTCACCTCATATGTCGAGCCTTGTCAGCTCATTGGTTGATTAGGACAGCAGAAATTTACAACCTCACGCCCCGTGAGCCTAATTGCTGGGCGAGCGCTGGGCTCCAAGAGGAGATTCCGGTTCGGCTGCGCTTGGCTTGATACATCGCTTCATCTGCCCGGCGCATCAACTGGTCGGCCTGTAACTCTCCTGGAGTGTTTTGTGCTTCGCCGATCGAGACATCTAATTTGAGATCGACACCTGAAATGTTAAACGGGTATGAGAATGTAGCGCGCAGTGCACGAGCAATCTCTATGCCATCCTCGCCTTTGATCAAGGCACCAAACTCATCGCCACCCAAACGGGCCAGTAATGAGTTGTGTGGAATTGCCCGAGACAATCGATGGGCGACCTGAGTTAAGAGTTGGTCTCCAACATCATGACCGTAATTGTCATTAACCGGCTTGAAGCCATCTAAATCGAGGATTAAGACAGATCCTGGCTCCTTAAGGAAGCTTTCGAACTCGACCATAAATCGACGACGATTTGCCAGTCCGGTTAGTTCATCAGTACGGGCCAAAATCTGTTCATTGCTCATGTTGCGAGCATCATTGATTGCCACACCCATTCTCATAAATGACAAAGCAATAGTTGCAAATGCTGGGACCAAGATGAATCTTGGAAAGTACTGTGGTTGAAACACGGCAATTGCCAATATCGCAGAGCTACCAAGTAGCGCGAGGGTCGCAACTGTTGGATTAAAACTTCTTGGTTGACTGGTCTCATCACTAGAGTGCCAAAAAGCTTCAGATATCAATATAAAGCCAAGCAACCATCCAACATCAGTAATCGCACCAAATTGATAATCGCCAGATTGTGAGGCGTAAAGAAAATAGAAATCAGCCGCAGCGTAAACTCCGATACCACTTAACAATAGAAGATTGCGCGCTGAAGGCTTGTGCAGGATTACCAATGTCAAAACGGTAACCAACAAAACCACATCTCCTACCGGATACAAGATTGCTAGAAATACCTCAAAACTACTGCCAGAAACACTGGTCATGGCTGGCCTGATTAAAAATGCGGAAATTACCGTGGTGCACCCTAAAGCGATTATCAAGGTATCAATAATCTCCAGAGAGCGACTAGACACCTTGAATCTAATGGCACGGGCCAGGCCAAATAAGGCAACTGGATAAAACAATGCGTAAGCTGATTGAGCAAGAATGCTTAGATTTAGATTAAAGAATGTTTCTATGGATGATGCAATTGATCCCATGCTCCAAATGATGATTGCCCCAGATGTTGCAACTCTTGCATTACGGTCATCGGGAATGGGTGATGCCAGCAAAGTTAACGAACAAATCAACGCCACTGCGTTGAATAAAAGAAGGTCAAGCTGCCACGTAGGCTGAGAACCTTGTCTCATAATCACATAAGCAATTAATGTCGCTATGGAAAGAGGGCGCAAAAACAGATAAGTTCTCACCTAGAAATCGTATTGAGGAGAATCAAATGGAAAATGAAAAAGATCTCTCACGCCGGGCAGTCCTTTGTGGTCTTGCGGTGCTCACGCTTGGATTAGTACCTGAATCCGCTATTGCCGCCACAGGTGTAAAGGTGCTAGCTGATGGCAAGGTTGATGTTTCACTTTCTGGAAATCCCGCGCTTCGTAAAGTCGGTGGTGTTGTTCAATTTACAAACGGATCTGGCCAGGAGATTGCATTAGTGCGAACTGGAAAAGGCGCAAAGGCTTATAGAGCGCTAAATCTCTCCTGCACCCATGAAGGGGAAACAGTCATCAGAAGTGGCGGTAAATGGGTCTGCCCAGAACACAGGGCAGAGTTTGCAATCAATGGCGCGGTGAAGGTTGGCCCAGCCAAAAGAAATCTAGTCAATATTCCGGTAGTTGTAACAAAAACAAAGGTCACGGTTGGTTAGACCGTGACCTTTGTTGACTAGAAGTTTTTTTAGAGACCTGGTCGGCAAGCGTTTCTACGGTTTTGCTGCGTTGATCTAACCTCGGTCTTGGAGTTTTCTACAGTTTGAAGCACATTTACCTTTTGCTTCTCTTTCTTGGCGACCTCATTAATCTTGTCACGCAAGCTTGCTGCGGAACGCTCAAAGTTTCGCGCCGCTAACTCGTAACTGCGAGCAGCTTTTGTCCATTGATCTGCAGCGCTTGTGAAGGTACGACCAGCGGTAGTTGTCGCGCCAGCTTTCGCTGCATCATCAGATGCCGCTTTTGCTCTAGCTAATGCATCGGCTTGCTTCACCTTTGCGTCAGCAGCCTTTTGATCAAAAACCTTTGCTTCTGCCTCATCCTTAGGAGCTTCAGCCTTTAGAGCTGCAATCTCAGTATCAAGCATGGTTACCGCTTGCGCAGCTGATTCTGTGATGGTCTTCAAGCGATTATTTGATTCGATGAATAGTTTGTTGGAGTCAATACAGCCAACCCATACCCAGGTAAGACGGGCATTCTTTACAGTTGGGTTTCTAGTACAGACATAGTTATCGCCACCAATTTTTGCTGTGGCATTTGCCTTGGAGCATCGAGCTCCAGCTTTGTTAGCGGCTTCGGCGGGAATCACTGCGGACACTGCCATTAGCAATGAAGAAGCGGCTACGAGTGTTGCACCTTTGCCAATGAATTTGAGTGAGTTACGCACTTGATTCCTCCTGTTGGAACTGTTGGAACAAAACTTGAATTAAGCGATGGCTTAATAGTAAAGGTAGGGAACTCACAATTTGGTGAGGGAAACTCCACAACCCACACAGAATTTGCTGAGAGTCGAGCTATTTGCTTCTTTGCCGGACACGTACGTTCATACCCACTTTTCGCACAAATGGGCGTGGACCAAAACGTGAAATTGCAGAGATCACCTTGTAGGAAAATCCGGGAATGCTTAACGCCTTCCCTCTTTTCGCTGCCCGCCACGACTCTTCAACTACTTGCTGCGCGCTGGACCACATCCAATCTGGAACCGCCCCCATTTTCATTCCACCACGTTGGTGAAATTCAGTTCGGGTAAATCCAGGACACAGAGCATGAACTCGGACATTAGTTTTGGAGAGTTC
>CAZIAI010000034.1:6744-9782 GCA_964536895.1 uncultured Clavibacter sp.
GCTTGATCACCGTACTCCTTCATGGACCACTCGTTATCAATTACGTTATATATGTAAACCGCTTTTGGTTTGCCGGATTTATCAAGGCCGCGAACTAGTGCGCCAGCACAGGTTTTGCCTTTCATGCGTGAACCCAGGGTTGCTGGATCAGGTAGTGATGCTGCAAGCAAATCACGTGGTGCGACAGAGACTCCTTGCACCTCGACATTTTCTTTGCGATCCATACCGAGCATGTTGATGGTCTTGAGAATCTGGATGAATTCAGCTCCGAGTCCATACTTGAAGTTAACCTTCTTGGCATCAATCTTTTGGGGAATTAGAACAACCTCTTCGTGTTCCACATTCACGCACTCGACCGGTCCGATACCTTCTGGGAAATCAAAGGTTTCAAGTTCGCTAAATGGCTCGGTAGTAAACCAACCGCGACCATCCTCCCAAACCAATGGTGGATTGAGACATTCCTCAATAGTGGTCCAGATTGAAAATGATGGTGCGAAGTTAGCGCCCTCCACCCGTAAATTGGAGCCATCCAGAACGGTTATGGAATCAATTCGACTAAATAGTTGATCATCGGCGTACTTGGCAAAGATGTCGCTCATGCCAGGCTCGACACCCATTCCTACGAGTGCATAAATTTTGCGCTCTTCCCAGTTCCAATCGCGAGCAAACTGTTCATCGCCCAGCTTTACGCCGGTTTCAGTATGTGGGTAGTGGGGGTGTGGTCTTGATAGTGACATCGCCATATCGATGTAATTTGTATTCTCAATCTCGCAGGCCAAAAAGATTGGCATCACGAATCGAGGATCGACGGCGTTAATCACGACATCAGGATCGGCTTTACGGATTAAATCGCGCAGATCTTCCAATTCGGCAGCATTTACTTGTGCTGCGGAAAAGCGTGGATCTTTGACGCGATAAACAGCTTCTTCTGCTCGGGCTAGGGTTCGGTCAGCGATCACCATTGAGGTAATAAATGATCTACGCGCTGCGATATTCGCTATCGCTCTTCCGACACCGCCCGCACCAATTACTAGGGCTTTCATATTTTGAAATCAACTCCAAACGAGATTCATGCGTAAGGTAGCCGATGTATTGAATTTGTGCAATTTACCGTTCAATTTAACTCGTTTATCATTGGCAAATTCACATAAGTCCTTGTAGCTCAGTGGATAGAGCAACCGCCTCCTAAGCGGTAGGTCGCCGGTTCAACTCCGGCCAAGGACACAATTAATTGAAAACTACAGTTCTGTTTCCGACGATAAAAATTTTATCCTCCGCAAATAATCTCACGGCTTTTGCTAGAACTCTTCGCTCGATATCTCTTCCAATCGCAATTAACTGCTCAGGAGTAGAGGCGTGGGTTACATGCGCAACATCTTGTTCGATTATTGGCCCCTCATCTAAATCAGCGGTTACAAAATGCGCTGTGGCACCGATGATCTTTACTCCTTTGGCATGCGCTTGATGGTAAGGCTTGGCACCTTTGAACCCCGGGAGGAATGAGTGATGGATATTGATGATGCGATCAGATAGTTGATTACAAAACCCTGCAGAGAGAATCTGCATGTAGCGTGCCAAAACTACAAAATCAATATTGTGATCGGTGATGATTTTGTGTAGCTCTGTCTCTGCAGCAGTTTTCGAATCCTGCGAGACCGGCAGATGCTTAAAGGAAATGCCATGGGCTTTAACTAGCTCAGCTAAATCATCTCTGTTCCCTACGACCAGTGGGATTTCAATGGGAAGCTCGCCTAACTCCAGTAGGTAAAGCAAATCCCTAAGGCAGTGACTCTCCTTTGTGACCATAACTAAGGCCCGCTTCGGAACAGCATTGTCGCGGATTTTGAGTTGAGGTCTAAATTTAGAGAGACCAGCCTGCAGTTTTTCATTTGCTTCCGCAAGTGAGCCAGATGTTTCAAATCTTGTTCGCATTACAAAGGAGTTTGTTACTGGATCGGTGAACTGTTGGTTCTCGATGATGTTTCCGCCGGCAGCAAGCACCGAAGAGGTCATCGCATGAACGATGCCGGGTTGATCAGTGCATTGCAGTGTGGCGATGAAATCCATCGCAGAATTCTAGATTAACTAGTGGTTAATCTGGAAACGCTTCAATGAGCGGGGAGCCCACCAGTTCCACTCGCCGAATAGACGCATTAAAGCTGGTACCAAAAAGGCGCGGATCAAGGTGGCATCCAACAAGATTGCGAATGCAACGCCAAAGCCCATCATCTTGATTGAGGTAACACCACTAATAATGAAGGCAGCGAAGACCACGGCCAAGATAAAAGCTGCAGCTGTGATGATGCGCGCAGATTTTTGCAGACCTAGAGCAACGGCATCTTCATTAGATTTGCCCGCATCATGTTCCTCTTTGATACGAGATAACAGAAATACCTCGTAATCCATAGATAAACCAAATGCCACGACTGCAACTAGCACCATGGTGCTGGTATCAAGCGTCCCGGTGTTGATGAAATCTCCCACTAAGAATCCAAGGTTTCCATCAATGAATATCCAGGTGAGTACGCCCATGGTTGCTGCCAAGGACGCGAAGTTAAGAATGATGGCCTTAATTGGTAGCAGAATCGATCCAGTAAAGAAGAATAGAAGCAATAGCACGGTGATGATGATCCAAGCCGCCACCTTAGGCATGGTCTTAGCGATCGCACCTTGAGTATCGGCGTAATCGGCGGCTACGCCACCAACTAATGTTCCTTGTGGTGCTGGCAGATCTCTCACCTTAAGAATCAAATCTTCAGCTTCCGGTGTTCTTGGTGGCATCGAGTGAACCGCAACCAAACGCACACTTTCACCAACGGTTTCTGGTACTCCAACTCTTACGATTCCAGGAACTTGCGCCAACTGTGTCATGTACTCAGAGATCTCTGCAGTTTGGTTTGCACCAGTTGGAAAAATAATTTCTACTGGAACACTTTCCTGTCCAGGGAATTGAGTGGCAATGAACTCCGAGGCGATATACGCCCGATCATCTTTAGGCAGAACTCTGCTATCAACCTGGCTGAACTTCACATTTGCAA
>CAZIAI010000035.1:0-9085 GCA_964536895.1 uncultured Clavibacter sp.
GCCAAAGAGGTCAAAACTTTGCCTGCAATGGATGACAAAAACTTCTTGCCAAAGCTAAAGAAGGTTAAAGCAAAGATTACAGCGCCGGTTCCCACAATTAGAAATGTGTTGGCCGCAAGGTCATCTTTGCTGTTTTGATAAGTCAGATTGATTAGACCAATAGCAATCAGCGCATAGGCTGTGTAGCGGAAATACTGCAGCCCATTCATTCAAAAAACTCCTGACTCCATCTCCGGAAAGCTTTAGCTGATGCGTGACAATAACAGGATAGGGCAGGAATGTCATGAAAATTTAGGAAATTATGAAGAGCTTTCTCGCACTTTGGACGTATCGCGGACCTTTAGATGCAGATGCTATTTGATAAGCCTCAAAGCTGTCTTCATGGTCCCAGGATTTCCATCCCCAAAAAGGACTACATGACTTTGGCTAGTTAAGTTGATATACGCCTCGGTCATCGCTCCCAGGGTTCCTCCGCCGTGTCCGAGAACTCTCTCTTTATCGAGGTACATCCAACCCAAACCCATCGAGAGCTTTTTTCCTCGAAATCTAACTTTGAGTGACTCGCGAAAAGCAGGAGCTAGAGGGTGATCATGGTTTTGTGAGGCGGAAAGAAAATTAGATAGGTCAACAGCTGACATACGCAAGCCACCCATTGCTTTAAATCTTCCTAAATGCCAAGGACCAACAGGTTTCTTTCCTGAATGTCCTTGATGCAATTCATCGTCATCAAAAGTAGCTGAACTTAATCCAAGTGGTGAAATGATCTCTTGCATAAGTAAATCCTCATAGCTTTGATTCATGACCCGTTCAAGAGTAAATCCAAGTAATCCAAAGCCAAAGTTCGAATATCTCGGAGCTCCGCTTCCAGGGATTGATTTCAACTTGGTCTCTTCAATTGCACGGTAAATGCGCTCCTCATCAAAGACCGAATAAGGATCGACCATTGCATCTTTACCGAAAAGCTTCATTCCGGGCGGCAGTCGAGGCAACCCTGATTGATGTGTCGCTAGATTTTCAAATGTGATTTTCTCAAAACCTTTTGGCAGTTTGAGGTTGCTAGGAAAACGAGCAGCTATAGGTTCATTCATCGCAACCCGCCCAGATTGATGAAGGTGAGCCAATAGCAATGCGGTAAAGACCTTTGTGATTGAACCTATTTCCCAACGTTCATTAACTGGCCCGATACTCTCCACGCCATTTGAGGTAGACAAAACGATGGCTGGGTCAAAATGCCGTTTCTTCTTTAGTTTGTGAACAGCGGCTTCAAGAGAGAGGCTTGCTCCAGGCATAGTGCGATGTTAATCGAAAACTCTTTTTCGTTGTGTGGCGATTCGCGATTCTGAGAATTCGCCTTGAAAGCTCGATAAAGCCAGATTCATTGCGCCAAGGAGAATTGATTTCTGTACCGTCTGGGTCCATGAATATAAAGGTTGCTTTAGTAACACCGCTTCTAGCCTTCACTTTAACTGGCTGTGGGGTATCAGACATCGCACAGAATGCAGCCCAGAGCGCCGCGGATGCAACCGCCTGCAAGGCACTTGATTCAACAATTAAATCAATTACGGGCGCGTATCAAACCGGATTAATTGATTCAGGCCTTGTTGCCCAAATTGATAACTTAGTGGGGGAGCAAGTGAAAGCTTTGCTCTCAACCGGATTAGCAGAGGACATTTCTTTGTTAACCGATGCACTTGGCCAAACTCAAACGGCAGAAGGATCTAAGGACAGATTGAAGGAAATTACTGACTCAATCACCAAGCGTTGTTCTGATTCTGGCGTAAACATCGGCTAGGCAAGAGCTACGCGGTCCAATCAGGAGACCAGATTAAAAAGGGTTCTCTTTAACCATAGCGCAAACAACTGGCTTACGATTTTTTAAGCCATGTTGCATTAATACTACATAGCATATATGCTATTTGGTATGAGCCGCAATCCAGAAGAGCCGGTCTATAACCGAATTGAAGAGGTTCGCACAGCTTCGGGACTCACACGTCAGGAATTAGCTGACAAAGTCGGCGTTCATTACCAAACCATTGGCTACCTAGAGCGCGAGGAATACAGCCCATCCCTTGTGTTAGCTCTTCGCATCTCTCAAGCCTTAAGCACCCCGATCTCTGAACTCTTTTCACTAACTCAATTCAAGAAAGGCAGATAAATGTCTGAACTATCGATTGTTATTGTGAATGTAGTTGCCCTTGCAGCGGCCTACCTTTACTTCTACCCGAAGTTCGCAGGAAGTGATGTGAAGAGGTTGGCATGGCTGGATACTGCGGTTGGCGCTTGTGTATTGGCCGTCCTTGCCCCGTTCAACTGGGGTTCGCCGAACGATTACACATTCTTTGTCTTTGATACCAATTGGTGGATTTTCGCGATTTTCTCCTACGCCTTAATCGAACTTCCTCTCTTCTATCTCTATGTGAAAGCAAGAGGTCTAGGCGCAGAGTATCGAGATCTCTTCAAATCTAGTTCCGGATTCACTGAAATGGCGAGTGAAAAGTCTGTGAGAAAGCAGCTTTCAGATACTAAGTGGGATGGTTTAAGGACAAGAGGCGCACTTCGTTTTCTAGTTTTCGGGGCAAACGTTACGGTGATAACTGGCACCACATTTCTCGTCCTAGTTGGAGATAACGCATGGACTGCGCTTTTGTTGCTTTATATTGCAGCTCTATTCATCTTCTGGTTCTTACTCCGCACCGCAGTTCGATTGATTCCCGATGCTCCAGATGCAGCACTTGATGAAAGGTTGATTCAAGAGAGAAATAGCGTCTACCACAGGGCTTATCAATACCTATTCGGAGTCTGCGCACTACTAGCTGGTGCGCTCATGGGGTACTCAGTAGCTGAAGATCTAGGTAATGACAGTGATGGATTCAATTACACGTTGCAATTTACCTGGCCACAAATAAACGCCATTTTCTGGTTCATGTTTGGTTATTCATACATGCTTCCCTCACTGATCATGGCCTGGCGCGAGTCAAGGCGCATGGATAGAAAATTATGAATGTTCAGGATTGGGGTCTGGTTGGAATTTTCATCGCAGGCGCAATTCCGTGGATGGAAGCAATCGCTGTGGTGCCAAGCGGAATCATTCTTGGACTTGATCCGATAGGGACAGTAATTGCTGCTGCATCTGGCAACGCAATCACAATCTTCATATTTGCTTATCTAGGTTCAACTATTAGAGAGAAGATAATCAAACGAAGGGTTACAAAAGGTAAATCAGCCGAGTCCCCAAAGTTTGAGAAGGCAGTTAAGGCTTTTGATAGATATGGCATCTATGGAATGGCATTTTTGGGACCGGTAATCATCGGCACCCAATTTGCTGCAGCTGCATCAGTTGCTGCCGGGGTAAAACCATTAAGAGTTTCGATCTTGATAACTACAAGCATGATTCTTTGGGCGTCAGTAATCGCAGTAGCGATGGTTGTTTTCGACTTTTCCTTCAAGCTGATTTAGGAGAAAAGTGCAAAGAGATATAACCCCCGATGTACTCCGTGGATTCGCACTACTCGGAATTCTCGTTGTCAATATCCAGTTCATGGGATTAGACAGCGAGGAGGGTGCGCGTGGCGAGTGGTTGTCTGGAGCTCTTAACGGCGGCGCAGGATTCATCATGGCCGCACTATTTGCCGGCAAGTTCTATCTACTCTTCTCATTTCTCTTTGGATACAGCTCGACCTACATCATCAGAGATGATCGATGTAATCGTCGTCGATGGGTGAAGCGTTGCTTTGCATTAATTATTTTTGGAGCCTTCCACTTCACCTTCTTGTGGCACGGAGACATAATCTTCCTCTACGGCCTTCTCGGCCTTCTGCTTCTCGCTTTTTTCTTTAGAAGCGATAGAATTCTCAAGATTTGGACTCGTGTTTTTTACATCGTCTCCTCTGTTTTTATAACTCTGATCGGAATTCTTTTGTTGATTGGTGAACGTTTCTTCCCCCAGGAGACCAGCGTTGAGGTTATTGAACCTAGGCTCAATGAGGCTCTTCGCAATGGCAATTTCATAGATTCCATCGGGCCTCGACTAGAACTATGGACCTTTGGGGTAGTTACCGGGATATTCCTTCAAGGCGGACTGGCTTTTGCAGCTTTCCTTCTTGGGATCAGATTGGCACGAAGCAATTTTCTCTCCGCACCATTAGATAGAACTCAAAATACAAAAATGATTAAGCGGGGATTTATCTTTGGACTACCAATTCAAGTTATTGCAGCATTAATTATGGTTAGCAACGAGCAATCGAGCGACCCCTCAGAGGCAATCTATCTGTGCTGTCTTTTCATTTCATTCATTGCAGCGCCAATCCTTTCAATTGGATATGTAGGAGTAATTAGAAAACTGATTGATGAAAAGGCATCGCTTGTTACTTGGATGCAACCTGCCGGTCGCATGTCGCTAACCATTTATATTTCACAATCAGTAATTACATCCATGATTTTTGGTCCTTGGGGATTGGGACTCTTTCAGGAACTTCAGACTTGGCAAGTCCTTCTGTTTGCCATCGTAATTTGGCTATCTTTGGTCTACTTGGCCGCAAAGTGGCTTGAAAAATTTAAACAAGGGCCGCTCGAGAAATTTATGGGGTTATTGACTGGATCTCGTTAGGTCGGCTGCAGTAACTCTCCCCAAAACCAACGGAGGTGACGACATTTGCCTCTCAATCGCGGAAAAACTTTCGAGTGGGGCGGGTCGGGCTCGAACCGACGACGACCGGATTATGAGTTCGGAAGCGACGACTGGGATTAGAGCTAGCTAGCCCATTTTACACAGCAACTTCCAAACAACTTAAGTTCCGACGCCCTTCCAAAACGGTCTTTGTTGGGGGAGCGAGTGCACGAAAAGTGCACGGACACAGTCCAGCTCCCTTTTTCTTAGGAAAAGAGGCACGTTATGTGATCTTGCTTTGCACACGAGGCATGGTAGTGATTGCGAAATAATTCTATTCTAGTAAAAGCGAAGCGAGCTGTGCTCATGGTTATTCTACTGATTCCATGAGCACAGCTTCGCTAACTATCTAATCCCGACGGAGGACTAGTTCTGAAATGAAAAAGGCTTTTCGGAAATCACATTACCTGAAGCATTCAATTCAACTAGGGTGCCTTTCAAGTTCGAAGGAATTAGCATTGTCCATCGATTTCCTGAAATTAGAGGTTTCCAAGTCGGGTATTCGTTGGAACGAAGCTCGACTACCGTTGCTCCATTTGACAGTGTTCCAGACACGACAGCGATAGATTCTCCATGCCAAGTTGAAACAGGAGCCGAAGTTTCAATAATGGATGAATTAATATCAGAGTCGTTCTGATACCCTGTGGTTCCAAGCACAGATAATGCTTCAAACTTACCTTCTTTCTGGGTGAAGGTACATGCTAACTTGGTGTTGTTGAGCTTGTTCTCATACAAATAGAAACCATATCCACCACGAAAATCGAGGACGTAAGAATCTTCTGGTTGGACCGAACTTCCCGTATCGCCACAAATTCCAGCCACGAACTGTCGATCTGAAGTACTCAAAACAGTTGGTTCGTTCGCCCAGGTCTTGGTTGAGCCACCAGGAATAATTGAACTAACTGCGAGAATAGCGACTCCCGCTAGTCCTGCTGCCGCAATTCGGCTTTGTCGTCTCATCTGGGATTTTCTTGAAGGGCTAGGCCTGTCAAAATTCAAGTTGGAAAAAGAGTTCTTCAGTTTTGCGGAAAGCTCGTCACCTTCTTGATCTGACATGAATTCGTTCATTTTTTTAACTCCTGTTCTTCTTGTTGTCTTAGAAGCTCGCGAATACTGGCGAGACCTCTTTTTAAGTGGACTGAAACGGTTCCTTCGGAAATTCCGAGAATTTGTGAAGTTTGTTGTGTCGATAAATCGAGCAACACGCGATGCATCACTACTTGAAGTTGTTGTTCAGGTAAAGCTTTTAACGATTGCAATAAAGATGGATCGACCATCGTGATTTTGTCTTCATGGATTTGACCAACGGCCACCAGGTGTTGGCGGGTCCGCCCGTATCTTTTCTTACGCCAGTTGTCTGTATGGAGGTTTAAAGCTGTCCGCACTACCCAAGCAGATGGTGCGGGATGATTTCGTACATCTGACCATGATTTGAAGGCTCTAGTAAATGCTTCGGCCAACAAGTCCTCAGCTTCATGCAAATCTGAAACCGTCACGTAAAGCGCCTGAAGACATGACGACTTCACCTCGCGGTAAAAATCATCAAAATCTCGATTGCTCATACCTGCCTAACGCATGACTCGTAAAATCCCTTTACAGAAATCAGATCTTTTTTGAAAATCTGTCCTTCTAAGGGGCAATAGTGATTTACCAAGTGGTGAGGCGGGTCGGGCTCGAACCGACGACGACCAAATTATGAGTTTGGGGCTCTAACCAACTGAGCTACCGCCTCGTCGACACGAGTTTATCTCAGGCAGCTTAAACCTGCTTAATTCTTGAGTAATCCTAGTTAAGTATGGCTTAAACCCCTGCAAGGACTCGATGCCGCCTGTTCATTACAGTAATTTGAAGGAAGCGCTCCTCTAGATCCATTGAAGCTCGCGTTTCAACGCCGCTTGTGCCTCCAGACAGGAATAAGGCCCAGTCATTATCACTTATCTGTTGCAGTTTATTTAAGGAAGCTTCTTTAATGAATTGTTCGACTGTTTCCCGATCTGTTGGCAAGTACTCTAAATGCTCAACATCAAAACTAATAGCACGCATCAATTGGCTCAAGGTTTTTCTCAACGATTCAGTGTTTGAAAAAAGTTCCATAATCAAAGGTTGCCCCTCATAGGCTACAAGCACACCGTTCTGACCCTTTATTGGTTTGAGCACATGCCCAGAAACGGTTTGAATAACTCTCGGCACATACTCTTGAGAGGAGTCTTCTCTCATGATTTGCTCAAGTGAGTTCGTGGGTCGAGTTCCTGATCGCTCCTCTTGCTTGTGCACTTGATCCCAAACTCTTGATTGACGAGATTCTCTGTCCAATTTCCACATGCCTTGATTCCAGTCAAAATTCCAGCCTGCAGCATTTACGGTGAATGGAGCTCTACCTCCATCAACTACGTTCTTCCCAACTCCCCAGCGTCCTTTTTCGACACAAGAGACAGATGCCAAGATGGTTTCTCTAGGCATGATGTGCTCTGAGTGATTAAAAGTTCTTACTTGATTTAGATCTGCGCCAACTATCCATCCAGAGGGAATGATGAATGGGTCCTCTGTGGGATTTGAAACCTCAATCCATTCAACACGGGGACCGTCGCCATCATCGTGTTCAGAGAATTTCAAACGTGAAATCGCAGGCGGAACTTCATAGTTCACTTTTGAGAGACCAGTCCAACGTAGTGGCCATACATCGAGAGGGCCAATCTGTTGACTTGCTTGAGTCGATATTTCCAATGAAGTCATATAACTTCATCATAGTTCTGGACGTCTAGTTTGTAAAGTCGAATGACTTCACTCTATGTTTTTTACCCCTGACAAGTTAGGCTAAGTCGTATGGCTTCACGTTCAGAGGCAACCCGCCTGCTTCAAAAACTCTTTGATCGGGAGGTTCTGGACATTCATGGGGTAGCAGAGCTTCTTGAAATGAAGCGCTCCAGCGTGAACACCTTGATTGTCAGAGAGGGCGCGGATTTCCCGAACCCGATTTATGAACTAAGGGGTAAAAAACGTCATCCCTTACGTCTATGGTGGCGTGAAGATGTGGAAAGTTGGCTTGGCAACAGACCAAGCTCACGACGGAATGGGGGTGCGAAATGACGGAAGAGAGAGAAGCTGGAGCTCGCATCAAAATCAACAAACTCCTTGAAGCATCTGGCTGGCGGTTTGAAGATGGTCCTGAAGGCACGGCAAATATTGAGTTAGAAGCTGGTGTGAAATTTTCTGAATTGGGAGATGACTTAGAAAACGCTGTCTCACGTTCTGGCGCGAGGGGGGCAATAGATTTTCTGCTTTTGGATAAAGACAAGCGACCATTGGTCGTCCTTGAGGCGAAAAAGAAGTCGATTGATCCTTTATCCGCAAAAGAGCAAGCTAGAAACTATGCAAGAAATGTTGGAGCTAGATTCATAATTTTAAGTAATGGAAATCTTCATTACTTCTGGGATACTAAGCATGGCAATCCTGAAACTATTTCCCGATTCCCGACACCTGAATCAATATCTCAGTACAAGCAATACGTACCAAACCCAAATGAATTGGCGTCAACTCCAATTGATGAGAATTACATTATTGCCACTCAGTTGCCTAATTACGCCTCTGATCCTGACTTTAAAGATGAAGAAAAGCGAAGTCAATTTTTGCGCACAAATAATCTTAAACAGATGCGTCCTTATCAGGTTCAGGCGATTCGTTCGATCCAGCAGGCAGCGAAAGAAGGTTCCCAGAGATTTTTATTTGAGATGGCAACTGGTACGGGTAAGACCTTAATTTCTGCTGCAGTAATAAAGTTGTTTCTGAAATCAGGTAATGCAAGACGTGTGCTCTTCCTTGTCGATCGACTAGAGCTAGAAGATCAGGCCGAGAAGGCTTTCAAACAATATCTGGGTCGTGACTACCAAACTGTCACATACAAGAGTAATCGAGACTCTTGGGCTAATGCCTCTGTAGTTGTTTCCACAGTTCAAACTTTCTTAGCGGGGGATAGATACAGAAAAGAGTTCTCTCCAACAGATTTTGAACTGGTTATTTCAGACGAAGCGCACCGTTCTATAGGTGGTAATTCACGAGCGGTTTTTGAGTATTTTGTTGGATACAAGTTGGGTCTCACGGCAACACCAAAAAACTACCTAAAAGGTTTGGATAACACAGATCTCGATAACCAAAGAGAGTATGAGCGCCGACTCCTCATCGACACCTACAAAACTTTCGGCTGTGAACCAGGACGACCAACGTATTCGTACGACTTAGAAAAAGGTGCCAATGATGGCTATTTGATTAAGCCAACATTGGTCGATGCACGAACTGAAATTACGACTCAACTCTTGTCAGATGATGGATATTCAGTTCGTATGGTTGATGACGCAGGGGTTGAGGGGGAGCAGACCTTCACTCAAAGGGATTACGAGCGAAAAGTCTTTAATGCAGAGACCA
>CAZIAI010000036.1:0-8757 GCA_964536895.1 uncultured Clavibacter sp.
CAAGAACAGTGTTGATTGATGCTAGACGAGCCTCATCTGTTGGACGAGCTGTTACATTGAATGAAATGGTCTGAGCAACAGCACCGACAGCAGAAGCTGCAGGAGTGAAGGTTAGAGCATAGGTTCCAGCAATTAGCTGGGCATTGTTTAGATTAACGTTTACTGAAGCTTCTGGTGAAGTATCTTCAGCAGTTAAAGTCATAATATTTGCTGGGCTGAAAACTGTTTCGCTATCAGCGCTTGCGTCAACCAGACGGATGTCTGAGTTTGACAATGTTGAACCAGATGGCTTCTGTGAGAGAGTTACAGTTACAGTGGTTGCATCGCCAACAACAGCGGTCGCATTAAATGTAAATGATGCGACAGTTTGTGAAGTTTCGCCTGCATATGGAACTGAACCTACGCTCGCGATAAGACTTGATCCTGAGTATGCAGCGTTTGATGGCGCTACTGACAGAAGACCAAAGCCCAACGCTGACACAGCAACAAGCGCGATGCGCTTGATTGATGTCTTTGTAGACATTTGTTTCCTTTCATTAAGAGTCGAACCGAGGCGTTTCCCCGATCCGGCTTGGCTCAGAAGTGCCTTCTCATCAGATATGAGTGCGCCTTTTTAAGAGTTGTGGACAAAAGAGAGGCAATGTCAGGGGTTGGCTAAAGGATTCGACTGTTCAAAACAGATCGGAGAGATAATGACTTCTAAGTTGGTACCAAACTGGTACCATTTGAAAATGGCTATGAATTTAAGGCTTTCCCCGGAGCAAACCAATGCTTTGAAAAAGGCGGCTGCTGATGACGGCATTTCCATGCAGGAGGCTGCCCTGCGGGCAATTGATGCGTATACCTCGCGGCGTCGGAAGGTCATTCTTGAGTCCATAGAGAAGATTCGTGCCGAGGACGCTGAGTTATTGCGGCGATTGTCCAAGTGAGCGAGAAGATCCAATATCTAGCCCTTGAAGACATTCTGGAAATTGGAGAGGCGCTTGTTCCAGATTTTCGAATTAGAGATATTGGATTGATTGAGTCAGCGGTTAATAGACCCGCAACAACAATCTGCGGCCAAGAAGCTTACGAGAGTCTTTCGGACAAAATTGCTGCGTTGATGCACTCGATCGCCCCAAATCGTGCATTGATTGACGGGAACAAGCAGCTTTCTTGGTTATGCGGAAAAGTTTTTGCAACTCTGAATGAGCATGACTTTCAAGTGTCTGATGATGAAGCAGAGAAGGTAATGGAGGCTATTGCCAGCGGTGAATTAGATGCGAAATCATTGGCTCCAATTGTTAGGAAGTGGCTATCAAAATGAAGCGAGCATTTGTCGCAGGTGAAGCATTGATTGACTTAATCAATACTGGAGCTAACACTACCGCTCATGTTGGTGGCGGTCCAGCAAATACCGCTAAGGCTTTAGCAAGACTGGGTCTAGACACATCTTTTATTGGCGGAATTTCAACTGACCAATACGGCGCAATGATCGAAAGTGAGCTAAAGGAAAGTGGTGTGAATCTTTCCCTAGTATTGCGGGCTGATGCACCCACGGCTTTGGCACGTGCGGTGATTGATGAAAGCGGCGCTGCACAATACGAATTTGAATTGGATCAGACAGCGACTTTTGCTTTTTCCGCTGATTGGTTGCCAACAGAGTCTGCCGATGTAATTCATGTCGGATCAGTTGCAACTCTCATAGAGCCGGGAGCCTCTGCATTATTGAAATGGGTCGAGGATTCATCCTCTGTTGTGGTTTTCGATCCCAATGTGCGCCCATCTATTCAAGGCGACCGAGCTCTTTATCGGGCAGCGGTGGAGCGCTGGATTTTGGTTAGTGATGTGGTCAAGCTCAGCGAGGATGACCTGGGATGGCTCTATTCCGAAGCTGAAGAGGCGGTTGTGAACCGTTGGTTAGATTCTCGAGTCTCTTTGGTCGTTGTAACCCTGGGAGCTGCGGGGTTACGGGCTTATGGCAAGGGTTTTGTGGCTTCGGTTCCGGGTGCCCAAATCTCATTGGTGGATACGGTGGGTGCCGGCGACACAATTGGTGCGATTTTGGTTGAAGGTATTTTGTTACACGGCATTCAAGAGTTAATGAATCAAGATTCATTGCAAACAGTTTTGCACCGTGCAGTCAAGGCAGCAGGCATTACCTGTTCACGTGCGGGAGCCAATCCGCCTTGGAAACAGGAGCTTTAGACCATACCTGCTTTTTCTGCCAACTTTATGACCGCGCTGCGATTATTGACTCCGAATAGTGCATAGATCTTGATGATGTCCTGCTTTATGGTTGAAGAGGAGTACTTCAAACGCTCTGCCATTTGATCCGTTGTTAAGTCCTCTTTGAATAAATTGATAATCTGCTTTTGGCGCTCTGATAAGGATTTCACCGAGTTGCTGTAATCCTTTATTGGTTCAGCCTTGGAAGCGATTAAGTTTCTAATGTACAAACCGCAAAGCGCAGCTATTCCCGCCACCATTTCGGCATTTTCAAAACCTTTTGCTGGAGATTTAAGACTAGTAATTCCAATCGCGCCAATCACAGTATTTCTAAAAAAAATCGGCAGGCAAGTGGTTACTGCAATATCAGCACGTTGCGTTTCTTTCAGGTGTGGATATTTGGCGATGACAGCTTCCGGCGAGTGAAAGACAATAACTTTGCCGGTGCGTGCGGCATCAGTAATCGGCATCGGAGTCCACAGAGGAATGCGAAGGTATGGATCTACTAATTTGTCTTCATAGCCAAATGTGCCCTGCAAATCCAAAAATCCTTCACGTTCGATAACGCCAAGGATTGCACCTCTCGCATCAATTTCAGCGAGAGTGCGTTGGATTAGATGGGCTAGAAGCTGTTGGGGCTTGGGCTCTTCGAGCACGGTCTTGGCCAGATCGGCCAAATGTTTGGTGGTATCTGTGGTAATCACGCGTTTTAAACACCTTTGGTTTTTGCCCGGGGGCAATCTCGACTAACTAGAGTCTAGGCGTTTGGGATGACAATTCCGAGCGTATTCATGCGGAAAATTGGCGAAAATGGACATGACCAAACATGACTATTTGAACAATAAGATTGCTTTATGAGTTTGTTGCACTCCATGGATGGCGGAGAAATTTCGCTAGAAATCGATGTCGATCAAGGTGCACGAATCTCCTCAATCCGTTTTAGAGAAATCGAATGTGCGGTTCCCTTTCGTGGTCAGACCTTAACCTGGGGTTGGTATCCGATGGCACCATGGGCAGGACGGATCCGTGATGGATTGATAAAGGATCCATCAGGTAATGAATTTCAATTGCCAATCAATTTAGCCGCACCCAATGCAATCCACGGATTTGGAATTACCTCATCTTGGGAGGAGCTGGGCGAAGGATATTTTGGGTTGGATTTCCCAGAACCATTCCGCGGAGCTCGGGTAGAACAAAGATTTGAGATTTTAGATAACGCACTTCGTTGGTCTCTTGAATATGAAGCCGGAGATTGCGATCTACCATTTTGGTTGGGATTTCATCCCTGGTTTCCTCGTGAATTAGATCGAGGAGGATCTGCTGAGATTGATTTTCATCCGACCCAGATGTTGGAGCGTGGTCCTGATTACTTACCGACTGGAAAGCTAATTACGCCAACTCCTTCACCATGGGATGACGCTTTCTCTGGTGTGCGTGGAACACCAACGGTTTATTGGGAAGATAATTTGCAGATCAAAATCGAATCCGATGCGCCTTACTGGGTGGTTTATGACCAGGACGCCGAAGGGGTTTGTATCGAACCGCAAACTGCGCCACCTGATGCGGCAAACTTAGGGATTTCCAGCGATTCGTACTTAGAAGCTTTGTTTGTCTTTGATGAGATTTGATAGGTTAGAAAAATGATTAATCGCCAACATCTAAAGGCTCTACATGCTCGCGAAGAGGAGCGTTTCCTAGCGCGCACGCCCAAGAGCCGCGAGATGTTTGGTGCGGCAAAACAGGTAATGCCTGGTGGTGTGCCGATGTCTTGGATGACGAAATGGCCCGGAAAATACCCATTATTTGTCAGTACAGCACAAGGCGCACACTTCATCGATGTTGATAACAATGAATATATTGATCTTTGTTTAGGTGATACCGGATCGATGACGGGCCACTCGCCAGAGCCCACAACGCAAGCGATTTCTGCCCAATTAAAGAAGGGTATTACCGCGATGCTGCCCACCGAAGATGCGGTGGCGGTTTCTAAAGAGCTAGCAAGAAGATTTGGTCTGCCACTTTGGCAGTTCACCGTTTCTGCCACCGATGCTAATCGCCATGCGATTCGCTACTCCAGATTAATTACTGGCAAATCAAAGATCGTGGTGATTGATCGTTGCTATCACGGATCAGTTGATGAAACCTTTGCAACCTTGGATGCATCAGGCAAGACTGTGATGCGCGAAGGAAATATCGGTGCTCCAGTTCCACTTGATGTCACTACACGTGTTGTTGAGTTTAATGATGTGGCGGCGATGGAAGCTGCGCTCAAGCATGGTGATGTTGCTGCGATATTGATGGAGCCGGCGATGACTAATGTCGGAATTGTTTTGCCAGAAGATGGTTACTTGAATGCGGTAAGTGAATTAGCCAAAAAGTATGGTGCGGTTTGGATTATTGATGAAACCCATACTATTTCTGTAGGCCCTGGTGGAATGACCGCTGATCTAGGACTTCGCCCAGATTTCCTCACAATCGGTAAAGCAATTGGTGGCGGAATTCCAGTTGGAACTTTTGGCATGACACATGAGATTGCTGACCAAATTGCCAAGAAAACCGAGCGCGAGGTAATCGACACTGGTGGAATTGGTGGAACTTTGGCAGGCAACGCGCTGTCATTAGCTGCGATGCGGGCAACTCTGACCGATGTGCTCACCGATGCTAATTTCGTGAAGATGATTGAGCTAGGAAATCTTTGGTGTGATGGGGTAGAAGCAGCAATTAAGGAGTTTTCTCTACCCTGGCATGTAAACCGCCTGGGAGCACGTGGTGAGTACCTATTCCAGGGTCATGCGGCGCGCACCGGTGGCGAGGCGGCCCGAGCAGGAGATTTTGAGCTCGAGCAATACATTCACCTACGGCTATTAAATGATGGATTTTTACTTACTCCATTCCACAACATGGCTTTGATGTCGCCCTACACAACTAAGGCTGATGTGGAAGCCCACACCCAAGCCTTCCGCGCAATGTGTCAGGAATCAGTAAGTAACTGAAGTTCCGCCGCACTTAATTCGATTACCGGCATGATTTCTTTAATCTGCTCTAACTTTGTGGCAGAAGCAATTGGTGTTGCCACAGTTGGTTGGGCGCGCAGCCAAGCAAGTGCCACCGCAGAAATTGTGGTGTTCTTATCTTTAGCAATCTGATCCAACTTCTCAATCATTGCCCAGCCACGGTCATTGGCATAGGTGTTAGTGACACCTGTTGCGCGGACTGATTCAACAGTAACCCCAGGGCGATACTTTCCAGTAAGAAATCCTCGAGCCAATCCATAAAAAGGAATTTGCGATAGACCATTTGCTTTCAGGGTAGGCATCAAACTCTTTTCATAATCTCGATCCATCAAGTTGTATTGATCTTGGCTAGCTACATATGAGTTGAGATTTAATTGCTTTGATAAATCAAGGGCTTGCTGCAGACGCTCTGCGGTGAAATTAGATGCTGCGATGTAGCGCACTTTGCCCGACTTAATCAAGGTGTCAAAAGCAGTGAGAGTCTCTTCCATTGGAGTATCAAGATCATCTTGGTGTGCATAATAAAGATCGATGTAATCACTTTGTAGTCGGCGCAAAGATTCATCACATGCGGCAAAAATATTGGCCGGCTTTAATCCAGGCCGGGTATCTAACTTGGCTACCTTTGTGGCAATCACCATTTGGCTGCGATTTCCCCGTCTTTTCATCCAATTTCCAATGATGGTTTCAGACTCTCCACCAACATGGCCTGGGGCCCATTGGGAGTACATATCTGCGGTATCAATGAAGTTACCACCATTATCAAAGTAGTAATCAAGGACCGCCTCTGAGTTAGCAACATCAGCGCTAAAGCCAAATACATTGCCACCTAGGCATAGAGGATGAACGGTTAAATCAGTTTTAGCCAGTTTGATCATGCATTAATCGTATAGCGATACAGCACATCACGTCCCCACTCGGTAAAGCCGAGTGATTGATAAAGCTTGATAGCGGCTAAGTTTTCTTCATCGACATACAACATGGCGCTAAAGATTCCTTGATAACGCATGTGACGAAGTCCAGCGATGGTTACTGCGCGGCCAATGCCTTTGCCGAAATGAATTGGGTCAACTGCCATGATGTAGATCTCGCCAATTGGATCGTGATCATGTTCTTCTTCATGGGTTTGGTCGGAGTGTTTGTGGGTGTGACCCCCATGAATCTTGGTCCAGCAAAATCCGGTCATTGCTTTGTTTTCTTCTGCGATTAGGAAACCTTGGGGATCAAACCAATCCTCTTTGATTCTTACCTCTAAATCCCTTGCGCTCCAATTGCTTTGCTCTGGATGAGCGGTGAAGGCGCGATTATTAAGCGCGATCCACTCTTCGTTGTCTATCCCAGGTAGGAAATTTCTGATTTCAATCTCTTTACTTAATTCGGGAATCGGATCATTTAGTGAACGTCGCATTTGGATAACGGTGCGAACCCTTTTGAATCCGCTCTTTTCTGCGATGTTTCGCGCACCAGGAAGATCGCCATGGGACCAAAGTCGAAGTGAGTTACCTGAAGCATCATGCAGCGCCTGCAAAAGTGCCTGGCCAACACCTCTTTTGCGGTGGTGTGGGCTGACTACTAACTCTGCACTGGGGCCTTCGACCGCATCTGTTAAATCAAGATGGGCGTAACCAACTACTTGATCATCTAAAGTGGCAATCAAATGGGTATCTGCTTTGTCTCCACCATGTCGTAGATGCAGCAAAACATGCTCACTTACTGGGGGAATGC
The DNA here is from genome assembly GCA_964536895.1 of uncultured Clavibacter sp. Classification (GTDB taxonomy): domain Bacteria; phylum Actinomycetota; class Actinomycetes; order Nanopelagicales; family Nanopelagicaceae; genus MAG-120802. The sequence goes on from CAZIAI010000036.1 coordinate 6,948, forward strand.
CATCGTGATCTGCGGCGTCGGCAATTAGAGCAAGCACCGCACCTTGGGTCTTGCTATCAAGGTGTGAGAGTTGGGATATCAAGAGAGTTGGTCTGATAGGGATTGATCTTTAGGGCTGACATTAAAGCGATAGCCGACATTTCTTACGGTGCCGATGATGGCTTCAAACTCTGAGCCTAACTTGGAACGCAGTCTTCGAATATGCACATCTACTGTTCGAGTGCCGCCGAAATAATCGTAACCCCAGATTTCTTGCAGTAATTGTGAGCGGGTGAAAACCCTTCCCGGATGTTGGGCCATGTATTTCAATAACTCAAACTCTTTGAAGGTTAAATCTAAGGCCCGACCTTTTATCTTTGCGGTGTAAGTTTTTTCATCAATTACAACATCACCGCTTTTGATTTCACCAGATGTTGGATCGGCGGCAATGCGGGCAGCTTGTAATTTTGTGATTCCAATTCTGATGCGGGCATCAACCTCTGCTGGACCTGCGGTATCGAGGATGACATCATCAAATCCCCAATCAGCATTTGTGGCGGTTAATCCACCTTCAGTTGTAATCAAGATGACGGGACATCCAACACCTGTGGCCGTGACTAGCTTTGTTAGAGATTTTGCGGCGTTCAAATCACGGCGGGCATCAATAAAGAGGCAATCCACCTCTGGAATATCAACGAGAACTGATCCGATTGCAGGCAGGATGCGAACCTGATGCTGCAGCAAACCAAGTGCAGGTAGCACTTCAGCGCTGGCACCGTTGGTGTTCGTCAAAAGTAGAATGCGTGCCATAAGAGTGAAAGAATACTCGCGTGGATAATTACCTACCAATTCTCGTGGTTTTCACGCTGGCGACCGCCTATGGGCTTTGGTATCAACGCTCTCGCGGCAAGCTAAAGACCAAGCAATCCCGAGTTGGTAAGCCGGCAATAACCGCAAATGAAATCGGCGTCCAACTTGGAGATCGAGTTACCTTGGTGCAGTTCTCTTCTGCCTTCTGCACTCCATGTCGTGCCACCCGCGCATTACTAACTGATATCACCGCAGATCTAGATGATGTAGTTCATGTTGATATCGATGCCGAAAAGAATCTTGAATTGGTGCGCCGTCTAGATATCCGCTCAACACCCACAACACTGGTTCTCGATCGTGATGGCATCGAGGTTGGCCGGGCGGTTGGGGCTCCGAAGCGGGCTGAAGTCATCGCGACTTTGAACGGGATTAAGTAGCTTTTTTCTGCGAATTGTTTGCAACTCGCATAAAGCGCAGGGGCAATTTATTCTTCTACCCATGTTCGGCCCATCACTTCCGCCTTTTACTCGGCTTTTCACAAAGCGCCGGGTAATTGATTTCTGCCGTTTTGCGGGCCAGCTCTGTCTTGCCTAGTTGTTTCGTAATTTTAAAAACTACTAGAGCTTAGGAAGAGAAAAAAATGTCATTAACAAATGTTTTGAAGTTCAATACCTCAGATGGGGTAAAGCTTATTGATGCCCGCGGTCCACGTTTTGGTGCGCTGCTAACCACCATAGTGTTAGCCGCAATCTTGGCAACTGGATCGTTGCCACTTTTGATTTGGCAACTGGGAGTGTTTGCACTTGGCGCCTTCGTCGGACCACATGCATCCCCATATGCCTTTGTTTATCGCAAGTTAATTAAGCCGCGTTTGCGTGGCGATGTACCAACAGAAGATTCACGGCCACCACAGTTTGCTCAGGTTGTCGGGTTTTTGTTTGCGCTAACCGCAACAGTTTCGCTCGCTCTTGATCTCACCGCAGTATTCACCGTTGCAACAGGTATGGCGCTTGCAGCAGCC
>CAZIAI010000037.1:0-8704 GCA_964536895.1 uncultured Clavibacter sp.
TATGGACCTGGTCCATCACCTGTTCACACTTTGGTACACATGGCAGAAGGCAAGACCAAGCTACAAAACCTTGCAGCAAACAACGCTGCAAAGGCTAAGTTTGAGAAGGCTTTCTATAGCTATAACACCAAGTTGATGAAGGCTGCCGGAGAAATCTGGTCCAAGTCTTACAACATCAATACAGTGAATGAGTCAACCAACCCACTACTTCTAGTTGGTAACGGTGCATACATCCTTCGCTCCGCGGTTCCTGGCCAAGCTGTCACATTGGCGCTAAATCCAAGACACCGTACAAATCCATCTGGTCCAGCAACAAATGGCATCAGAACAATCGTGTTCCGCATCATTGGTGATGGAACCGCTGCTGCACAGGCACTTCGTAACCAGGAAGTAGATATTTATCAGGGCCAGCCAACAGCTGACTCAGTAAACCTACTTAAGGCGATCCCAACCGCAAGAACAATTGGTGGAGATCAAGCTGTTTACGAGCACATTGACCTTCGTGTGGACACCGCTGCAGGTTCAACAGATACCTACAACGGCCCATTCAAGGGAATGGACCAGCGCGCAATTGATCTACGTACCGCATTCTTGATGGCTTACCCACGTGATGAAATCGTGGACAAGTTGATTAAGCCAATCAATGACAAGGCTGTTCGTATGGACTCTCTATTGGTATTCCCAAGCGAGCCAGGTTATGCAGACATCATCAAGAACTCCGGTGTTTCCAAGTTCACACGTGGAACACAGGCAGAGCGTGAAGCTGCAGCTCTTGCATTGGTAAAGAAGTACTATCCAAATGCATCAGCAACTAACCCAGGCTTCACCGTCAAGCTGAACTGGGGAACTCCTTCCAACGCTCGCCGTGCAGCATCTGCACAGATCGTTAAGGCAGCTCTAGCAAAGGCTGGTATCAACGTGGATGCTCCTGGTAGCGCGACCTGGTCACGCAACCTGGCATCAAACCAATTTGATGCTTTCTTCTTCGCATGGGTTAAGTCTGCTGTAACTCAGCAAGGTAACTCCAACCTATTCTGCTCTGACTGCGGAAATAACTACCTCGGTTACTCAAGCAAGATCGTCGATGCAGCGAACAAGAAGCTCGGCGGAGTTCTTCTCTCTGAGAAGGCAAAGTTGGCTGAGTACCTAAAGATCGAGAAGGAAATCATTAAGGATGCAGTAACCCTTCCGATCTTCCAGCACCCAGGCGTAACAGCTGTTAACCGCAAGCTGCAAAACGTCAAGCCAAACCCATTGAACCCTCAATTGGTATGGAACTACTGGGAGTGGAAGTACTCAAAGTAAGGCCAAAGCCTTAATTTGAGTTGCTCCTTGTAAAGAGGAGCCCAAATATCAGTAAATTAAGTGGCACCTGGGTAAACTCCCGGGTGCCACTTAACACATGTAAGGACTTTTCTTAGCCAGGATAAAGCAGCAAGTGAAAGTAAAAGGAGTAATTGATGCTGGCATATGTCATACGACGGCTCGGAGCGCTGGTCGTAATTCTCTTCGGCTCCAGCTTCTTGCTTTACAACCTGTCGGCGTACTCCACAGATCCATTAGCTGATCTTCGTCTCAGTGATGCTCCAAATAAAGAGCAGTTGATTATCAACTTAACCCGCGAACTTCGACTCGACCTTCCACCTGCACTTCGTTATTTCATCTGGCTCCGCGGCGTTCTCGGAGTGTTTGTTGGAAACCCAAACTTTGGTCTGACCCGCGAGCAAGAGCCGGTCATCACCGCCATCATGGGCGCAATTCCGACCACTATTCGTCTAGTTTTCGTAGCAACCATAGTTGCAATCATTCTTGGAATCGCTCTTGGTATTACCTCAGCGCTGCGTCAGTACACTCGTTTTGATTATGGAATGACCTTCTTTGCTTTCTTGCTCTTCTCGCTTCCAATTTTCTGGGTAGCGGTTTTGTTGAAGCAGTATCTAGCTATCGAGTTCAATGACTTTTTAGTCACGGCAAAAATAACGCCGCCTTGGATAATTGGACTCAGCGTGGCAGCTGGTTTCTTCTGGGCCGCGATTATCAGTGGATCTCGCAAACGTGTCACATTGATTTTCTTGGGCGTTTTCGTGGCAAACTCAATTTTCTTGAGCATTATCAGCGCAACTGAATGGCTGGCTTATCCACGCCTTGGACCAATCGCGATTGCGATTCTTGGTGTCGGTATCGCCTTTGGCGTTACATACCTCTCAATGGGACTTTCTGATCGTAACGCCCTGAAAACCACATTATTGATGGTGGTAGTAGGAACTATTTCTTACTTCCCAGCACAGCCAATTTTGGATTCAAATCGACCAAGGCTTGGACTGTTGCTGCTTTATGTCGTTTTGGTTTTGGTTTCGATCGCCGGCGCATTTGTCTTCTCAAGAATTGATCGTGGGCCAATCATCCGCACCAGCATTATTACCTCAACACTAATTGGTGTTTTGATTTTGATTGATAAGTTGATGCAGGCCTGGAGACCATTTATCGAAAGCGATGATGTTAACTTCCGACCAGTTGCCACAATTGGTCAATCAACTATCTGGCTCTCTGAGGTTCCATTCTGGGTGCGCTCGCTCGACCTAGTTATGCACTTAGTACTACCAACTATTGCATTGACCCTGATTTCATTTGCCGGCTACATCAGATTCTCCCGCGGTACCTTGCTAGATGTTCTAAATCAGGATTACATCCGCACCGCTCGCGCTAAAGGTCTCACAGAGCGCACAGTCATCATGCGACATGCCTTCCGCAACACGATGATTCCTTTGACCACAATCATGGTTGGTGACATCGCAGGCATTGTCGGTGGAGCCATCATTACTGAACGAGTTTTTGGTTGGCAGGGAATGGGAACCCTATTCAATAAGGCGATCAACACCTTTGATCTAAACCTGTTGATGGGTGTAATTCTCTTCCTCTCAACATTAGCAATCGTGGCAAACCTGATTGCTGATCTTCTTTACTCCGTGCTCGATCCTCGAATCCGCGTAGGAGCTGGTAAATAATGGCGCGTAATAAAAAACAGGTGGAAATTGTCAACGAGGCAAATGAAAATGCCATCGCTAACAAGGAGACTGAGGGCCTAAGTCAGGGCCAGATTGTTTTCCGCAGATTCATCCGCCACCGTGCCGCGATGATCTCTGTCGTGTTTTTGTTTACCTTGATTACCATCGTGTACACCTCATTGGATTGGCGAATCGGAAGCAAGGAAGATCCATTTGTGATCCCCGGATGGTGGAAGTACGGCTTTGAAGATATGCCAGAGCTGCGCTTTGAAGATTGCCCTGGTGGCACAGTTGGCTGTCCAACAATTGATGCGGTTCCGTTTTTTGATGGCGATGGAGTAGCTCTTGGAGAGCATCCATTTGGTCAGGATGACATTGGTCGCGACTACCTTGCATTGGTAATGCGCGGTGCCCAGCGCTCAATTCTGGTTATGTTCATTATCGGACTTATCGCCGCAACACTAGGAACAGTAATTGGCGCAGTCGCTGGTTACTTCCGTGGTTGGGTTGATGCGGTCTTGATGCGTCTTGTCGACTTCATCATCACAGTTCCAGTAATCATCATCGGTTCAGTTATTGGTTTCCACTACGGCAACAAAGGTGCAGCATTCCTAGCCCTGTTGTTGGGCTTGTTTACCTGGACTGGTTTATCCCGTCTGGTGCGTGGTGAGTTCCTAACGCTGCGCGAACGTGAGTTCGTAGATGCAGCTCGCGTTGCAGGAGCAGGAAATCGTCGCATTATCTTTAAGCACATTCTGCCTAACGCAGTTGGTGTAATCATTGTTTCGGTAACGCTATTGATGTCAGGTGCGATTCTTACAGAGACCGCCCTGAGCTATCTCGGCTTTGGTGTGGTTGCCCCCGATGTTTCATTGGGTCTTCTGATCTCTACCTATCAAGATGCTTTCACAACCCGTCCATGGTTGTTCTGGTATCCAGGTTTGTTCATTATTGCAATCGCTCTTTGCATCAACTTTATTGGTGATGGTCTGCGCGATGCATTTGATCCACGTCAGCGCCGTCGCTTGAGCCGCAAAGACAAGGCAAATGCCCGCAAGTTGGAAAGCCGCGCTGAGGTAGCCTAAAGATGAAAACTTTAGGGATGCAAGAGTTGCGCGATGGTGGCAATCAAAAGCAATATGCTGAAAATTGCAGCGCCAGATTTGTTGAAGCTGGATTCAAAGGCAGCTCCGTTTTTGCTGTTGAATCTCAGAAACTGATCCATTCGGGAGCGCGCAATAGCGGTAGCAGCACCAGAACTACTGCGCGGACTTTCTCCGGCGCGAATCATTCCGCTGTCGCCCACGCGCATTCCCTTGACCTCATTGGGGTGAACGGTTCTGCTGTGATAGCGACCGGGAGCTTGAGCGGCAAAGGCATGAATTTTTTCGCCGGTAACGCTGTGAGTGACATACATGGTGTAGCGGGCATCAATCTCGGAGATTTCATGCCAGCCAATTTGGTATCTCTGCATGGGGTTGACGATGATCAAACCTTCATCAAAGAAAACAACTTTGGGATGAATGAAAATCAAGTAGAAGATCGCGTTAACCACCAAACCCCAAGCCAATCCGCTGAGGGAGTTTCGCCATCCGTAATCAATGATGTTTATATAGACCAGAGCGCTTACTGCAAAGAAGATGCTCAAACCCATGACATATCCACCACGTGGTCTGAAGGTTTCAAGGTTGGTCACCTCGTTATCCTCTCACGTAATGAAAGAAGGGCTGCATAAATGTCCGAACCAGTTCTTCAAGTCCGCGACTTCACCGTTGAGTTCTGGGTAGATGGTGTTTGGTACCCAGCCGCTATCAAGATGAATTTTGATGTCCATGCCGGAAAGACCCTCGCCATTGTTGGCGAATCTGGGTCAGGCAAGTCCACAACCGCCATGGGAATCATGAATCTTTTGGCCTCAAATGCTCGAACCACAGGAAGCGTTAAGGTTAAAGGCCAAGAGATGTTGGGCGCATCAAAGGCTGCGTTGCGCAAAGCAAGAGGCAAAGAGGTTGCCTACATTTTCCAGGAGCCAATGACCGCGCTAAACCCGGTTTACACAATTGGCTTCCAGATTGTTGAAACTCTTCGCACCCACTTTGACATGGGGCCAAACAAGGCCCGCGAGCGTGCCATTGAATTGATCTCAATGGTGGAGATTCCAGATCCAGAGCGCTCCTTTGATAAGTACCCGCATCAACTTTCAGGTGGTCAGCGCCAACGCGCCATGATCGCCCAATCTCTGGCTTGCGATCCAGGGTTGCTGATCGCAGATGAGCCAACGACAGCTCTTGATGTAACTATCCAGGCAGAGATCTTGGACCTGATGCGTGGGCTGCGCACCAAGTTGAACTCGGCAATTCTTTTGATTACCCATGACATGGGCGTCGTTGCTGATATGGCAGATGAAATCCTGGTCATGAAGGATGGAAATACTGTTGAGCATGGCAGCGCGGATCAAATCTTTAATCGCCCTCAGCACCCTTATTCCAAGGAGTTGTTGGCCGCGGTTCCCAAGCTTGGTTCATCCGCAAAGCGCGCCTTTGATGAAAGTGTTCGCAAGCAGACCCCGGTTATGAAGATGGAGAATGTCACCATCGCATATCCAAAACGTGGTCGAGTCCCAGAGTTTGTTGCTGTGCGTGATTTCAATCTAGAGATCTTCCCAGGTGAAATCGTTGGATTAGTTGGCGAGTCAGGCTCCGGAAAGACAACTGTTGGTCGAGCTGCAATTGGTTTGTTGCCAATTAAATCCGGCAAGTTGGAAATCATGGGCAATGACATCAGCAAGGCGAGCTGGAAAGAGCTGTTTCCAATCCGTCGCCACACAGGAATCGTTTTCCAAGACCCAGCATCTTCGCTAAATCCACGTCTACCAATCGGTGAATCAATTGGCGAGCCAATTTTGTTGGCCGGTCTAGCGAAGGGCGATGAACTTAATCGCAAAGTCGAGGATCTGCTTGAGCAGGTAGAGCTGCCACGTTCTTATCGCAACCGTTTCCCACATGAGCTTTCAGGTGGTCAACGTCAGCGCGTTGGTATCGCGCGTGCTCTTGCACTCACTCCAGATCTTTTGATCGCAGATGAGCCAACCTCAGCTCTTGATGTGTCTGTTCAAGCTCGATTCCTTGAGCTGTTGCTAGAACTGCAGGACAAGTTGAAGTTTGCTTGCTTGTTCATCAGCCATGACCTAGCGGTTGTTGACATCCTTTCTCACCGAATTGCTGTTATGCAAAATGGTCTTTTGGTTGAAGCGGGCGACAGAGATGAAATCTTGAAGCGGGCTAAACATGAGTACACCCGCAAGTTGATTGCTGCGGTTCCTGTTCCAGATCCTGAAGAACAGAAGAAGCGTCGCGAAGCTCGTCTCGCTGGAAAGAACTAAAGCATGTCTCGCCCCGTAGTTCTTGCAGATTACGGAGTTTCCCGTGAATACGGGTACATGCAGCACCAAGATCCAGTTCGCTCACTTTCTGCTGCCAATGAGGCATGGGATGAAATGGCGCGCAACTTGCCTAAGTATTTGATGGGCTCTGATTTCAGATCCCGGGTCAAGGCTTTGCCGCCATTCAATATGGAGGCGCTAACAGTTGAGGGCGAAGTTCGCCGCGCCATGTTGGCACTTTCCTACATCGGAATGGCATATCAGTGGTCGGAAAATGATGCCGCTCATTTGATTCCAGCCGTGCTGGCCAAGCCTTGGTATGAACTTGGAGTGAAGGTAGGACGTCCTCCAATCCTGAGTTATGTTTCTTACTCCATTGATAACTGGTACCGACTAGATCCCAAGAAAGAGATCGAGTGCGGGAACATCGCTTTATTGCAATGTTTCTTGGGTGGCCAGGATGAAGAGTGGTTCATCCTGATTCACATCGATATTGAAAAGAAGGCGGGTATCGCATTACACGCTATCGAATTAGCGCAACATGCGGTCCACAACAATGATGCAGATGCTCTAGATGTGGCCTTAACTCAATTACGTGATGGAATAAAAAGTATGTACGAAGTTCTAGCTCGCATGCCGGAAAAGTGCGATCCATATGTTTATTACCACCGGGTTCGTCCTTACATCTTTGGATGGCGCAACAACCCAGCCTTGCCAAATGGCGTTGTGTATGAAGGCGTTAAGGCTCTAGGTGGAAAAGGAATGACCTATCGTGGTGAGACCGGGGCGCAAAGTGCCATCGTTCCTGCATTGGATGGCGTGCTCGGAATTGAACATGAACGTGATGAACTGCGTGAGTATCTGATGGAGATGCGGGAGTACATGCCGCCAAAACATGTCGCATTTATTGAGGCGGTTGAAGCCGGTCCTTCAGTACGTGATTTCGTAAAGCAGCTTAACCGTGCCTCTACCACCGCGCTGTTTAATGAATCAGTTGAGTTGGTTGGCGACTTTAGAGCGATGCACCTTGAGTATGCCGGTCAGTACATTCATGCGCAGGCGCAGAAAACCCCGGGCAATCCATCCGCGGTTGGTACCGGTGGAACGCCCTTCATGATTTATCTGCGCAAGCATCGTGATGAGACCAAGTCTCAAACGATTTAAATCACCAGATTCGAACCTGCTCGGCTGGCTCTAGATAAAGAGCATCTCCTGGTTTTACCTCAAAAGCCTTTTGGAACTCAGGAAGATTTTTCAAAATCTGATTGCAGCGAAACTCACCAGGGGAGTGCGGGTCGGTTGCCAATCTGACCTTCATTGCTTCACTGCGAATCTTGGAACGCCAGATTTGGGCGTAACCCAAAAAGAATCTCTGCTCTCCGGTGAATCCATCAATGATTGGCGCTGGTTTGCCAGCAAGGGCGATTTGGTAGGCCTTGTAAGCAATGGTTGAGCCACCGAGATCGCCAATGTTTTCACCAATAGTAAGCGCGCCATTTACATTTGTGTCAGGCACCTCTTCTGGGTAGAGCTGATCAAACTGGGCAATTAGTTTTGAGGTGCGCTTTTCAAACTCTGCACGATCTTGATCGCTCCACCAATTAGCAAGATTTCCATCACCGTCATAACGTGAACCTTGATCATCAAAGCCATGTCCAATCTCATGGCCGATGACAGCTCCAATTCCTCCGTAGTTGGCGGCATCATCAGCCTCCAAGTCGAAAAATGGCGGCTGGAGAATGGCAGCTGGAAATACGATTTCATTCATCAACGGGTGGTAGTAGGCGTTTACGGTTTGTGGTGTCATCAACCACTCACTCTTATCAACCGGCTTTCCGACTTTGTTGTATTCGAAATCGCCACGGAACTTTGAGATTCGAGCCAAATTGCCGAGCAAATCACCGCGCTTGATTTCTAGAGCGGAGTAATCACGCCACTTGTCAGGGTAGCCAATTTTTGGGGTGAATTTTTGAAGCTTGTCCAAAGCCTTGGATTTAGTTTCATCACTCATCCAATCAAGGGAGTTAATGCTTTGGCGATAAGCCTCGATCAAATTAGAAACTAGTTCAACCATTCGGGCCTTTGCTGCTGCTGGGAAATGGCGATCAACATAGAACTGCCCAACCGCCTCACCAAGTGCGCCTTCAACCAATGCAACGCCGCGCTTCCAGCGCTCCTTCAATACTGGGATGCCAGTCAGGGTAGTTCCATAGAAAGCAAAGTTTTCATTTACAAATGGGGTGCTCAGATATGGGGCGGCGCTGGAGAGTAGATGCCAGGTTAGCCAGGAACGCCATTTCTCAACCTCAAATTGGGC
>CAZIAI010000038.1:0-8602 GCA_964536895.1 uncultured Clavibacter sp.
TATCTGCCTCCTCACCAGAGACTGCTGGTCTCGGCTCCGCAAGGCGCCGAAATAAATGTCGAAAGACAGCCCGCATAGGTTCGAGCGGATTACCCCGCGCGTCTCTATGCGTCGGGGTTTTTTACATTTAATGACCAACAGCAAAACAAATTCTGGGGACTTGTAGATGCAACTTGCAGATGCAAGGAGAAAAGATTGAAGAAAGGAAGCCAAATGGCTCGCCCTGATAAGGCAGCAGCAGTTGCTGAACTAGTTGCAGATTTCAAATCTGCAGATGCAACAGTTGTTACCGAGTATCGCGGTCTGACAGTGACTGCAATCAAGCAGCTACGTCGTTCACTTGGTGAAGACACTAAGTACAAGGTAGCTAAGAACACGCTCGTCAAAATTGCTGCGAAGGAAGCTGGAGTAGAAGTTGATGATGCACTTCTAACCGGCCCAACTGCGGTCGCTTTCGTTAAAGGCGATTCAGTTACCGCTGCAAAGAGCCTAAAGAACTTCCAGAAGGAGAATCCATTCCTTGTTATCAAGGGCGGAATCTTCGATGGCAAGGCAGTAACCACAGCTGAAATCATGAAGCTCGCGGATCTTGAATCTCGCGAAGTTCTATTGGCGAAGCTCGCTGGTGCTATGAAGGCATCTATGGCAAAAGCTGCACGCGCATTTGATGCTCTTCGTATTAAGAGAGAGGCAGAGGCTGGAGCTCCGGCAGCTGCCACTACCCCTGCTGCAGAAGCAGCACCTGTTGCAGAAGCTACAACTGAAGTTGTAGCCGAAGCTCAAGCAGAAACTTCTGCAGAACCAGCTGCACCGCAAGCTGAAGCAACAACAGAAGCGTCAACAGAACCAGCGTCTGATTCAACAGAAAACGCGTAAAGAAAGAGGAATACAAAATGGCAAAGCTCACTACTGAAGACCTATTGGGTCAATTCAAGGAAATGTCACTTGTCGAGCTCTCAGATTTCGTAAAGGCATTTGAAGAGGCATTCGATGTAACAGCAGCTGCTCCAGTAGCAGTAATGGCAGCAGGCGGAGCCGCAGGCGGCGAAGCAGCAGCAGCTCAGGATGAGTTCACAGTCGTAATCGAAGATGCCGGCGCTCAGAAGATCGCCGTTATCAAGGAAGTACGTGCTCTTAACTCATCACTAGGCCTAAAGGAAGCCAAGGATCTAGTCGATGCAACTCCAGCCACCGTGCTAGAGAAGGCAGACAAGGCAACAGCAGACAAGGCGAAGGCAGCTCTAGAGGCAGCAGGCGCAAAGGTCTCAATCAAGTAACTCCTAAAGAGTCACTCAGGCTCAAGCCTGAAAAAGGCCCTCCTTATACAGGGGGGCCTTTTGCTTTTCTCTGATTCACCCTGGATTAGACATCGGCGTGTCGCCAGGGCTATCCTGACCCCTCGCACAAATTCCTAGGGTCAGGCATATAGCGGCTGAGGCCTTACGTTCTGTGTGCGAAAAGAAATAAGTCCGCAACACATAAGTAGTGAAAACTTTGGAAGGACATCTCTTGGCCGCGAAAACGAAATCATCTGCACCACAACGTATTTCTTTCGCCAAGATCCGCGAACCACAAGAAGTTCCAAACCTCCTAGCTCTCCAGATCGAGAGTTTTGATTGGCTGCTTGGAAATGATGCATGGCGCGCGCGACTTGGCAAAAATGAAAGACCAGATCGAGGAGAAATTCCTAAGACATCTGGACTAGAGGAAATCTTTGAAGAGATTTCTCCAATCGAAGACTTCCAGGGATCGATGTCACTCTCATTCCGTGATCATCGATTCGAACCTGCGAAGTACACGATTGCAGAATGCAAAGAGCGCGACATTACATACGCAGCTCCATTGTTCGTAACCGCAGAGTTCACCAACAACGTAACTGGTGAAATCAAATCACAGACCGTTTTCATGGGTGACTTCCCATTGATGACTCCGCGCGGAACATTTGTAATCAACGGAACAGAGCGTGTAGTTGTATCCCAGCTTGTTCGTTCTCCAGGCGTTTATTTCGAGCGCACTGTTGAAAAGACAGCTGACAAAGATATCTACACCGCAAAGATCATTCCTAGCCGCGGTGCATGGCTAGAGTTTGAAATCGATAAGAAAGATTTCGTAGCAGTTCGTATTGATCGCAAGCGTAAGCAGTCCGTAACCGTATTCCTAAAGGCACTTGGTTGGACTAACGACCAAATCCTCACAGAGTTCGGTGAGTATGACTCAATGAAGGACACTCTTGCTAAAGACAACGTAAACACTCAAGATGAAGCGTTGTTGGATATTTATCGCAAGATGCGTCCAGGTGAGCCACCAACAAAGGAAGCGGCTCAAACCCTTATTGAAAACCTATATTTCAACCCTAAGCGCTATGACTTGGCCAAGGTCGGTCGCTTCAAGGTTAATAAGAAATTAGGTCTAGAGCTTGATCTCACCAAGTCATTGCTAGCTATCGATGACATTGTGGGAACTATCCGCTACCTAGTAGCGCTCCACAAGGGTGAGACTCTGATTGATCTAGGTAAGCAGGTTCGTGTTGAGATCGACGATATCGATCACTTCGGAAACCGTCGTCTTCGTACCGTTGGTGAATTGATTCAAAACCAGGTTCGTGTTGGTTTGTCTCGTATGGAGCGCGTAGTTCGCGAACGTATGACAACTCAAGATGTCGAAGCGATTACTCCACAAACATTGATCAACATCCGTCCGATTACTGCGGCAATCAAAGAGTTCTTCGGAACATCTCAGTTGTCACAGTTCATGGATCAAACCAACCCAATCTCCGGTCTAACTCACAAGCGTCGTCTTTCAGCGCTTGGACCAGGCGGACTTTCACGTGATCGCGCGGGCTTCGAAGTTCGTGACGTTCACCCATCGCACTACGGTCGTATGTGTCCGATTGAAACACCAGAAGGTCCAAACATTGGTCTAATCGGATCACTTGCAACTTATGCTCGCATCACACCATTTGGTTTCGTCGAGACTCCTTATCGCAAAGTTGTTAAGGGCAAGGTCACTGATCAAGTTGATTACTTGACCGCTGATGAAGAAGATGAACACATCATCGCCCAGGCAAATGCGCCGTTGACCGATGACAATCACTTCGCAGAAGCGCGCGTACTTGTACGCCGTCGTGGTGGCGAAGTTGAGTACATCCCAGCTGAAGAAGTTGATTACATGGATGTATCTCCACGTCAGATGGTTTCGGTTGCTACTGCGATGATTCCATTCCTTGAGCATGATGATGCTAACCGTGCTCTTATGGGTGCAAACATGATGCGCCAGGCGGTTCCATTGCTACGCGCTGAATCACCACTAGTTGGAACCGGTATGGAGTACCGCGCAGCTGTTGATGCTGGCGATGTACTTCTTGCGGTCCGCGGCGGTGTAGTCACCGAAGTGGCCTCAGATCTCGTAATCGTTAAGACTGATGATGGCGAAGAGGATGTCTACAGCGTAGATAAGTTCATCCGCTCAAATCAGGGCACATCGCGCAACATGCGTGTAATCGTTAACGAAGGCGACAAGATTGTTGCTGGACAAGCGATTGCTGATGGCCCAAGCACTCAAAACGGTGAAATGGCTCTTGGTAAGAACCTACTCGTGGCATTTATGTCATGGGAAGGTCACAACTACGAAGATGCGATCATCCTTTCTCAGCGTCTAGTTCAAGATGATGTTCTCTCATCAATTCATATTGAAGAATACGAAGTTGATGCGCGTGACACCAAGCTAGGTGCCGAAGAAATCACCCGTGATATTCCAAATGTTTCCGAGGAAGTACTTTCAGATCTAGATGATCGCGGAATCATCCGTATCGGTGCAGATGTTGTACCGGGCGATATCTTGGTTGGAAAGGTAACTCCAAAGGGAGAAACAGAACTAACACCGGAAGAGCGTTTGCTCCGTGCAATCTTCGGTGAGAAGGCACGTGAAGTACGTGATACCTCACTCAAGGTTCCACACGGTGAAGGTGGAAAAGTTATTGGCGTAAAGATCTTTGATCTAGAAGATGGATATGACCTACCAGCTGGTGTTAACCAGGTAGTTCGTGTTTATGTTGCGCAGAAGCGCAAGATCCAAGATGGTGACAAGCTTGCTGGTCGCCACGGAAACAAGGGTGTTATCGCAAAGATTCTCCCAGTTGAAGATATGCCATTCCTAACTGATGGAACTCCAGTTGATGTTGTTCTCAACCCACTTGGTGTTCCTGGTCGTATGAATGTTGGACAGGTTCTAGAAACCCACCTCGGTTGGGTTGCAAAGAGTGGTTGGGAAGTTGATGGCGAGTCACAGGATTGGCAGCAACGCCTCTCTGTAATTGGCGCCGCATCAGCAAAACCTGGCACCCGTGTTGCAACACCGGTTTTTGATGGTGCGCGTGAAGAGGAAATCCAAGGTCTACTTGGTTCCACACTTCCAAACGCTGATGGAGATCGCTTGGTTGGTGCTAACGGAAAGGCCACATTGTTTGATGGCCGCACCGGACAGCCATACCGCGAGCAAATCACCGTTGGTTACATGTACATCTTGAAGTTGCACCACTTGGTGGATGACAAGATTCACGCTCGTTCTACTGGTCCTTACTCAATGATTACTCAACAACCTCTTGGCGGAAAAGCCCAGTTCGGTGGTCAGCGCTTTGGTGAGATGGAGGTGTGGGCACTTGAAGCTTATGGTGCGGCATACACACTTCAAGAACTTCTCACAATTAAGTCTGACGATGTTCTTGGTCGCGTAAAGGTTTATGAAGCGATTGTTAAGGGCGAAAACATTCCAGAGCCAGGCATCCCTGAGTCATTCAAGGTTTTGGTCAAGGAAATGCAATCACTCTGCCTCAACGTAGAAGTACTTTCATCTGAAGGTGTTGCTATCGAGATGCGTGATACTGATGAAGAAGTATTCAAGACGGCCGAAGAGTTAGGTATCAACTTGTCACGAGTTGAACCAAGCTCAGTAGAAGAAGTGTGACAGGGGGAGAATAGACAATGTTAGATGTCAACTTTTTCGATGAATTAAGAATCGGTCTCGCGTCTGCGGGCAACATTCGTGAATGGTCATTTGGTGAGGTAAAGAAGCCAGAGACCATTAACTACCGAACACTCAAGCCGGAAAAAGATGGTCTATTTGATGAAAAGATCTTTGGACCAACCCGTGACTGGGAATGTTATTGCGGTAAGTACAAGCGCGTACGCTTCAAGGGAATTATCTGCGAGCGTTGCGGTGTCGAAGTTACCCGCGCCAAGGTTCGTCGTGAACGCATGGGTCACATCGAACTTGCAGCACCAGTAACTCACATTTGGTACTTCAAGGGTGTTCCTTCACGTCTTGGTTACCTTCTTGATCTAGCACCAAAGGATCTAGAGAAGGTCATTTACTTTGCGGCTTACATGATCACTGAGGTCGATACAGAGGCCCGCGAAGAGGATCTACCAAAGCTAGAGAAGAAGCTTCATGCTGATCGCAAGAAGATTGAGACAAAGCGCGACAATGATCTTGCTGCCCGTCAAGAAAAGATGGAAGCAGATCTCGCAGAACTTGAAGATGAAGGTGCAAAGGCTGACCAACGTCGCAAGGTTCGCGAATCAGGCGAGCGCGAACTCAAGAACATCCGCGATCGTGCACAAAAAGAACTAGACAGATTGGAAGAGGTCTGGACTCGATTCAAGAATCTAAAGGTTCAGGATCTCGAAGGTGATGAAAACCTTTATCGCGAAATGCGTGATCGTTACGGTATCTATTTCAAGGGATACATGGGCGCGACCGCAATTCAGAAGCGTCTAGAAACCTTTGATCTAAAGACTGAGTTCGCGAAACTCACTGAGTTGGCTGAAACTGGCAAGGGTCAGAAGAAGACACGTGCGATTAAGCGTCTCAAGGTTGTTAACTCATTCTTGAGCACTTCAAACAATCCAGCCTCTATGGTCTTGGATTGCGTACCTGTTATTCCACCGGATCTACGTCCGATGGTTCAGCTCGATGGTGGTCGCTTTGCGACATCAGATCTAAATGATTTGTACCGTCGTGTTATTAACCGTAACAACCGTTTGAAGCGTTTGGTTGATCTTGGTGCACCAGAAATCATCGTCAACAATGAAAAGCGTATGTTGCAAGAAGCGGTTGACGCTCTCTTCGACAACGGTCGTCGTGGTCGCCCAGTTACTGGCCCAGGAAACCGTCCGCTTAAGTCACTTTCTGACATGCTCAAAGGTAAGCAAGGCCGTTTCCGTCAGAACCTGCTCGGAAAGCGCGTTGATTACTCTGGCCGTTCAGTAATCGTTGTTGGTCCACAGCTCAAGTTGCATCAGTGCGGTCTGCCAAAGCAGATGGCGCTCGAATTATTCAAGCCATTCGTAATGAAGCGCTTGGTTGATTTGAACCATGCACAAAATATCAAGAGCGCAAAGCGTATGGTTGAGCGTTCACGTTCAGTCGTTTGGGATGTTCTCGAAGAGGTAATTGCAGAGCACCCAGTACTACTAAACCGTGCACCAACCTTGCACCGTCTTGGTATCCAAGCTTTCGAACCGCAATTGATCGAAGGTAAGGCAATTCAGATTCACCCACTCGTATGTACCGCGTTTAACGCTGACTTCGACGGTGACCAGATGGCGGTACACGTACCACTATCTGCTGAAGCCCAAGCTGAAGCACGCATCTTGATGCTTTCTTCAAACAATATTCTTTCGCCAGCATCCGGTCGTCCACTAACCGCTCCTACACAGGACATGGTTCTTGGTCTCTACTTCTTGACCTCACTTCGTGAGAATCAAGTAGGAGAAGGACGCTCATTCACCTCTATCGCTGAAGGCTTGATGGCTTACGAGCAACAATCAGTTTCGCTCCAAGCAAAGATCAAGATCCGTGTCAGCGAAAACGGTGAAATGGTCACCAAGGAAACCACTCTTGGTCGCGCGATTTTCAATGAAGTACTGCCAGAAACCTTCCCTTACGTTGATTACGATGTAACAAAGAAGGCTCTTGGAGCAATCGTTGATAATCTCGCAGAGAGTTATCCAAAGGTTGTTGTTGCTGCGGTGCTTGATGATCTCAAGCAACTTGGCTTCACATGGGCAACCCGTGCCGGCGCAACTATCGGAATCGTCGATGTTGTTACACCTGGTCGTAAGCGCGAGATTCTTGAAGGCTATGAAACAAAGGCTGACAAGGTTCAATCACAATACGAAAAGGGTCTCATCACCGATGATGAGCGTCGCCAAGAATTGATTGAGATCTGGACCCAGGCAACCAATGAGGTTGCAAAGGAAATGGAGGACAACTTCCCTCGCACTAACCCTGTGTGGATGATGGTCTTCTCCGGAGCTCGCGGAAACATGATGCAAATCCGTCAGATTGCGGGTATGCGTGGACTTGTAGCAAATCCAAAGGGCGAAATTATTCCTCGTCCGATCAAGTCAAACTTCCGTGAAGGTCTCTCAGTACTTGAGTACTTCATCTCAACACACGGTGCACGTAAGGGTCTTGCAGATACCGCGCTTCGTACCGCTGATGCTGGTTACTTGACCCGACGTCTGTGCGACGTTGCACAAGATGTAATCATCCGTGAGGAGGATTGCGGAACTGAACGCGGTCTAACTCTCAAGATCGGTAACATCGTAAACGGCAAACTAACCCGTGATGATTATGTAGAGACTTCAATCTACGGTCGCACATTGGCTGAGGATGTAGTTGCCGGTGGCAACACAATCGCAGCAGCAGGATCTGATCTCGGAGATCGCGTCATCAATACATTGATTGATGCTGGTGTCTCAGAGGTAAAGGTTCGCTCTGTTCTAACTTGCGATAGCAAGGTCGGACAGTGTGCCAAGTGCTATGGCCGTTCAATGGCCTCCGGCAAACTAGTTGATGTGGGCGAAGCGGTAGGAATTATCGCGGCGCAATCAATTGGTGAGCCAGGAACACAGCTCACAATGCGTACCTTCCACACTGGTGGAGCGGCATCCGCATCTGGTGACATCACACATGGTTTGCCACGTGTAGTTGAGCTCTTCGAAGCACGCACTCCAAAGGGTGTTGCACCAATTGCAGAAGCAGCTGGTGTTGTTAGCTTCCTCGAAGATTCAAAGGGTAAGAAGATCATCGTTACTCCAGAAGATGGAAGCGAAGCGGTTGCTTATCCAATTACCCGTCGTCAGAAACTTCTTGTAGAAGAAGGAACCAAGGTTTCTGTTGGTCAGCAAATGGTTGTTGGTGCAATTGATCCGAAGCAGGTGCTTCGTATCCTTGGCCCACGTGCTACCCAGACCCACTTGGTCCATGAAATCCAAGAGGTTTATCGCTCTCAGGGTGTAGGTATTCACGATAAGCACATCGAAATCGTTGTGAAGCAGATGTTGCGTCGTATTACCGTTCTTGAACCAGGCGATACTGATTTGCTACCAGGCGAGTTGGTCGATCACCTACGCTTCCAGGCAGCAAACCGTGAAGCGGTTCAAAAGAGTGGAAAGGCTGCATCTGGTCGCCCAGAACTTATGGGTATCACCAAGGCATCTCTTGCTACCGAATCCTGGTTGTCAGCAGCTTCGTTCCAGGAGACAACCCGAGTACTTACCGATGCAGCGTTGTCAGAGAAGAGCGATCCATTGCTCGG
>CAZIAI010000039.1:0-1248 GCA_964536895.1 uncultured Clavibacter sp.
TGCCGAACTCC
Organism: uncultured Clavibacter sp.; assembly: GCA_964536895.1. Classification (GTDB taxonomy): domain Bacteria; phylum Actinomycetota; class Actinomycetes; order Nanopelagicales; family Nanopelagicaceae; genus MAG-120802. The sequence goes on from CAZIAI010000039.1 coordinate 12, forward strand.
CCCAGGGCTGGAAGGCAGCAAGGGTAGGCCCGCTCTAATGGGTGCGCGGGGGATCCTTAAGAAAGGTAGATATGTCACTGGCTCTGTACCGCAAATATCGTCCATCGATTTTTGCTGATGTTATTGGCCAAGAACATGTAACTGTTCCGCTTTCTAATGCATTGGAATCCGGTCGCATCCATCATGCATATCTATTTTCCGGTCCACGTGGTTGTGGCAAAACCTCAAGTGCGCGCATCATGGCCCGTTCACTTAACTGCGAAAAAGGCCCGACCCCAAACCCATGTGGCAAATGCCAATCCTGTACTGATTTAGTAGCAAACGGACCAGGATCAATCGATGTCATCGAACTTGATGCTGCTACCCATGGTCTAGTTGATGATGCCCGCGATCTGCGCGATAAAGCTTTCTTTGCACCAGTTAACTCCAGATACAAGATTTACATTATTGATGAGGCCCACCAATTAGGACCAGGTGCGGCTAATGCGTTGTTAAAAGTTGTTGAAGAACCACCTCCACATGTTTTGTTTATTTTTGCTACCACCGAACCAGAAAAGTTAATTGCAACAATCCGCTCTCGTACCCATCACTATCCATTCCGTTTGGTTCCACCTGGAACTCTTGGTGATCACCTAGAAAAAGTTTGTGAAGCAGAGAAAGTAAAGGTAGAAAAAGGTGTCATCCCTCTAGTTGTTCGCGCATCTGGTGGCTCAGTACGTGATGCACTCTCTGTTCTTGGCCAACTTCTTGCTGGTGCCGGTAAAGATGGTGTGACCTATGAAATTGCGGTGCAATTGTTGGGATACACAGATGGCGCATTGTTGGATGATGCGGTTGATGCGATTGGTGCACGAGATACCGCTACCTTGTTTAAGACCATAGATTTATTGGTTGAGTCAGGACATGATCCGCGCCGCTTTGCATTTGATTTACTAGAAAGATTGCGTGATTTAGTAATTGTTGATGCACTTGATGATGCTGCTAACTCTGTTTTGCGTGGCTACCCGGAGGACCAAATTGCACGGATGCGTTCCCAAGCTGGACGTATCGGCAGCGCCTCACTAAACCGGGCTGCATCATTGGTGGCTGAAGGGCTAACTGCGATGCGTGGTGCAACACCACCACGTTTAATTCTTGAGCTGGTAGCCGGAAAAATCACGATCGCCCAAGGTGATCCTTCAGATGTTGGAGTGCTCTCGCGGATTGAAAGACTAGAGCGTCAATCAGGTTTTGATGT
>CAZIAI010000039.1:1348-8549 GCA_964536895.1 uncultured Clavibacter sp.
GTTGCAGGCACAGCAGATATCGCTGCGCTACGCCGGATGTGGCCTGATGTAATTGAAAATGTTAAGCGTCGTCGCAGACTTACCTGGTCTCTGCTTTCAGCCAGCGCTCAAGTCTTAGCGGTTGATGACAAGCACATCACAATCGGAATTGTTAATGCTGGTGCCCGTGATTCCTTCATCCGCTCTGAGAGTGAACAGATTTTGGTAGATGCCTTTGTTGAAGTAACCGGCATCAAGCGCAAGATTGAGGTAATTGTTGATCCTTCTATTTCACCTAACTCTTTGAGCGCGAAGGTAACCCGCACCGATGAAGATCCAGATGACGAGGTACAACTTTCTGGAACTGAGTTGTTAATGAAAGAGCTGGGCGCACGGGTAATCGCAGAAAGCGATAAGTAATGTACGAAGGAATCATCCAAGAGTTAATTGATGAACTTGGTCGACTACCTGGTATCGGTCCAAAGAGCGCACAAAGAATTGCTTTCCATATCGTGCAATCAGAGCGGGTTGATGTAAACCGTTTGGTCGAGGTGCTTCGACTTGTTAAAGAGAGAGTTAAGTTCTGCACCCAATGTTTCAATGTGGCAGAAGAGGAAGAGTGCAAAATCTGCCGCGATCCCAGACGAGATCCTGCGGTGATCTGTGTGGTTGAGGAAAGCAAAGATGTAGTTGCTATCGAGCGCACCCGCGAATTCCGTGGCAAGTACCATGTATTGGGCGGTGCGATTAGTCCAATAGATGGCATCGGTCCAGAACAACTAAAGATTCGCGAGCTTTTAACCCGACTCTCTGATGATCGAATCAGCGAGATCATCATCGCCACAGACCCCAACCTGGAAGGGGAGGCGACCGCGACTTATTTGGCTCGAACCCTGAAACCGCTGGGCATCAAGATCTCCCGCTTGGCATCTGGATTGCCAGTTGGCGGCGATCTCGAATACGCCGATGAGGTAACCCTTGGCAGAGCCTTTGAAGGACGCAGGGCGTTAGATCTCTAATACTGAGACGATATCCGTCTCGTATTTCAAGATTAATTCTCAAAAGGCAAAAATCTCTGCCAACATTGCGGCATGGGTCTGATTGTCCAAAAGTTTGGCGGCTCCTCAGTCGCCGATGCTGAGAGCATCAAGCGGGTAGCTGCCCGAATCGCAGCCACCAAGCGCTCCGGCCAGCAGGTAGTAGTTGTGGTCTCGGCTATGGGTGACACCACCGATGAACTGATTGATCTAGCTAATCAAGTCTCTCCAATGCCTAACGGCCGCGAGCTAGATATGTTGTTAACCGCCGGTGAGCGCATCTCGATGGCGCTACTTGCGATGGCAATCTCCAACTTGGGTCTAGAAGCAAGATCATTTACCGGCAGCCAAGCTGGAATCATCACAACCTCAACACATGGTCGCGCTCGCGTCATCGATGTAACACCAAGTCGTATTCAAGAAGCTTTAGCAGAAGGTGCGATCGCAATTGTTGCTGGTTTCCAAGGTGTTGCTCAAGATACCAAAGACATCACAACACTTGGTCGTGGCGGATCTGATACCACCGCAGTTGCACTTGCAGCAGCGCTAGAAGCAGATGTTTGTGAAATCTACACCGATGTCGATGGTGTTTTTTCTGCAGATCCACGTATTGTGCCAAGTGCACGTAAATTGAAATCTGTTACCTATGAAGAGATGCTCGAACTTGCTGCATCTGGTGCCAAAGTTTTGCATCTGCGTTGTGTTGAGTATGCCCGTCGTTTTAATTTACCGATTCATGTCAGATCATCATTTTCAAATTTAGAGGGAACATGGGTGGTCAAAGACCAACCTGAAGGAGGAAGCATGGAGCAAGCAATCATCTCAGGTATCGCTCATGACAAGAGTGAAGCCAAGATCACCATCGTTGGCGTTCCTGACCGTGCCGGTGTTGCCGCCCGCATCTTCCAGGCCATCGCTGATAACGACATCAACATCGACATGATCGTGCAAAATGTTTCTGCTGCCGCTACTGGTTTGACTGATATTTCATTTACCTTGCCACGTGCTGAAGGTTCACGTGCTACCGGAATTGTGCAAAAGCTCCAAGGCGAAATTGGTTTTCAATCAATTCAATACGATGATCAAATCGGTAAATTGTCATTGATTGGCGCTGGTATGCGCTCTCATCCAGGTGTTACCGCAACATTCTTTGCTGCAATGGCCGATGCCGGAGTTAACATCGAAATGATCTCTACCTCTGAAATCCGCATCTCAATCGTCTGCCGTCAAAGCGATGTGGAGCGTGCGGTTCAAGCGGCACATACCGCTTTTGACCTTGATGCCGATCAAATCGAGGCTGTTGTGTATGGAGGCTCAGGACGATGAGCAAAAAACCTTCACTAGCAGTTGTTGGTGCAACCGGTGCGGTTGGCACAGTTATGTTGGACATTCTCACCAAAAGAGAAAATGTTTGGGGCGAGATCCGTCTGATCGCATCAGCTCGCAGCGCTGGAAAGAAATTAATGTGCCGCGGTGAAGAGTTGACCGTTGTGGCACTTTCTCCAGAAGCATTTGATGGCATTGATGTTGCGATGTTTGATGTACCAGATGAAGTATCGGCCGAATGGGCACCAATCGCGGCAGCTCGTGGCGCGGTGTGTGTAGATAACTCTGGTGCATTCCGTATGGATCCAGAGGTGCCACTAGTTGTTCCTGAGGTTAACCCTGATGATGTAAAGCGTCGTCCAAAGGGAATCATCTCTAATCCAAACTGCACAACCCTTTCCATGATTGTTGCAATGGGAGCTTTGCATCGTAAATACAAACTTAAAGAGTTAATTGTTTCTTCATATCAAGCTGCCTCTGGTGCAGGACAAGCAGGAATTGATTCACTTCGTGCCCAAATCAATCAGGTAGCAGGCACCGCCGTCGGTGACAATCCTGGTGATGTTCGAACCGTGATTACAGACAATGGACCATTTCCGGCCCCACTTGCTCTAAATGTAATTCCTTGGGCCGGTTCCTTGAAAAATGATGGTTACACATCAGAGGAATTAAAGGTGCGCAATGAATCCCGCAAGATTCTTGGCATCAGTGATCTAAAGGTTTCAGCTACCTGCGTGCGAGTCCCGGTGATTACTACCCACTCACTAGCGGTACACGCCATCTTTGAATCAGAGGTTTCCCGATCCGAGGCGCAAGATATCTTGAGTAACGCCGCCGGGGTAAAGCTGGTTGATGATCCAGAAAACTACAAATTCCCTACGCCGGCTGATGTAGTTGGCACCGACCCAACATGGGTAGGTCGAGTCCGTAAATCACTGGATAATCCAAATGCCATTGATTTATTTGTGTGCGGCGACAACCTGCGCAAAGGTGCTGCGTTAAACACTGCACAGATTGCAGAGTTAATCGCAAAAGAATTTAGCGCGTAACCAGGGTTACTAGCGAAACCTCGCTCGGGCAAAAAACCCGAATCGGAGCAAATGGGCTGTAACCCATTCCAGCTGAAACATTTAACCAAGGACCATCCTCTTTGGTTAATCCGCGGCTGCGCCAATTTGGTAAATCACAGTTGGTGGTTAAAGAGCGGCTGCCACCAAACCATGGAAGACGTACCTGACCACCATGAGTGTGTCCGGCAAAAATTAAATCCAAATTATCTTTACTCATCCCTTCAAGCACCCGTAGATACGGTGCATGGGTTACTCCAATAGAGATATCTCCGCTAGGTGCACCTTTTGCTAGTGAGTAATCATCTAGTTCTAGATGGGCATCATCTGTTCCACGCACATCTATCTTCAAACCTTTGATACTTATTGCATCCCGGCGATTGTTTAAGTTGATCCAACCACGAGCGGTCAAAGCTTGATCTAGCTTTTCAGTTGGCAACTTGGCCCCAAGTTTTCTAGTGCCATCATCTTTCTTTAGATAAGAAAGAGGGTTCTTGAATTTTGGGGCGTAGTAATCATTTGAGCCAAACACATACAAACCTGGGAGATTCAATAGTTCATCTAATGCATTGAGCACCGGAGTTATTGCCTCTCGATGCGCTAAAAAATCCCCAGTACTAATTACAAGATCAGGCTTTAACGCCGCCCAGGATTTAATGTCAGCAATCTCAGTTTTTCTTCTGGGAGTTAGATGCAGATCAGAGAAATGCAAAATCCGGATATCACTGCTGGCGGGGGGCAGGATTGGCACTGATACTTCGCGTAGTTGATATCCCATAGGCGTGAGAAGATACCGCTATGGCTCTGAAAGAAAAACTACAGAACGATTTAACCGCAGCGATGCGGGCCCGTGATGAGGTGCGTTCCAGCACAATCCGCATGGTTATGACCGCTATCAAGAATGAAGAGGTCTCCGGTAAAGAGGCCCGCGAACTTAGCGACCAAGAGGTAATCACTGTTTTGTCACGTGAAGCCAAGAAGCGCCGTGAAGCAGCAGAAGCTTTTGAACAAGCTGGCGCAAATGATCGTGCCGCCAACGAGAAGGCCGAAGGTGCAATCATCGCCGAATATCTACCTGCACAGTTAAGCGAGTCAGAGATTAAAGATTTAATCGCAGCCGCAATTGCAGAAACCGGCGCCGCTACACCACAGCAAATGGGTCTTGTAATGAAAGTTATCCAACCAAAGATTGCAGGAAAAGCAGATGGCGGAGTTGTTTCCGCTCTCGTAAAAGCAGCGCTAACAGGAGGCAATTAAATGAAGTTTGAATATGCAACAGTTCCATTGTTAACCCACGCAACAAAACAAATTCTTGATACTTGGGGCTCAGATGGCTGGGAGCTGGTACAGGTAGTTCCCGCACCTGGTGGCGGAGATCAACTAGTTGCTTACATGAAGCGAGAAATCAAATGAGTCATGTCCGTGCCAAATTAGCTGAAAAAGGATTAACACTTCCGGTAGCGACTAAACCACTTGCGGCTTATGTCCCTGCGGTTCGCACCGGCAACATCGTTTTCACCGCTGGTCAATTGCCGATGGTTGATGGAGCGATAGCAAAGACTGGAAAAGTCGGTGCTGATATCACCGTTGAAGAGGGTTACGAACTAGCCAAAATCTGCGCGATTAACGCTCTTGCTGCGGTGGAATTAGTTGCACCAGTAGATTCAATTGTGCGGGTAGTAAGAATCGTCTGTTATGTAAATGGCGCCCCACAATTTATTAGCCATCCAGCTGTTGCAAATGGTGCCTCAGAGTTGTTTATGCATATTTGGGGCGATGCCGGAGTTGCGGCTCGTAGCGCTATTGGAGTTGCAGAGTTGCCGTTGAATTCACCGGTTGAGGTTGAGTTAACTGTTGAGGTTAAAGACTAGCGACCACGCTTGAGCATGCGTTCGTAATCCAAAATCATTACAGAACGTGCTTCAAGGCGGAGCCAACCGCGCTGTGCAAAATCAGCGAGGGCTTTGTTAACAGTTTCGCGTGATGCACCAACAAGTTGAGCGAGCTCTTCTTGGGTGAGGTCATGATTTACAAACAGACCTTCTTCACGCTTTTCGCCAAACTTCACACCAAGATCGATAAGCGCCTTGGCGACTCGACCTGGTACATCTGAGAAAACTAAATCTCCAACAACTTCATTGGTGCGACGCAGCCTTGAGGCTAGTCGTGCCAAAAGATGAAGTGAAACCTCTGGGTGTTCCTTTACCCAAGGAATAACTTTGTCTTGGCCAAGAGACAACAGTTTTGTATCGGTGACAGCAACAGCGGTTGCGGTACGTGGACCAGAATCAAAAAGTGAAAGATCACCAAACATGTCACCAGGACCCAAAATCATCAAAAGATTTTCCCGGCCATCTGGGGATTTGGTGCCAAGTTTTACCTTGCCATTGGAGACGATAAATAGATGATCACCATCATCGCCCTCTTTGAAAAGTGATTGCCCTTTGCGCAGCTTTACATATGTCATGGAAGCGCGCAGTGATGTTGCGGCGGCTTCATCAAGACCAGAAAAGATCGGAGCTTTACGGATTACGGCTTCATCGATCTGATCATTAGCTCTTGGGGTCACGGCGTCACCCTACTTTTATGAGTTAAAAGACACAAATTGAGATATTTTTAACGCTATGCGCGAAAGCTTTGTAGCGAAAAAGAAGCGGGCTGGCGCTATGTATCGAATTCTCAGCAAAACCTATCCTGATGTCCGATGCGAATTAGATTTCAAGAACCCATTGCAGTTATTGGTCGCAACCGTCTTATCGGCGCAATGCACCGATAAAAGAGTTAACGCCGTTACCCCAGCGCTTTTCAAAAGATATAAAAATGTCTCAGCCTTTGCCGCCGCTGAACCAAAAGAGTTACAAGGATTGATTAAGTCCACCGGGTTTTATCGCGCTAAAGCCAAGAGCATCAAAGGATTAGCGGTGAAGATTGTTGAAGATTACAACGGGGTAGTTCCCAACAAATTAGATGATTTAGTAACGCTGCCTGGTGTTGGCCGGAAAACCGCCAATGTAGTTCTGGGTCATGCCTTTGATACCCCAGGTCTTACGGTAGATACCCACTTTGGCAGATTAGTAAGAAGGTTTGGTTGGACTAAAGAAACCGATCCAGTAAAGGTTGAGTTTGCGGTTATGGAGTTGATTCCCCGCAAAGAATGGACCAATCTCTCGCAACGTTTGATTTGGCATGGACGACGGGTATGTCACTCCCGCAAACCAGCCTGCGCCGCCTGCAGTTTGGCTAAGTTATGTCCTAGTTACGGCAGCGGTGAGATGGATCCAATAAAAGCAAAAGCCATGGTCAAGAGCGATAAGGATTTCAGGTGAAAAAGTTTTTAATTGTTGCGTTGGTTTTATTAACCTCTTGCTCTAGCACCACACCACAGAACTCACCGGTCACATCAATCGCCCCATGTTCCTCAATCAAAACTACTGGCATGAAGGCTGATGGCTTGATGTTGGAGTGTCTTGATGGTGAAGGAGAAGTAGCTCTGCAATCCATTCAAGGACCCGCGGTGATATCGGTATGGGCCAGCTGGTGCACAAATTGTGAGGCTCAACGCCCACATTTCATAAGACTTTATGAAGAGGCCGGGGACCAGATTCAAGTAATCGGGGTCGATGTTGAGGAAGGCTCCAAGGAAGCCGGCCTAAACCATGCCCTAGAAAATGGAATGGTATTTCCACAATTATTTGATCGTGATGGCCGCACCTCAAATTACTTTGGTCCAGGTGTTCCAATCACCCAGTTCATAGCAAAAGATGGCAGCATCGCATTTCAAAAGATTGGTCC
>CAZIAI010000040.1:0-8295 GCA_964536895.1 uncultured Clavibacter sp.
CGAGATTGCTCGACAAAGGCCTGTAATGCGACCTCAGAAATCGGCGCGGTAGCAGCATTGTCGAAATAGACGCGGGGCATGACCCAATTCTAATTGGGAAAGATTCTAATTGGGAAAGCGTGTAGTGAGTTAGCTGCGCTTGCTTTGAATCGCCTCGCGGGCCTGTGGCAATACAGCAAATAAATCTCCAACAACGCCAAAATCAGCTAAATCGAAGATTGGCGCCTCGGGATCCTTGTTGATGGCCACAATTGTTTTGGAGGTTTGCATACCTGCTCGATGCTGAATCGCACCAGAAATTCCGCAGGCAACATAAAGTTGTGGACTCACAGTCTTGCCAGTTTGCCCGACTTGATGGGTATGTGGATACCAGCCCGCATCAGTTGCCGCGCGGGATGCACCGACCGCTGCACCAAGAAGATCTGCCATCGCTTCGACCTGAGTGAAATCGCCATTTGTTCCACGGCCACCGGAGATAACAATTTTGGCCTCTGTTAACTCTGGTCTTCCACCCTTTGCGGCTGGTTCAACCTTTGAAATGGTTACCAATTTTGCAGAATCAGAGATTGTGAGGTTTAGCTTTTCTACCGCCGGAGAGTTTGAGGTGCTTGTTGCCTCTACTGCACTTGGTCGCACTGTGATTACTGGAGTACCAACTGCAACTCTGGAGGAAACAGTGAAGGAGCCACCGAATACAGATTGGGTAGCACCAAGATCGGCTGCTACATCAACCGCATCAGTAATTACTCCGCCACCAATTTTGATGGCAAGACGGCCAGCAATTTCTTTTCCACGAGCGGTCGAGGAAATCAAAACCGCTTGTGGGTTTTGAGATGCGACTACCTGAGCTAACGCGTCAACCATCGCAGCAATTCCATGACGTGCAAAATCATCGCTCTCTACCAAAAGAACTTTTTCTACCTCTGTATTGGATAACTGCGCGGAAAGTGCTGAACCATTTGTGCCATCGCTAAGCACAACCGCAACTACCTCGCCAGATCTCTTTGCCAATGTGGCTAATTCAGCAGCGGTCTTTGCGACCTTGCCACCATCATGATCGGCCAAAATAAGTACTTTGCTCATGATCACACCAACCGCTTCTCGGCTAGATAATCCGCCAGTTTGGTGCCGGCATCTCCGGCATCCTCAATCTTTACTCCCTTGTCACGAGGTGGTCGGGCCTTTGCATCCGCGACAACGCTCCATGCTGCTGTGCTTCCCACCTCTGAGGCTGAAATTCCAATGTCTGCTAAAGATTTGTTTTCAATTACTTTTTTCTTGGCCGCCATGATTCCCTTGAATGATGGGTAACGCGGCTCATTAATCTTTTCAATTACGCTAATCACACAAGGGAATTTTGCCGACATGGTCTCGACGCCACTTTCAGTCATGCGCGCAATCTCAACGGATGAGGATGAGGAATCAACCTTTACCGCGCCTGCGAAAGTTAATTGAGCCCAACCTAATCTTTCAGCCAACATCGCAGGAACAACACTCATGCGAGCATCTGTTGATTCTGTTCCGCAAAAAACTAAATCAAAACCTCCAGATTTAATGACCTCTGCCAAAACCTTTGAGGTGGCAATGGCATCTGAACCCGCTAATGCAGCATCAGTTACCAAAACTCCGCTGTCGGCTCCCATAGATAAACCTTTGCGAATCGCTTCTGTTGCACGATCTGGGCCCATGGAAATCAAAGTGATTGTGTGCTCCGGAGCTTCTTTGCCTTCATTAAGCGGCTCTACTATGCGCAGCGCCTCTTCGATTGCGTATTCATCTAAATCATTAAGCACAGCATCAACGCTGTTTCGGTCTAGAACTCCATTGACCATCTTTTTTTCCGCCCATGAGTCTGGAACTTGCTTAACGCAGATAGCAATCTTCATAGCGGTTATGTTACTCGCCAGTAATGAAAGGCTCTACCCAAGGATTTAGGTACTTACTCACATGCTCAACTCGCATTTGCCTTCTCGCCTGAGTGCCGGCATTTAATGCTTGAATAGCAAGGTGAAGCCCGCCAACCCCCACATTCTGGGAAATCATGTTGTCGCCGATGGCACCGATTTCGCCATCTGGGCTCCAGCAGCCGATGCGGTTGAAATCTGCCTGCTTGATTGGCGCAACAATTCAGATGAACCTTCCGGCGGGCATTGGGTGGAGACACGCTTCGCCCTACCGCATCGCGAAGGTCCGATTTGGCATGGGCACCTAGCCGGGATTGGCCCGGGACAACATTATGGATATCGCATCTATGGACCTTGGCGTCCTGATTTAGGTTGGCGTTTCAACCCGGCGAAAATCTTGTTGGATCCATACGCCCACAAAGTTAACGGCGAGGTGGTTTACGCCCCCGAGATTTTCGGCCACATCTCATTTGATGCACTTGGTAAGGGTGATGTTTATGCCCAAGATGTGCGTAACTCTCTTGGTTTTGTTCCGTTGTCAGTTGTCACCTCGCACCCAGTAAGAAAAATAAATCGACCCAGAACGCCCTGGAAGCGAAGTTTTATTTACGAGGCACATGTTCGCGGTCTTACCGCCGACAACCTTGAGATTCCAGAAAATGAAAGAGGAAGTTACAAAGCACTTGGCCACCCCTCAACCATCAATCACTTAAAGCGTCTTGGCGTTACCGCACTTGAACTTTTGCCTATCCATCAATTTGTAACAGAGGTGCACACACATGCGCGAGGAAGGGTAAATCATTGGGGCTACAACCCCTTAGCTTTCTCGGCACCTCATCAACAATATGCAGCGACCGATGATCCAATTACTGAATTACAAGAAAGTGTTGATGCGCTACATAATGCAGGAATAGAGGTCATTTTGGATGTGGTCTACAACCACACCGCAGAGGAAGGAAAATCTGGACCAACCTTTAGCTTCAGAGGAATCGATAACAAAACTTTTTATCGTCACAACGCTGATAACGAGTATGAAGATGTGACTGGCTGTGGCAACACAATAGACACCCGGCGTCCATTTGTTACCCGCATGATTGTTGATTCACTTCATTGGTGGAGTCAGGTTATTGGCGTTGACGGCTTTAGATTTGATCTAACTACCGCAATTTCCCGTGGAGATTCAGGAATCGACACATATGGTCCTCTAATCTCAGCCATTTCATCAGATCCAATTTTGCGAGAGCGGAAACTAATTGCAGAACCATGGGATGTTGCTGGATATGCGTTAGGAGATTTTCCCCATCCTTGGCGTGAATGGAATGATGCCTACCGCGATGCAACAAGGCAGTTTTGGCTCGCTGATAGCGCACGCGGACACAGCAAGGGGGTATCTGATCTTGCCTCCCGGATTGCAGGCTCAAATGACATCTTTTACTTCCGCGGCCCCACTTCATCCATAAATTTTGTTACCGCTCATGATGGATTTACTTTGCGTGATCTTGTCAGTTATAGCCACAAACATAATGAGCCCAATAAAGAGGAAAACCGTGACGGCAGCGAGGTTAACCGCTCCTGGAACCTGGGTGTTGAAGGCCCAACAGATGATCAACTCATAAATCAAAACAGATTGCGGATCCAGAAATCCATCTTGGCAACCCTGATGCTCTCATCAGGTGTTCCAATGCTCAATATGGGTGATGAATTATCACGCACTCAAAATGGATCCAACAATGCTTACTCTCTTGATCCACAGATGTTTTTAGATTCTTCAGAAAACTTTCTGGGTGGCTGGAAGTTAAATTGGAGGCACTCGCCAGAGCAGGAAGATTTGATTGAGACAGTCGCTGCGTTGGCGCGGATCAGAAGTAGTTACATGGTTGATGTAACTGAACAGTTCTTTACCGGCACAGTTGACCTAGGAACCAATAGAAAAGATATTGCTTGGTTTGGTGGTGATGGCCTTGAAATGACCTCAAGCAACTGGCAAGACGGTTCGATTCGCCATCTAGCTTTTTCCATAGATGCCACCCACAATCAAGGACTTTTTATCATCCTCAATAGCGACCAGTGTGATTGTGAATTTACTTTGCCAAACAAGAGCTGGGGCGACTCGTTCCGAACAGTGTTTGATTCAGCTGAAAGAATTTCAGATTTCAACCCAACTTTGAAAAAACCAAGCGATAAGACTTTAGTGAAGGCGATGAGCGTTCAGGTGTGGCTCATTAACCGACACTGATCAAACAGTAAATTTGAAAACTACTTGACCTTAAACATCACCGTCACCGTTGAGGTGATGGTCTTTTCAATAGTTTGTGTGTCGTAATACCCACCTGATGACGTGTCCACAGAATCTGGCGAGGTCACCTGGAATGGTCCAGATCTGACGCTCATCACCGAGCCAACTTTTCCTCCGGTTGCCTCCACAATTGCCTTTGCTCGCACCTGTGCATCTTCCATTGCTTGCTTCAATAACTCGGGGCGTAGTTCGCTTAGTTTGGAGACATAAAACTGAGGCCCATAGTTGGTAACGCTAACGCCGGTTTGAAGCAGCGAGCCGATTCCATTGCTTAACTTTGCAATCAACTCAACATCATCACTGCGAACGGTAATTGTGCGTGATGCGCGGTAATTCAAAATTCGCCCGGTGCTATTTCCATTTACAAACTCCTCCTGCTGATAGGAGGAAACTGCTCCATATTCAACTGAGTCTGCAGGTACGCCGCCATCAGTTAGATACTGAGTTACCGCCTTTGTGGCGCTCTCTACTTTTCTAACCGACTCGGAAAGTGTTGGCGCGATCTGCTCTGCGTTTAGCGACCAAACCGCTTTATCTGCCGTTGCATTTACTCGAGCTGATCCAGTGACGGTAATTCCCTCGCTGGACCTAGAAGCAAAACCACTACCCACTTGATTTAAACCAAGACCCATTGCAACCGCAAGGATTGCTGAGGCGATGATTAATGAGATTGATTTTTGCTTTTCAGAGTCGCTCATACTGAAATTCTACCAGCGGGAGTTTCGACTCCATCAATTTGTGCTCTCCTAAACGGCTCAAGGGCGTCATGCCATGGCTTACCCAAAACTCTCTCTAGATCAGCAACCAACTCATCTTGTCTGACATTAGAAAATATGGAGCTCACTATTTGATGCTCACTAATCATTATGTCGCCATGCGGCCCTACGTTGGCTCGAAACAATCCCAACTCAGGAGTGAATAAGAAGAGCGAACCATCACTGCCATTTGTTGCTGCTTCATAAACTTCAAAATTCAAATAATGCCAACCTCTCAATGTGCTGGCGATTCGTGCGCCAGCACCGAGGCTGCTGTTCCATGACAGCGTCGTGCACCATGTGCCCGGTATCAATCTTTGGGGATTCCAAACCAATTTCACTGGAGCGCCCAAACTCTCACCCAGTGACCACTGGATGTGAGTCAACACAGATTTGGGAGCAGAAAAAATCGAGAGATGGCCATGAGTTGGTCCAATCCCGGTTGGGTTAAGCAAAGCAGTCATATTGGTTTCCTTATGCTGAGGTTGCATCATCGGATAGATGCGACCTTCCCCAGCCCATCTGACCAATGAAAATGAACCACTCTTGCGGCACCAATTCACTGCTGGCCGGATTCTTCAACCAAATGGCTGGTTCATCAAGGGGTCCAGGCCAACTTTGAGCAACTCCCCATCAATTTCACTCCCGGTTTTTCTACCTATCTATTCAGGGTAGGCTCAGCCCTAGTCCAACGCTTATCAGTACCCGCTTGCTAGCTTTCGCTTGAATCGGTATCGCTGTAGAACGGAAAGACTGGCGGTCGTGGAATTCACGATTGTCCCCAAAAAATACCGAAGGAAAGTAAATGGCAACAGGCACAGTTAAGTGGTTCAACTCTGAAAAGGGTTTTGGTTTCATTGCTGTAGATGGCGGCGGACAGGACGTATTCGTTCACTACTCCGCAATCCAGGGAAATGGCTACAAGTCCCTTGAAGAAGGTCAGTCAGTTTCATTTGAGGTAGTCCAGGGTCCAAAGGGTCCACAGGCTGATCAAGTAACTGCCAACTAAACCAAATAACTAGTTGTAAAAAAGCCCCGGTTCTTCCGGGGCTTTTTTATTTCCAAAACTAAATTACTTTCCTGCCTTTGCCTTTGCGCGAGCCACAGCTTTCGCAGGAGATAAATCTTTGCCCGCTTTCCATGCATCAAGAAAACGCCATGGTGCGACAACACCGCGTCGTATCTCCCAATCACCTGGTTTAGTTGGATAAGAGATTCCAAAATGCAAATGCGGTTTAGGAATTCCTCTTGCACTTCCGGTGCGACCCACCTCGCCAAGTTTTTGTCCACTCACAACTACTACTCCGGGAGCAATCCCTGGCTCAATCTTGGAAAGATGAGAGCCGTAGTAGCGAACTCCATCCTCACCAATAATTGAAATCGACAATCCGCCACGATGTTGTCCTAGGTTAGTTTTCCCACTCCATAAATCCTTAGTGCTTACATCTTCAACCACGCCATTAATTGGTGCAACAAAGGCACAACCAAACTTCGTCTTAATATCCGAGGCTGGATAATCATGGTGATACTTTCCGTAGGTTGCCTTGCAGTTAGCTATCGGAAAGGTATAAATCGGAGCTGCTTGGGCTGGAAAAGCCGGTAACAAAGCAATACTCAAAAGCAAGATCAATCTCTTCATTTCAGCGCCGCCTTATCTAGTTTGGCCGTCACCATCATGTGAGGCACAGTCAGGGCCCACACCACAACTAGTGAAAGCCACAAAAACTCATCGCTAAGTTTTCCAGGAGTAAAGATTGCAATCCCGAACGACACTATGAAAGTGCCCACAAGCGCTGGAACTCCAGGCAATACAGCTTGTCGGAAGGCCTTTGCTGGTTGATTTTTTGCAATTGATTCTTGGCAACTTCTCAGATTCAAAGTCAAGCGCGCGGTATGGCGCATCGCATGCCACAAACCAAAATAGGCTGCGAAAGCAACTAGCGGTGGTGTGAAGAAAGCCAGAATGAGCAATAGATTTAAATCAATTAACTCTCGCCATCTTTGCGTTGCAATCAAAGCCAATACCGCAATTACATAAACGCCAGTCACCAAGTAAAGAAGTTCCTGATCCCATCCCCCATGCCAATCAATTAACTCAGGATTGACGGCAGACAGTGCAGAGGTGCTTTGTTCATTCACTAATGGAATCACAACCGGTATCGATCCGGCGCTTAATGCATATAGCACTTGCACAGGACGAGAAACCGCTGCCTGCGATTTCGCCCTATCTAGTTCATTAACAAATGCAGTGTCACCGATTCCAAAATGCAATGCACTCATCAAAACAACCCCGATGAATCCGTAAACATTCCAATTGAGTATCGCAAGAACTGCCACAACGGCAATCAATACATAAACAACAATGAAGACACTCATTCGCAACACGTTTGCACGGGGCAAAGTCACCAGGTGATCGAGTGCGCCATGAGGAATTCCCACAGCCAAGGCGAAAAGTGCTACCCCAACCTGCCAGGTGATATCAGCTGCTTTGATAACCTCCGAAAAAATCAAGGAGGTGACTATTACTAACGCCACCGCCGCGGTCGAAAACTCTCTTGTGCGGGAAAAAAGCTGCACCTGGGCGGACGACATATCGTCACATTAGCAAAACAAAAACGACAACTATGGGAAACTAATGAAATGTCGCAGGGACTAGATCTGCAGAATTGGTCTTACTTCGCGATGTTGGGCTTTGTAATTTTTGGTTCCTGGTGGCTGGAGTTTGCTTTCAAAATAAGGGTTCTGCGCCGACCACTTCTTGCTCTATCTGCCATTTTGCCGGTAAGTGTTTTCTTTTTAATCTGGGATGCTTTTGCCATAAATCAAAAACATTGGAGTTTTGACTTAAATCAGATGGTAGGAGTTATTGGACCTTTTGATATTCCGCTTGAAGAGTATCTGTTCTTTTTCATTATTCCTCTGGCTGCTGTATTGACTCTTGAGGGAGTTAAAGTTGTATTGAAGAGGTTTGGCAGATAACCATGGATCTGACCTATACCGAGATAACTGTCTACGCGCTGATAATCACTGTCATCTTTGACATGTTTGTCACCAAGAACTCACTACTTTCGACACTCAGATTCTGGTTCAGTTATGCAATCATCCTGCCCTTCCAGCTCATAACTAATTGGTGGTTAACCTCGCGCCAAATCGTCACCTACAACCCTGAATCAATAATGGGCCTACGCGTAGCCGGTGCCCCGTTTGAGGATCTAATCTTTGGCTTCGCCATGATTCTTGCCGTCATGACTATGTGGGAAACTATGCTTCGCACAAAGAGGGGCGGTAGCTCAGTTGGTTAGAGCCCCGGACTCATAATCCTGCTGTCGCATGTGCATTT
>CAZIAI010000041.1:0-8205 GCA_964536895.1 uncultured Clavibacter sp.
AACCCGTGTAGCGGGATTTGCAGTCCCGAGCCTCGCCTCTCGGCCACTCCACCAAGCACTCCACTCAACTAATCCTGCAAAGTTGATTTGAAATGATTCTTCAAAACCGAGCGGACGACGGGGGTCGAACCCGCGACCTGAACCTTGGCAAGGTTCCGCGCTACCAACTGCGCTACGTCCGCATTCACGATCAGGCCGAACTTGAGCAAAGTTCAACTCGACTCGAGAGGGGAAATCTATCGCACCTGGGCTTGAACCCCCAAGTTCAAGCCCAGAAGTTCAAGGCAGGCCCTTGATCTCGAGTGCAGCGAAAAGCAAGGTTTGAAGCAAGGCTTGACGCAAAATCTCAGTTCAAATGGAATTTGTATACCGGTAGTAGCGTCGCCCCCATGGAATCCATGTTCTGGATGGGGGGTCGGCTCGCTACTGAACTTGATTATGTGACGACAGATCTCTCCGCCCTTAAGGATTCGGGTTTTTGGGCGGTTGTTGGGGGTTTTGAAGGACAGTGGCAGTTAGCCAAGTTCAGGAATGTAGTTGAAGCCCCTTTGCCAACAGCTGGGAAATGGCATCCGATACCGATTACATCTTGGTGCAGTTCTAAGGACGAGTTTGCATATAAAGCCTATGTTGATGCAATTAAGGAAGAGATAGCCCATGGCAATGTTTATCAAGTTAATGCTTGCCGTGTCCTCAGCGCGCAAAATGAAAACAACTCCTCTTTATTACCGCTAGCGAATCTCTTACAACGCGCAAATCCCGCGCCCTTTTCCAGTTACCTATCTTTACCCGAACTTGAAATCGCTTCTGCTTCTCCCGAAAGATTCTTATCGCTTAGTGGGCAAACCTTGATCACCAGTCCAATTAAGGGAACTTCCGCAACCAAGAAATTTCTGGAGAAGGATCATGCGGAAAATCTTATGATTGTAGATTTAATGCGAAATGATTTAGGAGCTATCGCAAAAGTGGGGACAGTTTCCACGCCCCGATTGCTGGATACCGAGCAACATCCAGGGTTATTTCATCTAGTGTCTGATGTCCAAGCCGAGATTGCCGAGGGCCTTGACGTTTCTGATGTTTTGAATTCAGTTATGCCACCTGGCTCAGTTAGTGGTGCCCCAAAAAGTTCGGCGCTGTCGTTGATTTCTAAATATGAAGGGTTCAGAGAGATTTATTGTGGAGTTATTGGTTGGGTGGAAGGCGACAGGGCAGAGTTGGCGGTGGCAATCCGCACCTTTTGGCAAAGCAAAGATGAACCGCTGAAATTTGGAACTGGTGCCGGAATAACCTGGGGTAGTGATGCTCAAATGGAATGGGAAGAAACTGAATTAAAGGCCGAGAGATTGATTGGTATAGCAAGCGGGCAGGTCAAGTGATGAAGATTTGGCATAACAACGAACTAGTTGATGCCGTATCGCTACCTGCCGTTGGAGCAGGTTGGTTAGTTGGTGATGGCGCCTTTGAATCTCTTAGAACTTACAGCGGAAAGATTTTTCAATTAGAACGGCATTTACGAAGACTTCAAGACTCACTGACGCATTTGGTTATCCAGGGACCGAACTTGGAAGATTTAGTAAAAGGGGCAAGAGCTGTTGTTGAAGCTAACCCAGTTTCTGGCAGCGGAACTGACTTTGGAAGATTGCGAGTAAGTGTTTTTTCAGATGGGCAATGGTTGGTCACGCACGTTCCGTATCATGTTGAAGATCGTGGGATTTCGTTAACAAAATATCCCGAAATTAGATACTCCAAGAACTCAATATCGATGGTCAAGTCAGTTTCGTATGCCGAGAACTTTCGCGCCCTCAGAATGGCAAAAGAAAAAGGTTTTGATGACGCAGTTTTTTTCAATGAAGAAAACCATGTTGTAGAAACTACGGTCGCTAACCTGCTGTGGATGCAGGAGGGTCGATGGTTTACCTCTAAATTGAGTTCTGGCTGTCTGCCGGGTTTGACCCGCGCATTTCTTGTCGAAGAGTTCGGAGTCCAAGAGGGCGTCTTGTCCGAGTCAGACTTGAAACATTGCCAAGCTTTGGCCATCACCTCAAGTTTGCGGGAAGTTGTGGCGGTTGAGAGATATGAGGGCAAGCTCTACCCGAGTTCTAAGTTGGTTTTACCGCTGCAAACTTCCTTTCATGCTTGGGTATTGGATAAACTAGACCCGTGAACATCCGTCAGCAGATCAAGAGCACGCCTTATGGCTCATTGGTGTGGCGGATCTTTATTGGGGTTGTTGGCGGCCTTGTTACGATTCTTGGCACCATATTCCTTTTTGCGCCGGGACCAGGATTGCTCGTGCTGTTAGCAGGACTGGGTATTTTGGCATCTGAGTTTGCATGGGCTTCAAGAGCAATGTTGAAAACCAAAACTATTGCGGCCAATGCCGCTTCGAAAGTTGGTATTCCACTCTGGGTCAAATACATGTTGGCTGCAATCTTTACTCTGATCTCTATTGTTGTGCTTGCGCTTTATTACGCATAAATCCCGACGGTTGAGCCCTAAATCAAATATCTGCTGAGTTTTGGTAGCCTCGCGTCATGAGCGGGCAAATCAAGGTTGTAGTGGATGGACAGCATCAAACTGTTGCAGTTGATTCCAAGCCGACGTTGATTTTCCAAGAACTATATCCAGAGCAGGTTAAGCCCGGTAACAAAGCAATCGTTGTATGCAGGATCAATGGAGAGCTTCGCGATCTGTGGACTGATCTCGCCGATGGCGATGTAATTGAATCGGTGAGTATTGATTCTCCTGATGGTCTGATGGTTTTGCGTCACTCCACAGCGCATGTATTGGCTCAAGCGGTACAAGAACTTTTCCCACAAACCCGTCTTGGCATAGGACCACCAATCAAGGATGGTTTTTATTACGATTTTGATCCAGAAAAAGCTTTCAATCCAGAGGATTTAATCAAACTGGAATCTGCCATGAAGAAAATCATCAAGGATGGCCAGAGATTTAAACGTCGAATAGTGACTGATGCCCAAGCTCTCGAGGAGCTGTCACATGAACCTTACAAGTGTGAATTAGTGAAATTGAAATCCTCAGATGCTGCGGAAGGAGCTAGCGTTGAAGTTGGCTCAGGCGAATTAACTATTTATGACAATTTAGGTCGAGATGGAAAGCCGGTTTGGGGAGATTTGTGCCGCGGGCCGCATCTGCCTTCTACAAAGTTCATTCCAGCCTATAAATTGATGCGCAGCGCGGGTGCATATTGGCGTGGTTCCGAGAAAAACCCTATGTTGCAGAGAATTTATGGAACAGCTTGGCCTTCCCAAGAGGAATTAGAAAATTACTTACATCTATTGGCGGAAGCCGAAAAACGAGATCACCGTCGTCTAGGTGCCGAACTAGATCTGTTCTCATTTCCAGAAGAGATTGGTTCCGGATTGGCAGTCTTTCATCCAAAAGGCGGAATCATTCGTCGAGCGATGGAGGATTACTCCCGTAAGCGTCACGAAGAAGAGGATTATCAATTTGTTTATTCTCCACATTTAACAAAGGCCGCGCTCTTTGAAACCTCCGGACATCTCCAGTGGTACGCAGAGGGTATGTATCCGCCTATGGTTATGGATGAAGAGTTAAACGCCGACGGAACGGTCAAGAAACAGGGCCAGAAGTACTACATGAAGCCCATGAACTGTCCATTTCATAATTTGATTTACCAATCATCGGCCAAGTCCTATCGCGATTTACCATTAAGGCTTTTCGAGTTTGGAACGGTCTATCGCTATGAAAAATCTGGTGTGGTGCATGGCATCACCCGGGCCCGCGGTTTCACTCAAGATGATGCGCACATTTACTGCACAAAAGAACAGATGCCTGCAGAGCTAGATAGCTTGCTGACCTTTGTGTTGAATCTGCTACGAGATTATGGCCTAGAGGATTTTTACTTGGAGCTGTCTACTAGAAATCCAGATAAGTCAGTGGGCTCTGATGAGGATTGGCAAGCCGCAACTGATGCACTCCGCAGTGCGGCACAAAAGCAGAATTTGGATTTGGTTCTTGATCCAGGAGGGGCTGCGTTTTACGGTCCCAAAATTTCAGTCCAAGCCAAGGATGCGATCGGCAGAACTTGGCAAATGTCTACGATTCAAGTGGATTTCCAACTTCCACAACGTTTCGATCTGGGATACACAGCAAGTGATGGTTCGAAACAGCAACCGGTAATGATTCATCGTGCCTTGTTCGGCTCCATTGAGAGATTTTTCGGAGTGCTTACTGAGCACTATGCCGGAGCCTTCCCACCCTGGCTGGCGCCGGTACAAGTCCGAGGCATTCCAGTAGCTGAAGCCTTCAATGAGTACCTAACTGGCGTTGTTAAGCAAATGAGAGCAGCTGGAATTCGCGTTGAGATTGATGCCTCAGATGATCGAATGCAAAAGAAGATTCGCAACGCACAGACAGAAAAGATTCCGTTCATGATGATTGCTGGCGAAGAGGACCAGAACTCTGGTGCGGTTTCATTCCGATACCGCAATGGTGAGCAAAGAAACGGCATCCCGGTTTCTGAGGCGATTGCCGAGGTTCTTTCAGCCATACAGACCAGAAAACAAGTTTGAATCTATGAGTGAACATGAGTCTTTATCTGGAGTAGGAATTCCAGATAGTTGGGATCGTTTATGGGCACCTCACCGCATGGCTTATCTAGCGGGCGAAAATCGACCTAAACCAGGAAACGATGTTGCTTGTCCATTTTGCTCCATCCCGAGCAAGAGCGATGAAGAAGCTTTGATTGTTGCTCGCGGCAAAGAGGTTTACGCTGTGTTGAACCTTTATCCCTACAACGCAGGGCACATGTTGATATGCGCTTACCGTCACGTGGCTGATTTAACTGAGCTAACCGAATCTGAACGCAATGAGATGCAAGAGTTCACCGCGCGTGCAATGAAAACTCTGCGAAAAGTTTCAAACTGTGGTGGCTTCAATATTGGATTGAATCAAGGCGAACTGTCCGGTGCAGGAGTGGCCGACCATATTCATCAACATGTGGTGCCCAGATGGTTTGGTGATGCAAACTTCATGCCGATTATTGGTAGAACAAAAGTGCTTCCAATTCTTTTGACTCAAACAAGAGCAGAGTTGTCAGCGGCTTGGTAAAAATTCTGTAGCTATCTCACCTTTGAAATAAACTTTTCAATCTCTTCAATACCGATAAGTTTGCTTGGCACTAAAGGAATTGCCGGCACTAGAAGCCCAGCTTCAAATGCATCGACAGCAATCTCCTCAGTTGCTTCAATGTATTCGTTCTTGAAATCTTTCGTTAATTCCTGCAATTCAATATCGGCTAGATAATCCTTTCTGGGTTTTATGGAGTAATCATGAACCATCCCATCTATGACCGAGATCAATCCGGATGGTTCTCCTATTTCATCATGCAAAACCAAGTATGGAGTTACCACTGGTTCTAAAACGCGATTAGCAATTAGGACAATGTCATCAAAATCAGATTCGCTAAACTCAAGACCAGAAACAATTATGATTCTTGGAAACTGACGCTCAGAGATGTAGCTCCAAAAATGAATCATCTCCTTAGAAACCCCAGATTTCGCACTTATGCAAAAGGCCACTGCTGATTTGTTGTGCAAACTCTTGTTAATGTCTTCATCTTGCAAGGAGCTGTCGATCTCCAAACAGCCACTGGAAACTGGAAACAGGGAGCTAATCTCAGCTAAATTGGAAGATGCGTGCCCGGCGAAGAGCCACTGGACATGTGTTGGCAATTCAATATTGGGTTCCCGCACGGGTAAAGCCTACGATGTGCACAATGATTCAGAATCGATTTAGAGCGCCAGTGACGGTGTTGATTTCACCTCTCTGTAGAACTCTCTTGCGACTGGGAGTAACCCCTAACGCGGTCACGATCTTTGGTGCTGTAGGAAGCTCAGTGTCCGCCATATATTTCTTCAGTCAAGGCTCTTTTTTCGTGGGCACTCTGATTATTGCTCTTTTTGTCTTAAGTGATTTGCTCGATGGCACGATGGCTCGATTATCCAAATCTGGTTCCACGGCATGGGGCGCCGTAATTGATTCAACTCTAGATCGAGTTACTGATGCCGCAATCTTTTTCGGCATAGTTTTATACGCTTACGATGCCTCACGCCATGAAATTCTTTGGCTAGCTGGTCTGGCACTTGTTGTGGGTGGTCTAATTCCATACATTCGAGCCAAGGCAGAAAGTTTGGGTATTGATTGTTCCGTAGGCTTTGCTGAACGCGCCGAACGATTGATTATCGTTTTGGTCTCAACTGGGCTTTATGGTCTTGGGATTGAAGTTGCACTAGTAATTGGATTACTGATTTTATGTTTGCTGGGTTTGGTAACTGTTGTGCAAAGACTGCTGGTAGTCGCACGATTTGAGGGCTGAAGATGCAATTTCTTTCCTATCTCGTCTATAACTCGTTATGGAGGATTGTGCGGTTATTGCCAAAGCGATTGGCCTACAAATTATTTGATGTATTGGCAATGTTGGCATATCGCCGTAATGGGTCAAGAGTCCAGAGGTTGCGCAAGAACTACCAAATTGTTTTGGCATCAACACCATGGGTTGATTTGGAAGATTCAGTTATCGATGGGTTGAAGTCAGCGATGCGTTATTGGTGCGACACCTTTCGAATCTCTGATTGGAGCAAAGAGGAGATTTTCAAAACGGTGAAGACCCACAATGAAGAGTTTCTACTTGAACCAGTGGAGAAAAAGCGGGGTTTGATAGTTGCTTTGCCACATGCAGGGAATTGGGATCATGCCGGGGCGTTTTTTTGTGCTCGCGGAGTGCGGGTAAATACCGTTGCGGAGCATTTGAAGCCGGAGCGGCTATTTCGCAAGTTTCTCGCTCATCGAGAGGCAATGGGGATCCGTGTCCTGGATATAGATGCTGGAGTTACTGAGCAACTAGTTCAGTTATTGCAATCTGGTGAACTGGTTGCACTTGTTGCAGATAGGGACTTAAGTCGTTCGGGTGTAGACGTAAATTTCTTTGGTAAAACCGCACGTATGCCTGCCGGTCCGGCAACTCTGGCGTACCGCACTGGCGCAGATTTGATTACCGCATTTGTGGCTTATACAGATGATGGAATTGAAATCTTCTTTACTCCACCAGTTCAGGTTGATAGACAAGCTGAGCGCTCTCAAGAGGTAGCCAGAGTGACTCAAGTTCTTGCCTCACGCTTTGAAAATGACATAAGGAACAATCACACTTCCTGGCACATGCAGCAACGGGTATTTATTGATGAAGGTTTTGTGCAACGAGGATGAAAATCGGATTTGTATCACCATACGCCTGGGATGTTCCCGGGGGAGTGCAAGCGCACATCCGAGACCTGGCGATTCACTATAAGAATGAAGGACACGAAGTTTCTGTACTAGCGCCGGTCAGTGACGATTCAACGATCACTGAAGATTTTGTGGTTCCAGCAGGTAGACCAATTGCTATTCCGTATAACGGTGCTGTGGCGAGAGTCCTGTTTGGCCCACTCGCAGCTTCGCGAGTAAGGCAATGGATTTCAAATGGTGAATTTGATGTATTGCACCTACATGAACCTGCCATTCCATCTTTGTCTTTACTAGCGTGCTCGGTAGCTGAAGGTCCTTTGGTAGGAACCTTTCATGCTGCGGCTCCCAGGCAAAAGGTGGCATTTGCTATAGCTCCTTTACTTGAACCCGTAATTGAAAAATTGCGGGCACGAATTGCTGTGAGTGAAGTAGCTCGTGAGACTCTTCGAATCCATCTAGAAACTGATGCAGTAGTGATCCCAAATGGCATCAGCGTTCCATTCTTCTCAAATGCCAAACCTAATCCTGAGTGGAAAAGGCCATTTAATATTGGATTTATTGGTCGCTTTTCTGAGCCTAGAAAAGGTTTGGATATCTTGTTGGATGCATTGCCCAACATCGCACGAGTGATTCCTGATTTTCGACTGCTAATCGCAGGTCCAGGAGAAGGATTAGAGGCGATGCAAAGAGTCAATCCCTCACTAAGAAACAGATTAGTTTTTCTTGGACGGATCAGTGATGAAGAAAAGGCGGCGTTCCTAAAGTCCTTAGATGTTTATGTGGCTCCAAATACTGGCGGGGAATCTTTCGGAATCATCTTGGCAGAGGCGTTAGCTGCCGGCGTACCCATAGTTGCCAGCGACATTCCTGCTTTCAGTCAATTATTGGGCGAAGGACAGTACGGCGCCTTGTTCGAGAATGAAAACGCAAATGAATTGG
>CAZIAI010000042.1:0-7916 GCA_964536895.1 uncultured Clavibacter sp.
GGCACTCGAACATTGTTAAAACGAATTTCAGCATGACCATGCTGGTCTACATAACCGAAGACCGTTAAATTTCTGACAACTTCAACACCTGGTGTATCCATCGGCACCAAGATCATGGATTGCTGTTTGTGATCCTCTGCCTCTGGATTGGTTTTACCCATAACAATCAAAATCTTGCAACGTTCATCCATGGCGCCAGTGGTCCACCACTTCACACCATTGATTACATAGTGATCGCCATCTTTTGTGATGCTGGTTTTGATGTTGCGCGCATCGCTGGAAGCCACATCAGGCTCAGTCATCGCAAAACCAGATCTAATTTCACCTTTGAGCAAAGGCTGCAACCATTTTTCTTTTTGTTCTGGAGTACCAAACATATCTAGCAACTCCATGTTGCCAGTATCTGGAGCGGCACAGTTGATTACCTCTGGAGCAATATCAGGTGACCAGCCGGTGATTTCAGCCAAACTGGCGTAATCAGTAACTGTTAAACCATGATCTAAATGAGGCAAGAAGAGATTCCATAACCCTTGTGCTTTTGCTTTTGCTTTTAACTCTTCAACAACGGGTGGAAGTTTGTGGGGAGTGCCGGCTTGAGCAAAGGCAGCGCGTTGTTGCAGATACTGCGCCTCCGCGGGGAGAATTTCATTTTGCAAAAAAGCTTGCAGTTTGTTGGCATATTCGGTTGCCTTAGGGCTTAGGCTGAACTCCATACCGCTACCGTACTTATACTTTTGAGAAATTAGGAGAGGGAAGATGAGTGTTCTTGACCGCTTTCGCCTAGATGGAAAGGTCGCTGTCGTTACCGGAGCCTCATCTGGCTTAGGTGTTGCCTTTGCAAAGGCGCTGGCAGAGGCGGGCGCTGATGTTGTTCTTGGTGCGCGGCGCGAAGATCGCTTACCTGAAACTGGAAAGTTAGTTGAAGCAGCGGGCCGACGTTATGCAGCAAAGCGCACCGATGTAACAAATCCACAGGATTGCGAAGCATTGATCGCATTTGCAATTGAGAAATTTGGTAGAGCTGACATCTTGGTCAACAACGCCGGAGTTGGTACAGCGATACCAGCAACCCGCGAAACCCCTGAACAATTTAGAAATGTGATTGATGTGAATCTGATGGGTGCTTATTGGATGGCGCAATCATTTGCAAAAGCAAATAAAGAGGGCGGAGTAATCGTCAATATCTCTAGCATCCTTGGCATTAAACCTCAGGGATTACCGCAAGCAGCTTATGCCGCCAGCAAAGCAGGGTTGATTGGATTGACCCGAGATTTAGCGGCCCAATGGACTGGCAGAAAAAAGATTCGCGTCAACGCCTTAGCTCCAGGGTTTTTCCCATCTGAGATGAGTGATGAACTACCAAAAGACATGGTTGAGATGTTAAAGATGTTTGCTCCAGCAGGAAGATTGGGAGATCCAGAGGAGTTAGCAGCAACCCTGATTTGGTTAGTTAGCGATGCATCAAGCTACGTCACCGGAATTACTGTTCCGGTTGATGGCGGCTTGGTGATGCCTTAGAGATTAACTAACTAGCCATTGATTGCGGCGTGAAGAGCAACCTCGACCATGTCGTTGAGGGTACGTTCACGAGCATCTGAATCCATGGCTTCATGGGTAAAGACATGATCAGAAATCGTCATGATCGCAAGGGCGCGACGGCCTTTGCGAGCTGCGATTGAGTAAAGCTGGCTAGCCTCCATTTCGAGGGCCAAAACACCATGGGCCTGTAGTTTTTTGGCGGCATCGGTCTCGTCATAGAAGAAGTCCATCGAGGAAACTCCACCAACATGTACCCGCTCAAATTTCTTTGAGGCTTCGTAAGCTGCCTGCAAGAGATGAAAATCTGCGTGTGGAGCAAAATCAAGTCCATTTGTGAAACGGCGATTGATGTTGGAATCGGTAGATGCGGTCATCGCAAGCACTAAATCGCCAACCTTGGTCTTATCTTGAATGCCACCAGCGGTGCCAATACGAATTGCGACCTGGACATCGTATTCATTAAACAACTCAGTTACATAAATGGAAGCGGAGGGCAATCCCATTCCGGTTCCTTGTACAGAGATGCGCTCGCCTTTGTAGGTTCCGGTGAAACCAAACATGTTGCGAACTGAGTTGTACTGCTTAACATTCTCTAGATAATTTTCTGCTACCCATTTAGCACGGAGAGGATCTCCTGGTAGTAGAACTCTTTCAGCAATTTCGCCTTTGGCGGCTCCGATATGTACGCTCATAGTTAGCGAACTATAACCAGTAAAGCGGCGATAAAGTGTGAAATGAAAGCTGCGGCGGTCATGGCATGGAACAGCTCATGAAAGCCAAACCAGTTGATAGAGAAGTTGGGCTTCTTTAATCCGTAGATAATGGCGCCGGCCGAATACAAAAAGCCACCAAAAGCGATCAGGATAAAGACCAACAATCCGCCATTGCGATAAAAATCAGGCAGGTAGATCAACGCGGCCCAACCCAATGCGAGATAAATCGGAACATATAACCAACGGGGAGCAGATAACCAAAAGACTCTAAAGATTCCAGACAATAAAGCGCCGCCCCACACCAGGGAAAGCAGCACTACAGCCTGGTTTTTATCAAGTAAATAGATAGCAAAAGGGGTATAGGTGCCAGCTATTAGCAATGGAATATTGGCGTGATCAATCCGGCGCCAGATTGCTTTTGCAGATGGACCCCAAGGAACCCGATGATAAATAGCGCTGCAAGTAAATAGTGAGACCGCAGTGAGGGTAAAGATAGTTAAAGTAACTCGACCGCGAAGCTCTGAGGTAATTGTGATGAGCGTCAGACCTGCAACCAGCGCTAGCGGTGACATTACCAAGTGAATAATGCCGCGTAGCTTGGGTCTATTTAATACGTTCATAGATTGCTTTCATACCCTTATCAAATGTAAGCAAGTGTGACTTTTCGTGTACTGCCGTAGCAATTATGATTGCATCGCCTAAGGTTATCTTGTTGTTTGAACGGATGTTCGCTGCCAGAACTGCGATTTCAGAGCTCAGAGCAATAATGGGTGAGAAGGCTTTGTTGATATCAGCTATAGCTAAACTTATGCTTCCCACATCACTTTTTTCGAAATCAACTAATAATTCTGCGAGTGCAAACGCACTGATAGATGGTCGAACGTTCAACTCTTCGAGCTCGCGCAAAGCTTGCTTATGATGAGAATCATTTGGATTGAATAATGCAATCAACCACGACGTATCAGCGTGGCTTTTGAATCCCACTCTTCGCGCTCCTTTTTGTATTCAAAGTTTGAACCGAGACCGGGCATCGTGCCGGCTAAATTGCGGAGCGCCTTCTTCCATTCAGCTTCGGTAGATGGTGTAAGGATGATTCGCTCTTCTTTATCAATCATAAATTCAACTTGATCTCCAGGTTTGAGATTCACTTCGCGAAGTACCTCCACTGGAATAGTGATTTGATTCTTTGAACTTATCCGAGAGGAGGATGCTCGCCCGCGCCGCGGCCTAGGAGTTGTGGATTTCTTGGGGGCTTTCTTAGCCTTTACTTTGGCAGCCATAAGTAAAGGATAGTCGCGTTTTGTCCGGCGTGTCGAGGGGCAAAAAGCGGCGTGTTTTACTGGTTTAGCCGTTTTGACCATCACGCTGGGCTTCAGATAGCCTCGCGCCCTTGTGTCCACAGGGGCGACACACCCGACCGCGTGGGTCGGACGAATGAGATGGAGAACAGTAGTGCCAACAATTCAGCAGTTGGTCCGTAAGGGCCGTGTTGATAAGTCTGACAAGACAACAACACCGGGTCTTAAAGGAAGTCCACAACGTCGTGGCGTTTGCACACGCGTTTACACAACAACACCAAAGAAGCCGAACTCTGCACTTCGTAAAGTTGCACGTGTTCGCTTAACAAGCGGAATGGAAGTTACTGCATACATTCCAGGTGAAGGTCACAACCTACAAGAGCACTCCATCGTTCTTGTCCGTGGTGGTCGTGTTAAGGATCTTCCAGGTGTGCGCTACAAAGTTGTTCGTGGATCTCTCGATACTCAAGGCGTGAAGGATCGTAAGCAAGCACGTTCACGCTACGGTGCAAAGAAGGAGAAGAAGTAATGCCACGTAAAGGTCCCGCTCCCAAGAATCCGGTAATTGCTGATCCGGTTTATAACTCTCCAGTTGTTACTGCACTTATTAATAAAGTGCTTTCACATGGCAAGCGTTCAACCGCTGAAGCTATTGTTTACAAAGCTCTAGAAAACTGCCGCGCAAAAACTGAAGTTGATCCAGTTATTACTTTGAAGCGCGCTCTAGACAATGTAAAGCCAGCTGTTGAAGTTCGCTCACGTCGTGTTGGTGGAGCGACTTACCAAGTTCCAGTAGAAGTTAAAGCAGCACGTTCCATGACACTTGGTCTTCGTTGGTTGGTAGATAACGCCCGCCTTCGTCGTGAGAAGTCAATGGCAGAACGTCTTGCTAATGAAATGATCGATGCATCAAACGGTTTGGGCGCAGCTGTTAAGAAGCGCGAAGACACTCACAAGATGGCAGAAGCTAACAAGGCTTTTGCTCATTATCGGTGGTAATCCAATATGGCGACTACAACTGCAATTGACCTAAATAAGGTGCGCAATATCGGCATCATGGCTCACATCGATGCTGGTAAGACAACCACCACAGAACGTATTCTTTTTTACACCGGTATCAACTACAAGATCGGTGAAGTTCATGAAGGCGCAGCCACCATGGACTGGATGGAGCAAGAGCAAGAGCGCGGTATCACCATTACCTCCGCTGCAACTACTTGCGAGTGGAAGAACCACACCATCAACATCATCGATACACCTGGTCACGTTGACTTCACCGTCGAGGTAGAGCGTTCACTTCGCGTTCTCGATGGCGCGGTAACAGTCTTTGATGGCGTCGCAGGTGTCGAGCCACAATCAGAAACAGTTTGGCGTCAGGCAGACAAGTACAGCGTTCCTCGTATCTGCTTCGTAAATAAGTTGGACCGTACCGGTGCCAGCTTTGATCGTTGCGTTGAGATGATCGGTTCACGTCTTGGTGCCACCGCACTTGTTCTTCAAGTTCCAATCGGAGCAGAGTCTGATTTCATCGGCGTTGTCGATTTGATCGCAATGAAGGCTTTGACATGGCGTGGCGAAACCCAAAAGGGTGAGGATTACAAGGTTGAGGAAATTCCTGCAGATATGAAAGACAAGTGTGACGCTGCTCGTCATGCTCTTGTTGAAACTCTGGCAGAAAATGATGATGCAATCATGGAGAAGTACCTCGCAGGTGAAGATCTTTCTGAAGAAGAGATCATCGCTGGTATCCGCCGTGCAACTCTTTCTTACAAGTTGACCCCAGTTCTAACTGGTTCAGCTTTCAAGAACAAGGGTGTACAGCCGATGCTTGATGCGGTTACCCGTTACCTTCCATCACCACTTGATATCGATGCAATCATCGGTTCAAAGATGGGTGATAAGTCAGTTGAGATCGCTCGCAAGCCAGATGCTTCAGAGCCATTCTCCGCACTTGCATTCAAGATCATGAGCGATCCACACCTAGGAAAGCTCACATTCGTACGTATTTACTCCGGCGTGCTTGAAGCAGGTACCGGAATCCTGAACTCCACCAAGGATCGTAAGGAACGTATCGGCAAGATCTACCGCATGCACGCAAACAAGCGTGAAGAAATTCCTCAGGCCTCAGCCGGAGACATCATTGCGGTTATGGGTCTAAAGGACACCACAACAGGTGACACCCTTTGCGATCCAGATAAGCCGGTAATTCTTGAATCCATGGAGTTCCCAGCTCCGGTTATTCACGTTGCAATCGAGCCAAAGACAAAGGGCGACCAGGAAAAACTTGGTGTTGCTATCCAGCGTCTAGCCGAAGAAGATCCAACATTCCATGTTCGTACCGATGAGGAAACCGCGCAAACAATTATTGGCGGTATGGGTGAGCTTCACCTAGAAATCCTTGTTGATCGTATGAAGCGTGAGTTCAAGGTCGAAGCAAATGTTGGTAAGCCACAGGTTGCTTATCGCGAAACTCTTCGTAAGCCAGTTGATCGTTATGACTACACCCACAAGAAGCAGACCGGTGGTTCTGGACAGTTCGCAAAGATCCAGATCGCACTAGAGCCACTTCCTGTTGGTGCAGTTGAAGGTGGATACGAGTTCGTAAACAAAATTACGGGCGGTCGTGTTCCAAGAGAGTACATCCCATCAGTTGATGATGGTTGCCAAGAGGCGATGCAGAGCGGACCACTTGCTGGTTACCCACTCACAGATGTACGTGTCACTCTTCTTGATGGTGCATACCACGATGTTGACTCATCGGAGTTGGCCTTCAAGATTGCTGGAATCGCGGCGTTCAAGGAAGCAGCAAGACTTGCTGGTCCTGTTCTCCTCGAGCCAATGATGTCCGTTGAAGTCACCACCCCTGAAGATTTCATGGGCGACGTCATCGGCGATCTCAACAGCCGCCGTGGCCAGATTCAGGCCATGGATGAGCGAGCCGGTGCTCGCGTCGTCAAGGCACTTGTTCCACTTTCAGAGATGTTCGGCTATGTCGGAGATCTTCGAAGCAGAACACAGGGCCGTGCGAGTTACAGCATGCAATTCGATTCCTATGCAGAGGTTCCTGCAGCGGTTTCGAAAGAAATCATCGCGAAAATTCGCGGCGAGTAGTACAACCCATTAATTCAGGTAATCAACCAAAAAACGGTTAAGAAGAAAGAAAAGAAGGAGAACCCACAGTGGCAAAGGCAAAGTTCGAGCGGACAAAGCCGCACGCAAACATTGGCACCATTGGTCACATCGACCACGGTAAGACCACTCTTACTGCTGCGATTTCCAAGGTGCTTCACGACAAGTATCCAGATGTAAACCCATTCACACCATTCGATCAGATCGATAAGGCACCTGAAGAGCGTGCCCGTGGTATCACCATTTCGATCGCACACATCGAGTACCAGACAGAGAAGCGTCACTACGCACACGTTGACTGCCCTGGCCACGCTGACTACATCAAGAACATGATTACTGGTGCAGCTCAAATGGACGGCGCAATCCTCGTAGTAGCAGCAACTGATGGACCAATGCCACAGACCAAGGAGCACGTTCTACTTGCTCGCCAGGTTGGCGTTCCTTCAATCGTTGTTGCTCTTAACAAGTCTGACATGGTTGATGACGAAGACATTCTTGCTCTCGTCGAAGAAGAGGTTCGTGACCTCCTAACCAAGTACGAATTCCCAGGTAAGGACACACCAATCGTCCGTATCTCAGCTCTTAAGGCTCTCGAAGGAGATGCAGCTTGGGCTGACAAGATCATCGACCTAATGAACGCTGTAGATGAATTCATCCCACAGCCAACACGTGAAGTTGATAAGCCATTCTTGATGCCAGTTGAAGATGTATTCACAATTACCGGTCGTGGAACAGTAGTAACTGGTCGTATCGAGCGCGGTATCGTGAAGGTCAACGAAGAAGTTGAAATCGTTGGTATCCGTCCAGATTCACAGAAGTCAGTTATCACCGGTGTAGAAATGTTCCGCAAGCTGCTTGATGAAGGTCAGGCTGGCGAGAACGTCGGTCTACTTCTACGTGGTCTAAAGCGTGAAGATGTTGAGCGTGGTCAGGTTGTTTGCAAGCCTGGTTCCGTTACTCCTCACACTGACTTCGAAGCATCTGCTTACATCCTTTCAAAGGATGAAGGCGGACGTCACACACCGTTCTTCAACAACTACCGTCCTCAGTTCTACTTCCGTACAACTGACGTAACTGGTGTTGTAACACTTCCATCAGGCACCGAAATGGTTATGCCTGGCGATAACACATCAATGACTGTAACTCTCATCCAGCCAGTCGCGATGGAAGATGGTCTCCGCTTCGCTATCCGTGAAGGTGGACGTACCGTCGGCGCAGGTCGTGTAACAAAGATCCT
>CAZIAI010000043.1:0-7535 GCA_964536895.1 uncultured Clavibacter sp.
TACCGCAACTCCAACCCCGACACCGCTTCCCACCATCACCGCCACAGCATCTGCCGCACCTACAACTGCAGCTACTCCAACACCGACAACTTCTCCAACGCAATCTGGATACACACTTGACCAGGTGCGCGCCAACAGCACCCCCGCTAGCTGTTGGACGATTATTGATGGGTTTGTTTATGACTTAACCCGTTGGATTAGCGCACACCCAGGCGGCCCAGGAGTAATTAGATCAATGTGCGGCGCTGATGGAACTAACTCTTTTAAGAGTATGCATGGCAACCAGAGTTCTCCCGCGCAAAGACTAAGCCTTTATCTTCTCGGTCCCCTAAGACGTTAACTACTAGTTCTTTGTTGAATTGATGGTCAGTCGTACCATTTTGTGAAGTAACTTTTCATCGATATGCCAATCCACAGGAACGATAACTGTTTTCTTGTTTCGCTTGTATCCAACAAGTTCTTTTTCCAGTTGATCTAGTACCTCTGATCTAAATGGAGCGATGGTTATATGATTTTTTGAAATTGAAAGCCCGAAAATGTATTCATCGCCAAGTTTGAGCATGGGCTGATTCCACGCTATTACTAGCTCTAGTTTGGGAAACTTAGATTGAATGGATTTAAAAATCAGGTTTACAGTTTTTTGCTTTTGAGCGTCATGAGCCGCCAAAAATCCCTTCAAATCATCAAATCTCCTAGAACTTTTGGAGCCTTTGGAGTACATCACAAGAGCATTTGCATGCGCCTGGCTGAAGCCATGCTCTTCCTTTAGATATGAAATCTGTTCGGGATACTTGCGATCTGAAATCTCTTTCATGACGCCAAACCAATATCTCATTGGTTGGCCGTATTTTTCCTCAATCTTTGGAAAGTATGAAGACCTATCGCCTTTAGCTGCCGCCATGGCTATTTCTTTCGGTGACCGCAACCCTCTGGCTTACTGCAACAGCAGGTGCAGTTATTCTCTGGACAACCACATGGGCATTTAAATGATTCGCTCATGCCTCAAATATACCCTCACTTCATTTCTGGCTCTCTAGAAGATAAATGGTCTGAGCTCCACTTTTCGGTTGCAAGCCAGCGAGCCTTGTTTCGCTAGATCTTGTGCAATCTCATCTGACTCCGCCTGGATAATCCAGAAGCCGCTGTAATGCTCAGCGTTGTCGAACAGAGAGCCAGGCTTGCTGATATCTACTGAGCTTCGATTATCAAAAACATAGGCAGAGTCCGGACCTTTAATTCCTGCAGCAAGTATCCAGTTGCCTTGCTCTACCAGTTTGGCATTGAACGCATCGATATGAGCAATCTCTTCCGGGTTTGCACGATTTTCTCCATCGTCGATCACAAACAAGATATATCTGCGCATAGCGCTAAATCTTACTACCGAAACTCTTCCCTTCCTAGGAAGAGGGAACTTATGCTTTCTTCTGTGAAAAGAGTCATCGGCGCGATTTGTTTGATGCTCATATTTTCTACACTTCCGGCAACCGCCTCGATGCCACCAAAACCTGGTGCGACTTGTCAGAAGTCTGGTTTAACCAAGATTCACAAAAGCAAGAAATACACCTGCATAAAAAGTGGTAACAAGTTGAGTTGGAATAAAGGTGTTTCAATAAAAAAAACCGCACCCTTTATCCAGCCAACTCCCAAAACAACTCCAGAACCATCCTCAACCCCAGCACCAAAACCTTCTCAGGAAGCGTTGCCCAAACCGACTTTCTCGCCAACTCCGCCTGCCTCTACAGCTCCAAATTCAAATCCGTCACCTATCTCAGGAATCAAACAAAAGAGATCAAATGTCACATACGCCACTCCAAGTTTGCCCAGTGAAAATGTAGATCTTTGCAAGATCCAACAGAAGAGCAATGATGGCGTTAAGTCGGGTTTCCCTGCAGCTACTCCGTTGTATCAGAGCACTGGAATTGTGACATGGGCATTGATTCCATTGGATTTCTCTGACTTGCCTGGCGAAGCCAATTTTCTAGCAAGAGTTCAAAAAGAAATGGACTTTGCCTCTAAGTGGGCTGAAACTACAAGCGATGGAAAGCTAGAAATCAAATGGAAAGTCTATGAAAAATGGGTTCGTCTTCCTGGATTGTCCACCGACTATGCAATTCCCGCTTCAGACAACAATGGCTTTGGCTCCCCCGCCCAACAAAGTGTTTGGACTAGGGCGATTTCTGAGGCCGATAAATACTTTGACTTCACTGGAGTTCAAGCAGTGCAATTTATTCTCCCCGCGGGTCAGAAAATAATTGGCTACGGAATTAAGGGAAACACCTGGTTTGATGTTGTTAAGAACTATAAAACAAATGAAGGAACACGTATTGAGCTTTTCTCTATTCCAAGCACCTTTAACGACGAACCAAACTCTGGTCGCAATTATTGGTCTTGGTGGATGTACCACTACATGGTGGGTTTGGGGGTTGCAAAGTACGGCGGTTCTAAGTTCGCCACTCCGATGATGCCATACCTCATCCAAGGAAGTACTGAAGGCGAACGTGAGCTGGGTGGCTGGATTAGATTTCTGATTGGCTGGATGGCAGATTCACAGGTCTATTGTCGAGAGGCATCAAATCTCAATAGTCTTGACATAACTTTAGTTCCGCTGACAGATAACAAATCCAAGGGAATCAAAATGGCTGTCTTCCCACTTTCGCAGAGCAAAGCTTTGATCTTGGAGTCAAGGCGCGTTACTGATTTTGCATGCAAAACCAATACTGAACGAAATGGTGTGCTCGCATATGTTTACGATTCATCGTTAGGACATCAAGATGAGTATCTACAGCCAATATCCCCGGCTGGACGAGCCGTAGAGAGCTACTCCTGTTTTGCAAGCCCAACAGTAGATTTACTGCTTCACGAAGGCGACAAGGTTAGTTATGAAGGTATAACCATTGAGATGCTGGCTCATGGCGACTATGACCAGTTACGACTATCCAGAAAACCTTGATTTGCCGCATTGGCGCAAATAACTGCCATTTTCCCGTATAAAGCCGCGAGAAATTATCTTGCAAACCTACTAATTCGCTGGCGCGCAAAGTAACCTAACGCTGTGGAATCAAGATGGAGTGCGGGAGCAACATCGCCATCGACTGATCCAATAATTCATCTTCTTCATCGATTTACTTATGGACCAACAAAGACTCTTGTTTCTGAGGTGAACAAGGTTGGCGCGGATGTTTGGTTTGAAAGGCAGCTAAACCATCTAGCAATCTCTGATGCAGAGGTCGATGCTTACATAGCAAAGCAAGAAGTTTTTGATTTAGTTCATAAAGACATGAATTACCTTTGGCCCATAGCCGAAGCCGAAGGAGATATGGCCAGAGGACAAATTTTTTATTCAAACCATCTATCAGGCCGCGCACTCCACCTTTACACATTGATTCGACAGACCCACTCCAATCGTCAAATCTTTGAAATGATGGTCGAGTTTTGGCATGACCATTTCAATATCACAACTCTTGGTGATGAGACTAAAGATGGACTGCTTGATTGGCACACTAACGATTGGAATAAGAGAGTTATTCGCCAGTACGCATTGACTGGATTTGAGGACTTACTGCAGGCCTCTGCGTTACATCCAGCGATGATTGTTTATCTAGATGGTGAATTGAGCACAAAGGCACTCCCAAATGAGAATTACGGTCGAGAATTGCTCGAACTACACACTGTGACACCTAAATCAGGTTATACGCAGGCAGACATCATCGATGCATCGAAGTTGTTTTCTGGTCTACGAGTGAAATGGCCGGAGCGTTGGTATCAAAGAGGTCCTAGGCCTTTCCCCCAAGGAAAGACTCTTATAGATGTGATGCCTTTTGCGACCATGTTGCACGGAGAGCGCCAAAACTTTGGAACCTTCAAAATTATGGGATGGCAGAGAACGGTTACCTCGGTAGATCAAGTTTTACCTGCCATTAAGTCGCTTCTGAATTACCTTGCTTTTCATCCCGAAACCGCAAAAACGATTGCGCTAAAGCTCGGTCGTCGTTTTGTAGAGGATGCTCCCTCTCAGCAATTCATCAACGATATTTCAACCGCATACCTTTCAAATCGCGGTGACATCAAGTCAACTTTGAGGGCGGTTTACAAACACGCTGACTTCAAAGATGCAATTGGGAAGAAGTTAAAGCGTCCGGGTGAGGATTATGTTTCAGTAGCCCGCTCCCTTGACGTCTGGCCAGACTTTCAAAGAGTCCAAAAGTGGAAGGGCATAACAAAGGAGTTTTTGTTTCCTGCGATTGTGCCCAACGAAGTAGCGAGGATGGGACACGCACCACTTTCATGGCCATTTCCAGATGGTTATCCTGATATTGCTAAGAGTTGGGTGAATGCAAGCCATCAAGTTGTTCGTTGGAACGTTTACGGCAACTTTGTACAGGGCAATACTTGGAGTCAACCCTCTTGGGACAAAATTCTGCCAACAAGGGAAACCAATCTAGAGAAACACATTGATCAAATCGCACAAGTTCTATTGTTTAAGGAACTTGGAAGCGCAGACCGCACTTCAGTTAAGAACGCTGTTTCAAAAGCATATGGACCAAATCCCGACATGAATAATTTATATCGGGAGGTTACCGCCTTGATTTCTCGTTTGATTTTCCAACTTCCAGTATGGAGTCTGAGATGATTACAGAAGAAGCGATAGCCCAATGCCCTGAGGGTCGTGAGGGATTTTCTCGACGACAGTTTTTGCGCGGAGTAGCGCTTTTTGGTGGCATGACAATTCTTTCAGCAAATGGAGTCAGATATACCTTTGCTGCCTCCACAAATGAAGTCCCCGATGTTGTTGTGACGTTAGTCCTGCGTGGAGGATTTGATGGATTAAGTGCAGTAGTGCCCACAGATGAGAAGTTGATGCAGCAGGTGCGCAGTCAGATCTACATTCCAAACTCAAGTTTGATACCTCTTGATAGAGAGTTCGGACTTCATCCTGCTTTGAAAGGATTAATGCCTCTATGGCAATCTAAAGAACTTGCGATAGTAAACACAATTGGAGCACCAACTCATTCCCGCAGTCACTTTGATGAGATTTCTGATGTTGCCTACGCTGCTTACGGTGAAAAGGACAAGCGAAGCGGCTGGATTGCCCGGTTCTTGGATGCAGCCGGAAGCGGTTCTGTGGTCCAGTCCGTTGGTATTGGTTCAACCACAAGGCAGTTGATTGGCGGCAAGGCAGCTCCTGTAAATGTTGAATCCATTAACAACTTTAGATTGGACTCCATACATGGGTTCAAAGCAGAGGACTTAGCTGGTTTCATCGATGAAACTCATGGCCGTTGGAACAATGTTTGGGCAACACAGGCAAAATCCACAATCCAAGCCCTTGATCAAGTAGCCAAAGCAGGAGCACAACGCAGCGCAGTGAATTATCCAAATACCGGAACTGGTCGCAGATTTCGAGATGTAGCAGCTCTTCTAAAAGCTGGCATCGGTGTACGTGCGGTCGATCTTGAATTTCAAGGCGATTGGGATATGCATGCAAATATGGGAAATCTTGAAAATGGTTGGTTGACCTCATATCTTTCTGACCTCGGCGGTTCAATCGCTGCATTTAGAGAAGACCTGGGAGTGCTGTGGTCCCGAGTCACCGTTGTGACCATAACTGAGTTTGGAAGAAGAGTGAGCCAAAACCAATCAACAGGCACAGAGCATGGTTGGGGCACAAGCACCTTTGTTGCAGGCGGCGGTGTAAATGGTGGAAAGATTCACGGAAGATTCCCTGGTCTTGATGAGAAGCAACTCAAAGATGGCGACCTTGTTGTTACTGCAGATTATCGAAGCCTCTTAACAGAAATCCTTACTCGCAGAGCAGGGATCACGGCACAAGGTGCAGAAACAATCTTTCCGAATTTCCGTCCGGAAGTTCTCTCGGTCATGAAACATCTATCTGAGACACCTTTGCCAGACAACTTCCCCGCGAATGTTAAAAATGCACTAGGAAATGTTGCCTATGACAAGGATCTTTTGCCAAAAGCTGCTCCTGTTGCTGTTGCCAGTGCAACCCCTTCACCTTCAAAGAGTGTTGCTGACATGGTTGTACCAACTCCTTCAAGTTCACCTGTCGCAAGTGAATCGCCAACTCCGATTGCATCTTCCAGCCCTTCGAGCTCTCCAATTGCCACACCCTCATCAACTTCAAGAGGTAGAAAGAAAACAATCACCTGTGTGAAAAATGGAAAGACAATTAGAGTGACAGGCACAAACCCTAAATGCCCAACTGGCTACAAAATTAAGAAATAACTATTCTGACTTCCCCATCAGCTTCGATTGTCCGATAGCTCTTAAGTGGTTCGACTGCGGGCCCTCTTACGACTTCTCCAGTTTCGGGGTTGAATACAGAACCGTGTGCAGGACACCTAAGTTGCGCCCCACTCAAGACACTTGGCGCTCCCGCATGAGTGCACCTCGTGTCAAAAGCAACCACACCTCTTGATGTTCTCGTCAGTGAATATCCCGTTGAAATCCCGAATGAGTCTTTCAGAAAGAAAACCTTTGCTTGACGAAACAATAGTTCAGAGCTCTTTGCAATCACGACCCCTTCAGTGACTTTGCTCGAGCTGGGCTGAGGGGTTGCTGCAGCACTTGCACTTGGAGACTTTCTTGGCGAAGGGGAATTCTTCTTCGGGGATGGCGAGGGTTTCTTCTTCGGAGTAGGCGTTGGCCTTTTGGTTTTTGAGGCTTCAGCGCTTTTTGCAACAGCTCCAGGCAGTAGCCCACCAAGTAGCGTCAGAAAAACTCTGCGAGAAATCTGTCCCACGAATCAAAGTGTAGCGGTTGGACAACTATGCAAAGGGGTTGATTCGGACAGTTACCAGGCATCTCCGTCTCGTAAATTACACACCGCTTTTCTGGGAGCCTGCGTATCTTCCTTTAACCCAAGTAGATACATGAGTCCGGCATCTTCATCCTCTGATCTCACTTCAATCTCATCAACTAAAACATAACTTTCTCCATCGAATCTTTGCCAGCCGTGTTTGCTATAGAAAAGATGCTCATCCGTAGAAAGCATTGAAAGTGTTAACTCCGATTTACAAAATGAAGTAATTTCACTCATCAAGAGTGAGCCGAATCCTTTGCGCCAATGCTCAGGGGCAACAGCAATCCCTTCAACATATCCAACCTTCATCTCTGCGTTGTTAATGCGCATTGGTCTCTCAACGACCGCACCATGAGCGACTAGATTGTTATCAAGAA
Source organism: uncultured Clavibacter sp. (assembly GCA_964536895.1). Lineage (GTDB taxonomy): Bacteria > Actinomycetota > Actinomycetes > Nanopelagicales > Nanopelagicaceae > MAG-120802. Next base: position 7,198 of record CAZIAI010000043.1, read on the forward strand.
AGCCCAGAAATCTTGTTCCGCCGAAGGTGTGTTTCCAATCTTCCTCAGAGAAATCCCCTTCAAAAGCTTCATGCAAGAGGGTTAGGAGATTTTCCTCAATTTCAGGTTTTAATACTGAGTCCGTTGCTCGGCGAATTTGAATCATATGTAAAGGATAAGCCACTAGAAATACATAAATATTGTGGGCGCTGAGGGTTTTGTCCCTTTTGTTTGTTTTCTAAAAAGACATGCGCTATTCAATTTGGAACCTTTGCCAAATATATCTTGTTCGGTCAATTCAAGAAAGATATTTAGTCATGCAAATATTGTCTTCGGTGTTCTCATATTCTCCAAAGGCT
>CAZIAI010000044.1:0-7493 GCA_964536895.1 uncultured Clavibacter sp.
CCCACATAGTCAAGACCTGAGTACCAGTCGGTCCATGCATTAGCGATGACAAACACCAGTCCGAAGACTCCCATAGCGATCAAGGCCCAGGCAATGGCCTTAGTCATGGCCGGATCTGTTTTCTGTAGATCCGCCTTAGTCCTGGCCGCAATGGTTCCGCAGGCTGGGCAGTTTAGTTCGCCTTTTGGGACGGCCTCCCCGCAGTTTTTGCAATTCATAAACACGAGTGTATTTGCAAAAGCCTAAGCACCAAGGTGGATTGTTCCGGAAACTGTGGACCCGTCTTCAAGGGCTTCTGCGAACCGAACCTGGTTCTTAACTGGCAAATAGTAGAGCCCGTCTCTTGGAATTAGAGCAGTTGAGAATTCCGTTTTGCCAATTTTCACAGACACAGGAATAACGCCCCAGCCGTAGGTTAGCTCAGAGGCCATGGCCTTTATCTTGCGGCTCTGTACTTTAGGAATGCACAAAATAGAAAGGGGCGGGTCCGCGCCATTCAATCAGAGCACCTGAAAATTTGATATTCACCTCAAAACCCTATCCAATGCTCGGTTAAACATTCACTTGGGTAGTTGATGAGAATAGAAAAGCCATGCTCTTCGACGTAGTTAGCTCGACCAGGTGGTCACAAGTTAGCCATATTGACGCTAATCGTTCGGGGCATCGTAGCCCTGAGTTTGCTTTTAGTTAAGCATTGGGGAACACATTAGGGTCATGACAAACTCTCAAATGGAAAAGACCCAAGCAATAGGTAAAAACTCAATTGGCAATGACCAGCCAGTTTATGTGATTGGTGAAATCGGACTAAACCATAACGGCTCTGTCGACATTGCCAAGCAGCTAATTGACGTTGCTGTCGAAGCTGGTGCTCAGGCTGTCAAGTTCCAAAAGAGAACTCCAGATATTTCCACTCCGGAGCACATGAAGGACACCCCTCGTGAAACCCCTTGGGGCACTATGACCTACCTCGAGTACCGATACCGAGTTGAATTTGAGAAGGAGCAGTACCTCGAGATTGATGAGTACTGCAAATCCAAGGAAATTGATTGGTTTGCATCACCCTGGGATGAGCCATCCGTTGACTTTCTAGAAGACCTAAATGTAGTTGCTTACAAGATCGCCTCGGCGTCGTTGACTGACCTATCTATGCTTAGCAAGATAAAAGAAACTGGCAAGCCAGTTATTCTTTCCACTGGGATGTCAACTATCGAGCAGATTGATCTAGCGGTTGAAACCCTTGGTAAAGAAAACCTCTCTTTGATGCACGCTACCTCAACTTACCCACTGCCTCCAGAAGAGGCCAACATTCGCATGATCACCACACTGAAGGAAAGATACGAAGTTCCAGTTGGATACTCAGGCCACGAAACCGGCCTTCAGATTTCAATTGCTGCTGTTGCTCTTGGTGCAGTCAGTGTCGAAAGACACATCACAATGGATAGATCAATGTGGGGAAGCGACCACGGAGCATCCCTAGAGCCCAAGGGCTTTGTATCATTGGTTCGTGACATTCGAATCGTTGAGACAGCACTTGGAGATGGTGTGAAAAGAATTTACCCAGGCGAATTAGCACCGTTGAGTAAGTTGCGTCGTATCGGCGCCTAGTGGCCCGCCTCATAATCTATGCCGGTTTTCATAAAACCGGGACAAGCGCGATCCAGGCTGCCTTGCGCAAGCAGGCTTCAACATTGCAAGCCGCTGGCATCTATTACCCTTCGGGCTTTGGCAAGCACGCCCAGCACATTTTGGCGAAGATTAGCGCTGCAAACACCCAAGAGAAAAGATTTCGAGCAATCAAGCGTCTGACAAAGAGACACGAAACTGTGTTGCTGGCAAGCGAATTTTTCAGCGAACAAAATTCGCATGACATCAGTGCCCTCAAGTCGGCTTTGGGTACAGAAGTAAAAGTTGAAGTCATATTTAGCTATCGGAGAATCGAGGAAATCGTTCCTTCCCAGTATCAGCAGTTCATTCGCACCGGCTATGGTGAAGATCTAGCAACGTTCTCCAAGGCGATACTTGAGCGCGACCAATCACATCACGAGGCCAAACTATTCTGGCGTCGCCACGCTGTTTCACAAATACTTGCTGACTGGGCAAACACATTTGGTGCGAAGAACGTTCACTTAGTCAATGTAGACAGACTCAACCCTGAATATTTAACCAGTTGGTTTGAAACATTCTTGGGCCTGGAGCCTCGAACCTTACGCGAAAGCGCCCAGGGCAGAATGAACCGATCACTAGATTTAGAGGAGATTATCTTCGTTAAGACTCTTCTGTCCTTGCTACCACCAGATCGGATTGCTAAAGAGTGGAAACTGATCTTTAGAGACAAAATGATTGCGGAGATTGCCTCACGACCTTCCAGTAACCCGACTCCACGCAAACTAAGTCTGGACTCAAACATTAAGTCCCAATTTGAACACATTTCAAAGCAGGTGCAAAGAGAGATTGACCAACTGGGAATCAACATCCATGGCCAAGTTATGGAAGCTGAAAAGGCGGATAGGGCGTCAACTCAACCCCTGCCAACGGCTATTCACATCGACACAGTCGCTCGCGCAATTGCAGCGGTGCGACCAGACCATCACCTGCGTCAAGCATCAGTTCGTGACATGGCCAGAGAGCTTTGGTATCGAGTCCTGCGACGGTTACGAGGAATTTTTCCCAAGAATTAGCTTCAAGTACTTGATCAGGGCTATTCCTAGAGAATTTGGGAAGATTACCCTTAGAAACTCTCCGAATAGAAGTGACTTACTAATGTTTGTTGGGAAGATGCGCTTGGGGCTTACCCGCTTCGATTCCGTTAGCTCGGATAGAGCCTGGACCCAGTTATCCTCTGATTTTTTATGAAAAAAGTTTTTTTCGAGCCACGCCTGGCTTGGTTTCTGCAGCTTGGCCAAACCGTAGTCGCGAATGCTCCAAACTAGCCCCGATCCCTCAAAAACTGCATTTGCCAAGGAATCCTCGACTCCAAAGTCAGAGATGATATGTGTTGGATTCCCCATAGCCAGCGACTCTAGGGCAGCTGTCGAAGAAACCGTGACCAGAGTCGCGTTGGAGTTTTTCAGAAACTCGGATATGGAGCCAACTTCGAATTCGAACTCCCCGGCAGAAATTAGGCCTAGCTCAGCTAGTTGCTCGGATAGCCGTGGGTAAGGATACGCCTCAAAGTGAGTCTGGGCTTCACCTTCAATTGCGCGAAGCTTGACGATAACTCTTAACGAAGGAAATTCTTTACGAAGCCGAGAAAGTTCAATCAATACTTTCTGGCGATCTTCGAGAGTCTTCGGCATATCTGGTTGGGGTGCAAATATCAAAACTTCAGGGCCAGGGTATTTTGGTTTTGATGCTGCAACATTCAGGAAGGGCAAAGTAGCCAAAGCAAGTTTCGTATCCACTGACATTTCTTTTAGCGCGTCGGCAATTCTTTCAAGCTCTGACTTACCTGCCATCAGCAATAGATCTGCGCTGGTGCGTGCACGCAAAGGCGCTCCAACAAGGTGATATGCAATCCCCGGGGATCCTGAAACCAACTTAACTTGACGCCCCTCCCGGGTCATATCCAACAGCCACCGAAACAGCACGAGAAATGGCCCTGTAGCGGCAACGACAATAATGTCGGGCTTGGTGCGCATAACTCTTCCAATAGTTGCGAGAACGTGCTCGCGAACAATTAATTCGGAGTTTCGCTCGCCCACGGCTAGTTCAATTTGTCTTGGCGAAGGGTTCTGCAGGCTTTTGACGAGAACAAGTGAAGTTCTCCAGCTTTGAGGGATGAGGTCATTTAGCCCTACAGCCCACTTGAGGTAAGAGTCTGTGGTAGCAACGAACATTACGTTCGGTAACCAGTTCACACTTCAGATGCTAGGGCAGTTTGCGGTTGGGAAGGTGAATGAATCTTTACCTAGAGGTTAACAGCTAGCTGAATGCACTTATCTGCCAAGAGCGTCCAAGGTTAGACTTAGAACCAGGAGTAGGCAGGGCAAACTTTGAAATTCATAACTGTGGTTTCGCAAAGGAACCAAGCCCTGCGTTTGCGTCTTTTTCTTAGCGACAGCGAGGCTGGTCGTCGAATTCGCGAAAAGATTCAGCTCTCGACACTGGTGCTTTACTTGGATTGGGGAGATTCGACAGCACCTGTACCCGAAGAAATTAATGAATTATCAAAAACATTGGGCGATGCCCCGATTCAGCGAGTGACCTTGCCGGGCGCGACCCAAGTATTTACAAGGCTTAGGTTTCGAGATTTCAGCACCCTTTACAACAAGATTCTGACCGACAACCCAGACCTAGAAAAGGCATACCTAATGTCCTATGAAGGTCACTATGCCCTAATGGCAAGGATTTTCACCTCTGCAGGAGTGTCCATGACTCTAATTGAAGAAGGTCTTGGAACCTACGTCCACTCATTTGATAATCGCAGAATCTCTGTGCCAAATCTTTGGGAGACATTATTCCATGCCGCGAAAAGTTTTTTGGGTCCAATAATTAGACGGCACCCAGGTGCTTCCACTCTGGCACTATTCCAACGTGCAGTTCGAGAGGTTTACTGGGGTATTTTTGGTGAACCTGTCGCCAATAAAAATGAAATCATTTCCGGTTTCCGAGAGTTTAAGACCTTTCATACTTCCTTTCCGGATTTGGCCAAAAAAGTCTTTCCCGACGCCAAACCCAAGTTCACTCCGTTTGGCTTAGTGATGTTGCGAGCAACTGAAAGTGGAGGCAAGGCAGAAAGTGACTCGACCTTTAGTGCCAAGGACAGCATCTTTCTAGGTCAGACTTATCCCCTGAGTTCGCAACAGCTGAAAGCGATTCTAGAGCGGGCACTTGAACTAACCCCTGGCACAATTTGGATTAAACCCCATCCTAGGCTTACTGCAGATGGGCGGCAGGTGCTCCTCGAGGCCGTGAATCTGACGGGATCCAATCGCTTAATGTTTCTCGAAAACAGCAACTCTGCCGAGTATGACACTTACCAACTTCGCCCCAATCTTGTTTTGAGCCTGACTTCTAGCGCCCTTACTTACGCCAACCAGGTCCACCCCGCTTGCTCGTGCGTGTCGTTGGCCGACTTGGCAATCAGTCTGTTAGATCGTTCCGGTAGTCGAACAGACCGTCGGACCCGAACGGTTCTGGCGGCTGACCGGGCCGTGTTGGAGTTTTTCCCCCACATTCAAATTGATTCAGGAAAGGCCACAACTTGAACTCCGAAAAAACTAAGGTGGTAGCGATCATCCCGGCTCGGGGCGGATCTAAAGGGATCCCTCGAAAGAACCTTAGGTTAATTGGAGGGCTGCCACTGGTAGCAAGGGCGATACTAAGTTGCAAACAAGTACCTGAGATCGATCAGGTTTGGGTATCAACCGAGGATGATGAGATAGCTTCGGTGGCTCGAAGTTTTGGTGCTGAAGTAATTGAACGACCTCAAGAACTATCGGGTGACACGGCTAGTTCAGAATCTGCCCTGTTGCACGGTCTTGATGCTTTGTCTGAATCCGGCCTGAACCCAGAGGTATTGGTTTTTGTGCAAACTACTTCACCATTTATCGACAGCGAGGCCCTTGGCAAAGCCGTAGCAATGGTAACTGAGCAAGGATATTCATCGGTATTTTCAGCCTTTGAAACCTATGGTTTCTTGTGGCAGGAGGATACTGAAGGCGCAACAGGAGTCAACCACGATCTAAAGTACCGTCCTAGGCGCCAGGACCGGGAGCCGCACTTCATGGAAACAGGAGCTTTCTACGTCATGGATGTTCCCGGATTTAAAGCCTCCGGCCATCGCTTTTTTGGAAAAGTAGGAATTGCCAAAGTCCCAGAAAGCTATGCACTAGAAATCGATACACCCGAGCAACTCGAGAGCGCAGAGCGTCTGACTCCATTTTTCAAGGGCATCGAAATCCCTCAAGGTGCTATCAAAGCAGTCGTGATGGACTTTGATGGTGTTCACACAAATGATCTTGTGACTGTGACAGAAGATGGACAGGAGTCCGTTTCAGTTAGTCGATCCGACGGCATGGGGATTGAGTTGATGAAAAAAGCCGGAATCCCGATGCTGATTCTCTCGAAAGACAAGAACGGGGTAGTGCTAGCAAGAGCCCGAAAGCTTGGCGTTGAGGCCTTCAACGCTTTGGACGATAAAGTTCCAGCTCTGCAAAAATGGTGCCTAGAAATAGGAATTGATCTAGCCGATGTTGCATACATAGGTAATGACATCAACGACGCAGATTGCCTGAAGTTGGTTGGTTGGCCGGTGGTGCCATCTGATTGCAATCCAAATATTCGTCACTTGGCAAAGGTCGTCCTATCAAAACCCGGTGGAGCAGGTGCCATTAGGCAATTTGCTGATTTGATTCTCAAATCTTAGATATTCCCTAGCTTTACTTCGGGTCCAATAACTTCCTCAGGTGTTTGTACGCAGGATGGCCGTTGCGTTAACAAGTTTGGAACAGTGCCTTCAGACTCAAGGTCAATTTGCCGTTGTGAATTAGAGTTTGAACGTGAACAAGTCGACCCCCCCAACTTTTATTCTTGGAGTTGGTGCGCAAAAGGCCGGAACTTCTTGGCTGCACGCCTACTTGAGTAGACTGCCCGAAGTTGACCTTGGTTTCATGAAGGAATATCACGTTTTCGATCAGAAATTCGTCGCTGACAAAACCCCACCGCTTAGAAAGCGAATCCCAAATTGGTTCAATAGCTTCTTTCCTAGAAACGATGAAGAGCGTCAACTGCAATTTCGCAGAGACAACTCCAAGTATGTGGACTATTTCAAATCTTTAGTTATCGAAGGAACGAGAGTAAGAATAACTGGCGACATCACTCCTTCCTATGCCGCACTGCCCGCCTCGGAACTGGCTCGCATAAGCGGATTACTCGAGCGAGCAGGATTTAGAGTCAAGGTTATTCTCCTTATGCGTGACCCTGTTGAACGGTGCATTTCAGCAAATCGAATGTACGCCAGGCACAAGGTTAGAGAACAACCCAACAACCCTAACGTTGAAGCCGAAATATTGAGCAAGAACTACATGAAGCCCAGATTTGCAATCAGGACAAGGTACGACCTGACCATCTCAAATCTTGAAGCTGTTTTTCCCAGGGAAGATATCTTCTATGCCTTTTACGAGGAGCTATTCTCAGATTCCGCAGTGGCCCGCTTGTGCGAGTTCCTCGAGCTACCATTTAGGGAGGCAAACTACGCTGAAGTAGTTAATGGTGCCAAGGTGAAGAATGAAATACCTAGATCCTTGAGGATGGAGATTAGGACCTACTACCAACGGGTTTATGATTCCGTGGGTTCTAAGTTTGGGCAAGATGTGATCGACAGGCTCTGGCATAAAAATAGGCTGGAATCTAATAGCTGAACGGATAGCTTTTCTACAATAGATTTGAGATGTGCCTAGCCCAAAGACTAAGAACGGCTTCGAGCCTCGAACCTGTGAGCGCTGCGGACTGAAGTTCGAATGGCGCAAGAAGTGGGCCAAAGACTGGGAATC
>CAZIAI010000045.1:0-6729 GCA_964536895.1 uncultured Clavibacter sp.
TTTGGATGGCGTTAAGTAAGTTTTCAACTACGGCATGTGATTGGGCGACAACGCCAATCTTCCAATTGTTTTGCAAAACTAGATTGGCGATTACATTTGAGCCAACGTAAGTCTTTCCGGTTCCTGGAGGACCTTGGACTGCTATGTAGCTGTTATCGCTGTCGAGAAGGGCTTTTGTGATGTCATCTTCTGGTTTGTCGGATTTTGGAAGTTGATTTGATTTTTGGCGGGGCGGTTTACGTAAGAGGATGTCGGACCATGCCGCGTTTGGAAATGGGTTAGTCTTGGAGTTAAAGCTGGTAATTACTTGTGGGGCGAGCAGATTTCTTATGACATCTGAGATGGAATTGGCGTTAACGGGTGCTTCTGGCAATACCGCAATCGGTGCTGAGGGTCTTTCAGTGGCATCTGGTTTGCAGGTTTCATTAATGATTATGTAGTTCTCGTGTACCTCTTTGATTTCGGCGGTTCTGATGCCACGGAAGTTGTTGGATAGTTCAATCATGCCTTCAGTGAATTGTTCATAAAGCAGATGTGGCTTGTCCCCCACATCAAATATCAGACGAAGATCTCCGTTTTGAGTTGATTCATAGGTTGTGGTGCGATGCAGAACCCGTTGGCGATCGGTTTTGTTCCACTCAGTTGTGGTGACTTTTTCCGGAAGAAGGACATCTTCAAAACCTTCTAGTTCATCAAGATCCTTGGTGGCTTTATCGAAGATATTCCACCAGGTCGGCTTGTCCTCGCGCTTGTGATAGGAAATGGAGGCGGCTAAAAAGGCTGCTCCGCTTTGGTTTTGATCCCGTTTGTCGGCATCCTCGCTATAGAACTCTTGGAGTTGAACCTCTTCGGGGGTTCTTTCATCAATCTCTTCTATTTCTGTTGCGATGACTGGTTGAAGTTCGATGCCGTTTTCATGGGCGCGATCGCGTAGCCATTGGTCTAGGGCTTGAAGAGAGCGGCAATCAACCTCGTTGTATTTGCGGATCTCCTGCATCTTGGTTTCAAATTCAGCGTGATCTCCATTTGAGAGTGCAAGGGTGGCCATGTTGAAGGCGTAGACGCTTTCCATGGCGGTAGCGACTTCATCTTGGCGGTGATTTGGATAAAAGGCTTCTTCAATTGCTTTGATAGAAAGTGAATCAGATGAAAAGCGAAGTGTGGAGCGAACTACATTTAGTAGATCAACAAATACGCCTTCGCGCTTTAGGGTGTCGACCTCTCTTTCGTAGACACCATAGCGTTGCGCAAGTCTGAGGATGGTGGCGGATTCATAAGAGGCGTAGTGATAGACATGCATGTCTGGGAATTGTTTGCGACGCTCTAGGACAAGTGCGATGAAATCAATGAATGCTTTTCGCTCGAGGGTTTTGGTGGCAGCTTCTATAGTTTTGAATTGGAAGTCGTTGTTTTCCTTATATAGATAACCAAACATGTATTCCAGGCCTTCAGTGCCGGAATATGGATCTCCTTCCATATCAAACCAAATATCACCTTGAGATGAGGCGGGAATGGTGGCAAGAAGTGATGGATCCTTTACTTCGAAGAGTAGTTTTTGTTCTTGCTCTCCCCTGATTTGTAGAGCAGCTTGTTTTCTAAGCTTGTTAAAGGTTTCCTTCGAGATCTCGCCTTTTACCTTTTCGTAATCGGCTTCATCGGCGGCGGCCATTGATTCAATCGTGGCAAAGCCATTGTCTATTAATGCTTTTCGGGTAGTGGAGCGAACCCCATAGATCAGGGATAGATCGCGGTCTTTAACCCGTCCGGTATCGCAGTTTTCTTGCCAACGGCATCGCGCACAGGCTTCTTTGCGTGAGCCCCATATTGGGGTGGGTAGGGATTTGAAGTTATTGATTCTGGTGCGGGCACGGTTTTCAAACTCTTCGGCGAGATCAATTAAGTCTGAGGTAGCAGCAGACCACTCATTATCGCCAGCTAACCAGAGATGAACCTTTGGTGGCATCGCCATTCCAAGTTTGACCATGGTTAAGGCGTAGGAGGCAACTTGAAGAACAGCGGCGCGCTTTGCGACTTTGGCGGATTTGGCATCTATTGGTTCGTAGATAAATCTGCCTTGGTCATCTTTTCGGGGATTACCTTTTTCATCTTTGAGCAGAACTAGAAAATCTGCGTAACCAAGAAACTCTCCGGTAAAGAGGGTTGCTTGATGGATTACTTCTATTCCTTTAGCGACGGCATCCTTGGTTTCTTGAAGAGCTTGATTGATTGAATCAATAGAAAGAGTTGGTTCGCCGATTGATACCAGAGTTCCCTGTTCCCGATATTTGTCGACCAGTCTTTGTTCATGGGCCCGGCCGCGATCAATCAACAGCTGCATATCCCGAGAGTTTTCTTCATCAGGTTTCTCAATCAACCCAGTAGATGCGCTCCAATCAAGACTGAGGCGGTGATTGCACTCGAGCTCGGCTATCAGGTCTCGTGGCGAAAGAATCCAACGGCCATCGAGATTACGCATGGGCAGATTATTGCTTGGATAGCTGGATTTGTAAGGGGGCTACGCCGGACAGAAATATTGCGAGGCTGGTGGTTTGATAGTTACTCTAAGTTTGTTTCCAGGTTACCTACAAGGCGAGGTTCAAAGTGTCTGATTTTCTGAATGAAGCAAATGCAATTCAAGGTGATTTAGCAACACTTCGCCATCAAATTCATCAAGAGCCGGAAATTGGATTGGATCTGCCTAAGACACAGGCGAAGATTTTGGCAGCACTAGATGGATTAGGTCTTGAGGTAACAACAGGTAAGTCGCTTAGTTCAGTAACCGCTGTGTTGCGCGGAAACAAATCAGATAAGACGGTGTTGTTGCGGGCGGATATGGATGGATTGCCGGTAACTGAATTGGCGGATATTCCTTTCAAGAGTCGGATTGATGGAGCGATGCATGCTTGCGGTCATGACCTGCATGTTGCGATGTTGGTGGGTGCGGCAAAGCTATTGGTTAAGAACAAATCAAAATTAAATGGTGATGTTGTCTTTATGTTTCAGCCAGGCGAAGAAGGTTTTGATGGCGCTGGGCACATGATTAAGGAAGGTGTTTTGACCGCGAGCGGCAAGAAAGCTGATGCGACTTACGGCATTCACGTTATGTCATCAGCTATTCCAACCGGGATGTTTACAACTAAGCCAGGCACCATGATGGCTTCTAGCGATGAGTTGCATGTGACTGTTGTTGGTATGGGTGGGCATGGTTCACAGCCACACACCGCGAAGGATCCAATTCCAGTTGCTGCGGAGATGGTTAGCGCGTTGCAGCTTTTGATTACTCGTGCCTTTAGCGCATTTGATCCGGTGGTGATCACTGTTGGTCAATTCCATGCTGGAACAAAAGCCAACATCATTCCTGATACCGCAGAGTTCCAAGCCACGATTCGCACCTTCTCCCCCGAGAGCAGAGGCCGGATCCAAACCGAAGCGGTTCGTTTGTGTAAATCAATTGCAGAGGGCTATGGATTGAAGGCTGAAGTAAAGGTGGTTGAGCAATATCCCGTCACCGTTAACAATGATTCTCATGCCCAGTTTGTTGGCAAAGTAGCAACTGAAGTGTTTGGCAATGGCAGCTACCTTGATATGCCGCATCCGATTGCCGGTGCCGAGGATTATTCACGTGTGTTGGAAGCGGTTCCAGGGTCTTATGTTTTCCTTGGTGCTTCAGTTGATAAGGATTACGAAAAGTCAGAGGTCAATCACTCACCTCGAGCGATGTTTGATGACTCTGTTTTGTATCGTGGAACGGCGCTGCTTAGTGAGCTAGCGGTGCGTTCACTCAATGAAATGGTGTAACTAAAACATCGTGCGCAGATTTGTAGTTCCACTAATTGCGGTGCTTGTGGCATCGCTCTTGCCACACCAGGCAAATGCCAGGGATTTGGCGATTTGGGACAAGTTGAAGGGAAAAAATCCGCGGGGTTATGTATTGCTGATGCGTCATGCCTTAGCTCCTGGTGTGGGTGATCCGGAGAACTTCAGGTTGGGTGATTGTTCAACTCAGCGAAATCTTTCGGAAGAAGGACGACAGGATGCGCGCGAGATTGGCGAGTGGTTAAAGCGCAGGGATGTTCCAATCTTTAGAGTGGAATCAAGTAGATGGTGTCGGGCGCGGGAAACAGCGGAGTTGTTGGGGATAGGTGCGGTAAGGGCGAACAAAAATTTGGATTCCCTCTTTGAAGATGCTGATCCAATTGGTGATCCACAGACCGCAAAGACTAGAAAGCAGATTGTTGATCATCGCCAGAAACGAGGGGTACTTGTGATGGTGGGACATTTTGTGAATGTCTCGGCGTTAACGGGTGTGGGTTTAGAGTCTGGTGAAGGGGTATTGGTGCGAGCTAATGCAAAGGGCGAAATAAAGGTTGTGGGATTCTCACCGGCTCCGTAGTTAAGCCCTTGATATTTCGATAGTTTCGTAATCCCCAGTACCAACAAACTTGATTCGAACTCCTTCAATCACAAAGGAGTCACCAAGAACCGCCACGTAGTCGGCAAGATTGTTTCTGTCACCTACATTCATGTTGAACTGATTTGAACGCTGTCCATGGACCTTCTGCCAGACCGCCCAAGCCCAGTCATCATTGGATCGTGATGTTGCATCCGAATTAATTGGAGGGGCAACATTCTTATCCAAATCAACTACGTAGGCCATAATCGAATAAAAGCCGGGAGGGAACTCTCGATCACCAAATTTAAAGTTGCTCCACTTATCGATGCCGTGGGATTCGACAACTATTGCTCTGGTTGGCGACAGTCGTATAACCGCCATCTTGGTCTGGCGATCTTCACGTTCGACGGGTGTTAATGAAATTGTTGCATTCTTTAGGGTGGCAACATCATCACAATAGATTTGATCAGCAGGCAACCAATCAAAAAGGAATTGCTCCCAAGGATTAAGTGCCAAGCTAATTCCAGATTGATTAGTTCCCATACCTAATGGCCATCCATTACCTGGCGCATGCATGGTGATTCCAAAGTCATGCATGGTTTCATGTATGTAGTAAGCCCACTTAAGAGTTTCCATTCCCTCTAGGTTTTTGCCCCAGCTGAATAGGTTTAGGTGAGTTTGACCCTCTTTGATATTGAATAGGTGATTACGTACGATGAAGTCCACAAAAGTTATTTCACCGTCGGGATAAAAGAAGTAAATGGTTGAAAACTTACGCAGGTCAAACACTTTTGTAATTTCATCAACAAATGGCTGGGCTTGTTCCGCCATGCGACGTGGGTGATCGGCGGCAAATGCATTAATTGTCTTCGCATCGCTAGGGTAAGCGGAGCGCTCTTTTGGCATCCTGAGCCATCTATCCAATGTTGTGATGTTGAATTTAGACTGCCCATTACTAAAGTAGTTGTACCAGTCAGTCATCCACTTCTTGTCATATTCAAGCTGGGCAATCACTTCATTGCCACCAGGAAAATCTGGGAAATCAATTGGAACTATCAGAACTTCGTTCGTTCCCTTTAGATTCATTTGATGCCTATTGGTATCAACTAAAGGAAAGCCAACATAACCACTTGAATTTCTACCGGTTCGATCTGCTACTGAGGCACTGTTTTGTAATTTGCACATGTCGATTGAAACCGGGCTCTTTGCATTGATAAACGTTTTCTTGGTGGTATTTATCTTGATCCATTGCAGTTTCATGCCATTTACCCAACGGCATTCGAGAATTCCCCCCGAAACATCAAAGGTGTCGCCTGAATTTCTACATGATGCATTCTCGACAGGTGTTTCTGTGTAGTTATTTGATTTTGATGAAGAGACTTTAAATGTTGGGACGAAGCGCCATTTAACATTCTTCAGGAAGTCATTGGTTGGCCCACCCCACCACGTGCACTTCATAAATCCGTTGTCACCCATGACTTTTGTGCCCAGTTTTGGGCAAGCCGAACCTTCTGCGGGCAACTGAACTTGTGAAGTTCGTGTTGGCGTTGGGGTAGGTGTCGGTGTCGGTGTCGACGTTGGAGTCGGTGTCGGTGTCGGTGTCGGTTGGTTGGCTATATTGTTTTTGGACCAACGCAACTGTCCATCACTGGATTTCAAGCACCAGAATTCACCTGCAGAGTTTCTAACAATCTCATTTTCCTTAACACAAGTCTTGTTAGTTAAATCATCAACTGACGCAGGGCTAGTTGGAGAAGGTGATGGGTTGGTGTTAGCAGGAATAGTTTGCTGTGGAGTTGGAGCTGGTTGGGGTGTTGTTTGAGTTGGGGCTGGATTGGGTTTGGCTGGTGCTGCTTTGATTGTTACACCTTTACTCCAAACTAGCTTCTTTCCTTTTTTCTGACATGTATAAACTTTATTTTGGAAAGTAACTTTTTTGTTTACTGATTTACAACTAGCCCCTGCTGATACTTTTTGAGCTGAGAATGAGACGCCCGGGGTTATCCAGGTCAGAACGCTGATGGCCAAAAGGACAATTTGGAACTTGCGACCTATCCCTGGGAGCATTACTAATTGTTGCACTTGTAATGAGGTTAAATCAATAAGCGTGACAATTTAAGTGACTCGAAGGGCGAGATAAAGGTTGTGGGTTTCTCGCCGGCTTCGTAATTGTTACGAAATAGTTTTTCTGATTGCTTTGATTACTGACCAGGCCCAATAAAAGAGTCCAAATTGAAGTGGTAATCGGGCATAGGCAAATAATGGATCGGGCATGGGGCGTGAGCTCCAGTCGATGGCCATCTTTATGTTGGCGGGATACACAGCGATGAAAAGTG
>CAZIAI010000046.1:0-6129 GCA_964536895.1 uncultured Clavibacter sp.
TTAGCGGGTTCGCGCGCTCGGAGGGACTCGAACCCCCAACCTTCTGATCCGTAGTTATATTTCACTCCCTTTATATGATGCCTCTTGGGCACTATATCCCAGTAATTTATTGGTCAAGCGACCTTCAACAGATATGCCCGTTTTCGTCCATTTCCGCCCATTGACCGGAATCTAAACGGATTCTAGGAAGCCAACTTCGAGTGCAGGACTGTGCCAATAATCCTCACTAGCTTGGCAAGCTTTTGATCGTCGCTTAGGACTTCGTCATCGGTTGCGAACAAAAGGTTAACGATCAATCGCACCACGTCACGCGGCGTGAAGTGCTCACCAGCAGTCTCATTTGAAGCTTCAGCAAACTTTCGGATTAGCTCCTCGAATATGAGTCCCATCTCAACGTTCGAGACAGTTTCAGGATGAAGATCAATCTGGCTGAATTTCTGGGTGACTAGCAAAAGTAGGTCATTTTCATCCAGCTTGTTAAGTTGGGCCGTGAACTCATAGCGCTCAAATATGTCTCGAACGTTGGGAGAGAATCCTTCGATGTACGAGACCAGATTTGCCTGCAGGTTGCTTGTATCTCCTGCAGCGCGTTTTAGGTCATAAGGAGAGGTGTTATAGAAGGAATAGCCAGAAGCCTGCTGAAGCAAAAAGTCGGCTGCAGGCGCTTTTCCATGCTTCTTGTATGCCTCAAGTACGTTGGCTTTAGTAGCTTCAAGAGCGCTGTCCAATCGGCGAAGCACTGTGAAAGGCAAAATGACCTTGCCATAGTCAGCCTGTTTGTAGGTACTCTTAGAAGGTTGGCGATAGTCCAAATGAATGCCGCATTGTTCTGATCTGCCATGACTCCCCTAACGGACTAGCCGTTTTCAATGATTGTTTCTAGGTTACCTTCGAGATCGGACATGGTGGCTCCCCCTGCATCGGACACAACGGGCAAAACTGCCTTACTAATTGAGCTTTCGCAACGTAGGCACCAGTAATTACCCTCACCTCCTACCATGTAGACATCGACAAGCCAAATCTCGCAAACGGGGCAAATGATTCTCATAGGGGCATTGTTGCCTAGATTTTCAATCGCACTACAAAGTTATCCACAGCCCTCAAGAGACTGAGATGCCACCCGCAAAAGAAATAAGCCTCTGTTGCTTATGTACAAAAACTAAGGCCTTCTTATCATTAACACTTTTTGCCCATAAGGTACTAAGAATTACCTAGGTCAGCAGAGCATTCTCTGGGAGGAGAGGGCCTAATCCTTGCTCCAATACCAATCCACATCGAATTCGGTCCAGGCATAGGGCAGTTCTGGCACATGCCAGTAGAACTCCTCTGCGAGAAGTTGCGGGACTAGCCGCCTTGCATTATCCACGGTTAGATCAGTAGCACAAATTCCAAGATCTGGTCCGGGTAAATCGTCCTCTCTCAGGGAATAGGTGCCAGCCGAATTGACCTGGTGAACGTTGCCCCCGAGGAATTCATTTCCAACGCTCACGCTAATCGAGCCATCGAGTTCCAGGTAAATGCTGCCGAATGGTCGGTAATCGTAGCGGCTGTAAAAACCAGCCCAACTCTCGCAGCAGCAATCCTCGTCTTCATCCGAAAGTCTGCACTCGTGAGGAGGGGAGACTCTTATCTCACCGATGAATCCTTCCTTCAACGCATAGCAGATTTCCTCATAAAGCAAATCACCCAGTTGCTGCCTTGAATTGGATGTAGGCGGATCGCCTTCGAGTTGTATCAGTTCAAGTTTCTCAGGATCGTTTTTATTCGTAGTCATAAGATCACATCCAGTCCTTCTGCGCTGAGTTCTGCGCGAGATAGCGCCAATTTGGCTCATTGGCTCTCTTCGCTGATTCACTTAGTTCGTACCTATCAGGGAGATTGGGGGCGGTCCTCGTATGTCGAATTGCCACCCCCTCCTGAACGGCGTCATTGAGCGAGCGCCGAGCAGTAGCGCTAGAAGTCGCCGTCTCTGTAGCGAATTCCTCAACGGTCTTTATGCCAACCAATTTTTGTCTTACTAGCAGAGCACGCTTGGAGAGCGCTTCAGACTCAATTTGAAGGAAGACCTTTTGGTCGTCATCTGTATCAAATAAGTAAAGGCCTCGGATGGTTTCAGTTTTTGCATTGCGGTTCTTTCCACCATGATCAAACTCCGTTGACAAGGCAATCCAGTTATACCTTTCGCCGCTGGAGGCGTTGAAACCCTTGTCGTCATACATAGCTAGTACGTAGTCAGCTCTGCCCTTGAGTGCTCCCGAGCCTCTCATCTCAGGGCGCTCAGACTTCTCAGTCTCCTTTGTCGGATGATGGACGAACAACAAGGACGCTTGGGGGCGGATTTTTGACGCACGGTTTAATGCGGTCGAGTTGAGTGCTCCCGCGTTTTCATCAACAATTCCGGATGTCGCCGCCCATGTGTCAAAGATAATGAGATCAACCTCTTCACGGTTAGCTACCTCAGCAATCTTCTCAATGCTGACATCACTAAATAGATTTGCACCATCAATCCAAAACATGTTGCTACGAAGCTGATTGATGTCTTTCTCGTAATGATTAGTCCATGCCTCAAGCCTCTTGTAGAAACCCGCTTTACCCTCGCCGAGAACTATTAGGACCTTGCAGGGTTTTGTTTCCTTGCCAAGCCATTTGCCGCCAAAAATTGCTCGACATGCCAGGTCGACGTAAGCAAAAGTCTTACCTAAGTTCGACCTCGCAATCATGAAACCTATTGACTGCACCGGAATCAAACCTTCGACTAGGAAATCGCTGGCAGTTGCCATCAAGTCATCCATCGTTAGTTCAACCGAGCCAACAAATGCTTCGGCGGCAAGCTTTGATTTAGCCTTTTCCTCAGCCTTTAGTGTCTTGTATTTATCCTCAGCCAACTTCTCGATGATTAGCTCGATGGGGGTTGAATCAATTTGTTGCATTTTCTTTCACTTTCTTTGACTCTCCCCCGTACTTTCTGACTGCACCCTCGAGTGCTCTTATCCACTCAAGGCGGTATTCCTCGGTGTTGTATTTTCCGAATGTCCAAAGCGTTCGGAGTAAATCGAGTGCCTCCAAAACCCCTGGGTGCTTTTCTGCTCCGAGCCTTACGAGCCTCATCTGCTGTCGAATCATGACCTGGTGATCGAATTCTGAATCAGGAAATGACAAGATTGCCGCTGTTACGAATTGGTCTGGCACACCAGGCACCAAAGACTCAAGCCAATCCGCCAGTGTCCCGGAGTACTCGTATAGAGACGGCGTTTCATTTTGTCTTGTGAGCCACTCGGGCACGGTAGCGAGCGCCGACACATCTGGCACGATCTCTGAGTAGGCGATGACATAGGAACTGCCTGTCTTTCGATCAACGCCGCTCTTGTCACCCTGAAACTCTTGGAGATAGTTGTTCCAGGGACCAAGTGATAAACCTGGCATGCCTCTATAGAAATAGTGGCGGCCTCCCGAGGGAGTCTCTTGCCAATAGGTGTCAGGGATGGGTAGCTTTAGATTCCGCAGCCGATCGAAACCGTCTTCACCCGTTTCCAGATCAACGTCGATATCCAGTACCACCAGCTCTGTTCCCAGCGCAAGTCCAACTAGGTAGTCGGGATCCTCGGCCCACCAGCGTTCTAACCGACTAATGTCTGTGGTTGCGTCTAGGTGACCATTTTTCGTTGCCGGAGCCTTTCGGCAGTAGAGTTTCGGTCCGCGCCAAACATCTTCATATAGTGCCGGAAACACTGGTCCGGCTTTGGTCCATAACTTAGCCAACTGAAGCGTCATCTCAAGCCCTCGATTCAGCAAGGTGTTTGTCAATCCAACGACGGTTTTCATGACGCACGAGGGTGTTTGGAAAGCCAAAAGTCCCCTCTAGAGCCCGAAATATAAGGCTTTTTGGGCATGAATGCGTTTTGCTTTTCAGGTTTTCAGTGTCTACAGGTCTATAGACCTGCATGAACTGCAACTCAAAATGACCCCCGAAGAATTGAACTAGCTGGGTTATTCCATGTGAGATTTCTCCCATGCCTCCACCTCCTCTAAAGGGAAGCGGATCTGCTGCCCTATTCTCAGGGCCCTAAGCCCTAGCCTCTTGTAGTTGCTGTATACGTATTGCTCGCTCTTCTGCCACCGCTCCCCCAGCTGCGGAACGGTGAGATTTATTGGTTTTGATTCAGCCATTCCTACCTCCTCTGGTTGTAGTGAATCAATTTGACCACTACATGATAACACAGACTTGTAGTGTTGTGTTAGACTTACTACATGAACTTTGAACTAGAGGTAATCAGCGCGGATAGACGTTGGGACGCGATAGGCACAGCCGAAGGTCGGGTGGCCAGTGTGGAATTGAAGGCTCGATCTGGACGTGTTGTCTCAGACTGGTGGATTTCAGGGCTCAACTCCCAGAATGAGCTTGTGGCTTTGGTGCGCTGCTCATTTGGACTTGGCCCCCTCAAAGAGCAAGATGCTATTTCTAAGCTGCCTTCGATCTACAAAGAGACATTGGAGAAGCCGCTGGCAAAGCTCGCTGAACTCGGTGGATTCCTTGAAGCCCCCAACACTGGATCCACTGAAAACAAGCAGGCTTTGTGTTTAGTGCACTTGGACTATCACGAAAAGCTCGGCAACATCGGCCAGTCTGTTTCGATACGCGAAGACATCGCTAGGCAGTTTCAGCTAATCAAATCCTTTGGATACACAACGGCACAGAAACTTATCGCGGAGCGAACGGGTCTACCCAGATCGACTGTTGATCGACGATTATTTCTTGCGAGAGAGTCAGGGCTGTTGCCAAAAATGTCGGATTCCGAAGATATAAACAAGTAAGTGGATCAAAAGGAATAAGGTGCCAAAAAGAGCTAATCGCATACCGGGAATTAAGCAACTGCCGAGTGGCAAATGGCAAGCACGTTTGTACCACGAGCGCGGTGAAGAATCTAAAAACTTTGATCGACTAGAAGACGCTGAGCGATGGAAGCGCAATCTCAAGAGCGAATTAGATCGCTGCGGCGATGGTGTCGAGCGCAAGGACAAGAAGTGGGTTGCGACCTTCATTGATGAGTCCGGTGTCTATACGAAATCTTTTGATGACGTCGACAGCGCTAATAAGTGGGTGGCGAGAGCTGAACTAGCTTCCGAGGATGGAAAACCGATTGACCCCGAGGCATCTCGAGTCAAGTTTTCAAAGTACGTAGAGAGCTGGAAGTCTTCAAAGGTCGAGATTTCAGGCAAGACACTGGCTACTTACAACTCGCAGTTGAAGCTTTATCTGCTCCCTAAGTTTGGTGACAGGAAGCTGACCAGTATCACTACTAGTGATGTCAAGAGCTGGGTAGGTGATATGGCAAAGGCTGGTGTGGGATCGACAACCATCCGCCAGTGTTACCGTCTCCTTCACCAAATACTTCAGTCAGCCCTTATTGACGAATTACTAGGGAGAAATCCTGCTGTTGGCGTGAAGCTACCCAAGATTGTTACCAAGAAAAAGATTGGGCTTACACGAGAGCAGCTATTTGATTTAGCTGAGGAGTGTGGCGATCAGAAGGCTCTGGTTATTCTGATGGGAACTTGTGGACTTCGAGTCAACGAAGCCTTGGCCCTGAGAGTTGAAGATTTTGACCTTGATGCTAAGACTGTGGAAGTTAAGCACTCCTGGACTACCGATGAGTTTGGAAAGAAGCTGCGCGACAAGGACGGCAACTTCATTCCTGGCTCGACAAAAACGGACGAGGAGAGGACTATCCCACTTCCTGAGCCGACATTGGATCTTTTACTTCCGCTTCTGGCTCACAAGGGCCCTAAGGACTGGGTATTCACTGGCAAGAGTGGAGGTGTGCTCGAATATGGCCAATTCAGGCGGGCAATTTTTAGCCCGGCTACTAAGCGTTTGAAGTTGGTCAACGTGACCCCGCATACACTTCGCCACACCTGTGCTTCCCTGCTAATTAGCCTGGGAGCGCCGATTACGACAGTCAGCTATGTCCTTGGGCACGCGTCAGTCAAAATGACTCTGGATATTTACGGTCATTACTATGAGGATGACACCAGGGAGTGGATGAGGCGTTTAGGTTCCGAACTCAATAAGTAACGGTGCAGTTCGAATCCCCTATTCTCCGCCAGCAACTCCCTTGATTTAGAGCCTCA
>CAZIAI010000047.1:0-6126 GCA_964536895.1 uncultured Clavibacter sp.
AAGAGCGTAACTACATCACCAAGAAGAACCGCCGCAACGATCCAGATCGTATGGAACTCAAGAAGTTCTGCCCACGTTGCAAGTCTTCAACTCTGCACCGCGAAACCCGTTAATTAAACTCCAGCCATGGCTGGATCCATTCGCATCTGCTTAATCGCAGATAATTTCTTAGAAGATTTTGCGCAATGCGTCGCATCCATTAGATCTCATACCGATACCCCAATTTCTATCTTTGCATCTGGCAAAGAGAATCAATCGGTCCAGGAGATGTTTCCTGACGAGAGCGTTACCTGGCAGAAAAATAAGTTGGGTTGGGGACACTCGGTAAATCATTTCTTGAACTCTGTCTCTGAAAAATACGTCGTGATTATGGATCCTTCTACCAACTTCACCGGTGATGCGATTACCCCAGTTCTAGAGAAATTAGCAGAGGGTTATCAAGCCGTGGGTTGGCGTGGGGGATTAATCAACATAGAAGATGAATGGCGCAGCGTTGATGATCGCGGCGATGGGGAAGTAGATGTTTTGTTTAGCTATTTCTTTGCAATGGACCGCGAATTTGTATTAAGTGCCGGTGGTGCTAACTCATCAGCTACTTACTATCGCAACGCTGATATTGAGATGTCACTAGCTATCCGTGCAGCTGGCGGCCGTTTATGGCAGATGGATTTACCACTCATACAGGGACGCCATCATGGGTATCACGATGTTGATCCGGATTACCGCGAGAAGAATTCAAAGAAGAATTACAGTCGAATCCTCGAGAAATATCGCGGTCGTACAGACATCTTGAGTGCGCGGAGATAACCTTCTACTTATGAGCGAGTTGCTGGCGAAATACACCAGTCTGCGAATCGGCGGACCGGCTAAAAGCTTTGTCTCAGCAACTACCGAACAACAGTTAATTGAAGCGGTACAAAAAGCTGATGCGGCTGGTGAGCCGGTATTGATTATTGGCGGCGGCTCAAATGTTTTGATCTCTGATGAAGGTTTTGATGGCACCGTTATTCAGGTAGCAACCAAGGGAAATACCTATGCGGTTGATGCCTGCAGCGGGGGAATGATCACGGTTGCTGCCGGAGAAAACTGGGATGAGTTTGTCGCTTGGATTTTGGAAAAAGGTTTTGCTGGCGTCGAGACGATGTCGGGAATTCCAGGAACTATCGGTGGCGCACCGATTCAAAACATCGGAGCGTATGGCCACGAGGTATCCGAGGTAATTGCGCGGGTGCGCACCTGGGATCGCAAGAATAATGAGTTGAAGACATTTTCTAATTCAGAGTGCCAATTTGCTTATCGCTCATCGATATTCAAAACCAATCCTGGGCGGTATGTGATTCTTGATGTCACCTTCCAACTACGAAATGGTGAGATGAGTTTGCCGATTAAGTACAAAGAGTTGGCTAGTTATCTTGGGGTAGAGCTTGAGGCGCGGGTTCTAACAAGCGAGGTCAGAAAAGCGGTGCTGGCACTACGTGCAGCAAAGGGAATGTTGTTAGATGCCAAAGATCGAGATACCTGGTCAGCCGGCTCATTCTTTGTTAATCCAATTCTCTCGGCGGAACAAGCTGCAAAGCTTCCAGCAGATGCACCGCGTTGGGTGCAAGAGGATGGTCGAGTAAAAACATCAGCGGCCTGGTTGATGGAGCACTCTGGAATCAAAAAAGGTTTATGCCACAAAGGCGCAGGGGTCTCAAATAAACATGTATTGGCGCTAATTAACAATGGCGATGCAACCGCCGCTGATATTGCAGAGTTAGCAAGACAGGCGCAAAAGAAAGTTGAAGAGGTGTTTGGAATTGTGCTGGAGGCCGAGGTGCAGTTTGTAGGGCTTTCGCTGTGAAGCGTTTGTTGGCTTTAACTTTGGTGTTGATTTCCTTTGCGCTGCCGGCTTACTCACATAGTGTTTTGATTTCTGCAACACCTTCGGAAAACTCGGTGCTCAGCGAATTTCCCACAGAGATCTCCCTGACCTTTAATGAATCATTGTTAAAGATTGGTAGCGAGAACCCAAATGAGGTTACGGTGACTGATTCATCTGGTGCGGTGTTGACCGGAGCCACAGTCGTTAATGGCCCAACCATCTCCGCACCTTTAGAGATAAATGGCAATGGCACATACAACGTGAATTATCGAGTGGTCTCAGCAGATGGTCATGTAATCAAAGGGGATTACACATTTAATGTGGAGTCAGAGATTGCAACCGCAGTTCCGATTTCACAAGAAGTAGATGAGCTCCCAGCAGAAACTGGGCCAAATCTTTTGGTGCGCAGCTTGATGACACTTGCTGCTGGTTTGGCGTTTGTGTTTTTGTTGAAGTTAAGGAATCGCAGATAACTATTTGGCTTCAGCCAAAAGGTTTTTAATGCGGGTTACGCCCTCAATAATGTCCTCATCTGAGGTGGCATAAGACAGACGCACATAACCAGATGGACCAAACGCTTCGCCCGGAACTACCGCGACTTCCGCTTCTTCAAGTATGAGCGTAGCAAGTTCAGCAGAAGTAGCTGGACGGCGGCCACGAATTTCTTTGTTAAGAACACCTTTAACAGACGGATAAACATAGAAGGCTCCTGTGGGGGTTGGGCATTCGATTCCGGGGATTTCATTAAGCATTTTCACGATTAACTTGCGACGGCGATCAAATGCTTCGCCCATTTTCTTAACGGCAGATAAATCATTGGTGAGCGCTGTGATCGCAGCGCGTTGGGCGATGTTTGAAACATTTGAGGTTAAGTGGGATTGAAGATTTGTTGCGGCTTTGATGACATCTTTTGGACCGACCATCCAACCTACGCGCCATCCGGTCATGGCATAAGTTTTTGCAACACCATTAAGGATGATGGTTTTGTCCGCCATCTCAGGAACTAGAACAGGCAATGATGGAGCGGTTGCACCGTCATACAAAAGATGTTCGTAAATTTCATCTGTGATGATCCAAATATCATTTTTTAATGCCCATTCGCCAATCGCCTTGACCTGCTCGGGAGAGTAAACCGAACCGGTTGGATTTGATGGTGAACAGAAAAGCAAAGCCTTGGTTTTTGGAGTGCGAGCTTTTTCTAGTTGGTCAACAGTGACCAAATAGTTTTGGGTTTCATCTGCAAAGACCTCTACCGCTTTGCCACCTGCGAGCTTGATGCACTCGGGATATGTTGTCCAAAATGGTGAAGGAAGAATTACCTCATCATCTTTGTCGACGATGGTTGCAAAGGCTTGGTACACAGCTTGCTTGCCGCCATTGGTAACTAAAACTTGATCTGCGGTGATTTCATAATTGGAATCACGCTTTG
The DNA here is from genome assembly GCA_964536895.1 of uncultured Clavibacter sp. Taxonomy (GTDB): domain Bacteria; phylum Actinomycetota; class Actinomycetes; order Nanopelagicales; family Nanopelagicaceae; genus MAG-120802. Next base: position 3,294 of record CAZIAI010000047.1, read on the forward strand.
TCTTTTTGACGATCGCTTCACGCAGTTCGGGAAGACCTGGTGTTGGTGAGTAACGATGATTTGCTGGGACCTTGGCCGCAGCGATGGCGGCATCAACGATGTAATCCGGGGTTGGAAAATCTGGTTCGCCGGCTCCGAATCCAATAACTGGGCGTCCGGCGGCTTTAAGGGCTTTGGCTTTGGCATCAACGGCCAGGGTCGCAGACTCTGCGATGGCGGCGATTCGAGCGGAGATTCTGGCTTTACTCACGGGCGGCAGTCTTTCATAAGGTGGGCTGAGCGCGAGTTTTACCGATTGGGGGTGGCTCACCTACACTTGCCCGTCCTGGCGCTTGCTTGATCGGGTCTTTAAAAATTCGATTATGAAAAGTCCATGCTTTTGCATGTCCGCATGCTGAACATGAATTAAGTGCCTCGAAGGGCAGTAGCTCAACTGGCCAGAGTTCCGGTCTCCAAAACCGGCGGTTGGGGGTTCAAGTCCCTCCTGCCCTGCGCAGTTGTTGTGCAAGGTTGAGTAGTAATAAATGAGAACGAAAGAGATAGAAAGGAAGTAAAGATGAGTGAAAACTCAGAGAGCAAAGAGTTAGGTTTCTTTGCGCGCATTGCACTTTTCTATCGTCAAGCAATTAACGAGCTTCGCAAAGTTGTGTGGCCATCACGAAACATGTTGACCACATACACCGGCGTAGTTTTGGTATTCGTTATCTTCGTTATTGCTGTGGTTTCAATCTTCGATTTGGGCTTAACAAGATTAGTTTTCTTTGTATTCGGTGAGTAACGAGTTAATAGAAGGAGGGATGATGAGCGAAGAGCAGGTAGTAGATACCGTTGTGGAAGCAGCTGTAGAAACTGAAATTGAACTTGAAGAGGAAGAGGTTCAAGAGCAGGTATCTCCAGAAGTTGCTGCGTTCCGTGCTGAGCTCGCATCTCAGCCTGGCGATTGGTATGTCGTTCACTCTTATGCCGGTTTCGAAAAGCGCGTAAAGGGCAACCTTCTCCAGCGCATTCAGTCACTTCATATGGAGGATTACATCTTCCAGATCGAAGTACCTGAAGAAGAGGTAACAGAAATCAAGAATGGCCAACGCAAGCAGGTTAAGCGCAATGTTTACCCAGGCTATGTTTTGGTTCGCATGGATCTAACTGATGAATCATGGTCTTGCGTACGTAACACTCCAGGAGTAACCGGCTTCGTCGGCAACTCACATCACCCATCACCACTTCCACTTTCTGAAGCGGAAAAGATGTTGATGCCACGTGAGCTAAAGAAGACAATGAAGCCAGAAGTTAAGGTTGTTGACTTCTCAGTCGGCGAATCTGTCACCGTTATGGATGGCCCATTTGCCACACTCCCAGCAACGATCTCCGAGATCATGCCGGAGCAGGCCAAACTCAAGGTTCTCGTTTCGATCTTTGGTCGCGAGACCCCAGTAGAGCTTTCATTCCACCAGGTACAGAAGATCTAGTCGGACAACCCCAGAGAATTAAGTCAGAAAGAAAATAAGGAGAAGAAAATGGCACCGAAGAAGAAAATCTCAGCACTCATCAAGCTGCAGATCCAGGCAGGCGCTGCAACACCAGCCCCACCAGTAGGTCCTGCGCTTGGTCAGCATGGTGTCAACATCATGGACTTCGTTAAGCAGTACAACGCTGCTACCGAGAAGCAAAAGGGCGAAATCGTTCCGGTTGAAATTACCGTTTACGAAGATCGTTCCTTTACCTTCATAACCAAGACACCTCCTGCATCACGTCTATTGCTAAAGGCAGCTGGCTTGGAAAAGGGTTCCTCTGTTCCTCACAAGGACAAGGTCGGATCTGTTACCTGGAAGCAGTGTGAAGAGATCGCAACTTTGAAGAAAGATGATTTGAATGCAAATGATGTAGCAGCTGGCGCAAAGATCATCGCTGGTACCGCTCGCTCCATGGGCATTGTTGTTAAGTAACTAGTTGTAAAGTAAAAAAAACTAAATAAAAAAGAAAGTCGTGGGAGGACCTCGCTGGTCCGTTAAAACCACTTCTTCCAACTAACTCCAAGCGGGTAACCGTGCGGAAGAGAAAAGAGAAGCAGAAATGAAGCGCAGCAAGAAATACACCGCCGCAGCAGCAAAGATCAATGCGGACCAGCTTTACACACCACTTGCTGGTATGAAGTTGGTAAAAGATACAAACGTAACCAAGTACGACGCATCTGTTGAGGTTTCAATGGTGCTCGGCGTTGATCCAAAGAAAGCTGATCAAGCGGTTCGTTCAGTAGTTAACCTGCCACACGGAACCGGTAAGACCGCTCGCGTCTTGGTATTTGCAACCGGACCTCGTGCTGATGAAGCCCGCGCAGCTGGTGCTGACATCGTCGGTGGCGATGAGTTAATTGAAGAGGTAAATGGCGGACGTCTTGATTACGACGCTGTTGTCTCAACACCAGAGTTGATGGGTAAGGTCGGTCGTCTAGGTAAGGTGCTTGGTCCACGTGGATTGATGCCAAACCCAAAGACCGGAACTGTTACAACCGATGTTGCTAAAGCAGTTACCGATATCAAGGGTGGAAAGATCGAGTTCCGCGTTGATAAGGATTGCAACCTGCACTTCATCATCGGTAAGGCATCATTCACCGCAGAGCAGCTAGCAGAAAACTACGCAGCCGCTTTTGATGAGGTTCTTCGTGCGAAGCCTTCATCATCAAAGGGTCGCTACATCCGTAAGTCTGTAGTTTCAACAACAATGGGACCTGGCGTTCCACTAGATACAAACTACGCTCGCGAAGGCGGACCAATCATTCAATAGTTTTCAACTATTAAAAGTAGTTAACCCCGTCGCCTAACAGCGGCGGGGTTTT
>CAZIAI010000048.1:0-6001 GCA_964536895.1 uncultured Clavibacter sp.
GCATGTTGATGCCACAGCGGTACTCCTTTTAGTTCAAATGGTTCCAATGGGAACAAGGCGTAAGGGTACCCCCTGAGCGTAGGTAGATGCCAATTGCCGCTAAAAGTCAGGGGGGCTTACGCGTGAGATGGGCAACAAGAGTGCTAGCCCACCAAAAATCGGAGACCTTTGGCTATCGAGAGGCGCAAGATTGCCTTATAGCCGAAAAGAGCGGCTTTGGAATTGGAGCCGAGTTCAATGAACTCATTAGATCTAGCAAGGTGGCAGTTTGCCATCACAACCATCTACCACTTTATTTTTGTACCAATCACTATTGGTATGGCATTTTTAGTTGCTGGCCTCCAAACAGCATGGTTTAGAACTAATAAACTTAAATACCTTCGCGCGACAAAATTCTTTGGCAAGTTGTTTTTAATCAACTTTGCTATTGGCGTTGTGACCGGAATTGTTCAGGAGTTTCAGTTCGGAATGAACTGGTCGTCGTACAGTCGTTTTGTTGGAGACATCTTCGGAGCACCTCTTGCGATGGAGGGGTTGCTTGCATTCTTCCTTGAAAGCACCTTTTTAGGTCTCTGGATCTTTGGTTGGGATCGACTTCCGAAAAAAATTCACTTAGCGTCGATCTGGCTTGCTGCAACAGGAACCTTATTGTCAGCATATTTCATTCTGGCGGCAAATGCCTGGATGCAACATCCAGTCGGTTATGTCATTAATGAGGAGAAGGGACGTGCTGAGCTAGTTGACATCATGGCCGTTTTAACTCAGAACACTGCGGTGGCAACTTTCTTCCACACAATTCCTTCTGCGGCATTTACTGCTGGTGCAGTTGTTGCTGGCGTTTCTGCTTATCTCATCATCAAGGGCAAAGATCTTGAAATGGCACGAGGCACATTCAAACTTGGCGCAGTAACCATGTTGGCCAGCTTTGTACTTGTTGCCGGTTCTGGTGATGTCTTAGCTCGAATAATGACTGAACAGCAGCCAATGAAAATGGCGGCCGCTGAAGCCCTATATGACACTCAAGCAAACGCACCATTTTCTGTCTTAACCGTAGGAACCTTGGATGGTTCTAAAGCTGTGTTCCAAATAGGTATTCCTTCGTTGCTTTCATTTATGTCTACAGGAGATTTAAATGGTGTTGTCGAAGGCATAAACGACCTCGAGACGATGTATGACGAGCAATTCGGCCCAGGGGACTACACACCCAATGTTCCTTTGGCGTACTGGTCCTTCCGTTTAATGATGGGGTTTGGTGCAATCGCTTCTCTATTTGTTTTCTTGGCTCTATGGCAGATGCGTCGCGGAGGTACACCTAAGGGCAAGTGGTTTGGTCCGGCGATGTACTCACTTCCATTTCTTCCGATTCTCGCAAATTCTTTTGGTTGGATTTTTACCGAAACCGCTCGTCAACCTTGGGCGGTATTTGGTTTGATTAAGACAGCTGATGGAGTTAGCGCAGTTGTATCTGCAGGATCCATCCTTTTCACGATGATTGTGTTCACACTTCTTTATGGAGTCCTTGCAATCATTGAATTTGGACTAATCATGAAGGTTATTAAAAATGGCCCATCCGAAGAGTTGGATTACGAAAATCCAAGAATTGGTGGTTCTGAAGATAAACAACTCGTTATGGCTTACTAAGAAAGGAGTATCAATATGACTTTTCAAACTACTTGGTTTTTACTCATCGCAGTTCTCTGGGTCGGATACTTCATTCTTGAAGGTTTTGATTTCGGAGTAGGTATGCTCCAGCGCTTTGTTTCTCGAAATGAAGCAGACCGTCGCGCAGTTCTGACAACACTTGGACCTGTATGGGATGGTAACGAGGTGTGGTTACTCGTAGCAGGTGGTGCAACTTTTGCGGCCTTTCCCGAATGGTATGCAACCCTGTTTAGTGGGTTTTACCTTCCACTTTTCCTGATCCTGGTCTCACTTATCGTTCGCGGTGTAGCTTTTGAATATCGCAGCAAGTACGGAAAGGCGCAATGGCGTCAACGTTGGGATTTGGCAATCCTCATAAGTAGTGCAATCCCGGCTCTTCTATGGGGGGTTGCATTTGCCAACATAGTCCGCGGAGTACCTATCGAGAGAGCCGAAAGCGGTTCTCTCGAATATGTTGGAGGCTTCTTTAACCTACTCAATCCTTATGCATTACTTGGCGGAGTAGTTACCTTGACTGTTTTTCTCACTCACGGAGCGGTTTTCCTATCACTTAAGACAACCGGAACCATTCGTGATCGAGCTCATGAAATCGCAAAGATCTCAGGTCTTGTTGCGGCGGTGGCAACGGTTGGCTTCCTGACTTGGACCAACCTGATGCTTCCAGAAATCAACTCTGTTGTCCTAGCGCTTTCCACAGCAGTTGCACTCCTATGGGTTGCAGGAATCTTTGCAAACTTGAAACGTCGAGAGGGTTGGGCATTTATCTACTCAGCGGCAACAATTGCAACATTTGTTTCCACATTGTTCTTCGCCCTATATCCAAGAGTTATGCCAAGCTCGCTAGGCGCACAGTTTGATTTAACTATCAGCAATGCTTCTAGCACCGATTACACCTTAAAGGTGATGACGGTTGTCGCATTAGTCATGACCCCACTGGTCTTGGTTTACCAGGGTTGGACTTATTGGGTGTTTCGAAATCGAGTCAGCGCCTCACAGATTCCAAATCCTGAACACGGCGTTTTGGACTCAGTAAGCCATACGCTACATAAGTGAGATCGAACAACCTGCGACTACTGCTTCAAAGAGATGGTAGCCGCAGACTCTTCATCGCCTCAATAGCAGCATCAGTTATTTGGGTCGGCATCATTGTTGCAAGTGGCCTGGTCTTGGCACGTGTGATTGTCGCAATTGTTAATCGGGAATCATCAGCCCTTTCTCTTATCGTTATCCTGGCTGCGTTGTGGTCATTTCGGGCTGGCTTTAACTCCGCATTTGAAACATGGTGCTCACTTCAAGCAAGCTCAATTAAAAGGCAGATACGTAACGAGGTTACTTCAAACCTTGATTCATATTCGCATGTATCACCTTCTGTGATAACAACACTGCTGGTCAAGGGATTGAACTCGTTAGATGTTTACATAGGTCGCTTTCTACCTCAACTGTTTTTCTCGATGGTTGTTCCGGCGGTTGTGATAGCGACAATTTTCATCTTAGACCCGCTTTCTGCCCTTATTGCTGTACTAACACTGCCATTGATTCCTATTTTCGGGGCCTTGATTGGTCGCTACACAGCTGATTCAGTGGCCAAGAAGTGGCGAAGCTTAGGATCACTTTCATCCTACTTTGAAGACTCACTTCGAGGCTTTATCACCTTGAAGATTTTTGGACGACATGAGACTCAAAGCGCCCGCATCGAAGAGATGGGGGATAAATACACCCGAGAAACCATGAAGGTTTTAAGTATTTCATTTCTTTCTGCTTTAGCCCTCGAGTTAATTGCAACTATATCCGTTGCACTAATAGCTGTGAGCATGGGGATTCGATTAGTTAATGACTCTATCGACTTTACGAGCGCACTTGCGGTTCTTATTTTGGCTCCAGAGGTTTACTTTCCCCTTCGAAATGCCGCCTCACTTTTTCATGCCTCGGCAGATGGAAGTCAAGCCCTTGAGCAGCTGCAGGAGATTGAGAAAAAGAAGAGAGCTTCAATTGATTTAATTGACTGTGATTTCTCTCAGTTGTCGGCAGTCTCGTGGAGTCAGTGGGGGCTTAGAATTTCTGGTCGAGAATCTTCAGTAATTGAGGCTCACACCGTAAAAAAGGGAGAGCTCCACTTTATTCTCGGAGAATCAGGGGTAGGAAAGAGCACCTTTGCTCTCAGCCTTCTTGGAATTACCCATGAAGCCGAGGTCATAGTTGAGACTGGATCAACACAAAGGCGATTAACCCCTGAGTTGAACTCATCATGGTTGGAAAATCTTGGGTGGATACCGCAACTTCCTCAGCTTGCAAATGGCTCTTTGCGCGATCAGTTTCGACTAATTTCACCGACAGCATCTGATGAAGAGATTAAGAAACTCTTGTCCCTTGTCGGTCTAGAGATAGAGGATTTACCCAGCGGATTTGAAACATTTCTCGGAGGCTCGGGCGAGGGGGTAAATGCCGCATCTGGAGGACAAGTTCGTAAGATTGCCGTGGCCCGTGCTCTCTTCTCCAAACCTCTATTACTAATCGCCGATGAGCCAACTGCAGATCTTGACTCTCAGAGTGCAGAAAAAGTCATGAAGGCTTTGAGGTCTTATGCGGCCGCTGGAGCAATGGTAATTTGCATTACCCACGACTTATCAATAGTCGGGACAAAGGACTCACAGCAAAGTTTTGTTTCGAAGGTGCCCTCATGATGTTTTTCGCGTACTTGTTTGGTGCATTTGTATTTGTTGCCGGTATCGGATTAACCGTAACCAGCGGATGGCTCATCACAATGGCATCAACTCACCCGCCGATTCTAACTTTGGGCTTAGCGGGTACAGTCGTACGCTTTTTTGCGATATTCCGAGCGGTCGCGCGATATGGCGAGAGAATAATCAGTCATAAAGCAGTCTTTGATCAGCTCACTTCGCTGCGAGTGAGAATTTACGCCAAGGTTGCAGGCAAGAGTATTTCCGCATCATCGGTGATTAATTCTGGTCCCGCAGTAAAGGGCTTGGTGGATGATGTTGAAAGAGCTCAGGAATATCAACTTCGGATTAAGTTGCCTGGAGTTTCCGCTGCAGTTGCTTTAACTTCGGGTGTCTTGTTGGGATGGTGGATTCGACCGGAATCTCTGTTAATCACAGCTCCAGTTTCATTACTTTTGTTAACTCTAATCCCTGCACTTATCTCACGAACATCTCTTCCACTTGCCAAGGCAGTTGAGAGCAAAGAAAGTACGTACACCAAAGTTATAGATTCAGCTGTGCATGGCGTTGTTGAGGCCCGCATCTATGGATACTTAGAGCAATCCTTTCTTCCAGCTCAGCAGCACGAGAATGAGATTAGAGATACAGAACAGGCCTTGATTTTCCGCAGTGGCTTTTACTCTCTCATCGCCAATCTACTGATTGGTGGCTCCGTCGCAACTTCAGCGTTTTTAGTTTTTACTCTCACGCAGCAACACGATCTTCCCGCAGTGCAAATCGCCATGTTGATCTTCCTTCCCCTGGTCATGTTTGAGGCGATCACTGCCTGGTATCCGAACTTGTTTGGGTCGGGAAAACTGATCGCATCACAACAAGCGGTGGATGATTTGCTACACGAAGAAGATGAAATTTCAAGTCAGAGTGAATTCACTGAGATTGTCACTAAGTTTGAAGGCAAGGATGTTCAAGTGTCATGGAACCAAGATTTCATGCATGGTGTTTCCTGGAAGCTTTCACGGGGCGAGTTAATGGTAATTCGAGGCAACTCCGGCACAGGCAAATCAACACTAATTATGGGCTTACTTGGATTATTGCCATACACCGGGTCGATAAGGATTAACGATCGCGAACTATCAACAATCTCCGAGTTGAATTCCGTTATTGTCGGCACGGTTCAAAAGGCACATGTCTTTAACACATCGGTGCGCGAAAACATGAAAATCAGTAATCCGGATGCAACCGATGAAGAGATTATGGATGTCCTTCATGAGCTTGGCTTAGCCGGCTTGATCTCTGAGATGGACCGTGGATTAGACACAATTGTTGGCAAATATGGCAGAGAGATTTCAGGTGGCGAGGCAAAGAGGTTTGCAATCGCACGCACTTTGCTGGCTAAGGCCCAGATTTACATCTTTGATGAACCAACGGAGCATCTCAATACAGAGCTCTCGCTTGATGTCATGAAGGCGATCAAAAGGCGCTGTGGCTCGGCTTTATGCATTGTCGTCACCCATTCTGATTGGCAGGATTCAGATAAATCGCTGACCCTCCTGCGATAACCAACTTTTTTGCGAGTTTGCACGAGAGAATGCTCACATGGCCACACTAGAGAACAAGGTTTCGGCGGTCGTGGGAGATCGCACCGCCAAAGTTCTCAGCAC
>CAZIAI010000049.1:0-5541 GCA_964536895.1 uncultured Clavibacter sp.
CCACTTTCCAAGATTGACCAGCAGGCATTTGAAAGACCGCCGATTGCCGACCATTGATTCATAGGCATGCCCAATATTTTTCCTATTATGCATCGGGCTGTACCGCCATGTGTCACAACAATCAGAGTTGAAACATCTGGCGTTAATGCATTCTCTATGGCCTTTACCGCTCTGTTTGCAATCTCACTTCTACGTTCACCTGAGCCTCCAGCCGGTTGATCATCACCATCTAACCAGTTCACAAAGCGATCAAAATCCTCAGCGCGATTTTGCGCACCAGTTTTTCCCTCCCATGATCCGCCATTTGTTTCCCGGAGCCCGGCATCAATTTGAATCTCTAATTTGGCTAACCTAGAAAGTGCAGCCGCTGTTTGCTGGGCCCGTTGCAAATCGCTGGAAACAATTTTTGATGGTTGGAGACCAAAAAGTAATGGCGCCGCTTTTTCGGCCTGAGATAGCCCCACTGAATTTAATGGAATGTCGGTATGTCCTTGAAAACGATTCTCAAGATTCCAATCGGTTTGCCCATGACGCCACAAAACTATTCTCTGCGAATTTGCAGCCATTTACTTTTTGCCGCTTTCAAACTTGGCTGCTTCTGCTACAGCATTCAGCTTTATGGTTGGGCAATCATTCCAAAGACGATCCAGCATGTAATACTGGCGAATCTCCTCAGTTTGAACATGTACTACTAAATCTTGGTAATCCAGCAGGATCCAATGCTCCGAGCCTTCGCGGCGAGATGGCTTTTCTCCGACCTCAGCAAGTTTGCGCTCTATTTCATCAGCTATGGAATCGATCTGTCGTTCATTCTGTCCGCTGACTATCAAAAACACCTCACTTAGGACCATCTGCTCAGAAAGATCGATGGCAACCAAATTGGTGGCCAATTTCTCTGTGGCGGCAAATGCTGCCCGCTGGGTGAGTTCAATCGCTGATTTACGCGCTGGCATAGAGTCCTTTGCTATTGATGTATTTGGCGACATTATCAGGAATCAGAGCTGACACATCACCATCGTTGGCAATTAAGTCACGTACTTTTGTGGCAGAAATATCCAAAGCTTCAAGTTCAATTGTGCGCATCTTTATCTCAGGTGACAACTTGCTGGTGTCTACTGAGAAACCTGGACGCTGAATCACCAAGAAATCTATTTCGGAAACTAGGCTAGAAAATTGGTGCCAACTCTCCACTCCCAGAATGGCATCACTTCCGATAATCCAGGTAATTTGGCAAGGACCTAGCGACTTCTTCAATGACCTGGTGGTATCTATCGCATAACTCGGCTCTTCATTTTTTGTTTCGATATCGCTGACAATTACCGGCAATTCACCCAGTGCTAACTTGGTCATTTCAAATCTGTCGATTGCAGATGCGGTTGGGGTTTTCTGCCAAGGATTTCCAGATGGGACGACAACTATCTGATCAAAAAGATTTGCATTAACAACTTCACGCAGAAGGTGGACATGACCATTGTGTATCGGGTCAAAGGTCCCGCCGAAAACACCTACCGTTTTGATTTTAATCCTTGTCTAGGCGCATTACTAAATATAGAAGCAACATCAAGACAGCGAATGTGAATATTCCAAAAAAGTATGGAGAGGCAGGTAGCTCTCGAACCGCTTCACCCTCGGCAAACAACTCTTTAGACTTGCTAATAAGTAGCGCTTTGAACATGGCGCAATACTAACTGCTACTGCGGTCCCTTTTCTAATAGAGAAATGAAACCTGCCTCATCAATAATCGGCACACCGAGCTCTTCCGCCTTTGCTGCTTTAGAGCCGGGCGAATCCCCTACAACCACGTAATCAGTCTTCTTGGATACTGAAGATGCGGCCTTGCCACCACGTTCTGTTATGGCCTCGGTTACACCATCTCGCGTGAAATTTTGCAGCGAACCGGTAACCACCAAAGTTAATCCCGCCAAGGTTTGTGGCTTACTGGAGGTAGAAACACCCTCCATAGTGACTCCAGCTTTGCCCCATTGGTCAACGATTGAGCGGTGCCAAGGTTCTGAAAACCACTCCTGGATGCTTTCTGCAATCACGGTTCCAACACCATCCACCGCAGCCAACTCTTCAATGCTGGCATTAGATATTTTCGGGATGGAGGCAAATTTATTGGCTAAAGCTTGAGCTGCCGTTGGTCCCACATGTCTGATTGAGAGCGCCACCAAAACTCGCCATAAGGGTCTGGACTTAGCTTCCTGTAATGCTTGCAACAACTTTTCTGCGTTGGCGCCGAGTGATCCATCCTTCTTTCTGAAGAACTCACTTTTGAGCAAATCTTGCGCAGTTATGTCAAATAGATCTGATTCATCTTCTATCAACCTCTCGGACAGTAATGCGTTTGCTGCTTCATAACCCAAAACATCAATATCCAGGGCCGCTCTCGAACCAATGTAATAAATCCGCTCTCTTAGTTGAGCTGGACAGCTGCGGGCATTTGGACAACGGATGTCTACATCACCTTCAGACATAGCGCGCAGCGCCGTGCCACACTCTGGACAGTTTTTGGGCATCACAAAGGGCCGTTCATTGCCAGTACGTTTATCCAGAACTGGGCCAAGAATTTCTGGGATCACATCACCTGCTTTACGCAACACAACAGTGTCACCAATTAACACCGCCTTGCGTTGCACCTCTTCGATGTTGTGCAAAGTAGCGTTTGTAACGGTTGAGCCGGCGACTCGGACCGGTTCCATAAATGCAAATGGGGTGACTCTTCCAGTTCTGCCAACGCTGACCCGTATGTCCAATAACTTTGTGGTTACCTCTTCGGGCGGATACTTATAGGCAATCGCCCACTTTGGAGCTCTGGAGGTGTTGCCTATCTGTTTCTGTAGCTCCCGCTCATTCACCTTTATGACAACGCCATCAATCTCATGTTCTACCGAGTGACGATTTTCGAGGTAGAAATTGATGAAATCTCGCACCTCTGAGTGGGTTTTAGCCACTTTAAACCTTTTACTAGTGGGCAATCCCCACTTTTTCATAGCATCGTAACCAGAACTCAAGGTTGAAAATTCGGCACCAGAGATAGCTCCGATTCCATGCACAACCATATCCAGAGGACGCGAGGCGGTTATCTTGGGATCTTTCTGTCGTAATGAACCGGCCGCAGCATTTCGCGGATTAGCAAAAGTGTTTTTTCCAGACTCTTCCAGAGCATCATTTAATTCATTAAATTTTGCGAGCGGGAAAAATACTTCGCCCCGAATCTCAACTAAATCAGGAATGTCCTCCCCTTTAAGTTGTTGAGGGACGGAGGAAATGGTTTTCACATTAACAGTCACATCCTCCCCCGTTGTGCCATTGCCGCGGGTAAGTGCTCGAGTCAATCGACCCTTTTCATAAAGTAGGTTGATGGCTAAACCATCTACCTTTACCTCGCACAACCAAGTGTTGGAATTAGTTTCCTTTGCAACCCTCTCAAACCAAGCTTCGAGCTCATCATCTCCAAATGCATTATCCAAACTCATCATCTTCTCTTGATGATCAAACTGTTCGAAGTGAGTTGAAAACCCTCCGCCGACATCAAGAGTAGGAGAATGTGGATCGCGCAGCTCTGGATTGGCTTGTTCTAGCAGGATTAGTTTTTTCCATAGTTGATCAAATTCAGCATCTGAAATAACAGGTTTATCCAATACGTAATAGCGATACTGGTGATCCCTGATTTGTTCCGCCAACTCTGACATTTCGTGGCGGATTTGGCTGGTCTTCATTAAATCAAACCACCCGATTATTTGGTGCCGGTGATGGTTGCAGAACCAACAACTCGATCACCGTCATAAATAACCATGGCTTGCCCAGGTGCTAATCCATAGATCGGTTCATCAACCACTGCGGCTAAGGTTTCTAAATCCCCTTCAATAATGCGGAAATAACTACAAGGATGAGGCGTGCCATGAGCCCTAACCTGTACAAATCCTCGTAGAGATTGTGCTGCCGTAGCCTCTGGAATTGGGCCGCACCAGATCGGCTTTGCTCCGTAAATCTCCGTGATGGCTAATGCATCTTTGTTGCCAACTACAACTGTGTTTGTAACCGGCTCAATCTTTAGGACATAACGCGGTTCACCACCCTTGGCAGGAACAGTTAATCCCAACCCTTTTCGCTGTCCAATCGTGTAGGTGTACGCACCTTTATGTTCGCCCAATTTATTGCCCTCTTCATCAACAATTGGACCAACCTCACTACCCAATCGATCCCGTAACCATCCCGCATTGTCACCAGATGGAACAAAGCAAATGTCATGACTGTCAGGCTTTAGCGCCACAGAAAGTCCACGAGCTTTAGCTTCTAGCCTTACATTTTCTTTGGTGGTGTCGCCTAATGGAAAAAATGCTCCTTGAATTTGCTCGCGATTAAGCACCGCTAGAACATAAGACTGATCCTTTGCTGGATCTATGGCCCGGTAAAGAACCCTTCCTTCTGGCGTCTCCTCAGTCTGGGCATAATGGCCAGTAACTACACCATCAAATCCCATTGCTTTAGCTCTATCCAAAACAGCGGCAAACTTGATCTTCTCATTACATCTCAAGCATGGATTAGGGGTGTTGCCGGCGGCATATTCGGATAAGAAATTTTCGACAACGCCTTCGTGAAACTCATCTGACATATCCCAAATGTAAAAAGGTATTCCAATCACATCAGCTGCGCGCCGCGCATCATGTGAGTCTTCGATAGTGCAGCAACCACGCGCACCTGAACGATACTTTTTTGGATTTTTTGAAAGCGCTAGATGTACGCCAATGATGTCATGTCCGGCCTCTTTGGCACGCGCTGCAGCGACCGCGGAATCTACTCCGCCACTCATTGCAGCAATTAGTTTCATAGCTCCCTAAGGCTAACTAGATACTTTGTGGGCGGCTCGAGCTCTGTCGATTACCCGCTTAATACAGGTACGAAGATATTCGATGTCGCTGTCAGTATTTGATATTCCCAATGAGAAACGCAGGGATGACCGGGCCTGGGCCGGAGTAAGTCCCATTGCGATCAAGACATGGCTTGCTTCTTGAACCCCAGCACTGCAGGCAGAACCGGTTGAACAGGCAATACCTTCAGCATCAAATAAAACCAAAAGCGCATCGCTTTCGGTATTTGGGAAAGAGATATTCGCAATTCCTGGAAGGGTTTCACCCTCTAGCAATCCATTCAAACTGGCATCAGGAATCTCTTCTAATACCGCTTGAATTAACTTGCGACGCAGATTGGAAACCTTCTCGGCATTTGAATCGAGTTCTCGTAACGCAGATTGTGCTGCTGCAACAAAAGAAACTACGCCGGCAGCGTTAAGAGTGCCACTGCGAATGTCGCGCTCCTGTCCTCCACCGTGAAGCAATGGGGTGATGTCAACCCCTTTTTGCAAAATCAAAGCACCAACACCTACCGGTCCACCAATTTTGTGAGCGCTTAGTGTTAGGGCAAAGACACCAAGATCCTTGAATGACAACGGAATTTTTCCAAAACTTTGCACCGCATCTGTGTGAACCGGAATCTCATGTGTCTTAGCAATCTCAACAATCTGCTTGATTGGTTGAA
>CAZIAI010000050.1:0-5383 GCA_964536895.1 uncultured Clavibacter sp.
TCTCGGTCTCTAGTATTTCAACGAGTGTAATTTTTGTTTTGGAGTTCGCCTTCTCAAATGGATTTCCTGTTGGCATTCCATGGGCCGTTTTTGGATTCCTATTTGTGACATCATTTATTGGTGTCTCATCGATTTCCGAAGGGGTCAAACGACTAAAGGTAAAAAATTTAGCGGGATTGGCTGGCATTCTTGTAGGGGCATTCTCGCTTTTCGCATGGTTGACTCTATTCCTGGACCAATTGCCATGTTTTCTCGGTGGCCAAGGCTGCTAATTCGATTTGACTACAGCGTCCGGCTTATAGGGCGACTCTTCTACTTTTCATTGAGGAAATCAGTTAGTTCCTCCGATGTTGGATGGCCCCAGCCCATACAGAATGGGTGTCCCGCAGGATCGGCATAAACCTGAAACCCCGACTCTGCATAAATGTCATCGGCTTTTAATAGAACTCTCGCACCCAAGCGTAAAAGCTCTTCATGGCTCTGAAGCGAGTCTTCGACATGCAAATCCAGATGAATTTGTTGCTGTTGATCACCATCCGGCCAAACTGGCTGCTTGTGTGTTGGATTTAATTGGATTCCTATTCGCCACTGACCAGTATTATCAATTACAGAGTGCCATCTTTCATCTCTTAAGACTTGCCCCCCGAGGACTTTAGCCCAAAAATTGCTTTCAACCTCGAGATCTGGTGCATCAAAAACAATCACAGTTCGGACAATTCTCATATTTTAAATCATACTCGACTCACTTCTCGAGAGAACAGATTGTTAGCGGAGCGTATATCGAATGTATCCGGCTTATAGGGCGACTCTTCCTATAAACATGCTGGCCTCGCATAGAAATGTGCGGGGCCAGCTCCATTTATTACCTTAATACTTGGTAGTGGTTAGAGCTAATTTGGATTAGTTTGAGGGCAATTTTTCAGCTTTGCTGTTCGTGTCAGTGGATATTGGTTTAAGATTCTCATATGCCGAAATTAAGTCACAAGGTTCAGCCAAAGGGCGTTAAAGAAAAGAAGTTAGAAGTAATTGACGGGTACACGATTAAATACCACGCGAATGGGGCCACCGTTTGGTCAAAGGGAAAAATGGTGGACGACCAGCCCGAAGGTTATTGGGAGTGGTACCGAATTGATGGCACGATTAAACGTTCAGGATATTTTGAACAGGGAGAGCCCGTTGGCGAGTGGGTTACTTACGATAAGCAAGGAACAAAGTATAAGACAACCAATAAAGGAAAAAAATAGCGGCGGTTTAAAGACTTGCAGTGCAAGAAGATGGCGTCTTCTGCTTATAAGGCAACACTTCTTTAGTACTTTGTTTTGCTTTGAAATAGTTTGAGGGCAAAAGTGAGGGCAAGTGCCTATTTTTAAGCGCAAATGGAATGTGTCCGGCTTATAGGGTGACTCTTCTTTTTATTGCTTCACGATGCAGAAAGGGTGTCCCTCTGGATCCGAGCACACCCAGAAAGTTTCACTTGACTTAGAGAGTAGTGATCCGCCTAGGGATTCAATTTCCGCAATAGCCGCTTCAAACTCTTCAACACGAATATCGAAGTGAATCTGGATAGGTATCTCTCCACTGGGCCAAGTAGGTGCAATGTAGTTTGGAATGTGCTGGAAAGCGATGCCTGGAAGTTCTTCAGAAATTCCAATAACCGACCAATCCGCCTCGGATTGCACTACGGTATACCCGAGTATTTCTGCATAAAACTTAGATAAACGAACTGGATCTTTACAATCTACAACGGTGCCATGAAGTTTCCCGATCATGGTTGAATTTTATTGTCGATTCAAAACCGTGGTCAAGGTTGGCTCGGCCTCGGAAAAATCCAACTTGTAGGGCGACTTGTCATCAAGAAAGGCAACTACTCAGAGAATGCGGTTTACATTCCTAATAAGGCTAGAGATAATCATCTCCATAAATTGACCGATGAGGGATGATAAATGTCTGACTTTCTAGCTGAAGCAAGTGAAATCCAGAACGAGATAGCCGCTCTCCGCCACCAGATTCATCGAGAGCCAGAAATCGGTTTGCACCTACCAAAGACTCAAGCGAAGATCTTGGCGGCACTCAATGCTTTAGACCTTGAGATAACGACAGGAAAAGCGCTCAGCTCGGTGACTGCAGTCCTTCGTGGCAGCAATTCAGAGAAGACAGTCCTGCTGCGTGCTGACATGGATGCGCTACCAGTGACTGAACTTGCTGATGTTCCTTTCAAGAGTCAGATTGATGGAGCGATGCATGCTTGTGGACATGATTTGCATGTAGCCATGTTGATCGGTGCAGCAAGATTGTTGGTACGAAACAGGTCGAAGCTCAATGGAGACGTGGTCTTCATGTTTCAACCCGGCGAAGAGGGTTTTGACGGCGCAGGACACATGATCAAAGAAGGCGTCTTGACTGCCAGTGGTAGGAAGGCAGATGCGTCATACGGCATTCACGTTATGTCATCCTCAATCCCAGCGGGTCTCTTCACGACCAAGCCTGGCACCATGATGGCCTCTGCTGATGAGATCCATGTGACCGTGATTGGTATGGGTGGACATGGCTCGCAGCCACACACCGCTAAGGATCCGATTCCTGCCGCTGCCGAAATGGTGAGCGCGCTGCAAACGCTGATCACGCGATCATTTGACGCTTTTGATCCCGTAGTGGTCACAGTCGGACAGTTTCATGCTGGGACAAAAGCCAACATAATTCCTGATTCTGCAGAGTTCCAAGCGACGATTCGAACCTTCTCCGCTGAGAATCGGGCCCGAATTCAAACCGAGGCTGTTCGATTGTGCAGATCGATAGCGGAAGGGTATGGATTGCGAGCTGACGTTGAATTCGTTGAACAGTATCCCGTCACAGTCAATGACGATTCGCATGCGCAGTTCCTCGGTAAAGTGGCGATGGATCTCTTTGGAGAAGAAAGCTTTATTCCCATGCCACACCCCATCGCAGGTGCGGAGGACTATTCCAGAGTGCTCGAAGAAGTCCCTGGCTCCTACGTCTTCCTTGGTGCATCAGTCGACAAAGACCCCACTAAGTCTGAAGTGAATCACTCACCTCGAGCGATGTTTGACGACGCCGTTCTGCATCGAGGAACTGCGCTATTGAGTGAGCTGGCTGTCAGATCGCTCAATGAGATGGTCTAAGGGGCAATCTCTTCGCATCCATCAGGTTGATGGAAGCGTCACCTACCTAATGCTGGGGTAGCGCCCAAGACCCTCAATTCGCCATTTCGATTGGCGCGAACCAAAACGCCTTCACCGGAAGCGACGCCGACGCCTGTGAGGGCGGCGATATTGACGTAATGACCCACCATGATGAGCAACCCAGACTTCTTGCGGTGAGCGACTATCTGTTTTCTGATCTGGAAAGTCTGAGGATGATTTGCGATGTTGTTCTCTTCAAATAGCGAGTCAAGATTCTTGTTGAGTTTGACTCGCCCCAGGCCGAGCAACTCGGCAGTCTCCTTAGCCCGGCACCAACGGCTTGACTCGACCCGAAGGATGTCAATCTGCCTTCGCTTCAACCATTCACCGACATCTCTTGCATCTTGGCGGCCTAGATCCGAGAGAATCCTTTGTGTCGAACAGTCGTTGAGTCGGAAGTTCTCCGGGTCCCCTACTCCTGGTGCGTAGGCATGACGCAAAAGGAGAACATAACCCTTAGGGGAGGTTCCCTGTAACTGGTCCCATATCCGCAGATCGCTTGCCGAGGCAGATTGCGCGAGAAACGAAAGAAGCAAAGCAAGGGTAATCAACAAGAAGTTTCTCCTACGCACGGTCCAAATGTAGGTCTTTGCCAAAGAACTTTCACATTCTGTGATCGCTTTTACTATCCAAGTGCAACGACGAGGGTGATCTGATGATGGTGTGTGAAGTCCTTGTGAGAAGAGTCAGTCCGATAGGAGAAGTTCTAGTTCGACAATTGTTTGAAGCAAGGAGCCGATTAGGGTCCTTCAAGCGAGAGAGGGGGAGAGATGCGGCAGTGCCAGAGTTGTGGCATGCCCCTCAATACCAAGAAAGCAGGGGACTGCAGGGGCACCGAAGTCGACGGGAGCAAGAGCGAGAAGTGGTGCTCACTCTGTTATGCGCATGGGGTGTTCATTGACCCTGATTGCACCATCGATGAGATGGTGAGAATCGTCGACAAGGCACTCAAGGATCAGGGCTCGAATCTCCTGATGCGAACTCTCGCCAAGAAGCAGATCCCCACTCTCGAGCGTTGGCGTTAGAAGGAGCCCTCCCTAGAATCAAGCCATGGAAGAGGTCACTCTCGCAGAGTTGCTTCCTGACCAGTGGGAGAGGCTTCGCCGACTTCGCATCGCTTCCTTGTCTGAGAGCCCTGATGCATTTGGCGGCAATCTCGAGACAGAAGAGATGCTCAGCGAAGAGGAGTGGCGCAAGAAGTTTGAAAAACTCGTTCACCTGGTCGCAGTGATTGACGGCATTGATATCGCAGTCCTATCGGTTGAGAACCTTGAGGGAGATTTCGGTGCTACCTGTTGGATCGGTGGTTGCTGGGTCAATCCCGAGTATCGAGGTCGAGGCGCGATGAGGGCGTTGATTTCGTATCTCGATGAACATGCTGAGGAACGTAGGTGGAAAGTCCAAGGACTCGGTGTCTTCTCAGACAATGACGAAGCGATAGCAGCCTACGAGAAGCTGGGATTCATACGAAGAGGCGAACTTCAACCGAGTACCAGGCGCCCTGATCGCCTCTTTCAAAGAATGATCCGGGATCCTCAGCGATGAAGCTTGAGTTTGATGCCTACGTAGGAACCTAAGAAGACAAAACCGAAGAAGACCCACCCCGAGAGCGCGAATGCTTGGGTTCCTGAGAGCAGAACACCGACCGTGCAACCTAGAGCAATCATGGAGCCCCAACCTAGGAGTACACCACCCAAGAGCGCCGTTGTCGAGTTCCGTAGAGTCAATCTTGCAACCTTGAAGCGTCCGCCGGCGAAAGAAGCGGCAAAGGATGCGACGACAAGACCGAGAATAAGCCAACCATTGTTGGTGATGGCCTCAGTAGCGATGGAGATACATCCTGCTAGTAGGTCGAGGCCGTTGAGAGACTCCGGCCCGACACCACTCGACTCCATGATCGAGCGGGCTCGAGAGCTCAATTCGCGAGTGACTCCAAGTGGCTCGACTCGCAGATAAGCGATAGTCCCAACCACCCCAACCATTGCGCCTGTCGCGACAGGGCTCCAGCGTTCGAAGATGACTCGACGAAGCAACGATGAGAATGAGGTGATTCGAGTGGTGAAGTTCTGGGAGTCGCTAGACCCACGATCTCGACGCATCAACCAAGCCGCACCGGCGAGCAGGATGGTGAGAGTTAGTAAGAGGGAACCGGCATAACCGATGTAGTGAGGGAGCCAGAGCGT
>CAZIAI010000051.1:0-4939 GCA_964536895.1 uncultured Clavibacter sp.
GGAAAGTACAAAAAGATGCCATGCGCTTTTGAGTAGTCGAAGGAATTACCTGCGACATTAATAATGTCCTGCATCAACATGCGTTGATTCTCGAGCGCCACACCTTGTGAGTTAGGGACACTCTTTGGGACCTGATAAGCAGAATCTGGCTTAGGTGCCCTCACCCAACTTGTACCAATTTGAAATTCAAGGCTCATTTTCTTCTTTGAGAAAAATTCATACCATTCACGCATTTTCCCCGTTTGCTCTAGCAGGTAAGAGCCCGGATCACCCGAAGCAGGTTGATCGGAAAAATCAACAGGAATGACGATGAAGTTAACTACGCCTGAACTCGGGATCAAGTCGCGTCGCAAGGGGAATCCCACGTTATTGGGCTGGGTCTTATTTATTCTGGCGTCAGCGATTCGACAAACACTTAGATCTTGGAGTGTTCCAGTTTCCACAAATCCCGGCGGAGTTGTGGGGCCAGGCGCTGATTCTTGCTGTCGCGGAGTTCTAACTTCTAGATTGACTCTCCCCGCGTTTGATCGAATGCTGGTTGTCTTGTTCGCAATCGTTACGACTAGATTTGGTCTCAATGTTTTGGCAAAGTTGCACGCTGCTCTGGCGCGATTGCTTGCCGCGGCAATTACAGATCTAGTGGCGCCACGCAGAGTTAGGCCTGTGCAAACAACCGCATTTGCGTCCGGGCTTTTGTCTAGTAACGCCCTAACTTCAACTCGCTGCTTGTTTGGCAGGGTAGTTGTGGTGGTAAAGGAGCTGAGTGTCCTTTGGGTGGATGTGAAGTCAGAGAGTACTTCGATCGGTGTAATTTGACTTGCGACAACAACCGTTCCAGCAACAGTCACGCAAACTACACACATGTTCATCCCCTATAACACTTACGTCTGACGCCACCTTATTAGCGATTCCTCCTGCCAACAAGTCCATTTGTAAAATCTATTGCGATCTAGGTCGAATTAGTGCCCTGTAGTGAATGAGACTCTCAACTCACATTTCCTGAGCTTTCCTAATTCCTCAAAACTTCTACAAGGAAACCCTTGGGGTCACTGTCCTTAACCTGAATAGTCCAGCCATCAAGAGTTAACTGGTTAGAGTTTGTCAGCAACTGCTTTTGCGCTGAGATTGGGCCATCGCCATGTTGAATCCTAGAGTCGATTTTATAAACGAGTATTCCTCCGAATCTCCCTTCGATCGCGAGAGTAACTCCAGGAGAGAGATTGATGAGAATCAATTTGGCTTTATCGCTGGGCGAGTCGATGGTCTCTATGTAGTGTGTTGAGGAAAGCTGGTTAGTCAAGCAACGCACATTGTTTGCATCAAGCCACCCGTTAAGTAGTTTGTTCCATCCAAAAAATTCTTCAGCATTACTACTCATCAGATCCCAGTTTCCAGCAGGTTGTGGGTCTGGAACGCTTGGTCTGGTGGGATTGAGGAATACGTAAAGATCCTCAAGGCTGAACAGAGAATGCCCCAGCTCATGTGCAGTCACCCTGAAGTTGCCCGATGCGCTGCCAATTTCTAGGTTGACACCTTTGGCTATTCCATTTTTTGTATTAAAGGTCATTCCGGTAAAGGCTTGGCCCCCATACATTTTTTGTGAGTAGCCAGTGGTAATAACAACCCCGTCGTAGAGATTGAAGTTCACAGACGGGTCAACCAGCCTAAAGACATCCTCAACCATTGACGTCTTATTGTGTTGCGGAATGTTTTCAGGTAGACGATAGTCAGCCGCTGTCTTAGACATATTGACCCACAGATTCTTTGGTAAGAATTCCGATGTTAATGAAACTCTGCCGTATGAAGTTTCTTTGTAAAACTTCGTTACTCGATCTGCTGCTTGCGTAATCCTGTTCAAATCAGAGTCATTGAATGGTAAGTCACTAAACACAATTGGGACGTATAATATGCGGGCCGAAATTGTCCCAGTCAACGTTGTTGCCGGGCGAGGAAAACCGTTGGATCCCCCTGAACGTGGCGTTAGGTCCTCAGTTTTGCAGGTTTCCAAATCTGTAAGTTCTGCCGCTTGAGTTATGGTTTGGTGCTGACTCAGGTCCTTCGGCTTGGGTGTCCTAATTGAAACAGTTACTCTGCCAGCACCCGCTCTGTTGCTTACGGTTGAGGTAACAATGGTGGAATCTAGAAAAGAATTGAGTCTCTTTGCGTAGTCACAAGAGGCTTTGGCTCTGTTTCTGGCAATTGAGACCAAGGCTCGACTTGCTCCCTTTTGGACAATGCCCGTGCAAGTCACAGTTTCAGCATCTGGGTTGCTTTCCACTAGAACTTTGATTTCAGATTTTTGCTTAGTAGACAGCGTTGCGGACGCACCTGAGAAAGGAGTTAGGGTTTTCTGCGATGAAGTGAAGTCAGAGAGTGCCTGAATTGGGGTTATCTGACTAGCAACCAAGAAGGTTCCTGCAACCGTTACGCACACAACACACATGATTTATCAGAACCCTCTTTCAGGCACTAAAATTGATTAATTTAGTTCTTAGTGACTCTTACCGTATCAGCATCAGGTCCAACAGTTACAACCTCGATTTTCAGGCCATCATACTCAACCGAATCACCTTGAAATAAAATCGCGTCAAGCTCCCTCCAATCAGGATAGGTGTTCTTTTCGCGCAGATACTCTCTTATGTCTCTTGGGCTAAGCAAGACTTGGTTGCCTTGTGCAGAACCCTTGGTTGCATCGACTGTATAAATCAAGACACCATTTTTAGAATTGCCAGTTGAGATGTCGAAATAGTCATCATGTCTTCGTGACTCGACAACTATTGCTTTCGTTTCGTTCAACTTGATAACTAAGGACTCGGTTCTCCCTTTTACCTCGTTAATTGGATGAAGCCTGAAGGTGGCATTTGTGAGCGAGTCTTTTGTTACGCAGATTACCTGGTCGTCAGAAAGCCATCCGGCTAGCCACCGCAACCAGGATGTAATCGTCCTAGTTGCTCCACCTTGCATCGACATGATATCCCAGCCGCCTAGTGGGGTAACAATGAATTTCTCTACATTCGGCTTGTTGGCGTCCTCGTTCGCCTGATGAGGGATTCCAATCATGTGCCCAATCTCATGCACGTAAAAAACCCACGGCGGCTGGCCGTTGTTTGTAAGGAAAAAATCTCCAGCGACGGCACTGTTATAGATGTTTCCTTCGCCCGTCCTGAGGTGGGTGTTGTGAATAAAGTTAAACACGTGAAGTCCGCCTTGAAAGACGGATTTTCCTCTCGGAATGGCAAATAGCACTACGTCCGTAGCGGAGAAATCTGTTTCAGAATCGGAAGCAGCAACGGCGGAATCAAAGAAGAGTCTCTTTTTGGGGGCATCGCCTAACTGCAACTCCTCAGAAAAGCGTGTTGATACATCCTTGTAGGAGCCTGACATTCGAAACCATTTTTCTGAATAGGTGATCTTTATGTCGAGTTTGTTCTCGGATACCATCCAATAGAAATCTCTTAAAAATTTCCCTTGATTAGTGTAAAAATCGTAATCGCTCCTCGTCCCAGGAGAATCCGCCCAATCGACAAAAACCATGGAGACATTGATCTTGCCCTTCACCGGCAACGCGGTAGGAGCAAACGGAAATGCAGTTGCGTTTGAAGGATATCGACCCATGATGTCTCTTTGACCAGCAAAGTTTGGAGTAGGGTCTCCTAGCTTTCTGGCACGACTGTTCTCTTTTAGTTTGCAAATCTCTGAATCTAGGGCAGCCGAGTTACTACCTTCTGTTGGAGTTGGTTGAACAGGACCAGGGGTTTTAGGAGGAGCAGCTTGGTTCAAATCCCTAAGTTGAACGGTTACTCTTCCCGCGTTTGAACGAACAGCGGTGCTTCGAGTTACTACTGTTGCATTCAGCAGTGGATTGAGAGTCTTAGCATAATCACAGGCGACTTTAGATCTCTGCCTAGCGATTGCAGTGGCAGCCTTGCTTGCATTCCTTAGGGTAAGACCGCTGCAAGTAACAGCATTAGCTTTTGGGTTTCCCTCGACCAAGGATCGAATTTCCGACTTCTGTTTCGTGGACAGCGTCGAAGAAGATCCCGAAAAAGATGTCAGAGTTCTTTGAGTTGCGGTAGTTTCGGAAAAAATTTCAATCGGAGTTACCTGGCTCGCCACGACTACAGTTGCGGCAACTGTGACGCAAACTACACACATCTCGCCCCCACGAACGCTTTTCTTAGCGAAAGGCTATCAGGCAGCAACTGGCTTGTAATGGGGCCTAAGGAATTTGGGACTCTTTGGCAGAAAAACTGAATAACTTCGTAAATTTCATTGAGATGTGCGGCTAGACATCTGATACCTGAAGTATCGGACTTGGTGCGAGAGGTCGTTTTACGACGTTAGTGCCTTACTCGGGGAAAGAGTTAGTCAAACGGCGCCTGAAGAGAAAAAGCTGTAAATAGAAAAGACGGGGCCGTGAAAACCCCGCCTTTTCAGCGCGCTCGGAGGGACTGGAACCCCCAACCTTCTGATCCGTAGTCATTCCAGCCAAATAATGAAGTATCTACTCAATATATTAGTCAGAATGTCGGACAATTATTAATCAACCTGTGTTCAAAATAGCCTCGTTTTCAAACCTTTCACACCAAAAGGAAGTTAACCCCGCCTTGGCGATGTTGAGGTTGACCACCAAAGACTTCACAAGCTGGGCGAATAACTCTAAATTCTCTACTGTTTCCCCTAAGAATTGTTTCGTTTCAAGTTACCCACAGTGGTCAATTAGTTATTGTCTCGGCCTCTGTCTATGCTTGAAGAATGCTTCTTGTTGGAAAACATTGGTCAAAAATAGGTAATGGGTTTATTGGCCTTGGTAACCGTCTCGGTTGCTACCAAAAAAGTAAGTTTGTTGGTTGCCACTGTCATTTATCTTCCTACTGTCATCTGCGAGCTTAGGGCTTGCACCGCTTACAGTCGATAACTGTCAAGGTGCAAGCCACTA
>CAZIAI010000052.1:0-2748 GCA_964536895.1 uncultured Clavibacter sp.
TTCAATGCGGTTTGATCGCGATGAAAAGCTGAGGACGTTAATAAATAGGGCTTATGGGGCGACTCTTCGTCTCCCCACTCATTGATTTAGTAAAGCAAGTGCAGTTTTTGCTGTTCCTCGATTTCCATCTCCGAAAAGCACTACGTGATTACCATTATCTAGATCGATGAATGCCTCTGTCATGGCACCTAAGGTTCCGCCACCATGGCCAACAATTCTTTGATCTTTGAGGTAATGCCATGCAAGACCCATAGTTATTCTCTTGTCTTGATACCTGATCTTGAATGTTTCAGTGAAGGCTGGCGCAAGAGAGTGATCCTTGTCTTGCGAGGCGATAAGAAACTTTGAAAGATCTGCTGCGCTCATTCGCAGCCCACCCATAGATGCAAATCGACCCATATGCCAAGGGCCGACCTCTTTCATTCGCGAGTAACCTTGCCGTAATCCTTCATCGGTAAATGTTGCGGAACTCAATCCAATTTGCGCAACGATCTCTTGCATGAGCAAGTCTTCATAAGGCTTACCCGTGACTCTCTCTAGCGTGAAACCAAGAAGTCCAAATCCGTAGTTTGAGTAACGAGGACGACCAGATCCAGGAATGGATTTCAGCTTGGTTTCTTGTATGGCCTGAAAAATTCGATCTTCGTCAAATATTGAATATGGGTCGACCATCGCGCCTTTTCCAAATAGCTTCATGCCAGAGGGCAACCGGGGTAAACCTGACTGATGAGTTGCTAGATTCTCGAATGTGATCTTTTCAAAGTTCTCTGGAAGGTCCAGTGTCTTTGGAAGATATGACGCGACAGTTTCTGTAATGGAAATTTGGCCCATGTTTTGAAGTTGTGCCAAGAGCAAAGCGGTAAAGACTTTTGTGATTGAACCGATCTCCCAGCGTTGATCAATAGGGCCAATTGACTTGGTCTCATTATCGGTAACGAGGATTATCGCTGGATCGACGTGCTTCTTTTTTTGTAAGCGAAGTACAGCTTCGTTGAGATCAAAGTGCTCTCGTGGCATTTCATTATTTTACTTCAGCCCCAGTTTGATTCTTGCCAGGCAGGGCTTTGAAAGAGATGACCAATCCGGCTTATAGGGCAACTCTTCTTTATTTGCAAAAGTTTTAATTCAGCGACGACTTACTCGCTATTTCTCCAATTCGTATCCAAATCCAAACCTAAAGAACAATGCCTAACTGCTTGGCTATTTTCTTGCATCTGTTTTGAATCGACTTGGCTCCGGTTTTATTGAGTTTTTTTAGGCGAGGGATAAAGTCTTGCAACAACTTGTCATCAGACTCGGCGAAGTTAGCGGCTGTTTGCAGACAGTAGTAGCCGACAATCTTGCTTTTATCAGTTTCGCTCCACTCCATTAGGACCTCGTAGGCTTTGCGTTTTTGAGCCAAAGTCAGTTTCAAGTGAGCTAGAAGCTGTGGGACATGCCACCTAACTTCTTGCTGAATGTAGAGATCCAAATTCTTAAGCAATTGTTTGGCGAAAGGCTCAACAGATTCTGGTTTTTCTTCTGCAACTTTCATCGCTACATAGCTTGCTCGCATTGCAACCACTGGATCTTCATCTAGAAATAGATCGTAGATTGCTGGTAGTCCAGCCGAATTCTTCAGTAGTTTTTGGATTACTTCATCAGCTGACCCGACAGATGTTCTAGTACCTCCAGTTAGCTTCTCTCTAACTGCACTCACGTTTAGTCCTCCCAATTGAAGATGGGAAATTTTAACAATTTTGTGTTGCTGAGCCGATCCAAAACTGAGACTTTCTCACTATTCTCAGTGAATATTAAAGTTCCTGATCTCTAAATCGGGTTACAAGTAGAAGTGAGGGTTTAGAGTTAAGCCAATTCAATTTCGGGGGACAAGCTATGCGTAAGTTCTTAACAGTTTCGGGGATTTCCACCCTTTTAATTGGGATCACTTACTTTTTGCCGTATGGAACTTGGGCTGATCTTGGTCAACTTCCTGCACACCCACTCATTGTTCACGGAGTCGTAGTGCTACTCCCATTGCTTTCAATCACATTGTTGGCAGGAATTTTCAAAAAAGATTTCTTTAGAAAAGCTCATTTGATTTTGATCGTAGCTCTAGGTGTTACAACGGTTGGCGTACTTGCTGCAAAGTCATCTGGCGACTCGCTCTCTGCCGCTGTTGGGCTTCCAGAAGAGCATGCTGAATGGGGCAACAACCTAGTTCTACTAGCCATAGCCCTGTTTGTCTCTCTCGTACTGTATTCATTTTTTACCGTCTACAAGAAGACAAGAATCGCTTCATTGATTTCGGGAGTTTTAATGGCACTTCTAGCCGTTGGATCAATAGGCATGACTTATGTAGTTGGACATTCAGGAGCAGAGAGTGTTTGGAAAGATAGATACCAATTTGTAAAAGCTCAAGAAGGCACTGATGCAGAGAAGATCTCATTGGAAGAGGTAAAGCTGCACAACACGAGTGAGGATTGCTGGACGATTGTCGGCGATGGTGTCTATGACGTCACAAGTTTTGTAAGTCGACACCCTGCGGGAAGTTCGGCCATCAAAGAGATGTGCGGAACAAACGCGAGCGAA
This sequence comes from uncultured Clavibacter sp., assembly GCA_964536895.1. Lineage (GTDB taxonomy): Bacteria > Actinomycetota > Actinomycetes > Nanopelagicales > Nanopelagicaceae > MAG-120802. The sequence continues at coordinate 2,572 of CAZIAI010000052.1, forward strand.
GATTTCCTAGGCGAGCACTCGGGGCAGCAAGAGCCAGAGATGTGGTTAGAAAAGCTAAAAATAGGAACACTGAAGCCTTAACTTTATGCGCAAGCCTGGTTGCGATGAAACCGTAGACACATGGTAACTGGGCTAAGTATGATCGCCATCTAATTCAATCGATGGGGGATCCAAAGT
>CAZIAI010000052.1:2848-4839 GCA_964536895.1 uncultured Clavibacter sp.
GGTAACTGGGCTAAGTATGATCGCCATCTAATTCAATCGATGGGGGATCCAAAGTGGCTGATTTTCTAACTGAAGCAAGTGAGATTCAAAGTGAATTAGCCGCCGTACGACGACATATCCATGAAGAGCCAGAGATTGGGTTGGATTTACCAAAGACTCAGGCGAAGATCGTTGCGGCCCTTGAAGGCTTGGGCCTTGAAGTATCAACAGGAAAAGCACTTAGCTCAGTAACCGCTGTCCTGCGTGCAGGTGATTCGGAAAAGACCGTTTTGTTGCGTGCAGATATGGATGCACTTCCTGTAACTGAATTAGCTGATCTTCCTTACAAGAGTCAGATCGATGGTGCCATGCACGCGTGCGGTCATGACCTGCATGTTGCAATGTTGATTGGTTCAGCCAAACTTCTGGTTAAGAATAAGTCACAACTTAACGGCGACGTAGTCTTTATGTTCCAACCAGGTGAAGAAGGCTTCGATGGTGCAGGGCACATGATCAAGGAAGGCGTCCTTACTGCAAGTGGGCGAAAGGCCGATACAACATATGGACTTCACGTAATGTCATCCTCAATTCCAACCGGAGTCTTTACAACCAAGCCCGGCACCATGATGGCCTCAAGTGATGAGTTGCATGTAACTGTCATTGGTATGGGTGGACATGGTTCTCAGCCTCATACAGCTAAAGACCCAATTCCAGTTGCCGCTGAAATGATCAGCGCGCTGCAGTTAATGATTACCCGTTCTTTTGACGCATTTGATCCAGTGGTCATCACCGTCGGTCAATTCCACGCAGGCACCAAAGCAAACATCATTCCGGATACTGCAGAGTTCCAAGCAACTATTCGAACTTTCTCACCAGAAAACAGAGCTCGTATTCAAACCGAAGCGGTTCGTTTGTGTAAGTCAATTGCAGAAGGTTACGGACTTAAGGCCGAGGTTAAGGTTGTCGAGCAGTATCCCGTCACAGTAAACAACGATGCACATGCACAGTTTGTGGGCAGAGTTGCAGCTGAACTCTTCGGCGCGGACGGGTATATGGATATGCCACATCCTATTGCAGGAGCCGAGGATTATTCACGAGTGTTAGAAGCGGTCCCAGGTTCATACATATTCCTTGGTGCATCAGTTGACAAAGATTTCACTAAATCTGAAGTCAATCACTCACCTCGGGCGATGTTTGATGATTCAGTTCTTTATCGAGGAGCAGCGCTGCTGAGTGAATTGGCAGTTCGCTCACTTAATGAAATGGCTTAAGCCACTCTAGAACTCTGAGCGAAGTGATTTAGTAAGTAAAGCCAGTAAGGCTGTGGTTGCGAGAATTGCTGCCAGTATCAAGTAAGTCGCGCCAACACCCATGCCCTCAACTGCCAGACCTGCCAAGACCATTCCTAATGGTGGTGCGGCGTAAAAGACCGCGGTTTGTACACCAAAGACTCTTCCCTGTTGATCTGCAGGCACTCTTTGCTGAATCAAAGTAGAAACAAGAGGATTGAAGGGCCCCCACGATAATCCCAAGGCGAAACCTGATAGGACTAAAACGGGTAAAGGTGGCAAAAATGCCATAGGAATAATGCTTACCGCTGTTCCAATCAAAGTTATACGGACCAGATTTTTTCTAGAGATTCTCTTACTGATCCATCCGTAACCAAATGATCCAATCGCAGAGCCTGCGGCAAGTGCTGCGATAACAATTCCGAGTCCTGCCGGATTACCCAGCTCTTCAAAGTATGTTGGAAGTACGACTGTTTCTGTTGGCAAATAGACGGCCGCCAGAATTAAGACAGAAAAAGTTATTGTGCGAAGCAATTTGTCACCCCAAAGCACTTGAAAACCAATTCGAAGGCTTTTGTCCGTTACTTCACCATTTTGCTCAGCTAACTCGCGTGCATCTTTTCCAAGGTTGCCAACACGCAAGAAAACAATCGAAAGAGCGGCTGAAACAAATAATCCTGCTGAAACCCAAAACGAGTTAATCGCACCAACGGTTGAAATCAA
>CAZIAI010000053.1:0-4732 GCA_964536895.1 uncultured Clavibacter sp.
TTGAGGACTCAGACCTGGGTTCCCAGGAACTGAGCTTGTCAGTGGCTGATCCATTCTCCATAGATGAAAATTAGGGAAAAGGCAAGTCCTAAGAATTGAATTCACTCTTGCATAACGGTTCGCTAGGGTGGGTCACCAGAGGGTTCAATTTTCACTCTTCCTAGAGTGATGCTAGATTTTGGATTCTGAGACACAACTAATTGTCACAAGTCGTTGTGACTTGAAATTGAGGATTTTCTTGTTGAATTTTGTTACTTTGGTTTCCCTGCCATGATCTTGATGTTGAGGACTATTTGGCGCTTCACCCTCAGGAAGTTTAATCCTCTTATCTGGAGCTTTAGGCGACGCATGGGCTGGAACACTCGCTATGGGCTTTCTGCTCAAGATGTCACTCCGTTTCTGGATATCATTGAAAACTTTTTTACTACAGAAGCTGAATTGATAATTCTTGATGTCGGATCTCGGCACGGATTAGAAGCCATTAAGTTTGCTGAGAGATTTCCTAAGGCAAGAATCTATTGCTTCGAAGCTAACCCGCACGCCCTGCCAGAATTAATTGAAAATGTGGCGCCACACTCTCAAATTTCAGTCGTGCCCGTCGCCGTGAACAGCTTTGATGGCGAGTGCGACTTTTATGCAATCAACCCCGACGAGACAATCACACCCTGGAACGACGGAAACTTGGGAGCGTCGAGCCTGTACCTGGCTCGAAACGATGCGAAAAATAAGGGGGGGGGCGAGCGCTACGTGCAAAATCTCATTAGAGTGCCCTGCACACGTCTCGACACATTCCTAGCATCCAAGGGGATTACTAAGGTCGATGCAATTTGGATGGACCTTCAAGGCGCTGAACTTTTGGCGCTCAAATCCTTACCAGGAGAAGTTTTTACCAAGCTGGCTGTTATTCAAACTGAATTGGAGAGTGAAGAACTCTACATAGGCCAGAGCTTAATGTCGGAAACGATAGAGTTCCTGGCCGGACAAGGAATGGTGTTATCTACGTCAATCCCTCATGGCGAAATCGCCGGCGATTACTTATTTGTAAACTCGGGCTTACCTCGCCTAAATCTAGCGTAGAAGAGGGTTTGCCACTGCAATTATTGCCAGACCGAGAGCTAATTTTTTCTAATCCCTTCAATCTAGAAAACTCTCTTCATCTTGGATAGGAGAAAAAAATTCGAAAAAGTCAGATTATTATTTCAGACGAATATGGTGGCCTTGGCGATGCCTTGGCTTACTCAACGCTTCCTGAAGTGTTTTTAGAGGTCTTAGGCAAGGAAACTTTTTTGAGCAACTTCTATCAACCAAGAAACACTGAGATTGCTCAATTAGTTTGGTGGCAGAACCCATTCATAAAGGGGTTTAGCAGCCAAAAACCGAACGCGGGTAGCACGGTTCCGTATGTTTGGAATCTTGATCGCACATTCATAGAAAATATAGAGATATCTCATGGCCTACCACCTCAGAATTTTAGGCCAAAGATCTACTACCAAGGGAATAAAATTCCCAAACTTGCCAATTGTTTCTTAGTTGACATGTCGGCAATAACTCTTTCAAGAGGACCGTTTCGGTTGTCACCAGAGCATCTTGGTGCAAAGCTTTCTGAATTGATTGATTTGCACGGCGCAAGAAACATCTTGTTTGTTCGACACAATCGAACCAGCTTTAGTCCCAATTCGCTACAGGGGTATTTTTCTCCAGAGTCAGAATTTCCATTCATTAAAGTTTTCGAGACCGATTCGATCTTTCACTTCGTTGATGCGTTAGGCAGTTGTCGTGGATTTGTTGGTCTTCACAGCGGGGGAGTTGCTTTAGCAGCAGCTGTTAGAGAAAGAAATCCCAGTCTAGACATTGAATGTCTCCTTTCTTCAAAACTCGCGGTGCACCCTAGGCAGACTATTCAGAAAATTCACAACTACCCGGACGTTCGCTACACTTCACTTCCATGAGCGCTAAGTCTTTAGTTCTTGGTTCCACTTCTGGTTTGGGCCAGCAAATCCTTCTTACTTTGAGAGATCAAGGTAAAGAGGTTTTTGCCCATTCCCGCTTACCTAACGAACATTACGACTTAGTTGGCGACACTTCTACGGACCAGTTTCGGGAAAATCTCCAGAAACTTATTGCAACAGAGGAAGTTGATAGAGTCTTCTTTTCGGTCGGTAGCTATACGGATGAAAGTTCACCAAATTTAGATTTTGGCGAAGTGGAGTCCGCCTACAAAAACAATCTTCTTTCTGGAATTTCTGTGATAGATACAGTCGTGAGTGCATGGATGGGAAGAACCCGAGGAAAACTCATAGTTATTAACTCAATCGCCGCGTTAAGTCCAAACCCCAACGAAGCTATCTACGGTGCCATGAAAAAAGCTTTATCGCATTTTACCAATTCAGTCCGATTGGCGGTTCTCACGCATGGCATCGAGATTATTGAGGTGTTTCCTGGGGCAATGCAAACTCGTATGACTAAGAACAGGAAAAATTGGGAAACACTAATGAAACCTGAAGCCGTAGCAGAGACCGTAGTTAGTCTGGCCTTCCAAGATTCTTTTTCGGTACCATCGATTGAAATCAGGAACATACCGTTATGAAGGCCGCAGTCCTTAGTGCAGTTAACAGACCACTAGAAGTAGTTGATTTAGATGTTCCGAAACCAGGGTTTGGGCAAGTACTCGTAGACATTGAAATTAGTGGGCTCTGCGGTGCCCAGCTTCAAGAAATCCGAGGCGAAAAGGGAAACTCAAAATTCATTCCGCACTTGATGGGTCACGAGGGTTTTGGGCTTGTAAAGGAAGTTGGTTCAGGAGTTGAGAAAGTCAAACCAGGTGACGTGGTAACTCTGCATTGGCGTCAGGGTTCGGGACTTAGCGGTGCTGCACCGAAATACCATTCGAATTCTCTTGGAGCAGTCGGGGCAGGGCCCGTTACCACTCTTGCCTCAGCGGCAATCATCTCAGAAAATCGACTGACCAAAATACCGGCGGACACCCCTCCAGCACTCGGAGCTCTTCTGGGTTGTGCTCTAACGACCTCATTTGGTTTAGTTCAGAATCAGCTTGAGGTTCCTTTTGGCGTCAGGGCTGCCGTCTTGGGCTGTGGTGGACTGGGGCTATCTGTTATCGCAGCGCTTAGGGCCCGTGGTGCTGGCTTGATTGTTGGAGTTGACATAAATCCAAGCAAGCGCACTTTAGCCATCAATGCAGGAGCTACGGAGTTAGTCGAATCACTAACAGAAAATGTGGATTTAATAGTAGATACCACTGGAGTAGAGTCGCTCGTTGAAAAGGCTACCGCCAAACTGAATCCAGGTGGCCAACTTGCTTTGTTGGTAAATAACTCTCGCTCATATTCTTTGCCTAGTTCGAGGTTGTTTGCTGGTAATGGCATGAAAATTGTTGTCACGCAAGGTGGTTCTAGTAATCCTGATCTTGACATTCCTCGTCTGGAGCAATACCTTCGCTCGAAGCAAAGTTTTTGGGAAACCCTTGTAACACACGTTTTCCCGCTTTCCGAGATTAATGAGGCCGTGGAAGTACTGAAATCTGGAGATGCTGGTAGAATTCTGATTAGCACAGTGGGAGCCTAGAAGAATTGTCTACACAAGCAAACAGATTCAGGTCCGAGGCAATAAGGCTTTCCAAAGCCAATGGCGGATATCACTTCGGAGGAAGTTTTAGTGCGGCAGAGATTCTTGTCGATTTGTATTACGAAGTGATGAGTTCGAAAGATAAATTCATCCTGAGCAAGGGCCATGGGTGCTGGGTTTATTACGCCATTTTAAGAGATCTCGGATACGATCCAGTTCTGGAGGGCCACCCACACCGCGACCCAGTAAATGGAATTCATTGCACAACCGGATCAATGGGGCACGGCCTGCCGACCGGCATGGGAATTGCATTCGGAATGAAGGTTAAGCAATCTGGCGGGAACTGCTACGTACTTTTAGGCGATGGCGAGTGCCAGGAGGGCACAACCTGGGAGTCTATTCTCCTGGCCCCAAGGTTGAGCCTAAGCAATCTCGTCGCAATTGTAGACAACAATGGCATACAGGGTTCTGGACGAACTGCCGACATCCTGCCTGTGACTCCGACCTTGAAAGCTGCTGCTGAAGTTGCTGGCTGGATGGTTAAGGAAATTGATGGTCATGCTCACGAATTACCCCTCGCAGTTTCTGAACCAAGGGATAAACCTCTTCTTGTAATTGCGAATACTGTGAAAGGTAAGGGCGTTTCCTTTATGGAAGACGACCCCAATTGGCATTCGAAATGGCTATCCGATGAACTTGAAGCCAAAGCACATGAGGAGTTGGCATGAGAGCCGTCTTTGGAGAGACGATTGTTCAACTGGCACTGAAAGATCCTAAACTGCACCTTATTACAGGTGATGTTGAGCAAGAGATGACCGAATTTAAAAATCTCTTTCCTAATAGATTTCACAATCTGGGCCTCTGCGAGCAGGCAATAACGAGTTTCAGTGCCGGCCTCGCCATCGAAGGACTGCGACCAGTGGTTTATTCAATCACTCCTTTCGTCCTAGAGCGGCCATTCGAGCAAGTCAAAATCGACATTGACGAGCAAAATCTCCCAGTGATGCTCATTGGGTACTCAGACTATCCGACCCACGGACCGACACACCGTCCACTAAACCCAGAGAGACTTGTCACCGCCTTTAAGAATATTCAGAGTTTTTTCCCAGATTCGTCAATGGCAGCCAAGAAAGCCATGCTTGATGCCTAC
>CAZIAI010000054.1:0-4530 GCA_964536895.1 uncultured Clavibacter sp.
TAAAGATGGCCATCGACTGGAGCTCGCGCCCTATGCCCGATCCATTATTTGCCTATGCTCGACTACCACTTCAATTTGGACTTTTTTATTGGGCTTGGTCAGTAGTCAAGGCAATCAGAAAAACTATTTCGTAACAACTACGGAGCCGGCGAGAATCCCACAACCTTTATCTCGCCCTTTGCATTAGCTCGCACCAAAACCCCTTCACCAGACTCCAAACCCACACCGGTTAACGCCGAGACATTCACAAAATGTCCCACCATTACAAGTAGTCCTCGTTTCTGGCGATGATCAATAATCTGCTTTCTAGTCTTTGCAGTCTGTGGATCACCAATCGGATCGGCATCTTCAAACAACGAATCCAAATTCTTGTTCGCTCTTACCGCACCAATTCCTAGTAACTCCGCTGTTTCCCGCGCCCGACACCATCTGCTTGATTCCACTCTAAAGATTGGAACATCCCTGCGCTTTAACCACTCGCCAATCTCGCGCGCATCCTGTCGTCCTTCTTCCGAAAGATTTCGCTGAGTTGAACAATCACCCAACCTGAAGTTCTCCGGATCACCCACACCAGGAGCTAAGGCATGACGCATCAGCAATACATAACCCCGCGGATTTTTTCCCTTCAACTTGTCCCAAATCGCCAAATCCCTGGCATTTGCCTGGTGTGGCAAGAGCGATGCCACAAGCACCGCAATTAGTGGAACTACAAATCTGCGCACGATGTTTTAGTTACACCATTTCATTGAGTGAACGCACCGCTAGCTCACTAAGCAGCGCCGTTCCACGATACAAAACAGAGTCATCAAACATCGCTCGAGGTGAGTGATTGACCTCTGACTTTTCGTAATCCTTATCAACTGAAGCACCAAGGAAAACATAAGACCCTGGAACCGCTTCCAACACACGTGAATAATCCTCGGCACCGGCAATCGGATGCGGCATATCAAGGTAGCTGCCATTGCCAAACACTTCAGTTGCTACTTTGCCAACAAACTGGGCATGAGAATCATTGTTAACGGTGACGGGATATTGCTCAACCACCTTTACTTCAGCCTTCAATCCATAGCCCTCTGCAATTGATTTACACAAACGAACCGCTTCGGTTTGGATCCGGCCTCTGCTCTCGGGGGAGAAGGTGCGAATCGTGGCTTGGAACTCTGCGGTATCAGGAATGATGTTGGCTTTTGTTCCAGCATGGAATTGACCAACAGTGATCACCACCGGATCAAATGCGCTAAAGGCACGAGTAATCAAAAGCTGCAACGCGCTAACCATCTCCGCAGCAACTGGAATTGGATCCTTCGCGGTGTGTGGCTGTGAACCATGCCCACCCATACCAACAACAGTCACATGCAACTCATCGCTAGAAGCCATCATGGTGCCTGGCTTAGTTGTAAACATCCCGGTTGGAATAGCTGATGACATAACGTGAATGCCGTAAGTCGCATCAGCTTTCTTGCCGCTCGCGGTCAAAACACCTTCCTTAATCATGTGCCCAGCGCCATCAAAACCTTCTTCGCCTGGCTGAAACATAAAGACAACATCACCATTTAATTTTGATTTGTTCTTAACCAATAGCTTTGCCGCACCCACCAACATCGCAACATGCAGGTCATGACCGCAAGCATGCATCGCTCCATCAATCCGACTCTTGAAAGGAATATCCGCCAATTCAGTTACCGGCAATCCATCCATATCCGCCCGCAACAACACCGTCTTATCTGATTTGTTTCCGCGCAACACAGCGGTTACTGAACTAAGCGACTTACCTGTTGTTACCTCAAGACCTAATCCATCTAGTGCTGCCAAAATCTTCGCCTGTGTCTTAGGCAGATCCAATCCAATTTCCGGCTCTTGATGAATTTGATGGCGAAGTGTTGCTAAATCACCTTGAATTGCATTTGCTTCATTCAGAAAATCAGACACTTTGAACCTCGCCTTGTAGGTAACCTGGAAACAAACTTAGAGTAACTATCAAACCACCAGCCTCGCAATATTTCTGTCCGGCGTAGCCCCCTTACAAATCCAGCTATCCAAGCAATAATCTGCCCATGCGTAATCTCGATGGCCGTTGGATTCTTTCGCCACGAGACCTGATAGCCGAGCTCGAGTGCAATCACCGCCTCAGTCTTGATTGGAGCGCATCTACTGGGTTGATTGAGAAACCTGATGAAGAAAACTCTCGGGATATGCAGCTGTTGATTGATCGCGGCCGGGCCCATGAACAAAGACTGGTCGACAAATATCGGGAACAGGGAACTCTGGTATCAATCGGCGAACCAACTCTTTCTATTGATTCAATCAATCAAGCTCTTCAAGAAACCAAGGATGCCGTCGCTAAAGGAATAGAAGTAATCCATCAAGCAACCCTCTTTACCGGAGAGTTTCTTGGTTACGCAGATTTTCTAGTTCTGCTCAAAGATGAAAAAGGTAATCCCCGAAAAGATGACCAAGGCAGATTTATCTACGAACCAATAGATGCCAAATCCGCCAAAGTCGCAAAGCGCGCCGCTGTTCTTCAAGTTGCCTCCTACGCCTTAACCATGGTCAAACTTGGAATGGCGATGCCACCAAAGGTTCATCTCTGGTTAGCTGGCGATAATGAGTGGTCTGCTGCTACCTCAGACTTAATTGATCTCGCCGAAGAGTTTGAAAACCGTGCCCGCACCAGAATCAATAACTTCAAATCCCTACCCACCCCAATATGGGGCTCACGCAAAGAAGCCTGTGCGCGATGCCGTTGGCAAGAAAACTGCGATACCGGACGGGTTAAAGACCGCGATCTATCCCTGATCTATGGGGTTCGCTCCACTACCCGAAAAGCATTAATAGACAATGGCTTTGCCACGATTGAATCAATGGCCGCCGCCGATGAAGCCGATTACGAAAAGGTAAAAGGCGAGATCTCGAAGGAAACCTTTAACAAGCTTAGAAAACAAGCTGCTCTACAAATCAGGGGAGAGCAAGAACAAAAACTACTCTTCGAAGTAAAGGATCCATCACTTCTTGCCACCATTCCCGCCTCATCTCAAGGTGATATTTGGTTTGATATGGAAGGAGATCCATATTCCGGCACTGAAGGCCTGGAATACATGTTTGGTTATCTATATAAGGAAAACAACGACTTCCAATTCAAAACTATAGAAGCTGCCACCAAAACCCTCGAGCGAAAAGCATTCATTGATTTCATCGCACTTGTCCTAGAGCGTCGCAAACAATTCCCAGACATGCATGTCTATCACTACGCCTCTTATGAATCCGCCACCATCCTCAGACTTGCGCAACGCTATGGTGTCTACGAAAGAGAGGTCGACACCCTAAAGCGCGAAGGCGTATTTGTTGATCTACTAAATGTAGTTCGCTCCACACTTCGCTTTTCATCTGATTCACTTTCTATCAAAGCAATTGAAGAAGCCTTTTATCCAAATCACCGCCAAGATGAAGTCGCTACCGCCATGGAAAGCGTCTACGCCTTCAACATGGCCACCCTTGCACTCTCAAATGGAGATCACGCTGAATTTGAAACCAAGATGCAGGAGATCCGCAAATACAACGAGGTTGATTGCCGCTCTCTTCAAGCCCTAGACCAATGGCTACGCGATCGCGCCCATGAAAACGGCATCGAACTTCAACCAGTCATCGCAACAGAAATAGAAGAGATTGATGAAAGAACCCCCGAAGAGGTTCAACTCCAAGAGTTCTATAGCGAGGATGCCGACAAACGGGATCAAAACCAAAGCGGAGCAGCCTTTTTAGCCGCCTCCATTTCCTATCACAAGCGCGAGGACAAGCCGACCTGGTGGAATATCTTCGATAAAGCCACCAAGGATCTTGATGAACTAGAAGGTTTTGAAGATGTCCTTCTTCCGGAAAAAGTCACCACAACTGAGTGGAACAAAACCGATCGCCAACGGGTTCTGCATCGCACCACAACCTATGAATCAACTCAAAACGGAGATCTTCGTCTGATATTTGATGTGGGGGACAAGCCACATCTGCTTTATGAACAATTCACTGAAGGCATGATTGAACTATCCAACAACTTCCGTGGCATCAGAACCGCCGAAATCAAAGAGGTACACGAGAACTACATAATCATTAATGAAACCTGCAAACCAGATGCCACTGAAAGACCCTCAGCACCAATTGCGGTCCTACCGGAAGCTCCCGTTAACGCCAATTCCATCTCAGATGTAATTAGAAATCTTCTCGCTCCACAAGTAATCACCAGCTTTAATTCCAAGACCAACCCATTTCCAAACGCGGCATGGTCTGACATTCTCTTAAGAAAACCACCCCGCCAAAAATCAAATCAGCTTCCAAAATCAGATAAACCAGAAGATGACATCACAAACGCCCTACTCGACAGCGACAACAGCTACATCGCAGTCCAAGGACCTCCTGGCACCGGTAAGACTTATGTTGGCTCACACGTAATCGCCAATCTAGTTTTACAAAACAATTGGAAGATCGGCGTTGTCGCCCAATCACATGCCGTAGTTGAAAACTTACTTAACGCCATCCAAA
>CAZIAI010000055.1:0-4406 GCA_964536895.1 uncultured Clavibacter sp.
AAATGGGTATTGGCATCAAAGAGGTAGAGCGACGCCAAATTGAAAACATGACCGGAATTGCAAACCACCAAGGTGTTGCACTGGTCGTAAAGCCATTCCAGTACTCCTCACAAAAAGAGATTTTTGCTCGCGCTAAAGAGCCAGCACTTTTTGTCGCGGTTGATGGTGTGACTGATCCAAGAAATATCGGAGCGATTGCCCGAAGTGCAGCCGCCTTCAGCGCTGATGGATTGTTGATTCCGGAGCGACGCAATGCTTCATTGACCGCCGCAGCCTGGAAGACTTCAGCTGGAGCTGCAGCCCGCTTACCAATTGCTCAAATCACCAACCTCTCCCGTTCGATTGATGATGCAAAGGCATATGGCTGCTTCATCGTAGGTCTTGACGGGGATGCCGATACCAATGTGTCCGAGATGGAAATTGCCGATCAACCGCTTTATGTGATTGTAGGTAGCGAAGGAAAAGGCCTCTCAAGGCTGGTGCGGGAGAAATGTGATTTGTTAATCTCTATCCCAATGAGTAGCGCAGTTGAGTCACTAAACGCCAGTGTCGCGATGTCAATTGCCTTGTATGCGATTGATCGGAAACGGAATGAGCTATAACAGATTTATTGCCCTAGGGGACTCGATGACCGAGGGCATGCAGGATGAAGTCATTAATGGCAGATATCGCGGATGGGCAGATCGAGTCGCTGATGTCATGGCCCAGAATTATGAAAACTTCACTTATGCAAATTTGGCAATCCGCGGTAAGTTAGTTGGACAGGTCTACGAAGAGCAAGTGCCGATTGCGCTTGGTCTAGTAAATGGTCCCAGCACAATAATCTCTTTTCATGCTGGTGCTAACGATGTGATTCGTCCAAAGTATGATCCCAGCAAAACTATTGATACTTATAACGCTGCGGTGGACAAATTGATTGGCTCTGGAGCAACTGTGCTGCTGTTCTGCGTAATGGAGGAGTCAGATAAGAAAAACAAGACCGCACAAATTTGGGCGGAACGCTTTGCAATCTTCAATGAGAATGTCAGACAGAAAGCCAGATCTGTAGGTGCGGTTTTATTTGATCCAAATCAAGATGAGTTTTGGAAAGACTCCCGGTTTATTCATGAAGATAGATTGCATCTCAACAGTGAAGGTCATCGCCGAGTTGCGCAAGCCGTTTTGGCAAGACTCAATCTGCCTCATGACGCTGATTGGCGCACACCATTGCCACCAAAGGTTCCGTTAACTCCAGCGCAAAAAGCGCAGGTAAATCTGCACTGGTTTGGGGCATATGCAGTGCCTTGGATGGTGCGTCGCGCACGGCGACGTTCCTCCGGAGATGGCAGAACCGCTAAATATCCAGCGCCAATTCACTGGAATTAAGGGCTCTAACTAGAAGGTTATTACCGTCCAGCTCCACTTATGTAGTCCAGGTTTTACCTGGTATTTCGGCAAAGTATCTGGACCGCAGGAAGCGGTTCCTACTCCACGCTGCACCGCATCGATGCTGACAACGGTGTTACCACATGGCTTAACAAAGACATTGTGTGATGCGGCTGCTAAATCTACAGAGCGCATTGGCGTGACAGTGACCATTCTTGGTTTATCCAACTGAATGTATAAACCATGATTGGTGTGATTAGTTAATGTAAACCAACGAACGCCCATGTGACCACCGTTCTCCTGTGGTTTCACATAAGGCACATATTGCTCATTCACAGTGGAGCTCCAGCGATGAACTTTGCCGATGCTGCGATCTGGCATGGTCTCAAATGGCCCGGTTCCAAAGTAAGTCAGCTGATTTAGTCCCCCATTTAATTCGAAGTTGATACCAACACGGGCCACATCATTTAGCGGCTTTGGTAAAACCACTTCATCGGTGATTCGCAATCCACCATCAACTGATTCAACGGTTTGATTATGCTTGATTGCAATTCCAGTGCTTGTCTTCCAGATATGAAGAATCTTTGTTACCGCACCTTTTTTGGTGACCTTTGAAGATGATCTATGTAAGTCACGCAATCCCCATTGCTCCCATTTATCAGCGATGTGACCGATTGCGTCATTATCGGTTGGCGCTCGCCAAAGATTCAATCTAGGGGCTACTTCACCAAAGGGCAGGATGATTGCACCTTCAGCATTTACAAACTCTTGGGGCTGCTTAGCTAATTTAGGTTTTGGTAATGGCTTTGCTGGTAGCGCAATCTGATACCAGGCAACTTCATGTCCGATGTGTGCCCATGGCGTGCTGGCGGCCAAAACAAGTGAGAAGTTCACAAACCTATCGCCTGGTGTTTGGTCAGCCTTTAGAGCGGCCGCTGGAAGGGCAAAAACCGCCTTATTTCTGGGCTTTACCGCGGGCAGTTTTACATCTCCACTTTGAACTACTTTGCCATTAACAGTTACTTCATAGCGCAACTTTGTGTCCCGCAGATCGACAAAGAAGTTCTTATTGAAGATCTCAAATCGGCCACTCTTCAAGTTTTTAGCGGTAATTGTTACTGGAGAGGCGATGTGCTTAACCTCTTGTAAGGCTGGCTTTGGTGAGCGATCTGGAAAGAACATTCCATCGCAAACAAAGTTGCCATCATGTTTGGTTTCGCCATAATCGCCGCCGTAAGCGGAGCGAACTGTGCCATCGCTCAGGGTTTGATCTAGCCCGTGATCCCACATCTCCCAGATAAATCCACCCTGTAATCCAGGAAGGGTATGAATAGCCTCCCAATACTCAGCGATAGTTCCATTGCTATTTCCCATTGCATGGGAGTACTCACACATAATCAAAGGCCTAGTTGCCTTTTTTGATTTTGCGTAGGAGATGATTGCTGAGATATCTGGATACATCGGACAAACCACATCAGTTAGATCATGGTTGTGGGTCCAGTTGCCTCTAATTGCACCTTCATAATGCAACGGTCTTGATGGATCAAAGAAACGGGCGTAGCTAGCTGCTGCGCGGTGATTTAATCCGGCCCCTGATTCATTTCCTAGTGACCACAAAATAACTGAAGCATGATGAATATCGCGTTGCACCATACGGGCCACTCGATCAACCCAAGCATTTAGATACTTTTGGTCATTGCAAAGCGTGTTCTGGAAAGCGTGAGACTCAATGTTTGCTTCCCCAACTACATAGAAACCTAACTCATCGCATAGATCTAGAAATGCTGGGTCATTTGGGTAGTGAGAGGTGCGAACCGCGTTGAAGTTCCAGCGCTTTAACGCGAGAAGATCTTGGCGCATCAATTCTCGAGTAAGTACGCGCCCGGTCTGTTTATTGAAATCATGGCGGTTGATGCCGTAGATGATTACCGGTTGGCCATTAACAAGTAGTTGATTTCCAACCACTTCTACCCGTCTAAAGCCGATTTTCTGGCTGGTGACCTCAATGACCTGGCCATTTGGATCAATCAATTCATACTCCACGTCGTACAAAGTGGGGGATTCGGCTGACCAAGCAGAGATGCCGGGAACCTTTACTTCAAACTCAAGTGGACCAGGAATAACCGGCTCGGTAGCTAGAAAGGCTTCGTAATTGGCTTTGGGAATATTGCCATCCCAAAAAGTTCCCAGAAAGTAATCGCTGCCGGCTTGTTGTTCCGCCGCAGATTTTTCTGTCCATTGTGGGGC
Source organism: uncultured Clavibacter sp. (assembly GCA_964536895.1). Lineage (GTDB taxonomy): Bacteria > Actinomycetota > Actinomycetes > Nanopelagicales > Nanopelagicaceae > MAG-120802. The sequence goes on from CAZIAI010000055.1 coordinate 3,613, forward strand.
TTTGCGATTGATGACAGTTGCTGTCGCCTCAGCATTTTTTATCCCTTGAACCTTTACTCGAAGACGGTAGTTGGAGATATCTGCTTCATTGATTGAGTTGATGTGCGCTCGAACCTTAAGTGTTCCAACTTTGTTGTTTTTCTCCAGGCCTGGAGTGGCATATAGCCGTTCAATGAAAACATCTTCAGTTGCAAACAACTTGACCGATCTGGTGATACCACCATGCCACCATTGATCTTGATCTTCAATAAACGTTGCATCAGACCATTTGATTACCTTTATTTGAACTCGATTAGATCCACCATTTAGAAAATCGGTAATGTCAAACTCGGAGGCAAGTCGTGAATCCTTCGCTACTCCAACCTCTTTGCCATTGATTGAAAGAATCGCGACAGATTCAAAGCCACCAATTGAAAGAACAACTCTCTTGTTTTTCCATGAGGAGGGTAGGGAAAACTCGCGCTGATATACGCCTGTGGGATTCTCCTGGGGCACAGTTGGAGGTAGTTGTTCAAATGGCATTTGGACATTTGTGTAAATCGGTTTATCTCCGAATGGTTGTTGACCATTAACCATGGTCCAAAGTCCGGGGACATCAATTGAATCCCAGTGATCGCGACGACCGATTTCTTGATCTGGACTGGAGAGCAACTGGAAATCCCAGCGTCCATCAAGGGAGAGAGACATCAAGTGGGCGATGTTCAACATCGGCAGGCGATTTACAGAGGTGGTCTCGGGGCTCATCCAAATAGGGGTCGGCATAAGTCCGAAATCTACCTGTTGCGAGTTATTGA
>CAZIAI010000056.1:0-4400 GCA_964536895.1 uncultured Clavibacter sp.
AAATGGGTATTGGCATCAAAGAGGTAGAGCGACGCCAAATTGAAAACATGACCGGCATCGCAAACCACCAAGGTGTGGCACTGGTCGTAAAGCCATTCCAGTACTCCTCACAAAAAGAGATTTTTGCTCGTGCAAAAGAGCCGGCATTGTTTGTAGCTGTTGATGGCGTGACTGACCCAAGAAATATCGGTGCGATTGCCCGAAGTGCGGCAGCCTTTAGCGCTGATGGTTTATTAATTCCAGAGCGCCGCAACGCCTCATTGACCGCCGCAGCCTGGAAGACATCCGCTGGAGCTGCAGCCCGCTTACCAATTGCTCAAATCACCAACCTTTCCCGTTCGATTGATGATGCAAAGGCTTATGGCTGCTTCATCGTAGGTCTGGATGGGGATGCAGATACCAATGTTTCAGAGATCGAAATCGCAGATCAACCACTTTATGTGATTGTAGGTAGCGAAGGAAAAGGCCTTTCAAGGCTGGTGCGGGAGAAGTGTGATTTGTTAATCTCTATCCCAATGAGTAGCGCAGTTGAGTCACTTAACGCCAGTGTTGCGATGTCAATTGCCTTGTATGCGATTGATCGGAAACGGAATGAGTTATAACAGATTTATTGCCCTAGGGGACTCGATGACCGAGGGCATGCAGGATGAAGTTATCAATGGCAGATATCGCGGTTGGGCAGATCGAGTCGCAGATGTCATGGCCCAGAATTTTGAAAACTTCACTTATGCAAATCTGGCAATCCGCGGAAAATTAGTTGGACAGGTTTATGAAGAACAGGTTCCTATTGCCCTAGGTCTGGTAAATGGATCAAGCACCATAATCTCCTTTCATGCCGGCGCTAATGATGTGATCCGTCCAAAGTATGATCCCAGTAAAACTATCGATACTTATAACGCTGCGGTGGACAAGTTAATTGGCTCTGGCGCAACTTTGATGTTGTTTTGCGTAATGGAGGAGTCAGATAAGAGAAACAAAACCGCTCAAATCTGGGCGGAACGATTTGCAATCTTTAACGAGAATGTCAGACAGAAAGCCAGGTCGGTAGGCGCAGTTTTACTTGATCCAAATCAAGATGAGTTTTGGAAAGACTCCCGTTTTATTCATGAAGATAGATTGCATCTCAACAGTGAAGGCCATCGTCGAGTCGCGCAGGCGGTGTTGGCCAGATTAAATCTGCCGCATGATGCTGATTGGCGCACACCATTGCCACCGAAGGTTCCATTAACTCCAGCGCAAAAAGCTCAGGTAAATCTGCACTGGTTTGGGGCATATGCAGTGCCTTGGATGGTGCGTCGCGCACGGCGACGTTCCTCCGGAGATGGCAGAACCGCTAAATATCCAGCGCCAATTCACTGGAATTAAGGGCTCTAACTAGAAGGTTATTACCGTCCAGCTCCACTTATGTAGTCCAGGTTTTACCTGGTATTTCGGCAAAGTATCTGGACCGCAGGAAGCGGTTCCTACTCCACGCTGCACCGCATCGATGCTGACAACGGTGTTACCACATGGCTTAACAAAGACATTGTGTGATGCGGCTGCTAAATCTACAGAGCGCATTGGCGTGACAGTGACCATTCTTGGTTTATCCAACTGAATGTATAAACCATGATTGGTGTGATTAGTTAATGTAAACCAACGAACGCCCATGTGACCACCGTTCTCCTGTGGTTTCACATAAGGCACATATTGCTCATTCACAGTGGAGCTCCAGCGATGAACTTTGCCGATGCTGCGATCTGGCATGGTCTCAAATGGGCCGGTTCCAAAGTAAGTTAGCTGATTTAGTCCGCCATTTAATTCGAAGTTGATGCCAACACGGGCCACATCATTTAGCGGCTTTGGTAAAACCACCTCATCTGTGATTCGCAATCCACCATCAACTGATTCAACGGTTTGATTATGTTTGATTGCTATTCCGGTGCTGGTTTTCCAGATATGAGCAATCTTTGTTACCGCACCTATTTTGGTGACCTTTGAAGATGATCTATGTAAATCACGCAATCCCCATTGCTCCCATTTATCAGCGATGTGACCGATTGCGTCATTATCGGTTGGCGCTCGCCAAAGATTCAATCTAGGGGCTACTTCACCAAAGGGCAGGATGATTGCACCTTCAGCATTTACAAACTCTTGGGGCTGCTTAGCTAATTTAGGTTTTGGTAATGGCTTTGCTGGTAGCGCAATCTGATACCAGGCAACTTCATGTCCGATGTGTGCCCATGGCGTGCTGGCGGCCAAAACAAGTGAGAAGTTCACAAACCTATCGCCTGGTGTTTGGTCAGCCTTTAGAGCGGCCGCTGGAAGGGCAAAAACCGCCTTATTTCTGGGCTTTACCGCGGGCAGTTTTACATCTCCACTTTGAACTACTTTGCCATTAACAGTTACTTCATAGCGCAACTTTGTGTCCCGCAGATCGACAAAGAAGTTCTTATTGAAGATCTCAAATCGGCCACTCTTCAAGTTTTTAGCGGTAATTGTTACTGGAGAGGCGATGTGCTTAACCTCTTGTAAGGCTGGCTTTGGTGAGCGATCTGGAAAGAACATTCCATCGCAAACAAAGTTGCCATCATGTTTGGTTTCGCCATAATCGCCGCCGTAAGCGGAGCGAACTGTTCCATCACTGAGGGTTTGATCTAGCCCGTGATCCCACATCTCCCAAATAAATCCACCCTGTAATCCAGGAAGGGTATGAATCGCCTCCCAATATTCCGCGATAGTTCCATTGCTGTTTCCCATAGCATGGGAGTACTCACACATGATTAAAGGCCGGGTTGTCTTTTTTGATTTTGCATAAGAGATAATCGCTGAGATATCTGGATACATCGGACAAACCACATCAGTTAAATCATGGTTGTGGGTCCAGTTGCCTCTAATTGCACCTTCGTAATGCAGTGGTCTTGATGGATCAAAGAAACGGGCATAACTGGCGGCGGCGCGGTGATTTAAACCGGCACCTGATTCATTTCCTAGTGACCACAAAATAACTGAAGCATGATGAATATCGCGTTGCACCATACGGGCCACTCGATCAACCCAAGCATTTAGATACTTCTGGTCATTACAAAGTGTGTTCTGGAAAGCATGAGACTCGATGTTTGCTTCACCAACTACATAGAAACCTAACTCATCACATAAATCTAAGAAGGCGGGATCATTTGGATAGTGTGAGGTGCGAACCGCGTTGAAGTTCCAACGCTTTAACTCGAGTAAATCCTGACGCATCAAGTCGCGGGTAAGAACGCGGCCGGTCTGACGATTGAAATCATGACGGTTTATGCCATAGATGATTACAGGTTGGCCATTAACAAGTAGTTGATTTCCAACCACTTCTACCCGTCTAAAGCCGATTTTCTGGCTGGTGACCTCAATGACCTGGCCATTTGGATCAATCAATTCATACTCCACGTCGTACAAAGTGGGGGATTCGGCTGACCAAGCAGAGATGCCGGGAACCTTTACTTCAAACTCAAGTGGACCAGGAATAACCGGCTCGGTAGCTAGAAAGGCTTCGTAATTGGCTTTGGGAATATTGCCATCCCAAAAAGTTCCCAGAAAGTAATCGCTGCCGGCTTGTTGTTCCGCCGCAGATTTTTCTGTCCATTGTGGGGCTTTGCGATTGATGACAGTTGCTGTCGCCTCAGCATTTTTTATCCCTTGAACCTTTACTCGAAGACGGTAGTTGGAGATATCTGCTTCATTGATTGAGTTGATGTGCGCTCGAACCTTAAGTGTTCCAACTTTGTTGTTTTTCTCCAGGCCTGGAGTGGCATATAGCCGTTCAATGAAAACATCTTCAGTTGCAAACAACTTGACCGATCTGGTGATACCACCATGCCACCATTGATCTTGATCTTCAATAAACGTTGCATCAGACCATTTGATTACCTTTATTTGAACTCGATTAGATCCACCATTTAGAAAATCGGTAATGTCAAACTCGGAGGCAAGTCGTGAATCCTTTGCTACACCAACCTCTTTGCCATTAATGGAGAGGATTGCAACTGATTCAAAGCCACCAATTGAAAGAACCACTCTCTTGTTTTTCCAAGATGATGGAAGAGAAAACTCTCTCTCATAAACTCCAGTTGGATTGTCTTGCGGAACTGTGGGAGGTAATTGTTCGAAAGGCATTTGAACATTTGTGTAAATTGGCTTGTCGCCAAAAGGTTGTTGTCCATTGATTATGGTCCACAAACCTGGCACCGGAATGGTTTGCCAACGCTTGCTGGTTTCTTGTTCTGGCCGATCAAGTAATTGAAAGTTCCAATCTCCATCTAGGGAGAGAGACATCAAGTGGGCGATGTTCAACATCGGCAGGCGGTTAACGGAGGTGGTCTCAGGACTCATCCAAATAGGGGTCGGCATAAGTCCGAAATCTACCTGTTGCGAGTTATTGA
>CAZIAI010000057.1:0-2427 GCA_964536895.1 uncultured Clavibacter sp.
GCCAAAGAGGTCAAAACTTTGCCTGCAATGGATGACAAAAACTTCTTGCCAAAGCCAAAGAAGGTTAAAGCAAAAATTACAGCGCCGGTTCCCACAATTAGAAATGTGGTGGCCGCAAGGTCATCTTTGCTGTTTTGATAAGTCAGATTTATTAGACCAATAGCAATCAGCGCATAGGCTGTGTAGCGGAAATATTGGAGACTACTCATTTTCCTGATCTTGCTTTCGCTCGAGCTCGGAATCTGAAGGAAGTAGCCACGCCCGGTCCTCATCAAATGAGTACTTGGCAACGCTTCCTACTTGAACAATCTCTTCATAGATGGGATCAGAGACCACAGCAAGGATTGATCCATCACTGGTATCTAGTGTGTACTCAACATGGTTTCCGTAAAACACCACATTTGTGACAACACCTTCTGATTTGCCTGGAGTGCTTGATTTAGAGGCGGTTACAGAGATTGATTCAGGGCGAACCAACAACACAGGCTGCGCTGAACTCAGAGCCTTTTCCTGTGCCGCGACCTCAAGCTCTTTGCCGCCAACGACTACTTTAGCTTTTCCGCCCTTAACAGATTTGGAGGTTTCAACCTTTAAGAAGTTTGATCTGCCGATGAAGTCGGCAACGAAAACAGTAGAAGGGCGGCGGTAGACCTCATCGGGGGTTCCAACCTGTTCAACTACTGCGTTTCGCATGACAACGATACGGTCAGACAAGCTCATAGCTTCATCCTGATCATGCGTCACAAAGATGCTGGTGATGCCCAAGCGGCGTTGGATGTTTCTAATTTCGATTCGCATTTGAGCGCGCAGTTTCGCATCGAGATTGGAGAGCGGCTCATCAAAAAGCAAAACCTTTGGGCGAACAACCATCGCGCGGGCTAGAGCAACACGTTGTTGCTGGCCACCAGATAACTGATTTGGTGCGCGATTTATTAAGTGTGACAAGCTCATAGATTCAAGTACTTCAGAGACTGCTTTCTTGATTTCCGCAGAGCCCATCTTCTTGATGCGTAAGCCATATGCCACATTGTCAAAAACTGTCATGTGAGGGAAGAGCGCGTAAGACTGAAAAACCATTCCCATTGGTCTCTTATCAGGGGTCATGGAAACTAGATTTTCGCCATCAAGTAGTACCTCGCCAGATGTGGGAGATTCAAATCCAGCAATCATGCGCAGTGCGGTGGTTTTGCCACAACCTGATGGACCTAGCAAGGTGACGAACTCACCTGGGTTAATGGTGAGTGAGAGTTCGCGGACCGCTACTACCTTCTCTTTGCCATTGCCGAACTCCTTTGTGAGGCGTTCTAGTCTGAGGCTTCCGGTTTTGCTTGTCATTATCTCTCCTTAGCGTCCTGTCACCATGGGGCGATCAATTGAAACTTGAGTTCTGCGTACAAGAAGGTTGATTAAGCCTCCGATAACCATAATCAAAATGATGAGAATGCAGCACAGGGCAAATACATTTCCGTATCTGCCTTGGTCTGCTTCAGCCAAGATCTTCTGCGTGAGAATTGAAGTATCTGGTGTTACCAAGAAAATAATTGGTGACAATGTTGTCATCGAGTGTGCAAAGGCGTACATCAATCCAGACAGGAAAGCACCGCTAATTAAAGGCAAAGTGATTAGGCGGAATGTTTTTCCACCTGAAGCACCAAGGGATGCGGAGGCCTCTTCAATAGCTGGATCAATCTGTTGTAGTTGGGAAATTCCCGATCTCTGGCCGGCAGGGCTGGATCTAATGATGTAGACCATGATGATCGCAATCGATCCGCCAAGAATTGCGGCTCCTCCAGCAACCTGAGGGAAAACAGTCACACCATTGATTGTGACTGGGTCGTTGTAAGTAATCGCATAACCAATACCGATAACAGTTCCAGGTACTGCGATGCCGAGCATGCCCAAGAAATCAAGCGCCTCTGAGCCGCGCTTTACCTTTCTGATGACAAGCCATGCAATCAACATTCCAAAAATTCCAGCCAGTGGTGTAGCAAGCAATGCCAGCATCGTGGTGGTCTTTATCGCTGCGTTTGCAAAACCACCCAAGAGATATCTGAAGTGATCCAGAGTGAACTCGTTGTTGACGCCAATAATCTGAACAAATGCGCCAAAAACCACAGTTGCATAAACCATGATGATTAGCGAAGTTAAAGCTCCGGTCACTGACAGAAGGAAAAACTTTGCTGCCTTTGAGGAGACCATGGTCGGTCTACCGCTGGGTTTTCCGGTTACCGAGACAACGCTCTTTTTCTGCGCCCAATATCTTTGTATCAAGAAAACTATTAACGCTGGCAATAGGAGAAGGAATGAGTATCCGGCGGCGAGAGAGATGTCGTAATCGCCATTGATGGCCATGTACGCCCTCGATGCGAGAACCGTGTAATTGCCGCCAATAATGATGGGGTTTGCCAGATCGGCAATCGCCTCAAT
>CAZIAI010000057.1:2527-4099 GCA_964536895.1 uncultured Clavibacter sp.
GGAGTAAATCAGAATGTTAATTAAAGGAAGAACAATTAAGAAGCCAACAATTAGTACAACAAATACCAATGCCAACTTGGTAAAGATGTCGTATCTAGCTCCAGTTACTTTGCGGCTCAAAAGTCGTTCCCTTCGTAATTTGGCTTAAACCCTAAGAAAGAGGGTTCTGAACATCCATTCAGAACCCTCTTAACTAACTACTTTTTACTGCGGTATTACTTTGCGGTTGAAGCGAGAGCAACTTCTTTATCGAAGCGAGCCTTCATACGAGTTGCTGCTACACCTGCTGCTTCCGCCTGATAATCAAGCAGAGTTACCTTCTTGAGGTTAACCATGCGTCGATCATATTTAGCGTTTGGATTGGTAAGAATCTGGAAGGACTCAGCCTTGGCTGGACCAAGGTTTTGTGCCTCTGCTGATAGAGCAAAGTCAATGTAAGCCTTTGCTGCTTCAGGATTCTTTGCACCCTTTACCAATGCAATTCCACCAATTTCAAAACCGGTACCTTCTCTAGGGAAGGACACGACAAGTGGGTTTCCACGCAAGATTGCAGCTGTGCAGTCATGTGAGAAGACCAGACCAGTTGCGACTTCACCGCGACCTAGTGGGCCTGTTGGGCCAGCACCGCTTCGGGTGTAGGAAAGGATGTTTTTGTTCAAATCCTTCATGTAATCAATAGCTTTGTCTTCAGATCCCAAACGAAGAACCTGAGTCCACAGTGCTGAGTAAGCAGTTCCTGATGTACCAGGGTGAGCCATCATGATGTTGCCCTTGTACTTTGGACTTAGTAGGTCATTCCAACTTGTTGGAGCCTTTAGCCCGAGACGCTTCAACTCATTGGTGTTGGAGCAGAATCCAAGCGCGCCCATGTAAATGCCGGTCCAGAAACCATCAGCATCTTTGAACTGTGGCTTGAGCATGTTACGAGTTGGAGACTTGTACGCCTCTAGCACTCCCTGAATTCGACCGGAGATGTGTCCGTCATTCGGTCCACCGGTCCAAACATCAAACTCTGTGTTGTTTCTTGAAGCCACCAGACGGGTTAACGCCTCACCAGATGACAAGCGGATGAACTTGGTAGTTACACCAGTTTTTGCTTGGAAAGCTCTTGTCATTTCTACGCACCAAAGCTCTTGCGGTGTGCAGAGAACATTTAGAGTTCCGGAGAGTTTGCGACCTTGTGCATACTGCAATTTTCCATTTACGCGTTCACATGTGTATGTAACGCCAGAGATGGTACGAACCTGACCTTCTTGTCCGCAGGTGCTTCCCTTTAGGTCGCGCGCAGCCTGGGCTGGGGCAACTGCTGAGAGAAGGGATAGGACTAGAGCAGAGAGCGCACCGAATGCGATCAACTTTGATCTTTTCATTCTTGCCTTTCATCTATATGAGGGTTATAGCTTGAGTGTGACAATAACAGGGTAGGGCAGGAATGTCATGAAACTTTAGGAAATTATTAAGAGCTTTCTCGTACTTTGGGGGCACGGCTCACCCCAACAGGGAGTTCCTATTTGATTAGCCTCAAAGCTGTCTTCATGGTCCCAGGATTTCCATCCCCAAAAAGGACTACAT
>CAZIAI010000058.1:0-3897 GCA_964536895.1 uncultured Clavibacter sp.
ATGTTTTCATTCACACCGGAAAACATGAAACCTTCTGTCAAAGTGTTCAGGAAGCGTTGGCAAGTGGTGTCCCAGTTATTGCACCGAATTTTGGTGGGCCTACAGATCTTGTGAAGCATGGTTGGACTGGGTATCTCATCGATACCGCTAACCCGTACAGCTTAAATCACTCCGTCAATCAGATCATCCAGCTTGCAGAACCTGCATTGATGGGGGCAAGAGCCCGCCAATCGGTGATCGAACGCAGTTGGGAGTTAGTGAACACTCAATTGATCAACCATTACCGAGAGTTAATCGAGCAAAAAATGCAGAGAGAGGGTGTGAGAGTCGCATGAAGATCGTACATATCGCAAACTTCTATGGTCCAAAATCAGGTGGGATTCGCACGACTTTGCATGAGCTCGGTAAGGGTTACAAATCCCGTGGCCATGAGTTCACCTACATCGTTCCCGGTAATGGTTTCTTCTGTGAAGAAACAATTCACGGTAAGAAAATCACTGTTCCGTCAATAGTGCTGCCGTTTAGCGGTGGATATCGAGTAATTCGAAACAACAACGATGTCAAAAAACTGCTGATAACGCTTAAGCCAGATGCTCTTGAAGTTTCAGATCGATTCACATTATCCGGGGTCGGAGCGTGGGCAAAAAAGCGAAACATCCATACAGTCGTATTTAGTCACGAGACTCTGACCGGTTTAGTTAAATCTCTCCTGCGAATAAAGTTGAGCAAATTTGTTAATTGGCATAATGCGCGCCTGGCTTCGCGATTTCATCAGGTTATTGCGACAACCGCATTTGCTTCAAAGGAGTTTGAGGCGATTAAGGTTGGAAATCTAGTAACAATTCCTTTGGGGGTTGATCTTGAAAATTTTTCACCTAAGTTTCGAAATGAAGGTGTCCGGCGAGAACTCTTGAAGGAGCAAGAGGTTTTGCTTATTCATCTAGGTCGAATGTCACCTGAGAAAAATCCTCAAAACTCCATTCTTGCTCTCATTGAACTGCGCAAACGTGGAGTCAACGCCCGCCTTGTTTACGTTGGCATGGGACCAATGTTTGCAAAACTCAAATCGATGGCAGCTGGACATCCAGTTACATTCCTTGGCTATATTGTTGATCGAAAAAAACTTGCTGAGATTATGGCTTGCGCGGATGTTTCAATAGCACCTGGCCCCATTGAGACCTTCTGCTTAGCTGCACTTGAGTCCTTGGCGTGCGGAACTCCGGTAGTTGCGTCAGCCACCAGCGCTGTCGGGGAATTTTTGATGCTTGATTCCAAGAACCCTGTAGGGGCAGTCGCCGACAATAAGCCTGAAGCCTTCGCAGATGCGATGCAAGAGGTCTTGACACTAGCTGCCAGCAAATCTGATTTATCGCAGAGCTGTCACCATCAGGCAGAAAACTTTCCATGGAGTTCCACATTAATGATGATGCTTCGTCTACATGGTGCAGGACGAGAAGTAACAGCTTTGCATCGAAACTTAAGGGCTGCTTAAATGGAGCGCGTCATCACTTTTGCAGTTTTGGGTGATAGCGCAGCATCTGGTGTTGGGGATTCAGATGCAAATGGAGTAAATAAAGGTTGGGCCTACTACCTCACTCAATCATTTTTAGATCCCATTGTGTATGCGAATCTTTCGCGCCCAGGAGCTAAATCTGCGGAGGTTTTGGAAGTTCAACTTCCCAGTGCTCTTCTTTTCAAGCCAGATATTGCTGCCGTAATTGTCGGCGGTAATGATGCACTCAGAAATGGATTTAGCCCTTCAAAACTTCATGAGAATCTACAACTTACTATTTCAAAATTAAGAGCAATGGGTACCCATGTAATTCTGCTTCAACTTCATGATCCAACGAAAATAGTTCCACTCCCGGGGCCGTTGGCTAGAGTCTTAAGACGGAGAATTAACGCTGTAAATCGCGTCACCCAATCACTCGCGCAAGAATTCGGTGCGGACGTTCTGCAAACTCGTCGTATCAATAATATTTATGACCGAAAAGTCTGGCACGTTGATCGCATCCACCCTAGCAAGTTCGGCCACCAACTTTTAGCCAAACACTTCCGGGACATCTTGCTACAAAAAGATTGGAATATTGCTCCAATCCAAGTTGAGACAGTTAAAGAGATCTCTAAAGTGCAATCGCTTAAGTGGATGCTGCGAAATGGGACGCCTTGGTTCTTGAAGCGATCAGTAGATTTGTTTCCTGCTGCGATTCTTTTGATGATTGCAGAACTTTTACGACCACTTGTAAAACGCGGCGAGTCGGACCTTACTAATCTGTACTTTGCAGATTTTCAGCCACAGTCAATTAGTGATTTACAAGAAGTTTACGAGGAAAGGGTCTCTTAACTTCTATTTCTAGGACTGTATAGGGCAAGATACCGACCATGCTTCCTGCAGATCCGCGAACCCTTGGCTCTACCGTCACACAAGGCGGAACCAACTTTGCAATCTGGAGCAACGCCGCCGATGCAGTTGAGCTGTGCCTCTTTAATGAGGTCAATGGCAAGTTAGTTGAAACTCGTTTTGCGATGTCTCACCGCAATGGACCGATCTGGCATGGATATTTAGCTGGAGTTCGGCCTGGTCAACGTTATGGATATCGAGTTTATGGGCCATGGATTCCTGAATATGGAGTGCGATTTAACGCCGCCAAATTACTGCTTGACCCGTATGCCCATGTGATCGATGGTGATGTTGTGTACTCCCCCGAAATTTATGGCCATGTGGCTCATGATGCATCAGGCAATGGGGATCTCAATGAAAGAGATCATCGAGACAGCGCTGGAAAGGTTCCGTATTCAGTTGTAACTGATCATGGAGTTCGCGAAGTTAATCGACCATTGGTGCCTTGGGCCAAAACAGTTATTTATGAAGCGCACGTTAAAGGTCTTACCGCCTTTAATCATAAGATTCCTGAAAATGAACGAGGTAGCTACAAGGCACTAGGTCACACAAGCACCATCGCGCATTTGAAATCAATCGGTGTCACAGCGTTAGAGCTACTGCCCATTGCACAATCAATCACAGAACCAATAATTCATAGCCGTGGACGGAAGAATCATTGGGGTTACAACTCATTACTCTTTAGCGCTCCACACAAAGAGTACGCCTGTACATCAGATCCGATCTCAGAGCTTCAGTGGTCTGTTGATCAACTACATGCTGCAGGGATTGAAGTTATTTTGGATGTTGTTTACAACCACACCGCCGAAGGTGGAGTTGCCGGACCAACACTTTCTTACAAAGGAATTGACGGCCATGCCTACTACAGACAAGATGCACATGGAAACTATGTAGATGTCACAGGATGCGGAAATACTTTTGCCGCCAGCAAGCCTCATTCGGTGCGCCAGATTATTGATTCATTACGTTGGTGGATTGAAGTTATCGGAGTTGATGGCTTCCGCTTTGACCTTACGACCGCTTTGTACACAAGTAACAGCGCCTTTAATTCATCACTTATGGCGGCAATCGGTGCCGATTCGGTGTTGCGAAACTTCAAAATGATCGCTGAACCCTGGGATATTTCGCGGTATTCCTTGGGTGATTTTCCACATCCCTGGCGTGAATGGAATGACGCCTACCGAGATTCTGTGCGTCAATTCTGGCTGGGTGATCTAGCACGTGGATATGGTGAAGGTGTTTCAGATATTGCTTCAAGTATCAGCGGTTCTAGCAACATCTTTCACTACCGCGGTCCGACTTCGTCAATTAATTTTGTTGCAGCACATGATGGTTTCACTATTCATGACATGGTTTCTTACAATGAAAAACACAACCAACCCAACCTTGAAAACAACGCCGACGGTAGCGATTCAAATCGTTCATGGAATGTTGGACATGAAGGTGAATCAGACAACCCTGAAATTCAACAGATTCGTCACCGCCTGAAAAAATCT
>CAZIAI010000059.1:0-3756 GCA_964536895.1 uncultured Clavibacter sp.
TCCGGCGAAGCAGTTCGCTTGGATGATTACCAAGTAGGAGAAAACCGCTAGTTAAAGCAGTATCAAAACAACCCCGACTAGAAATAGTCGGGGTTGTTGCTTTTCTGGCAGATAACTCTAATCTCATCTAATGATGAAGAAAATCGCAGTGCTGGTAGCACTTGTTTTGCTGACCTCCTGTACATCCTCATCTGAATCTGGATCAGAAAAGGTTAAGTCAAGTGATCAAGTTAATTTAAGTTCCCCAACCATCTTTCGCTTGGTGGATGGCTCCTTAGAGAGACGTTCTGAGTCAGGCACATATTTCTCTGGGGATTCCAGAGGTGAAAATGATTTTGCTGCTACACGAGTCAAGGCCTATTCAAATTTCAAAGAGTTTCTAGATTATCCGGAGTCTGACAATCTAATTTCATCCATAATTGTTAGGCCAGATGTTCCCAAGGACATTGCTGACTACAGCATCAGTCAGGTAAAGAACGCAATAGCGCTCTGGGGTAATAGATTTCCTGCCGGAACTAAGTTAGATGTGCTCCTTGTCAGCGAAAAGGATGGTGAGTACATGAGCCGGCAAGGCCGGGATTTTGTTACCACTTTAGATAGTTTTAATAGATTGAGAGAGATTGATCCACAATTTGGTAACTCTTGGATTATGGGAGAAGTACGCTCGAATCGCAGCGCAAATCAATTCACCTCAAAGCTAATACTTGCCACAACCTCCTTTGCCAATACCGATCGCATGGACAACGGATGGATACAGGTTCCGGCGCATGAAACCTTCCATGTGATTTTCGATTTCTATATGAGTCAGAGACCGGCTCGATCCCCTAATGAGTATACAAATCGAGCACCACAACATTTCATTGAAGGTGCTGCAAATTACTTCAGCTACTCCTTCGCGATGCAGAACCTTGGCTGGTACAGCGATGGACTTGATGTGTCACTATCGCTAATCTGGAACTATCTAGGAGCCTGGAAGACAATCAAGAATGAGTCAGATGTGGTTGATTTATTGATCGCCACTGAGAGCTCCGAGCCCCAGCAGGCATTTGAAGCCTCTTATGCGGTGGGCGCAATCTTTACTGAATGGATAGTCGCAGAGTATGGATTCGATGCACTCATGAATATTCTGGAGAATCTTGCAACCGCAGAAAGCTTTGATGACAATCTGCAGAGTGCAATTGGATTGACCAAGGAGAGCGCATACCGCGGCGCGGCTCCCTACATTCTCAGTATATTTAAAAGACATGGTTTGTCTTAAGGACGCAAAACAATCCTAATCGGATTGCCAATCTTCTTCTCCAGTTTCTCCAAAGCTAAACTAGCTTGCTCTAAAGGTAAAACTTCTGAGATTGAACTCTTCAGATTTAGCTTGCCAGCTCTTACGAATTCAACAAGTTCTTTTGTATGAACCGGCTCGGATCCATAATGGCCCAGAATTTGAGTTCGCATATATGTGAAAGCCATGTCATTTGGAATTGTGATTGGCTCATTTGCGATTCCAACAATTACCAGACGTCCTTGCTCCCCGAGAAGTGAGAGCGCTTGTTTGCGAACCGGCGTAACCCCGGCAAAATCAAAGGCGGCGTTGAGTCCACGGTGTTTCTTGAGCTCTTCATCGCTGGGGTCAAAGGCGAAATCAGCCCCGATTTCTAATGCTTTCTGGCGGGCTTCTGGTCTGGGATCTACCGCTATGACTTTGCTGCATCCCACAATTTTCAATAATTGAATAGCGTGAATTCCAAGTCCACCGACACCAAACACCACAGCGGTTTCACCCGGTTGCATTTTTGCAGTTGAGGAAATTGCAGCCCATGGAGTTGAGACCGCATCAGGAATTATGGCTGCTTCTTCGAAAGGTAGGTCATCAGGAATTTTAACGATGAGAGCAGCTTTAGCAATGACATATTCAGCGTAACCACCGTCGTAATCAAAACCAAGCGTTGTGATTTGATTCTTGTCATTACGCTCTCCGGCAATCACGAGCACCCGATCACCAACTTGGTAGGTATGAACGCCCTCTCCGATTTGATCAATTGTTCCAGCAACTTCATGACCAAGAGTCACTTCATCGCCTTTTAGATAACCAGGGGAGAGGGTGCCATCAAGTAAGTGAACATCAGATAGACAGACACCAGCAGCGCCAACTTTGATACGGACTTGACCCGCTCCAGCATCTGGTGTCGGCACATTTTTAACTTCAAATTTTCTGGTGGCGATAGAAATGCGTCCAGCTTTCATGAGATCAATCCTTGCGCACGATTGACCAGAATATTGACTCCCATGCCGAACCCCTTGAATGCCGGATTGGTGGTTTGGCCCGCTTTATATCTTGCCCAGATTTGTTGAATGATTACCGTTAATCTAAACAAACCAAAGACTTCATAAAAGGTGAAGTCATCACATTTGCGATTGCTTAACTCTAGATATTTTGCGATGAACTCCTTGCGGGTAGGCATTCCTTCGAGATTGCTTGGTTGGCGGCGCAGCGATGCAAACATTGGCTCATCATCACGATCTATCCAATACGCCAGGGCTGAACCGAGATCCATCAAGGGATCTCCCACCGTGGCTAGCTCCCAATCAAGCACCCCGGCTAGCTTTTTATGGCCTAGGTCAAAGACCATGTTGTCGATGCGCCAATCACCATGAATTACACAGGAATCCACATCCGCGGGTTGGTTGTTAGCTAGCCATCCCATTACATCTTCAGCTGCAGGAACATCATCGGTTAATGCGTTTCGATAACGCTTGGACCAGCCTTCTACTTGGCGCTGTACATATCCAGTACCTTTGTTGAGTTCTTTTAAAACTGAAGAATCTACAGCATGTAGCTGGACTAAGCCCGAAACCAAAGAGTTTGCCATGATTGAGATGTCACCCTTGGAAAGAGATTCTGGAACATCTCGTCTGAAGATTTCACCTTGAATTCGATCCATTACATAGAAATCGGAGCCAAGAATTGAGTGATCTTCGCAGAGAGCAATTACATTTGGAACTAAGTCATAAACTGGTTTTAGTCGGGATTGAATTAAGAATTCACGTTTCATGTCATGAGCAGAAACCGCTTTAGTGCCCACTGGTGGACGGCGCAAAACGATTTCTCGATCTGGGTATTTCAGCAGATAGGTTAGATTTGAGGCACCACTGCGAAATTGAGAGAGCTGTGGCAACTCATTTTGTGAAATGTATTGCTGCAGCCAATTGTGAACCGCTTTGATATCAAAAGCATCCTCATCACGAACCGGCGTGAGATCACTCATGAGATGTAGGGCTTGAGCTCTAATCTGGCGATGTCACGCAGATGAACTTCATCAGGGCCATCTGCAATTCTTAAGGTGCGGATTCCGGCATACATCGCAGCAAGTGGGGTGTCCTGACTTACGCCAGCACCACCAAAGGTTTGAATTGCGCGATCAATAATGCGCTCAGCCATCTTGGGCGCAACCACTTTGATGGCGGCGATCTCCTTGCGGGCGGCTTTAGCGCCGTGATTATCAATAATCCACGCTGCTTTTAAGGTTAACAAGCGGGCCTGTTCGATGTCGACTCGGGCCTGGGCAATCCATTCTTGAATTACACCTTGGCGGGCTAACTCTTTCCCAAAAGTAGTTCTGGTCAAAGAGCGTTGCACCATTAACTGCAAAGCACGTTCGGCCATACCGATTGCTCGCATACAGTGATGAATTCTTCCCGGTCCAAGGCGGGCTTGGGCGAGAGCAAAACCTTCTCCTTCGCCACCAATCAAATTAGCGGCGG
>CAZIAI010000060.1:0-3377 GCA_964536895.1 uncultured Clavibacter sp.
CCCAGGAAGCTCACTAAACCCTCGTCTTCCCATTGGAGAGAGCATCGGCGAGCCACTACTGCTTGCGGGCAGAGCCGAGGGCGATGCCCTAAATAACATGGTCGAAGACCTACTGGATTCGGTTGAGCTACCAAGGTCATATCGAAACCGCTACCCCCACGAGCTCTCTGGAGGACAGAGGCAGAGAGTTGGTATCGCCAGAGCCATTGCCCTCAGACCCGATCTTCTGATTGCTGATGAGCCAACCTCAGCGCTGGATGTTTCTGTGCAGGCTAGGTTCCTTGAGCTTCTTCTAGAACTGCAGGAGCAACTGAAGTTCGCCTGCCTCTTTATCTCACACGACCTGGCTGTGGTTGACATGCTCGCCCACCGCATTGCTGTGATGCAGAATGGTGAACTGGTCGAGGTTGGCGACAGGGACCAGATTCTTAAGAATCCAAAAGAGGACTACACCAGAAGGCTTATCTCCGCTGTTCCCGTTCCAGATCCAGCGGAGCAGAGGCAGCGCCGCGAGGCTCGCAGGGCTGTTTAGTTCTCAACCCTCAATCTTTATTCTTGGAGGTCAGGAAGCGAATCGCCAGTCGAAGGGAGCGGATTGGCCGCTTGATTGAGATTGTGAAGTCGGGAGCATTGAACTCCCCGTTTCTAACTTTTGTTAGGTGACTTAGGTGAATGTAATGAAAACCATCACTCTGAATTACCTCCCCAAACAATTTTGGGTACGCATTAATTACTACGCCAAGAACAGGAATGTCACCCCAACGATTCTCTAAGGAGCTGGAATCTTCTGCAATGAATGACAAGGCTTTCTGTATGTCTGGGCGCAGCCATAGGCTCGGCCTCGTAATAAATACATTCGTGTATGGGAATCGATGGTCGTAGAAGGACTCCAATCCAAGTTCCCTGAGCTTGTAAGGCAAACTGGCATTAGTTACTGCGTGACTTTCTTCCGTCAATGCACCTGTTAGGAATCCATAATCAAGCTTGAGATTCGGTAGGTCAAGAACCAGGCAATCCTCGTCTACTCTTACGGTCAAATCGAATTTTTGGATTAGTTGCCAAACTCCAAAATACTGAAAACGACACATCAGAGCATAGCCAAGACTGCTGTTTGCTCCCGTGTGTACATGAGTATCGGGTAATTTCATTTGCGTTGCAACGCTAACAAAATCTAGTTTCGAAAAAGACAGCAACTTAATGAGACCTTGATCAAAGAACGAGATGTTTCCCTCGTGAAAAATAAAATTGTGAGCCACAACCCCCTGTTTTTTTAATGCAAGCTTGAGAAAAATGTTTCTTAGGATCAGTTGACCGTAGCGCCACTTACTGCCAATTGATGGATATCCCCGAGTAAGCAAGTAAGTGCAGGTATTAATTGACTACCTCCTTTATTTTCATTTTTCTCAATTATCCCATGTCTAAATCACAATTGACTCCCAGCTTGCTGGAAAACCTCTGATGAACCAGCTGTTGGAAAAGCTAAGCGACTTAGACATAGATGTGGCAACTAAAGTCTGAAATCAATCAGCAGTGGCTCTGCGACTCACTACGATGTTGTTAGGTTACATTCAGTCGCAATAACCAGGTCAGGTAGAGGTCCAAGTGCGAATAACTTTCTTGCATGAAGTCAATTACTTGGAGAAGCCGATATTCGAGATGCATGAATTTCCCGAGTATTTATCTCTGAACGGTCATGAAATCAGCTTTATTCATTTCCCGGAGGGATGGACTCCCGACCAGATCCACAGACAAGGATTGAAAAATCACATCTGCGGGCGAGCCGTGAAAGAAGCTCAGCTTACACTTTATACACCTTTGAAAGTTTCCGGATCACTAATCGGACGCCTTAAGGCTGCTCTAACCGCTAAGCAATTCATAAGAAAAGTCATAGAAGACTCAAGACCCGATGTGATTGTGAGTTTCTCGGTTCCTACTTCGGGTTGGCAGGCTTTACTGGAATCCCGGCGCGCTGGCATACCGTATGTTTTTCGCGCTTTGGATGTGAGTCACAAGATTCGCCGTACTGCCTTCGCTCCACTCATCAAGCTAGCCGAGAAGTTTGTATACCGAAATTCCAGCCATGTTTCTGCCAACAACCCAGCCATGCGTGATTACTGTGTCTCCATGGGTGCGAGCATGGAGCGTGTCTCAGTAAATCTTCCACCATTAGACCTGATGCACTTTTCAGGATCTAAGGCTCATAGATTGGAGTATCGAGCAAAACTCGGTTTGACAGATCGCGACCGCGTCATTGTATACATGGGAAGTTTTTTCTATTTTTCGGGTCTGCCTGAAGTTTTGAAATCATTTGCAAAAACCCAAGATCAGGACATCAAGCTACTTTTGATTGGCGGAGGTGAACAGGAGCGAGAACTTAGGGACCTGGTTGAGAAACTTGGGATTGTAGATCGGGTTTTGTTTACTGGATTTGTCAGTTTTGAGGACTTGCCTAGCTATCTCAGCGCTGCGGATGTGGCCATAAACTCGATGCACAGAACATTGGTTTCTAATGTCGCATTTCCCAATAAGGTGTTGCAATACATGGCATCTGGCATACCTGTTGTGTCTACTGACTTAGAAGGTCTCAGAAAGACGTTCGGGCAACTAAACGGCCTCAGGCTTGTGCCATCGGCAAAATTAGTCCTGAGGGCGGCACTGGAGTTGCTTCAAGAAGAAAATCTTCATGAAATTGGTAGAGAAAATGAGGCTGAGGTTGCAAAGATGTTCTCTCGCGAAGCAGCGGTAACTGAATTTGAAGCACTTCTTTTGAGGGTGGTCAGAGATTATGGCTAGAGCACTTCTTTTGGGGTCAACTGGGATGTTGGGCTCCGCTGTAACCTCTGAGTTTAGGAAAGCGGGAATCCAATTCTCCATAGCCTCGCGTTCGGAGGGTATCAAGTTTGATGCGGTCAATCTTCAACTTGCCCCAGTTTTTTCAGCAGCAAGTCTCTCTTCTGGCGATTTTATTGTGAATTGTATTGGCCTCACAAAATCTCGTATCGACGAAAAATCTCTGGAGAGTAGGTCGTTGGCAGTTGCCCTAAATGTGAGTTTTCCAAACGCATTGGCTTCTGCGGCCGAGGCAAACGGATACAAAGTAATACAAGTCGCAACTGACTGTGTTTTCAATGGCCTTCAAGGCGATTACAGCGAATCAGATCCTCACGATGCACTGGATGTTTATGGAAAGACCAAAAGCCTAGGCGAAGTTCCTTCAAGTGCAGTTATGCACCTGCGGTGCTCACTAATCGGCCCGGAGCAAGGGCGCAATTCGCTCTTTTTTGAATGGGTTCGACAACAACCTGCAAATGCTGAGATTAAAGGTTTTACAAATCACATTTGGAACGGCCTTACCTCAAAAGTTTTTGGCCAAATAG
>CAZIAI010000061.1:0-3200 GCA_964536895.1 uncultured Clavibacter sp.
CCAAAGATTGAATGAAGGCAAATACTCGGCCACGAAGTTCATCGGTGACCTCCATGCCCAGCATGGTGAATCCAGTTACCCAGGAAACTCCAGCAAAAAAACCAAGAATGACGACTATCAAGATAGCCAAAACCAGGTTTTGTAACAGTGAAAGAACTATCAGTAAAAATCCAGCGCTGGAGAGTGCTGCGCCAAATAGTCGACGGCGGGAAAACTGGGCGAAGACTTTGGGTCCCAATGCGATTCCTGCCGCTAAGCCAGTGAAAACTGCACCAAAAAGTACGCCGTAGGCTGCATCTCCACCAGCAAGATCGCCAACAAAAGTTCGTGCTAATCCAATAACAGCGCCGGCCGCAACAAAGGCACCGAGCAGGCCGACAATCAATCCTCGCACTATCTTTGAAGATGAAACAAACTTTCCGCCATCCAACAGAGAGCCAAAGATTGAATTTGATACTTCGGACTTAGTGAGGTGCTGCTTTGGGATGTCCAGTTGATTTATGGTGAAAGCACTGAAAAGGAATGAAAGTGCGTTTATATAAAGCGCTAAATCAACCGCTGAGTTGTCGCCAAGACTGAGTGCGGCGCTAATTCCGGTGATGAATACAGAAAGAAGTGAAAAAACAATAGCGGCTATTGGCGCAGTTCCATATGCAGCAAAAAGTGAAACCTGATTGGCATTCTCTAACCTATTTTTTGGAACTAGATTAGGGACCGTTGCCTCCTTTGCAGGACTCCAAAACAGTGTTACACATTCAATCAATACTGTTGCGGTGTAAAGCCAGAAATAATTTCCAACAATAGGGATTGATAAGAAAAGTAGGGCGCGAAGAATGTCGCCGATGACCATTACTTTTTTGCGATCAAATTTATCGGCAATTACACCCGCTAATGGTCCCAGAATCACAGAAGGTAAAAGGCGGGCAATAAATACACCAGCGATAGCAAAGTTGGCAGTTGCGTAATCACCACCTGCAAGTTGTTGCGCCAGCGCGGTGGTAGCAAGTAATCCCAACCAATCACCAAAAGATGAAAAGGCCATCGCGTTCCAGAGTTTGCGAAACGCTGGTATGGACATAACACCCCGAGAAGCACCTGCAGATGGTGCAGTTGGATTGGGAATTGAGTTAGCCATTTTTGCTGATTAGCTCCAAGTCGGCATCCACCATCAGCTCAGCTAGCTCTTTCCAGTGGGTCTTTGCTGTCCAACCAAGTTGTTCTCTTGCCTTAGTCGCATCTCCAATCAGAGCATCTACCTCTGTTGGTCGCTTATATTTATCATCAATGACAACGTATTTTTGGTAATCCAAGCCTGCTCTTTGAAAAGCTGCATCGGCAAAGTCTCTTACCGAGGCTCCTACTCCTGTTGCGATTACATAATCTGATGGCGAGTCCTGTTGAAGCATCAACCACATCGACTCTACATACTCTTTTGCGTATCCCCAATCACGTACCGCATCTAGGTTTCCTAGAAATAGTTTGTCTTGTTTGCCGTTTTTTATAGCGGCAACGGCGCGAGAGATCTTGCGTGTTACGAAAGTTTCACCCCGTCTTGGTGATTCATGATTAAAGAGGATGCCATTTGTCGCATGAATTCCGTATGCCTCTCGATAATTGACAGTTGACCAAAATGCCATAAGTTTTGCCGCAGCATATGGGCTTCTTGGTCTGAATGAGCTTGTCTCATTCTGTGGAGGTGGGGTGGAGCCGTACAATTCAGAAGTGCTGGCTTGATAAAACTTAGTGTTACTACCAGATGAACGAATAGCTTCTAGAAGTCCTACTGCGCCAACAGCATCCACTTGTCCTGTGTACTGAGGCATGCTGAAGGAAACTTGCACATGAGATTGGGCGGCTAAATTATAAACTTCGTTTGGTTTGATCTCTCGGATTAGATTAGTCAGTCCTACACCATCAATCATGTCGCCATAATGTAGAAAAAGTTTTGTGCCTTCAAAATGTGGGTCTGTGTAAATGTGGTCAATTCTTGAAGTATTGAAGGTGCTGGCACGACGAATGAGTCCATGCACTTCATAATCCTTGGAAAGTAAGAGCTCTGCCAGATAAGAGCCGTCTTGGCCTGTAATTCCCGTAATCAGCGCTACTTTTCTAATACCCACGGATGTTGCCCCTAACTAATGCATCGACAAACCAATCATATGTGCTAGCTATGCCTTCTTTCAGTCCAATCTTGTGTTTCCAACCGTGTTCGTGAATGCGATCAACTTTGAGAAGTTTTCTTGGGGTGCCATCTGGTTTAGTCATATCAAACTCAATTTCACCAGCAAACCCAACGGCGTCGGCCACAATTCTTGCAAATTCCGAAATGCTGACGTCAATTCCTGTCCCAACATTTATTAACTCTCCACCACTGGCCTTTTCCAGAAGCGACCAACAAGCATCAGATAAATCATCAACATGCATAAATTCTCTTTTGGGCTTGCCCGAACCCCATACTTTGACTCTGTCGGCTCCACTCAATTTTGCTTCATGGAATCTTCTAATCAACGCAGCGGGAACATGACTATTTTCGGGATGAAAGTTGTCATTAGGACCGTATAAATTTGTTGGCATTAGCGAGAAGTAGTTCAAGCCATCCTCGTCCGAAATTGCTTTACAAAGTCTCACTCCTGTGATCTTTGCTAGAGCATAACCTTCATTTGTTGGCTCTAGCGGTCCAGTCAATAAAGAATCCTCTGAAATCGGTTGAATTGCGTCTCGAGGATAAATACAAGAAGAGCCAAGAAAAATGAGTTTCGGAATTCCCAAATTTCTTGCTGACATAATTACAGCATCTTGAATTTCTAAGTTTTTTACTAGGAAATCCCTTTGAAACTTGGAATTTGCAAGTATTCCACCAACTTTTGCGGCAGCAAGAATTACAGCATCGGGTTTCTCTCTATTCAGCACAGAAAAGACTTGGCTCTTATCTTCCAGATCTAGTTCAGATCTCGTGGGCGCGAAAATTTGAAAATTTTGCGGCGCGTTCCTAATCAGCGATGATCCAACCAAGCCTGTGCCGCCAGCAATAAAGACTTTCATGTCAACCTCCAGCCTGCAGGCTCAATTAGATGATGAATACTATTTGGCTTTTTTAGACTTACCAGTAGCTGATCTCTTAGCTTTACGCTTGGAGCCGGCATCTTTGATGGTCTTTTCCGTCAGCGATGGAGCTGTTTTCTTCGCGCGCTTGCTCTTCT
>CAZIAI010000062.1:0-2941 GCA_964536895.1 uncultured Clavibacter sp.
TTCTCATGTTGATCTGGTGAATCACCAGGTCCTAAGGCTGCGGCGATTCCGCCTTGGGCCCACTTAGTAGAACCAGCGTCAATAAATGATTTTGTGACCAATAAGACCGATAGGTCATGAGAGCGGATTTGAAGTGCGGTGGTTAATCCAGCCACGCCAGAACCGATTACAACTACATCAGCTTTAGCGCTCCATCCCGGTAACGGGGCACGAAGTCTCATGCTCGCACCAAAGCGCTCTTCATCGCCATATTGTCTATTAGGCGCACACCATTAATCCAACCAGCGATTATTGCTCGCGGCCGGGCGGTGTTTCCATCTGCCAGTTCAAAACTTTCCTCATCGATAATCTCTGCGTAATCCAAAGTGAATCCAGAAATACCAGAAATTTTAGAGAGCTCAGAGTTGGCTTTAGTAATTGATGGGGCATCAGCGGCGGAAAAAAGTACTTTATTCAAAAGTTCAGCTGTGGCTCTAGCTTTTGGATCAAGTCGAACATTGCGCGATGACATCGCAAGTCCGCTTTCTTCTCGGATAGTCGGAGCAGAGATTATTTCAATCTCAGGGTGTAGTTTTGCCGCCATCTGCTTGATTAGGAAAAGTTGTTGGAAATCTTTCTCGCCAAAGATTGCAAAACGTGGTTTAACAATTTCAAATAATCTATTTACTACAGTTAGCACACCATCAAAGTGTCCCGGACGTTTTACGCCCTCAAACTTTGTTCCTAAATCTCCTGCTGACAATTTCACTATTTCATCAGGATAAATTGTTTTGTAATCAGGACGCCACAAGATTGTGGCACCGGCTTGCCGAGCAAGATTTTCATCTACCTCAGGCGTGTGTGGGTAACGGGCCAAATCATCTTTATCTTCAAACTGCAGCGGATTCACAAAAATAGAGACAACTACCTCATCACAAAGTTCGCGGGCCAAGGTAATCAAAGATTGGTGGCCGGCGTGCAACGCACCCATAGTTGGGACAAATGCGCAGGGCTGATTGATGTCGGTGAGGACATTAGTTGACTGCACTTTCATCGCTCCAGTCCGTTAGTGGTACCAGGCAGTTTGTTGCTGAATTGTAACGCGCTAGTTCAGACCGGCCAAAAGCTCCTTAATTGGTCCATGTTCCCGTAGCACCGCATCTGGATCAATCTCGGCCCACGGTTCCAAAACAAAACGCCGTTCATGCGCCCTGGGATGAGGAAGGGTTAACTCCTCACTCTGCAAAAAGAACCCTTCATAATCAATGATGTCGATATCGATTGTTCTGGCGCCATTTGGAATCACTCTTTGTCTGCCAAGTTTTGCTTCAATCTCATGCAACTTCTTAATCAACTCTTTAGGTTGTAACTCTGTGTCTCCCAGCAAAACTGCATTTATGTAATTGGGTTGGTGATCACTCACCTTAAAGGGTGCGGTTTCGTAGAAAGATGAAATCTTGTCTATCCGCATTACATCACGGATGTCATCGATTGCTAGAGAGATTTGTTTCTTAGGATCACCTAGGTTTGCACCAAGTGCTAAAACAACCTTCATCGAGAGCGTTTAATAGTGATTGAAACATCTCCAAATGGAACAGATATCGGAGCGCGTGGTTTGTGGACCGTAACCTTTATTTCTTCGACAGGTGGGTAGGCCTTCAAAATCTTTTCACACAACCGCTCTGCCAATGTTTCTAACAACTTCATGGGTGGTCCAACAATTTCATTATGGACCAACACCGCAATGTCGTTGTAGTCGATGCTGTAACTAAGGTCATCGGTTTTTCCGGCTTTTTCTAAATCCATCTCTAACTCAACATCAACCACAAATGGTTGGCCGATTTCTCGCTCGGAGTCGTAGAGTCC
Source organism: uncultured Clavibacter sp. (assembly GCA_964536895.1). Classification (GTDB taxonomy): domain Bacteria; phylum Actinomycetota; class Actinomycetes; order Nanopelagicales; family Nanopelagicaceae; genus MAG-120802. The sequence continues at coordinate 1,846 of CAZIAI010000062.1, forward strand.
GTGATAGCCAATGGCTTCTATGCCGGTAACTTTGATTTTGTCGCCCACGCTTGAACTTTACTCTTTTTTGTTTTTAGAAAAAGCATTTACTGTCGCGATTGCATCACGATGTGGCTTAACAGAATGGGTACGCACACCCCAGACCCCTTGCTTGGCCACTAAAGCGGTGACTGCAATCGATGCCGCTTCTCGATCATCAGGGTTGGTACTACCGGTTAACTCACCGAGAAAACGCTTGCGGGAGGCGCCAATTAGCAACGGATAGCCCAATAACGCTATTCGATCAAGGTTTTTCAATAGCTCCCAGTTGTGCTCAGCTAGTTTGGAGAACCCGATTCCGGGATCGATGATGATCTGTTCTGGATTTACGCCAGCCTCAATTGCAGAGTTGATTCTTTCCTCTAACTCTTCTTTAACCTCTTTCACAACATCTTTGTACTGCGCTAATTCCTGCATCACCTTTGAGTGCGCTCTCCAATGCATGATTATGTATTGCACATCAGGGTGGTCAGCAATTACTTGATACATATTCTTATCAGCTAAGCCACCACTAACATCATTTACATAAGTGGCGCCAAGTTTGATGGCCGCTTTCGCGATACTTGCTCTCGTGGTATCAATTGATACCGCTACTGATTTCTTTGCTAGTTCGGCGATTACTGGGATTACCCGTTCATGCTCCTCAGATTCAGAGACTCGTTCGGCACCTGGTCTAGTTGACTCGCCCCCTACATCAATAATGTCAACGCCCTCTTCGATCATCTGATCAGCGCGCTGTAGAGCATCATCAAGCAAGAGATGTTTTCCGCCATCGGCAAAAGAGTCTGGGGTGACATTCAAGATCCCCATTACCAAGGTAGACATTATTTTGTGGTGATTAGAGACATCGCTTCAGCACGTGTGGCTGGGTCGCGCAACATTCCTCGCACCGCACTAGTAATTGTGCGGGCCTCTGACTTGCGAACTCCGCGCATTGACATGCACAGGTGTTCACAATCGATAATCACAATAACTCCACCCGGTTGTAGAACTTCGACCATCGCATCTGCGATTTGGGTTGTGAGTCTTTCCTGAACCTGTGGTCTTCTGGAATACA
>CAZIAI010000063.1:0-2893 GCA_964536895.1 uncultured Clavibacter sp.
TCTGCTCACATGGCCGAACGTGATTACAACTCCGAGATTGGCGCATTAAGCGCAACCTTGGCATCCATCGAGTCGGTCCTAGATATTGAGAAACTGAAAAGAGATCAGATTGCCCTAGAGGAAAAAGCTGGAGAGCCAGATCTTTGGAATGATCCAGAGAATGCGCAAAAGGTGACCAGCGCCCTCTCTAGAGTTCAGAGCACAATCAATAAAGTGACATCTCTTAGGTCGAGAATTCAGGATCTACCAATTATGTTGGAGCTTGCCGAAGCCGAGCCAGATTCTGATGCCAAGCTTGAGGTGGAAAAAGAACTCAACTCCCTAACTAGTTCAGTTTCTGATTTAGAGGTTCAAACCCTTCTTAGTGGTGAGTATGACCACCGCGATGCGTTGGTAACCATTAGGTCCGAAGCTGGCGGTGTAGATGCTGCCGATTGGGCTGAAATGGTTTCAAGAATGTACCTACGCTATTGCGAGCGACATAACTATGGAGTAAGTGTTTTGGAAACCTCCTACGCAGAAGAGGCGGGAATTAAATCCACAACCTTCAGAGTTGCAGGTTCTTATGCCTACGGCACTCTCTCAGTTGAACAAGGGACCCATCGATTAGTTCGAATTTCGCCATTTGATAGCCAAAATCGACGTCACACTTCTTTTGCCGGCGTAGAGGTTGTACCGGTTGTTGATCAGAGCGATCACATTGAGATTGATGAGAAAGATATTCGCGTAGATGTCTACCGTTCTTCAGGGCCGGGGGGACAGGGAGTGAACACAACGGACTCTGCGGTTCGCATTACCCATATTCCAACTGGAATTGTTGTCTCCTGCCAAAATGAGCGATCTCAAATTCAGAATCGCGCTACTGCAATGGCTGTCCTGCAATCTAAACTCTTAGAGAAAAGAAATCAGGAAGAACGGGCGAAAATAGATGCCTTGCGTGGAGATACCAGCGGTTCATGGGGTAATCAAATTCGCTCTTATGTCTTGCACCCTTATCAGATGGTTAAAGATCATCGAACAGATTTTGAAACCGGAAACACTCAAGCGGTTTTGGATGGAGAGCTTGATGGCTTCATTGCGGCCGGCATCCGTTGGAGACGGGAAAAAAGCTAAACCGCAGATTCCTTTAATTCACAGGATTCAACGCTCAAGGACACACTTATTCCCAGAATTCACGCCTAATTTAGGTTTTTTCTCACTCAAAAAAGGCGGGTTTATCCAATGCTTTTGCCCCTCATCTACCTAAAATCACACCCGTGATTCGCTTCGAAAACGTAACAAAGGTCTACGCAAAGACTGATCGTCCTGCGCTGGACAATGTGAGTATCGATATTGAAAAGGGCGAATTCGTTTTCCTTGTTGGCCTTTCAGGTTCAGGAAAATCTACATTCCTGCGTTTGGTTCTTCGTGAAGAGAAGCCCAGCTCTGGGCGGATTCATGTCGCTGGTAAAGATTTGGGATCACTTTCAAATTGGAAAGTTCCAGAACTTAGAAGACAGGTCGGAACTGTGTTCCAAGACTTTAGATTGTTGCCAAATAAGACTGTTGCAGAAAATGTAGCTTTCACATTGCATGTTTTAGGTTTTTCAAAAAAGGAAATAGCTCGTGAAGTTCCAGAGGTTTTGGAGCTAGTTGGTCTTGAAGATAAGGCAGATCGAAAGCCAGGAGAGTTATCAGGAGGCGAACAGCAACGCGTTGCAATTGCCAGAGCGTATGTAAGCAATCCAGCCATCCTGATTGCTGATGAACCAACAGGAAACCTTGATCCAGCCACTTCTGTTGGGATTATGAAGTTGTTAGATCGTATTAATCGTGAAGGAACTACGGTCGTTATGGCAACCCACGATTCGGGAATTGTTGATCAGATGCGTAAGCGAGTTATTGAGTTAGATAAAGGCCAAGTTATCCGCGATCAGGCACGCGGAGTTTATGGATACACAGGATGATGAGCTTCTCTGTAGTAGGCAGCCTAAACCTAGTAATCAAGTCGGTGAATAATGCGCGCTAGATTCATTATGAGCGAGGTCGGTATTGGCCTTCGCCGAAACCTGACGATGACCTTCGCAGTTGTTATTACCGTTGCCATTTCGCTCTCCTTATTGGGGGTCGGCCTACTTTCAAATTCCCAAGTACGGGTAATGAAGGATTATTGGTACGACAAAATTGAAGTTTCAGTTTATCTATGCGGATCTTTGTCGGATGCACCGTCTTGTTCTGGAGGGGTAGTAACGCCGGAGCAACGCCTTGAAATTCAAAATGATTTAGAGGAATTGCCAGTCGTAGAGACTGTTTATTATGAATCTCAATCTGAGGCCTTTGATCGTTTTCAAGAGCGATTCAAAGACTCTGCAATTTCTCAAAACGTCACCGCTAATCAACTTCCGGAGTCATTCCGCGTTAAGTTAAAGGACCCAACGCAGTTTGCTGTTGTTCAAAGTGCATTTTCTGGAAGACCTGGCGTGGATGTTGTTCAAGATCAAAGGTCGATCTTGGAGAAGTTTTTCCGCTTGCTTAATGTCCTTCGCGATGGTGCTTTAGCGATAGGTTTCGCTAGCGTTTTAACCGCGGCACTTTTGATAAGTAACACATTAAGGATTGCCGCCTTCAATAGACGGCGAGAAACAAATGTGATGAAGCTGGTGGGCGCCAGCTCGTTTTCAATTCAGTTGCCTTTCATTCTCGAAGGTGTCTTCTCTGCAATCCTAGGATGGGGATTTTCAGTGGGATTACTTTCAGGTTTGAAGTATGTGATTGATGAGCGCATTGCGCCTTTGCTTACCTTTACTAACTTCTTTACCTGGAATGATGTTTGGATAGCTTCTGCTTATCTGTTGGCCACCGGAATTGTGGTTTCCTCATTGGCGTCAATCTTGACGCTGCGCAAATATCTGAA
>CAZIAI010000064.1:0-2862 GCA_964536895.1 uncultured Clavibacter sp.
GTTATGTAGACCAGCATGGTCATGCTGAAATTCGTTTTAACAATGTTCGAGTGCCTGCCGCTAATTTGATTGGTGGCGAAGGAGAAGGTTTTGCTCTTGCCCAAGCCCGACTTGGTCCGGGAAGAATTCATCATTGCATGCGCGCCATCGGCATGGCAGAACGCGCCTTACAGTTAATGGTCCAACGTTCTTTGACTAGATCAACTTTTGGCAAAGAGCTAGCCCGCCAAGGTGTAATTCAAGAGTGGATTGCCCAGGCCCGAGTCGATATCGAGCAGGCCCGCCTGCTTACCTTAAAAGCAGCGTGGATTATTGATAATCACGGCGCTAAAGCCGCCCGCAAGGAGATCGCCGCCATCAAAGTGGTTGCGCCCAAGATGGCTGAGCGCATTATTGATCGCGCAATTCAAACCTTTGGTGGTGCTGGCGTAAGTCAGGACACCCCACTTGCTGCGATGTATGCCGGAATCCGCACCTTAAGAATTGCAGATGGCCCTGATGAAGTTCATCTGCGTGACATCGCCAGATTAGAGCTCAAGCCCTACATCTCATGAGTGATCTCACGCCGGTTCGTGATGAGGATGCTTTTGATATCAAAGCGGTTCACAATTGGCTGCAGCAATACATTTCACAAAATGAGTTGCCACAGCTCTCTCAATTTCGCAGTGGTGCCTCAAATCTAACCTATCTGCTGAAATACCCCGATCGAGAAATAGTTTTGCGCCGCCCACCCGTGGGCACCAAGGCGGTATCTGCTCATGACATGAAACGTGAGTTTCTGATTCAATCCCGGTTGAAACCGGTTTATGGCTTGGTGCCGAATGTGATTGCACTTTGTGAAGATCATTCAGTATTGGGATCTGACTTTTATGTGATGGATCGGATTCAAGGTGAAATCTTCCGACGTGATGTTCCTGAATCCCTTTCCAAAGAAGATATCTCCATCATGGCTAACTCTTTGGTTTTGGGCTTAGTCCAACTACATGCCGTTGATCCTGCGGTTTTGCAAGAGTTGAACAAAGGAACGGGTTATGTTTCCCGCCAGGTAGAGGGCTGGTCTAAGAGATATCGCAATGCGCTGACTGATGATGTTCCAGATGCGGAAGATGTGATGGGTTGGTTAGCGAGTAATCAACCACCCGATGTTGATTCATGTGTCATTCATGGTGATTGGCGTATCGACAATATGGTCTTTGATTTGAAGCAAAAAAGACTAGCGGGAGTGCTGGATTGGGAGCTAGCCACGGTTGGTGATCCTTTGATGGATTTGGGTTCAGCCTTGGCTTATTGGATTGATCACGATGATGAACCAATGTTTGCATCGCTTCGCCGCCAACCTAGTCATCTAGCAGGCATGCCCACCCGCAAAGAGTTCATCGCAAAATACCTCGAGTTAAGTAACCGCAAATGTGATGACTTCACCTTCTATGAGGTCTTTGGTTTGTTCCGTTTAACGGTAATCATTCAACAAATCTGGGCCCGATATAAAGCAGGGCAAACCACCAATCCAGCATTTAAAGGTTTCGGCATGGGAGTCAATATTCTGGTGAACCGTGCGCAAGGATTAATCTCATGAAGGCTGGACGCATTACCGTCTCTACCCGCAAATTTGAAGTAAAGGATATTCCCACACCAACACCTTCTGAAAAAGAGGTGCGGATCAAAGTTGGTGCTGCCGGTGTTTGTTTATCTGATGTGCATTTTATTGATGGCACCCTCTCCCCTGGCTATCTAAAAGGTGATGAGGTAACTCTTGGGCATGAGGTTGCTGGAACAGTTGATCAACTTGGCTCTGATGTAACTGAATTCAAAATCGGAGATCGCGTCCTAGTAATTGCTGGAGAGCGCAATGAAAAAGGGCAGATCACCACACTGGGCTTTGATTATGATGGTGGATACGCTGAATATGTAATTGCTAAAGAGTCATTACTAGTAAAGATTCCCGATGATCTTTCATTTGAAGAGGCGGCAATCATTCCCGATGCGGTCTCAACTCCATGGGCCGCAATCTCATCCACTGCACAGATGCAAAAAGGTGAGAGCGCTGTGGTCTTTGGTGTCGGCGGACTTGGAATTCACGCTATTCAATTATTGAAAATTGTGGGATGCAGCAAAGTTATTGCGGTTGATCCCAGACCGGAAGCCCGCCAGAAAGCATTAGAAATCGGGGCTGATTTCGCCTTTGACCCCAGCGATGAGGATTTAAAGAAACATCGTGGTTTGAATGCCGCCTTTGATTTTGCTGGGGTTACCCCGGTGCGCAAACAGGCGCTCTCACTTCTTGGTGAACAAGGACGGTTAGTGATTGTTGGAATCGCAAATGAGCCAATCACAATTCCAAATGACATGGCATTTACCTACATGCGTACCAAGATTCTCGGGCACTATGGATCAGAGGCGGTACACACCAAAGAGTTAGTAGAGCTGGTCAAACAAGGCAAACTTTCCCTAAAAAGTTCAGTCTCTGAGGTTTTGCCTTTGGATCAAGCAGGATTAGCGCTAGAAAAACTGGAGAAGAAAATCGGCAATCCAATCCGAATTGTTTTGAAGCCATAAAAAAATCCCCGACTATTTCTAGCCGGGGATTTTTATTACTACTTAACTAGCGGTTTTCTCCTACTTGGTAATCATCCAAACGAACTGCTTCGCCGGAGCCAGTAGTGTCAAACGGTGCATAGTCATACTCTTCATAAGCTGCGTAGACCGCTGCCTTTGCTTCCTCAGTAGGTTCGACACGCACGTTGCGATAACGAGCAAGACCTGTACCTGCTGGGATTAGCTTGCCGATGATGACGTTCTCTTTGAGGCCGAGCAATGGATCGCTCTTCTCTGACAACGCTGCATCGGTAAGTACTCGGGTTG
>CAZIAI010000065.1:0-2846 GCA_964536895.1 uncultured Clavibacter sp.
TAGTTCCAAGTCAAGTGCAATGGGGCGGATTGCAGAGTTACCTTGTTATGGGAACGCTTGCAGCCCAATCACTTGTATTCATCGAACTGAAAGGTAGTTCAACCGCTGGAAAAGTAATCCAGGAAAGTGTTGGGGAACGAATTAGAGATCTGGAAGTAATGCCTAATGGCCAATTAGTTGCCAGCACTGACAGCGGTAAGTTGTTGTTCTTCTCTTTAAACTAAAGAAAGCTGCCTATGAATCGTTTTCAATGTGGCATTAGCATTAAGACTTCGTAATAGTGCGAGAGTAAGGTGGGGAAAGCTATGGAAATGGTCGTGGTTGCCATGGCAATTTTGGTAATTCTCTTGGTTGCCAAAAACGGATCAAGCAAGAGAAGCAGTAAGCCGACAAAAGATGACCCTCTAGACGAAGATACGATTTACGGTTGATTCAAAGGCTCTTTGATATCCAACATTTAATTAAATTTGTTTTGGTTCGAACTTCTTCGATATGTCAAAGACGTTTGATGAGGGTCCATTGTGTCTGAGATCCAAAATCTTGGATTCGGCATCAGCAATAGTTGGGGTTTGACCCACTGGAATCCACCAGAGCGCAGTTGTAGCCTCAGCGACCTTAAAAAACCAGCTCTTCTTCTTTCGTAGAACCTCTAGATGGAGCGGGGAGTAAACAAACTCCCTTAGCGATTCAAATGATTCCCACACCGACATGTTTATCAGTACTCCTGCGCTCCCATCTACATCCCATTGGAATCCGGGCACTGATGTTGCATTGCCTTCCTCTGTTTTTAATCTCCAAATGAATCCAGGTGCCGAATCAGCAGAGGCATTAACAGAGTCTAAAGCTGCAACAAAGTCAGCCAGTCGAGGAGAATCTATTGGCTCAATCATTCGAGCTATGTTCACCTGTGCAAGGTGAAATTTATTTGCTGACATGGGCAATTACTTTACCAAGCGCGCCCGTAGGGATTCGAACCCCAAACCTTCTGATCCGTAGTCAGATGCTCTATCCGTTGAGCTACGGGCGCAAACAGCCTGCGAATATTATCACCACAAAAAGGGGCTGTTATCCCCTGATACCCTGCGAATTATGAAGCGAATTGCGCTGTTTTTGGTGGCGATGATGCTGGCGCCTAGCCATGCATTTGCGGTCGATATCCCATTAACTTGCGCAGATCGCAAATCATTAGAGCTACGAATCTCTAATGTAATTAAGGGGTGCGAAACAAATGAAGTGTCATTGGGTGAAGCTCCTATCGTTTACTCACTCACTGGACCAAAGAGTTTGAATAACACACTCGAGTGGCGATTTAAAGCGGCGAAAGTAGCTGCCCAAGCAGAAGGAATCTCACTGGAGATTACTTCGGGATATCGTAGTTTGAAGAGACAAACATTTTTATATGAGCAAGCGGTTAGAAAATATGGCAGCGCTAAAGAGGCAGCGAAATGGGTTGCTCCTCCAGATGTTTCACATCATCCAATGGGTTTGGCATTAGATATTAACTATCCTCGAGATCCAAAATCCACAAAGTGGTTAGAGATAAATGGTTACAAATTTGGATTGTGTCGGACATTCAAAAATGAATGGTGGCATTTTGAAGGAAACATTGCTCCTGGGTGGAAATGTCCCAAGATGCTTAAGGATGCTACGGAGTTAGTTAAGCCCTAACATTGATTCTCGTTTGGTGATTTTCACTCGTGGTTTCCCAAGCGGTTCGCCTGCTTGAACTTCAGCGGCATTGATTTTTTCCCAATCTTGTTGGGTTACGACAATTGCGCCTCGCTGAGACAATAGATTTTGTATCTCTGTCTTCGGCTTTGGTGTTCCTAGATCCTCCACCAGTAACTTCATGACATCGGTTGAATCACTCTTATTGGTGCCGATTACACCTGATGGTCCACGCTTGGCCCAACCAACTACATACAAACCTTTCTCATTTACCCGACCATCTTGATTGCGCACCTTGCCACCTTCGTACGGCAGGCCAGGTATCTCATCTACTTGATAACCGATCGCGCTAACCACCAGTCCACATGGGATAGTAAAACGCTCTCCGGTTGCTTGAACTTTGCCTTCTTTAACCTCATTTATGCCGAAAACAACCCCTTCTACCCGGTCTTTTCCAAGGATTTCCAGCGGGGTAGCCAAGAAGTGAAAATACATTGAACGTTCGTGACCCTTTTTCTCGGCTTCAGCAATCGCCTGCATTGCATCGAGGTTTGATTTCAGATCCTTTGGCAACTCACCTTGTGACTCCGCACGGGCTTTGGCATCTGCAATTTGGTGTTGATCGATGTGAACATCGGTGTGCTCAAGCTTTGGTAGCTCCCGTAACTCTGGAGAGGTAAATGCTGCATGTTCTGGGCCACGGCGACCGCAGATATGAACTTTTCTGATGGATGAACTATGTAGTGCATCTAGCGCATGGGTGGCGGTGTCGGTTGGATCCAATTCCTTTGGTTCAAGAGCCAACATACGTGCCACATCCATAGCTACATTGCCGGCACCAATTACTACTGCGGTATCGCAATCCAGTGAAACTTTTACATCTGTAAAGTCAGGGTGCGCGTTGTACCAAGGAACAAAATCAGCTGCTGACAATGAGCCTGGTAAATCTTCTCCTGGAATTCCAAGGGTTTTTCCTTTGCTTGATCCGGTCGCAATTACTACCGCGTCATAGATCTCTTGCAACTCTTCTAGTGTTAGATCTTTACCCAGCTCGATATTTGCAAACAATCTAAAGCCTTCTGAGGTTGCAATCTTTTCAAAAACTTTAGAGACAGTTTTGATCTTTGGGTGATCAGGGGCGACGCCAGAGCGAACTAATCCCCAAGGTGTAGGCAATC
>CAZIAI010000066.1:0-2696 GCA_964536895.1 uncultured Clavibacter sp.
TTGATAAGCCGGTTGGATTAAATCTCTCTACATCAACGTGGGTAGATGACATGACGGTGTTGCAATCCGTGCAGTTACCGCAGCCATCTTCTTTGCAGACCAATGCGGCTGCGAAAGCAACTGCTGCATTTGATCTACCTGAGCCAGGCGGTCCAACAAACAACCAGGAGTGCGTCATTGCTTGAGAGTTAGAGCCATTTTTTGCAGCGCTAATCGCAAGCCCGAGTTGTTCAATTATGTGATTTTGCCCGACCAGAGAGGCGAATACACTCATGATTTATTGCTCAAAAGAGCGGTAATGCGGGCGGTAATTTCTTGATGGATTTCAATTATGGGTCTTTGCGCATCAAGCACCAAATAACGCTCGGGATCCATTGCTGCGAGTTGTAGGTATTCCTGGCGGACTCGGTTGTGAAAATCAATGGATTCACTCTCTAGGCGATCAGCGTTTTTGATGCGAGATAAGCCAATATCTGCTGATTGATCCAAAATAATTGTGATTGTTGGGAACAATGATTCGGTGGCCCAGCGATTTATACGTGCTACCTCAGATGAAGACAAAACTCGACCCGCTCCTTGATAGGCAATAGAGGAATCGAAGTAGCGATCTGTAATCACAACATCTCCGCGCTCAAGTGCTGGGCGTATCAAAGTGAAAACATGATGGGCGCGATCGGCGGCATAAAGTAAAGCTTCAGCTCTAGGTGCAATCTCTCCTGTTTCATTATCAAGCAGGATTTTTCTCAAATTCTTTCCAAGAGTGGTTCCGCCTGGTTCGCGGGTCAATACAACTGAGCGACCTTCATTCTCAAACCATTCCTTAAGCAACTTTGATTGTGTTGATTTGCCGGAACCTTCGCCACCTTCAAAAGAAATGAAGAGTCCTTCAGTTTTTGGCGCGGTTATTGAACCAAGCTCACCTTTGAAGGCGTTTACGATATCGCTCCAAAATGAAACCCCTGGACGATCTTTCATCTGCTTGTAAGACAAAACACCGACCAACATCGCAATGATTCCGCCGCCCAACATAGTAAATGCAGCACCATTGTAAGAAAGTTGCACTTCGCCGAATTTAACTACATGCTCACCAATTGCTGCAGCAGCTAGGGGCGCTACCGCGAGTACTGCAACTAGTGATACACGAACCAAAGATTGAATGAAGGCAAATACTCGGCCACGAAGTTCATCGGTGACCTCCATTCCCAGCATGGTGAATCCTGTTACCCAGGAAACGCCAGCAAAAAAGCCAAGAATGACGACTATCAAGATAGCCAAAACCAGGTTTTGTAACAGCGAGAGAACAATCAGTAAAAATCCGGCGCTGGAGAGTGCTGCTCCAAATAACCGACGGCGGGAAAACTGGGCGAATACTTTGGGTCCCAATGCGATTCCGGCTGCTAAGCCAGTGAAAACCGCACCAAAAAGCACACCGTAAGCCGCATCTCCACCAGCAAGATCGCCAACAAAAGTTCGTGCTAATCCAATAACAGCACCAGCAGCAACAAAGGCACCGAGCAGGCCGACAATCAATCCTCGCACTATCTTTGAAGATGAAACAAACTTTCCGCCATCCAACAGAGAGCCAAAGATTGAATTTGATACTTCGGACTTAGTGAGGTGCTGCTTTGGGATGTCCAGTTGATTTATGGTGAAAGCACTGAAAAGGAATGAAAGTGCGTTTATATAAAGCGCTAAATCAACCGCTGAGTTGTCGCCAAGACTGAGTGCGGCGCTAATTCCGGTGATGAATACAGAAAGAAGTGAAAAAACAATAGCGGCTATTGGCGCAGTTCCATATGCAGCAAAAAGTGAAACCTGATTGGCATTCTCTAACCTATTTTTTGGAACTAGATTAGGGACCGTTGCCTCCTTTGCAGGACTCCAAAACAGTGTTACACATTCAATCAATACTGTTGCGGTGTAAAGCCAGAAATAATTTCCAACAATAGGGATTGATAAGAAAAGTAGGGCGCGAAGAATGTCGCCGATGACCATTACTTTTTTGCGATCAAATTTATCGGCAATTACACCCGCTAATGGTCCCAGAATCACAGAAGGTAAAAGGCGGGCAATAAATACACCAGCGATAGCAAAGTTGGCAGTTGCGTAATCACCACCTGCAAGTTGTTGCGCCAGCGCGGTGGTAGCAAGTAATCCCAACCAATCACCAAAAGATGAAAAGGCCATCGCGTTCCAGAGTTTGCGAAACGCTGGTATGGACATAACACCCCGAGAAGCACCTGCAGATGGTGCAGTTGGATTTGGAATTGAGTTAGCCATGGCTAAAGCCTATTACTTTGCTTTTTTGGACTTACCAGTAGCTGATTTCTTAGCTTTACGCTTGGAGCCGGCATCTTTGATGGTCTTTTCCGTCAGCGATGGGGCGGTTTTTTTCTTGCCTTTCAGACGACCGGGTTTTTTCGCGGAGCCTTCACTTTCGTTAGCGACTTCCCACGCCCTTCTTCCAGCCAACAATTCAAGAGCTCGCTCAATTGTCATCGCTTCAACTGTGTCACCACGGCGCAAGGTTGCGTTAGTTTCACCATCAGTTACATACATACCGAATCGACCATCTTTAATAATGATTGGTTTGTTTGTTCCTGGATCAACCCCGAGTTCCTTAAGTGGTGGCTTTGCAACTCCGCGGCGTCGCACCTTTGGTTGTTTGTAAATCTCAACTGCTTGATCAAGATCGA
>CAZIAI010000067.1:0-2693 GCA_964536895.1 uncultured Clavibacter sp.
GTAGCAGTAGAACTGCGACACATTACAAAGCGCTTTCCAGGCGTAATTGCGAACAGAGATGTTTCAATCAAGGTTGAGACAGGAACAGTTCACGCACTTGTTGGCGAAAATGGCGCTGGTAAGTCAACTGTGATGAAGATTTTGTACGGCATGCAGCGCCCAGATAGCGGCGAGATTTTGGTTAATGGCAAAGAGGTTAACTTTAAAAACCCAAATGATGCGATCGAAGCTGGCATCGGAATGGTTCACCAGCACTTTATGTTGGCAGATAACTTCACAGTTCTTGAAAATGTAATTTTAGGCTCCGAACCAAAGAATGGAGTAACAATTGATTTTGCAGCCGCTCGTAAGAAGATAGTTGATATGGCTGCGCAGTATGGTCTCGATGTCGACCCAGATGTTTTGGTAGAAGAGCTGGGAGTAGGTCAGCGCCAGCGAGTAGAGATTTTGAAGGTTTTATTCCGCGGTGCAAATATTTTGATCTTTGATGAGCCAACCGCGGTGTTGGTTCCGCAAGAGGTAGATGCTCTATTCCAAGCGCTCGAAGGACTGCGCGCCCAAGGTATGGCGGTTATCTTTATCTCTCACAAGCTTGATGAGGTTCTACGTGTTGCCGATGAGGTAACGGTTGTTCGACAAGGCGCAACAGTTGCTGAGGTTAAATCTAAGGATGTAACCGCTCGCCAATTAGCGGAGCTAATGGTTGGTAGCGAGCTTCCACAGCCTTCAACACATGGACATACCCGTCGCGATGAGATCACTTTGGCGCTTAAAGATGTCTCAATTCCAACTGCAACGGGAAGTCGGGATTTGATTTCGCAAATCTCCTTCGATCTACATGCAGGTGAAGTTGTAGGTATTGCGGGTGTAGAAGGAAATGGTCAGGCGGAGCTAGTAGAGGCGATCATGGGTCTGCGTGATTACACCGGTTCCATTGAGTTCAATGGTGCATCAATAGATGAGCTAAGTGTGGCTGATCGTCATGATTTAGGGATCGGTTTGATTCCAGAAGATCGTCAACGTCAGGCTTTGATGATGACCTCGCCATTGTGGGAGAACAGAATTCTTGGTCATCAACGCAGCAAGCCTGTAATGCGTGGTTTTGTTATTGACAAGAAAGCCACAATGGATAGCACCCGCACAATTATGCAGGAGTTTGATGTACGAGCACCTGGTCCAGATACATTAGCAGCGGCACTTTCTGGTGGAAATCAGCAGAAGTTCATCGTTGGTCGCGAGATGAGTAAAGCGCCAGCACTCTTGGTCGCATCACATCCAACTCGAGGAGTAGATGTTGGTGCACAAGCGGCTATTTGGGATGTGCTTCGCAAAGCCCGTGAAAATGGAATGGCGATTGTGCTTATTTCGGCAGATCTCGAGGAATTGATTGGAATGTCGGATCGTTTGTTGGTGATGTTACGCGGCACGATTACCGCTGAGCTTGATCCTGCAGAAACTACGCCTGAACAACTAGGTTCTGCGATGACAGGTGCAGCATGAGTAAGTTCTCGCCCTCCAAAATTGCGCTAGCGGTCGCTGCACCATTAACTGCCGCTGTATTCTCAATACTTATTTCAAGCCTTGCGGTTATTGCGAGTAAGAAATCACCGGTCGAAGCCTTCACAACTATGTGGGATTACGGCACAGAGACTGGTTCTCTGATGGAGGTTGTTAATACCGCAACGCCTTATTACATCGCAGCGATTGCGATCGCCGTAACCTTTAGAGCGGGCCTCTTTAACATCGGTGTAGAAGGACAGCTTCGCTTGGGTGCGCTCTTTAGCTGCTACATAGGCGCTATGTTTGTGCTCCCACCCGTACTGCATGTGGCTGCCGTGTTTATCGTTGCAATGACATTTGGTGGCTTGTGGGCGGCAATAGCTGCTTACCTCAAGGTAAAGCGTGGGGTAAATGAGGTTATCTCGACAATCATGCTCAACGCATTGGCTGGCGGTCTATCTGCTTACCTTCTTTCAAGACACTTTGCTGTAGTCGAAGAAGGCTCCAATAACCTGCAAACAAAGGAGCTGCCTGCATCTGCGCAGATTCCAGATCTCATGCCGTTATTACGTAAGGTTGGTGTTGAAGATCAACCAGGTGGCGGCGTATATGGAATGTTCTTTGTAGCGGTGGCTTTGGGTCTGATCTTCTGGTTTGTTGTTAACCGCACCCGCTTTGGTTTTGAACTTCGTGCCTCTGGATTAAATCCGATTGCGGCACGGGTTAGTGGTGTTAACTCCAAGAAGATGACCTTTATCGCCCTTGTGATTTCAGGGGCAATCGCAGGACTTGCAGGCTTACCTGAAGTTCTTGGACAAACCCATACATACAACCTTGGCTTCCGTGCAGGTATTGGATTCTCTGCGATCGCCGTTGCTTTGCTTGGACGTAACTCTGCTGGGGGAATGGCATTTAGCGCTTTGCTATTTGGATTCCTTGAAGTTAGCTCTAGAGCGCTAGAGCTAATTGATATCGCACCTGAAACTTATGTGATTATGCAGGGCTCCATTCTTCTCAGCGCGGTTATCGCCTACGAGGTTGTAAGACGCTTTAAGTTAACGCTGCAAAGTAAAGAGCTAGCGAAGGTGGTGCAGGCATGAAAGCCATGAAAATTCTTCGTTATGCCACCATGTTGGTCTTTGTTTTGGCATCGATTCGAGTCATTACCGGAGCATCAGATCTAACAAGCTCCG
>CAZIAI010000068.1:0-2656 GCA_964536895.1 uncultured Clavibacter sp.
TACGGCTGGCATTTGTCACATCGGTTACATGAACGCCGCCACGTGCGCCACCGGAAAGATTCCATAGTAGCCAGCTATCAATCGTTCCAATTAAGGCCCTGCCATCCTTGAGGGCGTTTGCTACGGCTGGTACATGATTGATCAGCCAGTTCATTTTGCTACCAGAGAAATATGGTGCAATTGCAAGCCCAGTTTTAAAAGTAATTTTCTCTTTGATCGATTCAGATAAAGAGTTTAAGAAATCCGCTGTTCTTGTGTCCTGCCACACAATTGCATTTGATAGGGGAGCTCCAGTGCTCTTATCCCATGCCACCGTTGTCTCACGCTGATTAGTGATTCCAATAGCGGATAGATCAGAACCAGAGATTCGTGCCGCCTTTAAGGCGCCGGTAATCACATCTTGAGTCCGCTGCCATATCTCAGAAGCATCATGCTCGACCCAGCCGGCTTGGGGCAGGATTTGTGTGTGCTCTAGCTGATGTTGTCCGATGATTTTTCCGGAGTTATCAAAGATTATGAAACGAGTACTGGAGGTGCCTTGATCGAGTGAGCCGACATACGCCATAACCCGTATCCTAAGCCCGTGACGCTCACCAGTTCGAGATTAAACCTGCAGCAACGTGCGGAGGCAATGGCCCAACTCGCTAACGACGAGTTCGACATTTTGGTTATTGGTGGGGGCATTAATGGTGTGGGAATCGCCCTTGATGCGGCATCGCGCGGCTTGCAGGTTGCATTGGTAGAAACAGCTGATTTTGCTGCGGGAACCTCCTCGAAATCTTCAAAGTTAATACATGGTGGTTTGCGATACCTCGAACAGTATGACTTCAAACTAGTTCGCGAAGCATTGAATGAACGAGAGTTGATGGTCAGCACACTTTCGCCTCATTTGGTAAAGCCGGTTTCATTCCTTTATCCGCTGCAAGAAAAACTTAAAGAGCGTACCTATGTTGGTGCTGGAATGGCTTTGTATGACGCACTACGAGGCTTCAAACGTGCTTTGCCATGGCACAAGCATCTGACACAGAAAAAAATAAGTGAGATTGCGCCATCGCTGCGCTTGGATGTAGTTACCGGTGGATATCAATACTTCGATGCCCAGGTCGATGATGCCAGACACACCATGACTATTGCGCGGACCGCGGCAAAGTACGGTGCTGTGATTACTACCCGCACCAGAGTAGAAGAGTTAATCAAGAGCGGCAAAGCTGTTACAGGTGCGATCGTAAGAGATTTAGATAGCGATGAAGTAATCAAGGTAAAAGCTAAATCCACAATTATGGCGGCCGGAGTTTGGACCGATCCGCTTCATGAAAAATTTGGCATTAAACCTGGATATGCGGTTCGCATGTCCAAAGGTGCTCACATTGTGGTGCCCGGAGAAGCGATTAAATCTGAGACCGGCGTAATCATTAAAACAGATGTCTCAGTTCTATTCATTATTCCCTGGGGCGGCCAGTGGATTGTTGGAACAACCGATACCGATTATGACCAAAGCAGGGAAGAGCCTCTGGCATCTGCAGAGGATGTTAATTACATTATTAATCAGGCCAATCGTGTGCTTGAGCCAAAGCTGCGACATGATCAGGTGGTTGGAGTATTTGCCGGACTTCGTCCATTGGTTTCAACAGATCCAGATTCTCCCACCACAAAACTTTCCAGAGAGCATGTAGTAGATGCTCCCACCAAGGGGTTTGTATCAATTGCAGGCGGCAAATACACCACCTACAGAGTTATGGCTGAGGATGCAGTTAATGAGGCCATCAACCATCTGCGAAGAATTGTTCCTGATTCCACAACCGAGACTTTGGCGATTATTGGCGCAGAAGGTTATTCAGTTTTGATGAATCAAATCCCAAGATTGGCCAATAAGTACGGAGTCAGCGAGTCGGTAATTGAACATCTTCTAAACCGTTATGGCTCTTTGATTGATGAACTTTTGTACCCAGCGCAAGAAGATGATGAGTTGCTCGAGCAGATAACTCCAGAGCTACTTTATTTGAAGGCTGAAATTGTTTATGCCGTGACCCATGAAGGCGCACGCAGCATTGATGATGTTCTCTCTCGCCGCACAAGAATCGCTTTTGAAGCAAAAGATCAGGGTTTGAGTGTGTTAAATGAGGTAGCAGATTTAATCGCTCCTCACCTGGGTTGGAAGAAGGCGGACAAGAACGCTTCCATCAAGGAGTATCAGGAACTAGTTGCTCGACAAAATGAGATGCTGGCTTCACTAACAAAGGGCAAGCGCAAGGTCAGTTAGTTAGCTAGTTTCTGATTTGTCCTTTGCAGGTATCCACCGCAACGGGAGCCCGAGTTGGCCTCGGAGTTGGTGTTGGTGTTGGAGTAGGTTCAATACCTTGAGCCAAAGTAAATGAGATGTTTTGTCTAATCTCAGCATGGGTGCCAGTTTGATCCACATATGCGACAAAACCTTCTGTGGTTCCTGCCGGAAGATTTCTTAGCGACAAACTCCAGACGCCAGATGCATCACGTACCGGTGTCTGATCAACTCGAACTGGGTTTGGCCCGTTTAATCGGAAGGCAACAGTTCCTGTTACGACTGGATCTCCACTTGGCCTTTTCACTTCAACTCTAATTCGTACCGGCCTATCTGTGCTTGTTGCGTTGATGCTAGTAATCATCAACGTAGTGGGCT
>CAZIAI010000069.1:0-2647 GCA_964536895.1 uncultured Clavibacter sp.
AAGACGATTGAGCCCAAGGCGCGGCTTCAAGCATACTGAACTTCAGGAGATGGGGTCAAATTCTTTCCCTTCCCCTTCCAGAGGCCTCAATTCGCGCGCCGGGCTTGAGTCCTCAGCGACCAGGCATTGCCAATTCAGCAATAACCGGGTCATGGTGAGCAAAAGTTATCACAAGTGTGCCTTGCCACCAGCTTGGACATTAGCGTCTTGTGGTTCTCGACTCTCTGGTTCGAGAGAGTCACAAACTCCTGATTTTGAGGCTTCGAGCTGAATAGAAAAACATTCTGTATTCCCGCCTGAATTCCTGCCTCTATGTCGGACCCCTTGTCGCCTACAAGAAGACATTCTTCGACCGTCAAGTTAAAGTCAGTGATTGCGGCTTCAATCATTTCAGGATTTGGCTTCCTTTGGAATGCCTCGATGGTCTTGCTTATGGTTTCAGATGGATCCGAAGTCGAGAAGTAGCACGCTGAGATCTGGCCATTGTAACGCTCTACCTCTGCACTAACCCAATGCATCAGATCTATAAAATCTTCAAGATCGAAGTAGCCTCGACCAATTCCACTTTGATTAGTAACTAAGATGACCCGAAATCCGTGCCGACTTGCCCAGGAAACTAGTTTTCGCGAACCCAAGATAAATCTGAAGCGATCTTTCTGACCCACGAATCCAAAATCGTGATTTAGTACGCCATCTCGGTCCAAAAAAATGGCACGATTGGATCTCTCTTCACTCTTGTTTTCTCTTTGAAGTGCCTCGCGAACGGGGTCATAGGGTGAGCCAACCAGAATCATATTCTCACTCAGCGGATGAATTTCAGTCTGCGTCTAGAGACCAATCTCTTAATGAGTAGATTCACTATCGCCAATCTAAATCCGTTAACTCCAGAAATGGACCCGAGCACTGGGAAGCTCTCATGGCGCATAAAGTTTCGATTGCTGTAATCAATTTCTTGGAAGTCTTCTTTTGTTGAGCGAAATCTGGTGATGGAAATTGTGCTAGGAAATGCAATAGCCAGTTCGAGAACGCAACTTCGGGGAATAGCCAACCTAATGGCGCTTGCCGTCAGCAAATTTATCCTGTGGTCATGATTGTTTATGTGGCCAAATACGTGGATTCCTCGGTTTTGCCAAGTGACAGACGATGACAACACTTTTGCGTCCTGCTTAATTAATCGGGTGAATGACAAGGAAAGAGTCTGTAGCTGACAAAAGTCAACGCTATTCGAGTTATCTAGAAACAAGTTCAAGTCAAGCCAAAGAAAAAATTTTGATCTAATCGTTAGTCGCAACATCCGGAGTCTGCGGCCAAATTGAAGCATTAGGTACCTAAAGGCGCGCCGTAGGAAGTTAATCACCCTTGATTACCCGATAGCTGTCGGAATCCGAATGTGCCGTAGAAACTTCAAGAATTTGACAATCGGAAACTGCAATAAGCTGATGAATGAGGCCTGGTTGGACATGAAATCTTGATCCAGGAGTAAGAAGCAGACGTTCGGCCTTCTCAATGTTTTGATCGTGCCCGAATACAACAAAGCATTCACCCGACAGTACTATGAAGGTCTCTTCCTTAATCTTGTGGAAATGCCATGACAGCCTCAGGCCACTGCGGATTTCTAATATTTTTGCACAATAACTTGGCACATTCACGAGCCAACGTTCTTGTCCCCATCCTTTTACAACTTGCCTTACTGGATCAGACGCATCAACTCGTTCTAATTCGTTGAATAATGTTTGACGATGAGTACCCTCCGATAAGTCCAAGTTTCCTCACCTCAATTCCCTCTGGTAAGTAAGGGGTTCTAGATGGAGACCATTCAGGGTTGTCAACGACAATGATCGGCCTAAATAGTCTAAGATGCATTTCTATTTCCGCTTCAGAGTCAAATCCAACCACCAAATCTACATGTCTCACTGCCTCAAGCATCACCTTTCTATCAAGCCAATTGTTTATGGGACGCGAATCCCCTTTCAGCTCTTTAACCCTGCGATCGGAGTCGAGGCCAACTACCAGGAAATCACCTAGTGATCTTGCAACTTTTAGTAGTTCAATATGCCCGGGATGTAGGACGTCAAAAACTCCATTTGTCCAAATCACATTCTTCAATAAACTCACCCACGTTCTTGAACCTATAGTCCCAAGAATAGCCAGACTTGGTAAATGGTTGATAACTTTGAGCAATATTTGCTGGCATTGGGACTTCGACCACAGGCACCCCAGTCCGCTTTGACACTGCCTGGGCAACCTCAAGGAAGGTGGTTGAAACACCTGTCCCCAAATCAAAAATCCCTGACCCGACGTCATTTGTTAGCACTATTTCCACGAGGTCATCCACCCAGATGAAGTCCCGTGAAAAACGTTCACTACCAGCAAAAACAGTAATCTCTCCACGTGTCATGGCCTGATGAAAGAATGTAGTTACTGGGCTAGCTTGGCCTTGAGCTAGCTTATGTTTTTCACCGTAACCGAATACGTTGAAGTATCGAAAACCTTGAACGAGACTAAAGCGCTCGATGTTCCTTGATACCCACAAATCTACAATGTGCTTGCTGGAGGCGTACAAACTCAATGGACCCGGACCTTTTGCAGGATTGCCATATACAGATGCCGAAGACGCGTACTTTACGGGAATCTGGTACTCGATGCA
>CAZIAI010000070.1:0-2623 GCA_964536895.1 uncultured Clavibacter sp.
GTTATCGGTGACACTGTTGGAGATCCATTCAAGGACACTGCAGGTCCAGCTATCAACCCACTTATCAAGGTTATGAACCTGGTTGGCCTACTTGTAACACCAGCTGTTGTGAAGTTCTCGCTTGAAGGAAATGAAACTACAAGCCAGATCATCGCAGCAATTGCGGTTGCAATTATTGTCGCTGCACTAATTCGCAGCCGACGTGCTTCAACCTCGATTGGCTAATTAATTTGGCTAAACAATTAAAGAAGCTGGTGATTGTTGAATCCCCAGCGAAGGCTCGAAAGATTGGTGGATACCTCGGCGATGATTACATCGTCGAGGCCTCCATCGGTCATATTCGAGATCTCCCACAGCGCGCTGCTGATATTCCAAAAGAGGTAAAGAAATTTGCCTGGTCGCGCGAGGGAGTAGACATAGAAAATGGTTTTGCACCGCTTTATGTAATTAACCCTGACAAAAAACAAAAAGTAGCTGAGTTAAAAGAGTTACTAAAAGAATCTGAAGAATTAATTCTGGCCACAGATGAAGACCGCGAAGGTGAAGCAATCGCCTGGCACTTGATGGAGATATTGAAACCAAAAGTTCCAGTAAAGCGCATGGTGTTCAATGAGATCACCAAAGAGGCAATCCTCAAAGCGGTTAATGAAACCCGTGATATTGATGAACGCCTAGTAGATGCACAAGAAACCCGTCGTGTTTTGGATCGACTATTTGGCTATCGACTCTCCCCGGTTCTATGGAAAAAAGTTATGCCGCGCATATCTGCCGGCCGCGTGCAATCAGTAGCCACTCGACTAATTGTCGAGCGCGAGCGGGAAAGAATGGCTTTTGTTGCTTCAAATTGGTGGGATTTAACCGCAGAAACCGAGCAGAGTTTCAACGCCCGCCTAATTTCTGTTGAAGACAAGCGTTTAGCAACTACAAATGACTTTGATTCAAATGGTGCATTAAAAGAAAAAAATGCTGCCAACATCCTCCTGTTAAATCAAACCGAGGCGGAAAAGCTGACTAATTCATTGGTTGGCAAAAAACTTACCGTTAAATCTATTGAAGACTCACCTCGTACCGAAAGACCTAAACCACCATTTACTACCTCAACCATGCAACAGGATGCTGGTTCAAGACTTGGTTGGGGAGCGCAACTCACAATGCGAATCGCTCAAAGTCTGTATGAAGGTGGATACATCACCTATATGCGTACCGATTCTGTAAATCTCTCACAAACCGCCATCAAAGCAGCGCGCAGTGCAGCACAATCACTGTACGGAAAAGATCATTTACCAGATGCACCAAGGGTTTATGAAGGTAAAACAAAAAATGCTCAAGAAGCTCACGAGGCGATTCGCCCCGCAGGTGATACTTTCAAAACCCCTGGTGAGCTAGCACCAGAATTAAATCGTGATCAATTAGCGCTTTATGATTTGATTTGGAAACGCACCGTTGCCTCTCAAATGGCAGATGCCAAGAAAATGCAAGCCCGTGTTGACTTTGATGTTCACTCTTCAGACGGCCGGCATTTAGTTTTTAGAGCTAACGGTTCTGTGGTCGTTTTCCCCGGATTCCTTGCAGCTTACGAAGATGTAAATGATGATAAAAATGAAGAGGAAACCGATAAGCGTCTACCACCAATGAAGATTGGTCAGGATGTAGTTGTTTCCAAATACTCTTGTGAAGGTCACGAAACAAAACCACCTGCTCGTTATACCGAGCCAACTTTGGTGAAAAAACTAGAGGAGCTGGGTATTGGCCGTCCTTCTACCTTCGCTTCAATCATTCAAACTATTCAAGATCGCGGTTATGTAGCTAAAAGAGGCCGCGCTTTAGTGCCTACATTCCTAGCTTTTTCCGTAACTGGACTACTAGAACAGCACTTTTCTAAGTTAGTGGATTACGAATTTACCGCTTCCATGGAAGAGGACCTGGACAAGATTGCTAATGGCGAAGAGGACAGACTCAACTGGCTAACTAGATTCTTCTACGGGCATGATGATCAACCAGGCCTGCAAGATCTCGCCGCTGATCTTGGTGCAATTGATGCCCAACAAATCAACACCATGAAGATGGGTGAAGATATTGAAATTCGAGTTGGACGTTATGGTGCTTATTTGCAGCAAGGACAGGGCGACAACCGCAAATTCGCCAACATTCCAGAAGGTTTAGCTCCAGATGAATTGACACTGCAAAAAGCTATTGAACTTCTCGCAGCTCCTTCCGGCGAACGTGAACTGGGCGTCGATCCAAATACTGGATTACAAGTAATTGCAAAGTCTGGAAGATTTGGACCATACATCACAGAGGTTTTTCCTGAGGTTGTTTCAGAAGATGGCAAGAAGCCCCGCAAAAAGAAAGATGCACCAACACCAAAAACCGCATCACTTCTTTCTACTATGACCTTAGATACGATCACTATTGATGACGCGTTAAAACTTCTGTCCTTACCAAGAACTCTTGGAGTAGACAGTGAAACTGGCGAAGAGATAACGGTACAAAACGGTAGATACGGTCCCTACTTGAAGCGCGGAACGGACTCACGCACCCTTACCTCTGAGGATCAACTTTTCTCAATCGATCTTGATCAAGCAGTTGAGATTTACAAACAACCAAAGGTGCGACGCCGCGG
>CAZIAI010000071.1:0-2496 GCA_964536895.1 uncultured Clavibacter sp.
AGCCCACTACGTTGATGATTACTAGCATCAACGCAACAAGCACAGATAGGCCGGTTCGAATTAGAGTTGAAGTGAAAAGGCCAAGTGGAGATCCAGTAGTAACAGGAACTGTTGCCTTCCGATTAAACGGACCAAACCCGGTTCGAGTTGATCAGACACCAGTGCGTGATGCATCTGGAGTCTGGAGTTTGTCGCTAAGAAATCTTCCGGCCGGAACCACAGAAGGTTTTGTGGCATATGTTGATCAAACTGGCACCCATGCTGAGATTAGACAAAACATCTCATTTACTTTGGCACAAGGAGTTGAACCTACTCCCACACCAACTCCAACTCCGAAGCCAACTCGGGCTCCCGTTGCGGTGGATACCTGTAAAGGACAAATCAGAAACTAGCTAACTAACTAACCTTGCGCTTGCCCTTTGTTAGTGAAGCCAGCATCTCATTTTGTCGCTCAACTAGTTCCTGATACTCCTTGATGGAAGCGTTCTTGTCCGCCTTCTTCCAACCCAGGTGAGGAGCGATTAAATCTGCTACCTCATTTAACACACTCAAACCCTGATCTTTTGCTTCAAAAGCGATTCTTGTGCGGCGAGAGAGAACATCATCAATGCTGCGTGCGCCTTCATGGGTCACGGCATAAACAATTTCAGCCTTCAAATAAAGTAGCTCTGGAGTTATCTGCTCGAGCAACTCATCATCTTCTTGCGCTGGGTACAAAAGTTCATCAATCAAAGAGCCATAACGGTTTAGAAGATGTTCAATTACCGACTCGCTGACTCCGTACTTATTGGCCAATCTTGGGATTTGATTCATCAAAACTGAATAACCTTCTGCGCCAATAATCGCCAAAGTCTCGGTTGTGGAATCAGGAACAATTCTTCGCAGATGGTTGATGGCCTCATTAACTGCATCCTCAGCCATAACTCTGTAGGTGGTGTATTTGCCGCCTGCAATTGATACAAACCCCTTGGTGGGAGCATCTACTACATGCTCTCTGGAAAGTTTTGTGGTGGGAGAATCTGGATCTGTTGAAACCAATGGACGAAGTCCGGCAAATACTCCAACCACCTGATCATGTCGCAGCTTTGGCTCAAGCACACGATTGGCCTGATTAATAATGTAATTAACATCCTCTGCAGATGCCAGAGGCTCTTCCCTGCTTTGGTCATAATCGGTATCGGTTGTTCCAACAATCCACTGGCCGCCCCAGGGAATAATGAATAGAACTGAGACATCTGTTTTAATGATTACGCCGGTCTCAGATTTAATCGCTTCTCCGGGCACCACAATGTGAGCACCTTTGGACATGCGAACCGCATATCCAGGTTTAATGCCAAATTTTTCATGAAGCGGATCGGTCCAAACTCCGGCCGCCATAATTGTGGATTTAGCTTTTACCTTGATTACTTCATCGCTATCTAAATCTCTTACGATCGCACCTGTAACAGCTTTGCCGCTCTTGATTAACTCTTCTACTCTGGTGCGGGTAGTAATCACAGCACCGTACTTTGCCGCGGTCCGCGCAATAGTCATGGTGTGTCTGGCATCATCGACCTGGGCATCGAAGTATTGATATCCACCGGTAACTACATCCAAGCGCAGCGATGGCGCAATCTCACTTATTTTTTTCTGTGTCAGATGCTTGTGCCATGGCAAAGCACGTTTGAAGCCTCGTAGTGCGTCATACAAAGCCATTCCAGCACCAACATAGGTACGCTCTTTAAGTTTTTCTTGCAGCGGATAAAGGAATGAAACCGGCTTTACCAAATGAGGCGAAAGTGTGCTGACCATCAACTCTCGTTCATTCAATGCTTCGCGAACTAGTTTGAAGTCATACTGTTCGAGGTATCGCAAACCACCATGTATTAACTTTGAAGATTTCGAGGAGGTTCCCGCAGCAAAATCAGCTGTTTCTACCAATGCAACCTGCAAGCCGCGCGATGCCGCATCAAGGGCGATTCCCACACCATTAATGCCCCCACCAATAACCAAAATGTCGAACTCGTCGTTAGCGAGTTGGGCCATTGCCTCCGCACGTTGCTGCAGGTTTAATCTCGAACTGGTGAGCGTCACGGGCTTAGGATACGGGTTATGGCGTATGTCGGCTCACTCGATCAAGGCACCTCCAGTACTCGTTTCATAATCTTTGATAACTCCGGAAAAATCATCGGACAACATCAGCTAGAGCACACACAAATCCTGCCCCAAGCCGGCTGGGTGGAGCATGATGCTTCTGAGATATGGCAGCGGACTCAAGATGTGATTACCGGCGCCCTAAAGGCGGCACGAATCTCTGGTTCTGATCTATCCGCTATTGGAATCACTAACCAGCGCGAGACAACGGTGGCATGGGACAAGAGCACTGGAGCTCCCTTATCAAATGCAATTGTGTGGCAGGACACAAGAACAGCGGATTTCTTGAACTCTTTATCTGAGTCGACCAAAGAGAAAATTACTTATAAAACTGGGCTTGCAATTGCACCATATTTCTCCGGA
>CAZIAI010000072.1:0-2494 GCA_964536895.1 uncultured Clavibacter sp.
GTCTTGAGCTTGCTATCGAAAAAGCAGGAATAGAGATTGAGCCGGTCGATATCTCTGATCTTTTTGCAGTAGAAGTAGATTTCCAAGCAGACTTAGATCGCGCTAATCAAAACTTCAACTAAAGTTTCTTTCTAGCTCGCTTTATCTCTCTTCTCATTTTTACTTTGTACCTATTAATCAAATTGCCTTGTACCCACTCTAATGGGAAGCGCTTTACAAGAGTCTTATTGAATCCAATCATCGCCTCGGCAACCAAATCAACGGAAATTTTATCTGGGTAGAAAGACTCGCCTTCTGCTACCTGAGCTGAGTCAAGCGAATCAATATCTCCCATTATTTTTGCGCCGGTGGCGATTAGTTCACGTTTATTCTGTCCACCAATTTCATTTCCTTTTTCAATCGCCCATTGAGGGGTTAGCAGACGGCCAGCATCTTTTGGTGGTGGAACATGATCAGTTAAACGGCGGATATATCCGTCGCGGATAAATACTGCATACTCATTCCACTCACGATCTTTGGGAAAAATACGGTTTATATGGAGTAAAAGTGAGATTTCCTCCATGCTGAGGGAACGGTTACTGCCGGTTTGTTGGGCCTTCAAGAAATCGGTTGGCAAACCTAGATATGAATTAATCGCGTCAAATAAGAATTTTGGTTTGCTTTCATCAACCACAATTACCGTGACATTTTGTGCACCTAAAACATCAACCCATCTTGCTACTACTTTGCCGTGAAAGTGTCTTTGCCAAAATGTGGGGTTTATCTTTGATTCACCAGGATTATCCAAAACAGAGTGCAACCAGGTTGTGTAATCAACTTTGGTGCCGTACTTCAAATACTGTTGATATGAGGATCCCAATAACTTAACAAGTGGACGAACGGTAAAGAGCACTTCTACTCGTCTGCCTTTAATCTCACTAAAAATAGTGCGGATTGCATCACCATTTAACTCTGAGAAAAACTCACTACTTACAACGATTGTTTCTGCATCACTGCTATTGATTGCTTTGACTAAATCGGTCCAATGTTTGCGTGCAGTACGTTCGCCGCCCCGTTTACTCCATCCCCAAGTCTTTTCTGATAGCGCCCATGCCACACGGTGATGAGCTTTTCTTCCAATGTTTGGGTAAATGATTCCTGCCTCGCGCAGCTCATCACTTTGTGAATCAAATGAAGCCTGTAGTGCAGTAGTTCCTGATTTGTGAAAGCCAGCATGAATAACTAATCGGCGGTTTGGCACTAGATAATTATCCTGTCTTATCTTGAATTTTCCGTATTAAAATCTGTGGTGTTTGTTTGGATTGTGCTGAGAATCAAGGATTTGGCTCCGCGTACCATGTCACCTAATGGCATGACAGGTTGGGGGGCAAACTCTGAGCTTTGTTCAGGAAGTAGCGGTAGGTGCACAAACCCGGACTTAACAGCTGTTGCCTTTAGTTGGTGTTGAAGCAGGTAAAACATGTGGTTGCAGACAAAACTGCCCGCAGAAAGTGAGATTTTGCTCGGGACTCCAGCCGCATTTACCGCTTGAATCATCGCCTCTAGGGGTAGGGTTGAAAAGTAGCCATCAGCTCCATCGGCCTTGATAACCCTGTTTTTTCGTTGGTCGCCGCCATTATCTGGGATACGGGCATCATCAAAATTTATGGCTATTTTTTCTGGGGTAATTGCATCTCTTCCTTCAGC
The DNA here is from genome assembly GCA_964536895.1 of uncultured Clavibacter sp. Lineage (GTDB taxonomy): Bacteria > Actinomycetota > Actinomycetes > Nanopelagicales > Nanopelagicaceae > MAG-120802. The sequence continues at coordinate 1,687 of CAZIAI010000072.1, forward strand.
CTGGCCAAAGGCAATAACTACATCTGGAGAGATCTCATCGATTTTGGAAAGCAATATTTCAGCGGATCTATCAAATTCCACCGGCAAGATAACAGTAAAGAGTTTTACTCCCGGAATTTCTTCCTTATTGAGTTGATTTACTAGTTGTTGAGAAGGGTTTGTCTTGGAGCCGCCAAAGGGTTCGAATCCACTAATTAATACCTTTTTGGCGTTCATTAACTAGACGCCAAGAAATGCTGAACCTACAAGCAAGGCGGACCAAAGAACATGGAATGGGACCAACCAGTTTTGGATGACCTGCATGGCAGCCCGTGCATTCTCATCCTCGGTCTTATTCTTCTTAATCTCCACCAACTCTCGGGTCAATACAGATAGAACCAAAAGTGTTGCTACCCATGCCACCATGCAATATGGGCAAAGCGCGCCAATAACAAAGGTGGTCTCATACGCCAACCAATGACAGAAAATAACCGCCAGAACTGTTCCGCCAGTTGCAATTTGTAGAAATAACTTTGGAAGTGCAACCTGAAAGAACAACAAAACGGCAATTACCAACATCATAGAAAAAGCGCCGATTCCAATAATGGAGTTTGGGAAACCAAAAGCTTCTGCTTGGGCTGAGAGCATCACACTCTTGCAGTTAAGGGTGGCGTTGATATTGCAAGATGGTATGTAACCGATGTCCTTCAAGATTTTGAACTTATCGATTGTCAGAACAAAGGAGGCGGCCAAGCCTGCAACGCTGGCAAACAACATGGTCCATGCGGAGATTCGACCTCTTGTAATCACCTGTGAAGTATAAAGAAGC
>CAZIAI010000073.1:0-2364 GCA_964536895.1 uncultured Clavibacter sp.
GAGTTGAGCGACTCTGTATTCATGTCAATTACTTTTTTAAATCCAACGCCTAGTGACATTACTTGAAAGCCACCGCTATCAGTAAAGGTGGGTTTGTCCCAATTCATAAATTTAGATAAGCCACCAGCTTCATCAAGTACATCAGCGCCAGGTTGCAGATATAGGTGATATGCATTTGATAGGACCGCTTGTGCTCCAAGTTCGGTGACTGAGTCAGGTAAAGCTGACTTAACTGTTGCCTTTGTGCCTACTGGGATAAATGCAGGAGTCTGGATTTCGCCATGAGGAGTTTTTATTGTGCCAGTTCGCCCTTGAAACCCCGGAATGGTTTTTTTGAGTTCAAAAGAAAATGACACAAAGCGCATTCAACTATCTAATTGAGTTACAAGCAATTGCGTTAGGGTGCTCGGGTGAAGTTTCGCCGCAACAAGAAGGAAAAGCCCGCCCCTCTTGGTGGCAATTATTGGCGGCTTTGGAGCGCGCATGCTGCAAGTAATTTGGGTGATGGAATAGCTGCGATTGCCTATCCATGGCTCGCTTCCTCGGTTACTAGATCACCATTGTTGATCGCCCTGGTGGCGGTTGCATCTAGATTGCCATGGCTATTTTTCACTCTACCTGCAGGTGTTTTAACGGATCGTTTTGACCGGCGGAAAATCATCGTTGCGATGGATATTGCGCGGGGAATCTTGGCTTTAACTGTGGCAATCACCGTGACTACTCAAGCCAACAAACTTCCTGATCTCGACCAGGTTGGCACTATCACTTCATTGGAAACCAACTGGCCGCTTTACATCACTCTTATGGTCACCGCCTTGTTGTTTGGTTGTGCAGAGGTGCTACGTGATAACTCAGCACAAACTCTGTTGCCATCTGTAGTAGAGGAAAAGCAGCTAGAAAATGCCAACGGCAAGCTTTGGTCCGTTGAGTTTGTAATGAATAGCTTTATCGGACCGCCGCTTGGCAGTTTCATACTTGGAGTTGCGATCTTCCTGCCCTTCTATTTTGACTCCACAACCTTTTTCATCTCTGCTGCACTCATCGCAACTTTGATCCCAAGTATGAAAACTGTGGAGGCAGATCAGTCGAAGAAGAGCGAAAAAATTGATTTCAAAGCTGAGATAAAAGAGGGCTTCGGTTGGTTGTGGCGCCATGAGTTATTGCGTCCGATGGCAATAATTCTTGGTTTGCTAAATGGCATTGGTGGTTTGACCGCAGCGGTTTTCATTCTTTTCGCGCAGGAGGTTTTGCAAACCACAGTATTAGTTTTCGCAATTCTTGGAACCGCTGGCGCTGTTGGTGGAACCTTGGGTGGGATTTTGGGTCCAAAGATTTCAGCAAAACTTGGAAGCGGTCCATCGCTATACATGACTTTGCTTTCTGGACCAATCATAAGTTTGATAATCGGACTAACCTCTAGTTGGCCACTAGTTTGGTTTTTGACCGCTACCGCCACAGTTTTTGCTGTGTTGTGGAATGTGATCACTGTTTCGCTGCGCCAAAGCATCATTCCTTCCGAGTTGTTGGGTCGAGTAAATAGCGTCTATCGCTTCTTTGCTTGGGGCAGCATCCCCATCGGCACCCTGATAGGGGGAGCAATCGTGGATTTGATGGAGATGACGGGGGATCGGGAGTTGGCCCTAAGGACCCCCTATTTCATAGCGGCGGCAGCGGGCTTCATCCTCTTCATCTTTGCTGCTCCTCGTCTGACCACAGAAAAGATTGAGCGGGCCCGGGAACAGGGTCGAAAATCTGATTGATTGCCGCATAAAAGGTGGCTTTGATAACGAAAGTTAACATTCAGACAGATTGAAAAAATACGCATAAATAGGGCAGACTCTCGCCACCCTAAGGGTGTGGGTGTGGGAGAAGTCGACTTCTCATACCTAGCCCTTAATTTCTATCACTAGGAGAAGAAATGAAATTAACTCGCATTGCCAAGGTAGCGATTGCTACTACAGCGGCAGCGGGTCTAGCAGTTGGAACGCTTTCACCAGCATCCGCTGCAACCCGTTCAACTGTAGTTCTCGTTACCAGCAATCAGCTAACTGGCTTGAACCCTAGCGTTTCAAACATGAACCTCACCTTCAACAGTGAAGTTGCATACATGCAGGGATTTGGCTTCAACTATTACGACAACTCACCAAAGCTTGTTGATAACAAGATTTTTGGTTCATACAGGATCGTAAGCCAGAAGCCTTTCAGAGTTCAGTACACGGTAAACAAGGGCAAGGTATGGTCAGATGGAACACCAATCACTGGTGTTGATCTACTTCTATCTCACGTAACTTGCTCCAGCTCATATTCATTCACCGCAAAGCTAGGTGATCCAACAGATAACGAAGTAGCACCAGCGTTCAACGC
>CAZIAI010000074.1:0-2352 GCA_964536895.1 uncultured Clavibacter sp.
CGCCAACTGCGGTAGGTAGATCTGAAGCGCTGGGGGCAGGAGATCTCAATATCGGGGTGATGTCTGATGACACGGTAAAGAGATTGCGCATTGATCGCGCCGCCATTGATTGCAAAAGATTGTCGCTCTTGCTTTCTATAGAGAGTTTCATGCAATCACTTGCTAGCGATCCAGTTGGAACCTTCAATCCTCCCAGTGGCAAAACCGAACCGGAGCGCTTGCTTCCGGCAAGCAGTGGTGGCAAAACCGAACCTAAACCGATGGCAAGTAACGGATCTTCCTGTTGTGTTTCGACCCATCTTCCCAGCCATCCAGTTTTAGCTGCACCTAAAAGACCTGATTGCCAGATTGCCATTGATGAAAAGTGAGAGCGATCTGAGTTTGGATATCCCACGCCGCGCACAATTGCTACTTGATTCTTACTCCATAATGAATGAATTCCAGTCATTGATCCATTTAGAAATAGATTTTCACCAAGCGGTATGACATCACTTTCCTTGTAGGCAATACCGGGACGCAGCGATTGATAAATCGGATCAGTTACGGGAACGACAGTATTTAATCCATCATTTCCACCATAAAGAGTTACTACTACCAAAATCGGTGTTCCAAGTGGCAGCGGTCTAGTTATTGCAGCGTTGGCAATATCCTCAATCGTCAAAGAGGTAGCGGCCGCACCGAGCGCTCCCGCTCCAGTTGCTCTAAGGAATTGTCTTCGAGTAATTGTGTCCATGGTTCTCCTCACGCACTCACAACATATTCCGGTGAACAAAGCGCCAACAAAACCATTCGCTCTGGATCTCTTTGGGCTCCCCTAAGTGCCATCATGGTGCGAGAGCTCCATTCAGGAACACCCAACCAATCAGCCAGAGCCTCAATACGATTTCGTGCCGCGGCATTGGTAACCGGCGATAAATCCCCCTGCTTGATTAGGGATGCAGCAAAGTTAATTCGATACTGGGCTGACGAGGTAGAAAGCCAGGCTTGATCCGCGGGCCAGCCCCCAACATTTGGCGGGATAAAAGGCACCTGTCCGAGAAGGTTGAGGTTGTTTCTTATCGCAGCGGTATTTGGAAACTCTGAAGGGGTAATGCGCAGCGCGCGACAAGCCGCTATGAACCAATCTAATGGCGGTTTAACCATGGAATATCTTTCATCTGACAGCGCTGAATGAGTGCCAATCGCCTTTACGAGAGCTGAGATATCTCGGTTTCGGAAGGAGTTTGTAAGCGTCACATCGGCTAACGGCTCTGAGCTAGACACAAAGCGGTACCAAATTCTTTCCGCAATAAACAAAGCGCAATCATTTCGCGCAACTAGGAAATCACTTAGGGAATTTGCTTCAAAAACTCCTGAGGTACCCAGAAAATTAACTGGAGAGGAGTAATGCTGTTTCGGTAGAAATGAAACATCGCCACTGGATTTGTTGACTCGGTATCCGGTCAACGCCTTAGCAGTTTCACGGACATCATTTTCAGTGTAGCGATTAACACCAAGTACAAAAAGCTCCATTAACTCGCGGGATAGATTTTCATTTGGCGCTTTAACAGTGTTGGTCTGACCGTCGAGCCAAAAAATCAAAGCCCCGTCATTAACCATAGCGCGGGACATATCAGCAAAATTTCCTAAGGCGTATTTGCGTAAAGTTTGATTCTGTCGATACATCGGAAATGCATCATCAACTTTTTGATAAGAGGTTGCCCAATGTCCATGCCAAAACCAGGTCATGCGTTCACGTAATGAGTGATCCGAAAGCACCATACGATCAAGCCACCAGAAAAGCAGAGAATTAAACTGCGCACGTTTTTCAGTCGCATATCCAACTACTTCGTTGGTGTTGGGCGCCGGGCGACGGCCTTGATCGCGAACCTCAGGAGGCGGCTGTTTGTCAGCAAAACTATCGCTGGCTGGAGTGCTCAACAGAAGTTCAGCGGCTTTGTTTGCTCCAAGAGAAAGCAGATTTTGAAACTCGCCGGGTTTTGGACCGAAACCAAAACGATGTGAGAGCCGGGCGATTAGCCGTCGTTCTGCAATGGTGCTCATTGCTTTAACTGTATGCCTTGATGGGCGATTGCGGAAGATAATCAGTGCAAATTTGAGATGAACTTTATGAAAAAAGAGCGGGCCCGGATGGCCCGGGCCCGCTCTGAACTACTCTTTTTCTAAGTTAAAGCTCCAGATCTCCTGCGATTTACTCGCCGTAGAACTTCAACTTAGGTGCACTGTATTCACGATCGATGGACATATCGCCAGCCTTACGTAGCAAGGTTCGCAATGCACCACCTGACAGGTTCTTACCATTTGCAGCAGCGTATGCGAGTAGATCGGCTATCGCTAGGTACTGCTTAGTGG
>CAZIAI010000075.1:0-2246 GCA_964536895.1 uncultured Clavibacter sp.
CAGAACGACGGCTAATCGCCCGGCTCTCACATCGTTTTGGTTTCGGTCCAAAACCGGGCGAGTTTCAAAATCTGCTCTCTCTGGGGCCCAGCAAAGCCGCTGAACTTCTATTGAGCTCGCCAACCAGCGATAGCTTTGCTGATAGACAGCCACCTCCAGTAGTACGAGATTTAGGCCGTCGCCCGGCGCCCAACACCCCTGAGGTAGTTAGTTATGCGACCGAGAAACGTGCGCAGTTTAATTCCCTGCTTTTCTGGTGGCTTGATCGTATGGTGTTATCAGATCACTCATTACGCGAGCGAATGACCTGGTTTTGGCATGGACATTGGGCAACCTCTTATCAAAAAGTTGATGATGCATTTCCGATGTATCGACAGAATCAAACTTTACGCAAATACGCCTTAGGAAATTTTGCTGATATGTCCCGCGCTATGGTTAATGACGGGGCTTTGATTTTTTGGCTCGACGGTCAGACCAACACTGTTAAAGCGCCAAATGAAAATCTATCCCGCGAGTTAATGGAGCTTTTTGTACTTGGTGTTAATCGCTACACTGAAAATGATGTCCGTGAAACTGCTAAGGCGTTGACCGGATACCGAGTCAACAAATCCAGTGGCGATGTTTCATTTCTACCGAAACAGCATTACTCCTCTCCAGTTAATTTTCTGGGTACCTCAGGAGTTTTTGAAGCAAATTCCCTAAGTGATTTCCTAGTTGCGCGAAATGATTGCGCTTTGTTTATTGCGGAAAGAATTTGGTACCGCTTTGTGTCTAGCTCAGAGCCGTTAGCCGATGTGACGCTTACAAACTCCTTCCGAAACCGAGATATCTCAGCTCTCGTAAAGGCGATTGGCACTCATTCAGCGCTGTCAGATGAAAGATATTCCATGGTTAAACCGCCATTAGATTGGTTCATAGCGGCTTGTCGCGCGCTGCGTATTACCCCTTCTGAGTTTCCTAACACCGCATCGATTAGAAACAATCTAAACCTTCTGGGCCAGGTGCCATTTATTCCACCAAATGTTGGGGGATGGCCCGCTGATCAGGCTTGGCTTTCTACCTCGTCAGCTCAGTATCGAATTAACTTTGCTGCATCCCTAATCAAGCAGGGTGATTTATCGCCGATTACCAATGCCGCGGCACGAAATCGTGTTGAGATTTTGGCTGATTGGTTGGGAGTTCCTGAGTGGAGCTCTCGTACCTTGATGGCGCTTAGAGGAGCCCAAAGAGATCCAGAGCGAATGGTTTTGTTGGCGCTTTGTTCACCGGAATATGTTGTGAGTGCGTGAGGAGAACCATGGACACAATTACTCGAAGACAATTCCTTAGAGCAACTGGAGCGGGAGCGCTCGGTGCGGCCGCTACCTCTTTGACGATTGAGGATATTGCCAACGCTGCAATAACTAGACCGCTGCCACTTGGAACACCGATTTTGGTAGTAGTAACTCTTTATGGTGGAAATGATGGATTAAATACTGTCGTTCCCGTAACTGATCCGATTTATCAATCGCTGCGTCCCGGTATTGCCTACAAGGAAAGTGATGTCATACCGCTTGGTGAAAATCTATTTCTAAATGGATCAATGACTGGAATTCATTCATTATGGAGTAAGAATCAGGTAGCAATTGTTCGCGGTGTTGGGTACCCAAATTCAGATCGTTCTCACTTTTCATCAATGGCAATTTGGCAATCAGGTCTTCTGGGTGCAGCTAAAACTGGATGGCTGGGAAGATGGGTCGAAACGCAACAGGAAGATCCGTTGCTTGCCATCGGTTTAGGTTCGGTTTTGCCACCATTACTTGCCGGAAGCAAGCGTTCTGGTTCGGTTTTGCCACTGGGAGGATTGAAGGTTCCAACTGGCTCACTTGCAAGTGATTGCATGAAACTTTCTATAGAAAGTAAGAGCGACAATCTTTTGCAATCAATGGCGGCGCGATCAATGCGCAATCTCTTTACCGTTTCATCAGACATCACCCCGATATTGAAAGCTCCAGCACCCAACTCCTCAGATCTACCTACCGCGGTTGGCGGAAATGCGGGCGGAGATAGCAATCTGACCCAGCAGCTAGATATAGTGGCAAAACTGGTTGCAGCCGGTGCGCCCACTCGAGTTTGGTCGGTGTCTCTGGGCGGATTTGATACGCATTCAGATGAAAAGGGTGCGCAATCTGTTTTGCTCGGTGTTGTTTCGCAGGGCATCTCTAAATTCATGTCGCAAATGAGAGCAACAAACCGTAGTAAAGATG
>CAZIAI010000076.1:0-2141 GCA_964536895.1 uncultured Clavibacter sp.
ACGCTTTGGAATACATAGGTAGCAACGGAATCCAAACCTTTGTGATCTTGTCAGCCGTGATTCTCGCCATCACAGGAGCCGAAGCACTTTATGCAGATATGGGGCATTTCGGCAAGAAGCCAATCCGACTTACTTGGTTTGTTATCGTCTTCCCCGCCTTAGTTCTTAACTATTTGGGTCAAGCTGCCTACGCATTACAAAATCCCAACTTCAACGGCAGTTTGTTTTTCGCGCTAGCCCCAAATGATTTTACGCGAGTACTTCTAGTCTTATTGGCTACCGCCGCCACGATCATTGCTTCTCAAGCATTGATTACCGCCGTTGCTTCTCTAGCACGTCAAGCAATTCGGCTTGGCCTACTTCCTAGAATGAAAGTTGTTCACACCAGCGACTCCGTTTTTGGGCAAATCTATGTCCCATTTGTTAATTTGGTTGTTGGAATAGGCGCAGTCTTTCTTGTAATCAACTTCAAAACATCTAGCGCTCTGGCAAATGCTTATGCATTTGCTATTTCTGCCACCATGTTTATGACCACGATTGCCTTCGCTTATGTTGCACTTGATCGACTGAAATGGAACAAGATTGTATTAGTGCTTCTGGTCCCATTCATGCTTTTGATCGATGGAGCTTTCTTCATCGCTACTGTTACCAAGATTCCGGAAGGCGCGTGGGTCCCGCTCCTGATTGGATTAGCTTTAACTTGGATTATGTATGTCTGGCGCAAAGGTCAAAGCGCCCTTGAATCTTATGCTTCAGAACATGCAATGACCTGGGATGCTGTAGAAGCAGCAATAAAAGATAGGTCTGTATCGGTAATACCTTCAACCGGCATTTACCTCTCATCCTCTCCTAACAAAGTACCTCAGGCGCTCACTTCACAAATCAAAAATCTCCATTCTTGCCCTGAGAACATTCTGATAGTTAGCGTTGTACAGGGAGAAGTTCCAGTAGTTACAAACCCGCCGATGGTTAAGCAAGTCAACCATCGTGTGCGTCAAATGTATGTTTGGGTTGGATACAAGCAGGATGTGAATGTTAGACGGGCAATAATCGACCATGTCATGTCATCCGAAGAAGAAAGTCAATGCACTTATTACTTAGCGGATAGAAAAATTGCAGAAACCGCTCGCGGGAATTTGAATGGCTACTCAGAAAAGTTATTTGCTGCTTTGCATCGAAATGCGGCTCCTGCTTCAAATTATTTTGGCTTGCCAGAAGATCGAGTGATTACTATTGGAACTCAGTTAGAGCTTTAGTTCAAGCCGGCACAGATCTGAGTAGCCACCATATCTGCTTGTTCTCGAAGCTCCGGGATAGCGGTAGTTTCAAATCTTTCCCCAAACAGAATTGGTCCGAGGGCAAAAAGGTTTTTTACGATCTTTCCATCTGTTCCCAATACTTCAAACCGCGGAAAATCTGACTCAATCCCCAAATTCAACGGTCCACGCTTTAGTAGACCTGCGCCGATCATTTGAAGGATTAACCCTTCTTGACCAGCTGTTTCATACCCCAAACAATTAATCACGGTATCTGCGAAAACCTCTTTACCTGATAACAGGCGAACCGATAACTGGGAATCTGTTTGCTCGAAAGATGCGATGCCATCCTTAAGAATCTGAAGTCTTCCATTGGATATTTCTCGATCGATCTCTGATTGGATTTTGGGTGATACTCGATGTCTATGAACATTCCACCACCGTAAATCTCTAGCGAGAAACTCTTGCTTTAGTTCATCACTCCAAGAGTGCCAAATATCAGGTAGCTCATGTCGAACTCCATCTTGTGCTGCTCGCCAATCATCAGCTTCCTTGATGAATGAAATTACATTCTGGGGCTCTGTCTTCACTGAATGGGGAACTTCTAAGGCAGGAGCGCGTTTTTCAAGATGAGGTTCCGGCAACCAGCCATTTCTTGATACACCAATTGCAACATTGTTGGAGTCGCGTCGCAGATGGGATAGCGCGTGGTCAATAAAGGTGAGCCCGGTGCCGATGCCCAACAACACACCATTTTTGAAACTCGTTGTGTTTTGCCAAGCATCTGCAATGTAAGCAGATGAATCAGGGATCTGCATCGTTTGTTCTATCTCTATCGCCTTCCCGTGTCCGACCGCTAGGACCACCACATCAAAACCTTGGGCG
>CAZIAI010000077.1:0-2141 GCA_964536895.1 uncultured Clavibacter sp.
ACGCTTTGGAATACATAGGTAGCAACGGAATCCAAACCTTTGTGATCTTGTCAGCGGTGATTCTCGCTATCACAGGAGCCGAAGCGCTTTATGCAGATATGGGGCACTTCGGCAAGAAACCAATCCGACTTACATGGTTTGTTATCGTCTTCCCCGCCCTACTTCTAAACTATTTGGGTCAGGCTTCATATGCATTACAAAATCCCAACTTCAACGGCAGTTTGTTTTTCGCGCTAGCTCCAAATGATTTTGCGCGAGTACTTCTAGTCCTATTGGCCACCGCCGCCACGATCATCGCTTCTCAAGCATTGATTACCGCCGTTGCTTCTTTAGCACGTCAAGCAATTCGTCTTGGCCTACTTCCTCGAATGAAAGTTGTTCACACCAGCGATTCAGTTTTTGGGCAAATCTATGTTCCATTTGTTAACTTGGTTGTTGGAATAGGCGCGGTCTTTCTTGTTATCAATTTCAAAACATCTAGCGCTCTGGCAAATGCTTATGCCTTTGCTATTTCTGCCACAATGTTTATGACCACGATTGCCTTCGCTTATGTTGCACTTGATCGACTGAAATGGAACAAGATTGTATTAGTGCTTCTGGTCCCATTCATGCTTTTGATCGATGGAGCTTTCTTCATCGCTACTGTTACCAAGATTCCGGAAGGCGCGTGGGTCCCGCTCCTGATTGGATTAGCTTTAACTTGGATTATGTATGTCTGGCGCAAAGGTCAAAGCGCCCTTGAATCTTATGCTTCAGAACATGCAATGACCTGGGATGCTGTAGAAGCAGCAATAAAAGATAGGTCTGTATCGGTAATACCTTCAACCGGCATTTACCTCTCATCCTCTCCTAACAAAGTACCTCAGGCGCTCACTTCACAAATCAAAAATCTCCATTCTTGCCCTGAGAACATTCTGATAGTTAGCGTTGTACAGGGAGAAGTTCCAGTAGTTACAAACCCGCCGATGGTTAAGCAAGTCAACCATCGTGTGCGTCAAATGTATGTTTGGGTTGGATACAAGCAGGATGTGAATGTTAGACGGGCAATAATCGACCATGTCATGTCATCCGAAGAAGAAAGTCAATGCACTTATTACTTAGCGGATAGAAAAATTGCAGAAACCGCTCGCGGGAATTTGAATGGCTACTCAGAAAAGTTATTTGCTGCTTTGCATCGAAATGCGGCTCCTGCTTCAAATTATTTTGGCTTGCCAGAAGATCGAGTGATTACTATTGGAACTCAGTTAGAGCTTTAGTTCAAGCCGGCACAGATCTGAGTAGCCACCATATCTGCTTGTTCTCGAAGCTCCGGGATAGCGGTAGTTTCAAATCTTTCCCCAAACAGAATTGGGCCGAGAGCAAAAAGATCTTTGACGATCTTTCCATCTCCGTCCACAACTTCAAACCGCGGGAAATCCGATTCGATCCCCAAATTCAACGGTCCGCGCTTTAGTAGACCTGCGCCGATCATTTGAAGGATTAAACCTTCTTGACCAGCTGTTTCATACCCCAAACAATTAATGACGGTATCTGCCAATACTTCTTTACCTGATACCAGGCGAACCAATAACTGGGAATCTTTTTGCTCGAAAGAAGTGATGCCATCTTTGAGTATTTGAAGTCTTCCAGATGAAATCTCTCGATCAATCTCTGATTGGATTTTCGGTGATACTCGATGTCTATGAACATTCCACCACCGTAAATCTTTTGCGAGAAACTCTTGCTTGAGTTCATCACTCCAAGAGTGCCAAATATCAGGTAGCTCATGTCGAACTCCATCTTGCGCTGCACGCCAATCATCAGCTTCCTTAATGAATGAAATGACATCCTGCGGCTTAATCTTCACTGAATGGGGCACTTCTAAAGCAGGAGCACGTTTTTCAAGATGAGGTTCCGGCAGCCAGCCATTTCTTGATACTCCAATTGCAACATTGTTGGAGTCGCGTCGCAGATGAGATAACGCGTGGTCAATAAAAGTGAGACCTGTACCGATGCCCAACAAAACACCATTTTTGAAACTCGTTGTGTTTTGCCAAGCATCTGCAATATACGCAGGTGAATCAGGGATCTGCATCGCTTGTTCGAGCTCTATCGCCTTCCCGTGTCCGACCGCTAGGACCACCACATCAAAACCTTGGGCG
>CAZIAI010000078.1:0-2042 GCA_964536895.1 uncultured Clavibacter sp.
ACAAGATAGCCACCATAGGCATCGATGTCACCTTGCCATTCAGTTCCTGGTGTCATGCCAAGAGCAATTGCTTTGAGAAATTGCCCTACTTGATAATTGTTTCGCCGCAATTCAGAATCACTTACACTGATTTTTGCGACTAGGTCTTGAAGTGAATTCCCCTGCCCCGAATAGTAGGCCAGCACTGCTTTTGAGATGATCAACCAGAGAGAATCTCCAAAAAAAGCTAAGTTCTCTCTCAGTTGTGAGCTTTTGGGACCCAGATGCCCGATTTGAAGCCCATCGCTGGTCATTTTGCTCACCAGCTGACGCACAGTAGTAAGGCCCTCGTAAATTTTTACATCAGTGCCAATGGGCAAGCGATAGCTGAAGATGGTGTGGGAACTGGCATTCAAAAGGCTGGATGATCCACCAAGTTCTGACTTGATGGAGTATCCAAGTTCAGTCTCAGCTCCTGACGGCAGTGTTTGCACCACAGCCTTTAAGTCAATCTTTTCTTTAGAGGATGCCTTAATTCTGGACAGTCCTAGTCTGGTTAGCAACCGTTGAATATCAGGGAGCTCAAATGATCCAGACTGATTTCCTATCTTCTTAAAGAACCCATCTGCAGCGTTCTTGATTTCAGCTCGGCTAACAACCAAGCCACCAGACTCGTAGAACTCTTGATTTGTGACAAATTCCTTGAGTCCCGAGGAGTCATCTCTGAGTAATCGGGCTATTTGAATTTTTCTTTTACTTAGTTGCAAGTCAGAATCTACTTCATCCACTTCACCAGTGATCAAGAGTTTCAGAAAGACATAAACCTCTGACCACTCTCCTAGGTTTCCGCGACTCAATGTTTCCTCAGAACTCTTACAATTTCTTTTGCGAAGGCCTCTACGGCCGGGACAGCGACTGAGTTGCCCAGCTGCTTCATCGCTTGAGTTTCTGAAATTTGCTCAGGAAAACTAAACCAAGACGGAAAACCCTGAAGCTTTAGGCCATGTTTTGGTGTAATTCGAACGATTTCTCCGTCCACAAGATAGGTATCCCAATTCCTCCTGTCTCCGATACCTGAACTGCGTCCCCCTACCCTCAAGGTATATCCAATTTCTCTTCCCGTTTCGCCACCAAGAATCTTGTTCAGGCTCATTTGTAGTTTCTGTTTTGGAGGATCTTCGAAGCTCTGCATCATCGCTTTATCTCTAAAGCCAATGATGAAGAGCCGTGGGCGATGTTGTGGAACACCATAGTCTGAAGCCTTTACCAGATATTCCCCAAAGTGGTATCCAGCCCTCTTCAAATGATCACGAATAACATGCATTGTCTTGATTCCAGAAGGGGATTCGTGAGTCAGAAGACCTCTGACATTCTCGAGAAAGAACGCTTCAGGCTTTTTTGTTTTCAGAATGGAAAGAATGTCAAAGAATAGAGTCCCACGCGTTTCGTCCATACCCTTTTTTTTACCAGCCTGGCTGAAAGGCTGACATGGGAAGCCAGCACAAAGTATGTCGAAATCTGGCAGTGCGGAGAGTGCGGATTTGCTGGCAGAAACTTCCGTAATGTCTCCTACAAATCTAGAAACCCTGCTGCCCTCATTCTCAAAAATCAATTTAGATCGGCTACGAAAGTTGTGCTCATAAGTGGCCCTTGCTGCTTCATCCCACTCGGAGACGAACGCGCAATGTGCGCCTGCGTTTTCAAGGGCAATGTGGAATCCACCGATTCCAGCGAATAGGTCAGCAAAATATAATTTTTTTGGCAATTTTTCCTCAGACGCAAGAGTACTTGTTCGGACCCCCAATTTTCAGTTTGAACTCCTTGTGCCACGCATCTTCAACCTACTGCTTTTGGCCCGGCCTCTCTAATCCATAAAAATTGGCGGGCATTTGCTCGGATGGCAAGACGGGGTGCTGTTGGGGACAATCAAAATCCAGCCACTAAGTACTGGCTTCTGCATAAGGCGACAACCTAGATGTTGTGCCCATTAATAGCCAAATCCTCAGCTGAAAAATGTCAGTGGTACCCCCTAGATTTCTTGAAAAATTAGGAGGCCATAAATT
>CAZIAI010000079.1:0-1987 GCA_964536895.1 uncultured Clavibacter sp.
AGGGTGGGATCAAGCCTAAAGAGGATGGTCGTTGGTCACAGCTTGCCCGTTTTGTAATGAAGCGTCCTCTTACAATAGTGACCGCCTCATCACTAATTCTTTTGGTTTTAATCGCTCCAATTGCAAATGTGAAGTTCAGCCAGGTTGATAGCAGAGTTCTCCCTAAAGATGATCGAGCGTATATCGCCTCAGAGTTCATTGCTACTCAATTCCCTGGACAGGAAAGTGTTCCAATCGAAATTATTTTCCCAACTGGTGCAAACCAAACCGCAGAGATCTCTGACTACATGACAAAGTTGGCACAAGTTCCTGGAATCGTAAGAGTTGGAATACCAGAGACAGTTGGTGAAAGTGTGCGCTTGGTAGCGATTCACTCTATGCCACCAAGAACACCGGAAGCGGAAGATTTGATTCATAAGGTGAGAGATCTGCCAGCACCACAAGGAACATTAGTTGGAGGTATAGCCGCCGATTACGCCGATACACAAGGTGCGATCGCAAAGACCATGCCTAAGGTGGCGGCTTGGATTATCATCACCGTTCTATTGCTTCTATTCTTCTTTACTGGATCGATTCTGCTACCAATAAAGGCAATCATTCTTAACTTCGCTTCCTTGGCAGCAACTATGGGTGTACTTACCTGGATATTCATTGATGGAAACCTTGGATTCTTAGTGGGAGATTTCATCAACACCGGGACGCTTGATACCAGCACCATGGTGCTAGTTGCAGTCGTGGCATTTGGTTTATCTATGGATTACGAGGTATTTCTGTTATCTCGTATCAAAGAGGAACATGATGCGGGCAAATCTAATGAAGATGCCGTTGCTCTAGGTCTGCAAAAATCTGCGCGCATCATCACAGCTGCAGCTTTTATCTTGGCCGTGGTCTTCGCTGCCTTCATTATTAGTGGTGTTACCTCAATCAAGATGATGGGCTTTGGCGTTGCATTCGCAATCTTGTTGGATGCCACCTTGATCCGCGCCTTTTTGGTACCAGCTTTAATGCGTCTATTCGGCGAGTGGAACTGGTGGGCTCCCCGCTCATTGAAGCGTTTCCAGATTAACCACTAGTTAATCTAGAATTCTGCGATGGATTTCATCGCCACACTGCAATGCACTGATCAACCCGGCATCGTTCATGCGATGACCTCTTCGGTGCTTGCTGCCGGCGGAAACATCATCGAGAACCAACAGTTCACCGATCCAGTAACAAACTCCTTTGTAATGCGGACTAGGTTTGAAACATCTGGCTCACTTGCGGAAGCAAATGAAAAACTGCAGGCTGGGCTCTCTAAATTTAGCCCTCAACTCAAAATCCGCGACAATGCTGTTCCAAAGCGGGCCTTAGTTATGGTCACAAAGGAGAGCCACTGCCTTAGGGACTTGCTTTACCTACTGGAGTTAGGCGAGCTTCCCATTGAAATCCCACTAGTTGTGGGCAACAGAGATGATTTATCTGAGCTTGTTAAAGCCCATGGCATCTCCTTTAAGCATCTGCCGGTCTCCCAGGATTCAAAAACTGCTGCAGAGACAGAGTTACACAAAATCATCACCGATCACAGTATTGATTTTGTAGTTTTGGCACGCTACATGCAGATTCTCTCTGCAGAGTTTTGTAAACAACTTTCTGATCGCATCATCAATATTCATCATTCCTTCCTTCCTGGATTCAAGGGTGCCAAGCCTTACCACCAAGCGCATGCCAAAGGAGTAAAGATCATTGGTGCAACAGCGCATTTTGTAACCGCTGATTTAGATGAAGGGCCAATAATCGAACAAGATGTGGCGCATGTAACTCACGCCTCTACTCCTGAGCAGTTAATCGCAATCGGCAGAGACATCGAACGAAGAGTTCTAGCAAAGGCAGTTAGATTATTTGCAGAGGATAAAATTTTTATTGTCGGAAACAGAACTGTAGTTTTCAATTAAGTGTGTCCTTGGCCGGAGTTGAACCGGCGACCTACCGCTTAGGAGGCGGTTGCTCT
>CAZIAI010000080.1:0-1965 GCA_964536895.1 uncultured Clavibacter sp.
TTGCAAGGAGAACCATGGAACGTTTAACCACGCCCTCAAACCGTCAGCAGGTTCGAGGTTTCTTAACAATTCACTCAACGCCATCTGCGCTGCGCCACCACATTGATTGGGCGATTCAAGCCGTCCTTGGCACCTGGGTGAAACCAACGTGGAGTCCACAGCCATTGATTCCCGGTTCTTATCGAACGCAAGTTGAGTTTCGAGATCGCCAAGGCGCAGCTGCAGAGTTAGCAAGCACTCTACGAAGTTGGCATTACTTAAACTTTGAAGTTATTGAAAATACCGACAATGGTGGTGAGCTCTTTAGATGCACCCCAGAGCTTGGAATCCATCGCGCATTAGTTGATCAGACAGGCGGGGTAATTCTCTCTGAAAACCAATTGGGTGCGGTTTTGAAAAACTCATTAGATGAGGAAAGTATTCGAGAGGGGATTGCCTCGCTTCTGGGAAGTTCATGGGAGTTAGAGCTCGATCGCTTCAGGAGTGCTGACCTACAAGAAATCGCCCAT
This sequence comes from uncultured Clavibacter sp., assembly GCA_964536895.1. GTDB lineage: Bacteria > Actinomycetota > Actinomycetes > Nanopelagicales > Nanopelagicaceae > MAG-120802. Next base: position 510 of record CAZIAI010000080.1, read on the forward strand.
CTTCGCGCAATCTAGCCAGTAAGATATAAATATGACTCAAGTTAATGAAAGCCCAATCATCACAGTAGAACGTCGCAAAGCGGTAACAATTATTGTTGCAGCGGTAATCATGTCCCTTGCAATCGGTGGTGGATTAATGCAGGTTGGATCTGGTTTTGCTTCACGAAGCAGTGACGGAATCACTGTCACGGGATCAGCAAAGACCACAGCAACTGCAGATAACGCTGTCTGGGTTCTCAATGTAAGTTTGTCTTCTCCTACTGTTGCAACCGCTGTCAAGAAGGTTGATGCAGATGTTGCAGCGTTGTCAAAGTACTTAACTGAAGGCGGAATCGCTGCAGATGGCTTGACCCTTGGAGCGGTAGCTACATATGCCAATGAGGAGTACAGCAACGGAAATGCCACCGGAAGAATTCTTTCTTACCGAGCAACACGTGAAGTAACTGTGCGCTCAAAGGATGTCCAACTTGTTTCAAAGCTCAGCCAAGGAATCGGAACGCTTTTGGCAACTGGAATTAATGCAAATAACTATGGTCCTCAGTACTACATCTCTAATCTTCCAGAGCTTCGCCCGCAGTTGATGGCAGAGGCGATGAAGGATGCAAAGGTTCGCGCTGAGGCGTTAACAAAGGCTGTTGGTGGAGATATTGGCGCGCTAGTTAATGTGAAGGCTGGCCCAATTCAGATCACCACACCTGATTCAACAATGACAGCTGATTACGGCGCTTATGACACCTCAACAATTGAAAAGACAGTAACTGCAACAGTTTCTGTAACCTTCAAGAGTTAATTGCTTGCGCGCCCCTGCGCAACCCGCCCAGATACCAGCCACACAAGAACACTGTGTGATGGAACCTCAATTTTGGCAGATGGTGCTGCGATAACAGGTTGGTAGGTCTCAGTCTTTTGTGATGAATCAAAGATGCATCTAAAGGTTTCACCCCAGCTTGAATTTGGCAAGGTAAAAGGGGTCTGTTCGTTGGATGAATTAAGCATCAATAAAAGCGCTTTGTTGGGATCTGCCTCGATGAAGACGGTGATGCTTCGCTTTTCTTCATCCCGCCAGTGATCATCACTCATCTCATTTCCGCCTAGAGAAAACCAGGCGATATCTTTTCTGTTAGTTCCTTTATCTAGAGCACCAGTAAAGAACTCTGATGCAACATCTGCTAAATAGGTATCCCGAATCTCTGCCAGCGATTTAACCGAATCTAAAATATCTTGTTGCTCATCATTTAACTGCCAAGGCAAGGCCCATCCGCCATAAAATGAAGCCTCACCTTCTTGGCTTTCATCCAAAGGCAGTGAGTAAGCATTGTTTGAACCATTTTGAGTACGACTTACCTCATCCCCCATATTGAGCATTGGGACCCCTGAAGAAAGCATCAAAGTGGCCAGTAGAGATTTTTTCAGGCGGTGACGAATCTGTTGAATTTCAGGGTTGTCTGATTCACCT
>CAZIAI010000081.1:0-1897 GCA_964536895.1 uncultured Clavibacter sp.
TTTAGATAACCAATAAACACTCCCACTATCCCTCTCCAAAATCCCGTACTCGATCATGTGACGCCTGATAGCTGCGGTGTCATCGTGGTACTTGGCGATAATCGCGTTGAGTTCCCTCTCGCGATACTTGGTGGTGGGGGATAGATCTTGGGCAATGTGGAGCAGGACTGCGATCTTCTTGGCGGATTTAACGGGGATGGAGATTAATGTGCCATCGGGGTTGAAGAATTGGTCGATCTGCTCGGTCATGTCCAGATTTTAGCTCCGTAACTCTTGGGTAGTCATCCGCATCATTCAATTTGTCAGTCAGTTTCCATAGACTCCCCCCAGGAGGCAAAAATGGATGTATTTCTAGCGTTTATAGTTTTCGGAACCTTGGGTGCTGTTTGGATGAAGCGCAAAGGTCGCTCGCCGATGGTCGGATTTTTCATTGGTGGGTTTTTGAACATCATCGGAATGGCTGTGATCTATTTCTTTAAGGATAAATCAGGGTCGGCAATTGAGAATGTTTCAAGTGCTTCAGCTATTCAAAAGCCTACTTATTCTGGTTCCCGTTTTGCCCGAGACTCCGGCAAAGGATCTCTATTCCATTACGCCTCAAACACAAAAGGCAACGAGCTACCTCTCGAGTTTGCAATCGTTGACCTAGAAACTTCTGGTCTAGAGCCTGGAAGCGCACGAGTTATCGAAATTGCAATTCTTCTTGTGAATTCAAAGGGAGAGATTCATGAAGAGTATGCAACCTTAATCAATCCAGGTAATGGACAGGTTGGTCCAACTTTCATTCACCACATTACTGAAGAGGCTGTACTGACTGCCCCAACTTTCCAAGAGGTGGCTGGTGACATTCTTAAGAGATTTGAGAACAGAATTATCGTTGCACACCATGCAGCATTTGAGGATAAATTCTTAGCCGCAGAGTTCAAGCGTGCTGGAATCAAACTTCCACCGATGCCAGCATTAGACACACTTTGGTTGTCACGTGAAGTCTTAGATCTTCCAAACTATAAAATGCAAACAGTCTTGCAACACTTTGGTGTAGAAGAGACTGACCTTCACACAGCACTCGGTGATGTGCGCGCCTTGAATAAGATTTTGCCAACTCTGATTAGCCAGGCATCAGCTGTTCTATACCCAACGGGACATTCGGAGCTACCGGCGGTTGCGCCATCAGGTAAGCAAAAGACGCGAGTGACAAACCTCAAAAAGGGAGAAAAGGGTTGGATAAACAGCCTGCTGGAGAAGTTGCCAGAAAGTGGCACTGCGATTTCAAGTGAAATCGAATCGGACTACCTGGATCTTCTTTCACAAGTGCTTGCCGATGGCAAAATAATTGGTGATGAAGCAAAGGCTCTGAGCAAGTTGGCAGGCGAAGCAGGTCTAGGCAGAACTCAATTGGTGAAGCTTCATGAATCCTTCGTCGACCAACTAAAGAAGCAGGCAGAGGCAGACGGTAACGTCGATGCCGCAGAGCTTAAGCAGATCGAAAGCGCGATTAAATCTTTGTCCCTTTGAGGAGCAAGGACCACAAGGTTTGAATTTCTAGAAGCCCTGATTGGTCAGGTTGTTCTCCAAATTTATAGATTCATGAGCGCGGGTTCGGGGCATATGGGGATGGGTAACTTAAAATTGTCACAGTGTCCTGACATGGTGTGAATAACCCTAGGAGTCCCAATGCTTGCTCGTTCAAAGGCTAAATTCCGCGCATCGCTAATTGTGTTGCTGACGATCTTCTCGCTCAGCTCAACGATGGTGCCAACCTCTGCGATTGATCTTGGGGCAAGGGCCAAATACATCATCTCGGTAACGCCATCGGCCAAGGCTGCCGTTGAAGCTGCTGTTACAAAGAATGGCTGGAAGATTGAATCCAAGTACAACTATGTATTTGATGGTTACA
>CAZIAI010000082.1:0-1874 GCA_964536895.1 uncultured Clavibacter sp.
TCAGTTCTAGGTCATAACCCGCACGGGTGCCATCCATATCCATCGAATTAAGCAGGATCTCCCCTACACCTCTATCTATGGCCTCATTTATCCAATCAAGAGCATCCATTCCTGTGCTCTGTTTGCCACCATGAGTTGTTAGCTCAAAACCAGATTTGGTTCGTCCCCGTTTTGCATCAATTGAAAGTACCAAGACTTGATTTCCGAATCTTTGACTAATGTCATTGATCAACTGAGGATTTTTTATTGCCGAGGTATTTATTGAAACCTTATCTGCGCCGGCTCTAAGTAGTTCGTCAACATCTGATACTGAAGAGATTCCACCACCGACTGTTAAAGGAATGAAAACTTCATCTGCTGTTCTTCGAACCACCTCTAATGTTGTTGTGCGGCCTTCAGAGCTGGCAGTAATATCTAGAAAAGTTATCTCATCAGCGCCCTCGGCATCATAAACTCTGGCCATTTCAACTGGGTCACCCGCATCAACCAAATTCTTAAAGTTAATACCTTTTACTACCCGTCCATTTGCAACATCCAGGCAAGGAATGACTCGTGTAGCTAGACTCATCTGTTTTGTTCACTGTCTTCAATCGATGAATATGCGACATCAATCGCATCTTTCAAAGTAAATGCACCGGCGTACAAGGCTTTTCCAACAATCGCCCCTTCCACGCCAATAGCGGTTAGGGTTCTTAATTGACGAAGGTCTTCTAATGTGGAAACTCCGCCAGAAGCAATGATCGGCTTAGTAGTTGCAGCACAAACCTCACGGAGCAGATCTAGGTTTGGGCCTTTCAAAGTTCCATCCTTGTTGACGTCGGTAAGGACGTATCTGGAACATCCATCACTATCCAGGCGCGTCAAAGTCTCAAAAAGATCTCCACCTTCTTTGGTCCATCCTCTTGCTGCCAATGTATGTCCACGAACATCCAGCCCAACTGCAATTCGATCGCCAAACCTAGAAATCACGGATGCGCTCCACTTGGGATCCTCCAACGCAGCAGTTCCAAGATTTATCCGAGCGCAACCTGTTGAAAGAGCCCGCTCCAAAGAGTGCTCATCTCGGATACCGCCCGATAACTCCACCTTTATATCTAGTTTTCCAATCACTTCGGCTAACAAATCATGATTAGAGCCGGTACCGAATGCGGCATCAAGGTCTACCAAGTGAATCCACTCCGCACCAGCATTTTGAAAATCTAGAGCTGCTTCTAAGGGCGAGCCATAATTTGTTTGTGCACTTAGTTCGCCCTGCACCAAACGCACGGCCTGCCCATCTCTGACATCAACAGCTGGAAGCAGCTCTAATTTCTTCATAATCCCTCGACCCAATTTGAAATTAGACGCAAACCAGCAGCACCGCTTTTTTCTGGATGGAATTGAACAGCGGTAATCAAATCAGTCTCAACTGCCGCCAGAAAGATTGAGCCATGTTCAGCTGTTACATTGAGTGCATTTGGTACCGTATCTGTCGCAGCGTATGAGTGAACGAAGTAGAACCTTTCATCAGATATACCAGAAAATGATTTTGTTTTTTCGCCACCAATCACAGAGTTCCAACCTATATGAGGCAAAACCTCAGATTTAATCCTAGAGACCGTCCCAGGCCAAACCCCAACACCTTCAATCTGTTTGCCTTTATAAAGTTCTTCGCTATTTGAAAACATGACCTGCATCCCGACGCAGATTCCAAATATCTTTCGCTTAGCTTCTATTCTCTCTTTGATTAACTCATCACCTTTAACCGCCAACAATCCAGACATACATGCACCGAACGCTCCAACGCCAGGTATAACTAATCCATCAGCGGCCAAAGCTCTATTGTAATTTGAAGTAATCTCTACTTTTTGGCCAGTTCTTTCAAAGGCACGTTG
>CAZIAI010000083.1:0-1874 GCA_964536895.1 uncultured Clavibacter sp.
TCAGTTCTAGGTCATAACCCGCACGGGTGCCATCCATATCCATCGAATTAAGCAGAATCTCCCCTACACCTCTATCTATGGCCTCATTTATCCAATCAAGAGCATCCAGCCCTGTGCTCTGTTTGCCACCATGAGTTGTAAGCTCAAAACCAGATTTGGTTCGTCCCCGTTTTGCATCAATTGAAAGAACCAAGACTTGGTTTCCGAATCTTTGACTAATGTCATTAATCAACTGAGGATTTTTTATTGCCGAGGTATTTATTGAAACCTTATCTGCTCCGGCTCTAAGCAGTTCGTCAACATCTGATACTGAAGAGATTCCACCACCGACTGTTAAAGGAATGAAAACTTCATCTGCTGTTCTTCGAACCACCTCTAATGTTGTTGTGCGGCCTTCAGAGCTGGCAGTAATATCTAGAAAAGTTATCTCATCAGCGCCCTCGGCATCATAAACTCTGGCCATTTCAACTGGGTCACCCGCATCAACCAAATTCTTAAAGTTAATACCTTTTACTACCCGTCCATTTGCAACATCCAGGCAAGGAATGACTCGTGTAGCTAGACTCATCTGTTTTGTTCACTGTCTTCAATCGATGAATATGCGACATCAATCGCATCTTTCAAAGTAAATGCACCGGCGTACAAGGCTTTTCCAACAATCGCCCCTTCCACGCCAATAGCGGTTAGGGTTCTTAATTGACGAAGGTCTTCTAATGTGGAAACTCCGCCAGAAGCAATGATCGGCTTAGTAGTTGCAGCACAAACCTCACGGAGCAGATCTAGGTTTGGGCCTTTCAAAGTTCCATCCTTGTTGACGTCGGTAAGGACGTATCTGGAACATCCATCACTATCCAGGCGCGTCAAAGTCTCAAAAAGATCTCCACCTTCTTTGGTCCATCCTCTTGCTGCCAATGTATGTCCACGAACATCCAGCCCAACTGCAATTCGATCGCCAAACCTAGAAATCACGGATGCGCTCCACTTGGGATCCTCCAACGCAGCAGTTCCAAGATTTATCCGAGCGCAACCTGTTGAAAGAGCCCGCTCCAAAGAGTGCTCATCTCGGATACCGCCCGATAACTCCACCTTTATATCTAGTTTTCCAATCACTTCGGCTAACAAATCATGATTAGAGCCGGTACCGAATGCGGCATCAAGGTCTACCAAGTGAATCCACTCCGCACCAGCATTTTGAAAATCTAGAGCTGCTTCTAAGGGCGAGCCATAATTTGTTTGTGCACTTAGTTCGCCCTGCACCAAACGCACGGCCTGCCCATCTCTGACATCAACAGCTGGAAGCAGCTCTAATTTCTTCATAATCCCTCGACCCAATTTGAAATTAGACGCAAACCAGCAGCACCGCTTTTTTCTGGATGGAACTGAACAGCGGTAATCAAATCAGTCTCAACTGCCGCCAGAAAGGTTGAGCCATGTTCAGCTGTTACATTGAGTGCATTTGGTACCGCATCTGCCGCAGCGTAGGAGTGAACGAAGTAGAACCTTTCATCAGATACACCAGAAAATGATTTTGTTTTTTCGCCGCCAATCACAGAGTTCCAACCAATGTGAGGCAATACCTCAGATTTAATCCTAGAGACCGTCCCAGGCCAAACCCCAACACCTTCAACCTGTTTGCCTTTATAAAGTTCTTCACTATTTGAAAACATGACCTGCATCCCGACGCAGATTCCAAATATCTTTCGCTTCGCTTCTATTCTCTCTTTGATTAACTCATCGCCTTTCACCGCCAACAAGCCAGACATACATGCACCGAACGCACCAACGCCAGGTATAACTAATCCATCAGCGGCCAAAGCCGTATTGTAATTTGAAGTAATCTCTACTTTTTGGCCAGTTCTTTCAAAGGCACGTTG
>CAZIAI010000084.1:0-1737 GCA_964536895.1 uncultured Clavibacter sp.
TCTCATAGTGAGATTTTTGTATGGAGGAAGGTGATTGAGAAGCAATGAAGTTATATGACACTCAATCCCGCGGCCTCAAAGAGGTTAATATAGAAAAAGATGAAGTTCGAATGTACTGCTGTGGACCAACCGTGTATCGAGATGCACATGTTGGAAATCTGCGAACCTTCTTGCTCTCAGATCTCATCGCGCGCATTGTGCGACTCAATGGTTCAACGCCACGCTTAATTCAAAACATTACCGATGTCGGGCACATGTCAGAAGATTTCATCAATGATGACAAGATGTTAAGCCAGGCAAAGCTAGAAAAAGTTGATCCATTTGAGATCGCGCGAAAGTATGAACAACGTTTTCACACAGATTTAGCGGCGCTCAATATTCAACCAGCAACGGCTTATCCAAGAGCAAGTGAAAGCATCGAGATGATGCTGGACCTCATTGGCAGATTGATAGAAGCAGGCTTTGCCTACGTCGGTAGTGATTCATCGGTGTACTTCAGTGCTGAAAAATTTAAGAGTTATGGCGCAATCAGCGGTAATAAATTAGATTCGCTCAAACCCGGTCATCGTTATGAATACACCGAAGATGGTGCAAAAAGATTTCATGCTGATTGGGCGCTTTGGAAAGCCGCCGGTGATCGCACCGAAATGGTGTGGGAATCACCATGGGGTAAGGGTTTTCCAGGATGGCACATTGAATGCTCGGCAATGTCGCTAGAGCTGCTTGATGGCCATGTCGATATTCATGTTGGTGGAATAGATCTTCGCTTCCCGCATCATGAGAATGAAAGAGCGCAATCAAACGCCTTGATTAACAAGGAAGCGGTTGATCTGTGGGTCCATGGCGAGCACCTGCTCTTTGAGGGAAAGAAGATGTCAAAGAGCTCCGGAAATGTTGTGCTGCTGAGTGATCTCATTGCACGTGGAATTGATCCGTTAGCGCTTCGCCTTTGCTTCCTTGAGAACAAGTATCGATCTCAGATGGATCTAACCTGGAACTCGATTGAAGCTGCAAATGAAACTCTTAAGCGTTGGCGCACCAAGATGGGTCAATGGTCTACCGATGATTCAATCAGCATGGACCCTGAAATCGAGAACGCCTTTAACGCTGATGTGGATACTCCCCGCGTGATTATGCGTTTACGAGAGATTGAAAAGGATGGCTCGCACAATAAAGCTGCTGTGTTTCGTTACGCAGATCAAGTATTGGCTCTCGATTTAAGTCGCCCGATTGAAGAACGAGTTCTAACTCCTCAGATGAGAAGGCTTTTGGATGAAAGAGCTCTTGCTCGCAATGAAAAACGATGGGCGGATAGCGATGCTCTTCGTATTGAGTTAGAAAACTTAGGATTGAGTATTAAAGATACCGCCGAAGGACAGATCTGGAATTAAAGCGGTGTCACTATTGCGATAACAATTGCAATGAATCCGAAGTTGATTAATGACATACCGACAGCATCTCCCTGAATCAAATACTCTTCATTGAGACCTGGAAAACCAGCACGCAGTACCACTAAAGACCAAGCAATAGATGCGATGAATTTGTAAGAGCGCTTTCCCCACAATCTTCCTGTCGCCCAAATGCCTGCCGCTGTAGCAACCAAGGAAAGAATCAATCCAACGGGTGGAAGGTAGCTATGAATAAAGATTGAGCTTGCGCCTAGTACTGCGCCAAAGAAAAGTGAGTAAACAACCTTCATTACAGTGTAATTCCAGAGGTGAGATCTGTTTCGCGGCC
>CAZIAI010000085.1:0-1737 GCA_964536895.1 uncultured Clavibacter sp.
GGCCGCGAAACAGATCTCACCTCTGGAATTACACTGTAATGAAGGTTGTTTACTCGCTTTTGTTTGGCGCAGTTCTTGGTGCAAGCTCAATCTTTATTCATAGCTTCTTTCCACCCGTTGGCTTGATTCTTTCCTTGGTTGCTACAGCGGCAGGCATTTGGGCGACCGGAAGATTATGGGGAAAGCGCTCTTACAAATTCATCGCATCTATCGCATGGTCTTTAGTGGTACTGCGTGCTGGTTTCCCAGGTCTTAATGAAGAGTATTTAATTCAAGGTGATGCCATTGGTATGTCACTGATCAACTTTGGATTCATTGCAATTGTTATCGCAATAGTGACGCCGCTTTAATTCCAGATCTGTCCTTCGGCGGTATCTTTAATACTCAATCCTAAGTTTTCTAACTCAATACGAAGAGCATCGCTATCCGCCCATCGTTTTTCATTGCGAGCAAGAGCTCTTTCATCCAAAAGCCTTCTCATCTGAGGAGTTAGAACTCGTTCTTCAATCGGGCGACTTAAATCGAGAGCCAATACTTGATCTGCGTAACGAAACACAGCAGCTTTATTGTGCGAGCCATCCTTTTCAATCTCTCGTAAACGCATAATCACGCGGGGAGTATCCACATCAGCGTTAAAGGCGTTCTCGATTTCAGGGTCCATGCTGATTGAATCATCGGTAGACCATTGACCCATCTTGGTGCGCCAACGCTTAAGAGTTTCATTTGCAGCTTCAATCGAGTTCCAGGTTAGATCCATCTGAGATCGATACTTGTTCTCAAGGAAGCAAAGGCGAAGCGCTAACGGATCAATTCCACGTGCAATGAGATCACTCAGCAGCACAACATTTCCGGAGCTCTTTGACATCTTCTTTCCCTCAAAGAGCAGGTGCTCGCCATGGACCCACAGATCAACCGCTTCCTTGTTAATCAAGGCGTTTGATTGCGCTCTTTCATTCTCATGATGCGGGAAGCGAAGATCTATTCCACCAACATGAATATCGACATGGCCATCAAGCAGCTCTAGCGACATTGCCGAGCATTCAATGTGCCATCCTGGAAAACCCTTACCCCATGGTGATTCCCACACCATTTCGGTGCGATCACCGGCGGCTTTCCAAAGCGCCCAATCAGCATGAAATCTTTTTGCACCATCTTCGGTGTATTCATAACGATGACCGGGTTTGAGCGAATCTAATTTATTACCGCTGATTGCGCCATAACTCTTAAATTTTTCAGCACTGAAGTACACCGATGAATCACTACCGACGTAGGCAAAGCCTGCTTCTATCAATCTGCCAATGAGGTCCAGCATCATCTCGATGCTTTCACTTGCTCTTGGATAAGCCGTTGCTGGTTGAATATTGAGCGCCGCTAAATCTGTGTGAAAACGTTGTTCATACTTTCGCGCGATCTCAAATGGATCAACTTTTTCTAACTTTGCCTGGCTTAACATCTTGTCATCACTTATAAAATCTTCTGACATGTGTCCAACATCAGTAATGTTCTGAATCAATCGAGGCGTTGAACCATTGAGTCGCACAATGCGAGCGATTAGATCTGAAAGCAAGAAGGTTCGCAGATTTCCAACATGTGCATCGCGATACACGGTTGGTCCGCAGCAGTACATTCGAACTTCATCTTTTTCTACATTAACCTCTTTGAGGCCGCGGGATTGAGTGTCGTATAACTTCATTGCTTCTCAATCACCTTCCTCCATACAAAAATCTCACTATGAGA
>CAZIAI010000086.1:0-1732 GCA_964536895.1 uncultured Clavibacter sp.
CCATGTTGAGCATCGGAACTCCAGAAGAGAGCATTAAAGTTGCTAGTAAAGATTTCTTAAGTCGGGCTCGAACCTCTTGAATCGCAGGCTCATCACATTCACCCTCGTGACCAACATTCCATGATCGATTTGAATCACTGCCATCCACGTTGTTCTCAAGGTTTGGGTAGTTATGTTTCTCATTGTAAGAAACCAAGTCGTGGATGGTGAAGCCATCATGAGCTGCAACAAAGTTGATCGATGAAGTTGGCCCACGATAATGAAAGATATTGCTAGAGCCGCTGATACTTGATGCGATATCTGAAACACCCTCACCATAACCGCGAGCTAAGTCACCTAGCCAAAATTGACGCACCGAGTCACGGTAGGCGTCATTCCATTCGCGCCAAGGATGTGGAAAATCGCCCAATGAATACCGCGAGATATCCCAAGGTTCAGCGATCATTTTGAAGTTTCGAAGCACGGAATCCGCGCCGATGGCTGCCATTAGTGATGAGTTAAAGGCGCTATCACTTGTGTATAAAGCGGTGGTTAGATCAAAGCGAAAGCCATCGACTCCGACAACTTCAATCCACCAGCGCAGGGAATCAATAATCTGTCGTACAGAGTGGGGCTTACTTGCAGCAAATGTATTTCCGCAACCAGTTACATCTACATAGCGACCATTTGCATCCTGCCTGTAATAGGCATGGCCATCAATTCCCTTATACGAAAGGGTTGGACCTCCAACACCACCCTCTGCGGTGTGGTTATAAACAACATCCAAGATGACTTCGATTCCAGCAGCGTGCAGTTGATCAACAGACCACTGCAGTTCGGTAATCGGATCTAATGTGCAGGCATACTCTTTATGGGGAGCACTAAAGAGTAGAGAGTTATAACCCCAATGATTTTTGCGACCACGACTATGAAGAATCGGCTCTGTTATCGATTGTGCAATTGGTAAAAGTTCCAAGGCGGTAACACCAATAGATTTCAAATGCGCGATAGTGCTGGGATGACCAAGAGCCTTGTAACTTCCACGTTCACCTTCTGGAATCTCTTGATTAAAAGCTGTTAACCCTTTAACATGCGCTTCATAAATAATTGTCTTTGCCCAAGGCACAAGCGGCCGGTTTACTGGGCGAACCGGGTGATCAGTTACAACCGAGTATGGAACCTTACCTGCGCTATCCCGCAGATCGCGCTCATTCAAATCTCCAGCACCGGAAAAGTCATGTGCAACATGTCCATAAATTTCGGGGGAGTACACAACATCTCCATCGATGACATGGGCGTAAGGATCAAGCAGTAACTTCGCGGGGTTAAAGCGCACGCCATACTCAGGAATCCAGGGTCCGTAAACGCGATACCCGTAGCGTTGACCTGGGCGAACCCCTGCTAGGTATCCATGCCAGATCGGGCCGTTGCGATGAGACAAAGCAAAGCGGGTTTCAACCAACTTGCCATTGACCTCATTGAACAGGCACAGCTCAACCGCATCTGCGGCGTTACTCCAGATCGCAAAGTTGGTCCCGCCATCTGTGACGGTAGCGCCAAGGGTTCGCGGATCTGCAGGAAGCATGGTGGGTATCTTGCCTTGGATGGGGGCAAAAGGAGTGGTTTTTGAGTGTGATTGAGGTAGCCAATTGGGTTACTCACCAGTAACCTGTGGCTATGAAAATCGCCGTTTGCGTTAAGCAGGTCCCAGATTCATGGGCTGAAAAGAAGATGGTCAATGGAGTTCTCGATC
>CAZIAI010000087.1:0-1606 GCA_964536895.1 uncultured Clavibacter sp.
GCACTTCTACTCGTCTGCCTTTAATCTCACTAAAAATAGTGCGGATTGCATCACCGTTTAACTCTGAGAAAAACTCACTACTCACCACAATCGTTTCTGCATCACTGCTGTTAACTGCTTTAACTAAATCAGTCCACTGCTTTCGTGAGGTTCTTTCGCCGCCCCGCTTGCTCCATCCCCAAGTCTTTTCTGATAACGCCCATGCCACACGGTGATGAGCTTTTCTTCCAATGTTGGGATAAATAACTCCTGCTTCACGCAAGTCATCACTTTGTGCATCAAAAGCCTCTTGGAGTGCGGTGGTACCTGATTTATGAAAGCCAGCATGAATTACTAATCGGCGGTTTGGCACCAGAGAATTATCCTGTTTCATCCTAGATTTTCTCTCTCAAAATCCGTGGTGTTTGTTTTGATTGTGCTGAGAATCAACGCCTTAGCACCGCGAACCATTTCATCTAGTGGCATGACAGGTTGGGAGACAAACTCTGCGCTTTGTTCCGGAAGTAGCGGTAGGTGCACAAACCCGGACTTAACAGCTGTTGCCTTTAGTTGGTGTTGAAGCAGGTAAAACATGTGGTTGCAGACAAAACTGCCCGCAGAAAGTGAGATTTTGCTCGGGACTCCAGCCGCATTTACCGCTTGAATCATCGCCTCTAGGGGTAGGGTTGAAAAGTAGCCATCAGCTCCATCGGCCTTGATAACCCTGTTTTTTCGTTGGTCGCCGCCATTATCTGGGATACGGGCATCATCAAAATTTATGGCTATTTTTTCTGGGGTAATTGCATCTCTTCCTTCAGCCTGGCCAAAGGCAATAACTACATCTGGAGAGATCTCATCGATTTTGGAAAGCAATATTTCAGCGGATCTATCAAATTCCACCGGCAAGATAACAGTAAAGAGTTTTACTCCCGGAATTTCTTCCTTATTGAGTTGATTTACTAGTTGTTGAGAAGGGTTTGTCTTGGAGCCGCCAAAGGGTTCGAATCCACTAATTAATACCTTTTTGGCGTTCATTAACTAGACGCCAAGAAATGCTGAACCTACAAGCAAGGCGGACCAAAGAACATGGAATGGGACCAACCAGTTTTGGATGACCTGCATGGCAGCCCGTGCATTCTCATCCTCGGTCTTATTCTTCTTAATCTCCACCAACTCTCGGGTCAATACAGATAGAACCAAAAGTGTTGCTACCCATGCCACCATGCAATATGGGCAAAGTGCGCCAATAACAAAGGTGGTCTCATACGCCAACCAATGACAGAAAATTACCGCCAGAACTGTTCCGCCAGTTGCAATTTGTAAGAATAACTGTGGAAGTGCAACCTGGAGGAACAATAAGACGGCAATTACCAACATCATAGAAAAGGCGCCGATTCCAATAATGGAGTTTGGGAAACCAAATGCTTCTGCCTGATCTGAGAGCATCACACTCTTACAGTTAAGGGTGGCATTGATGTTGCAAGATGGTGTGTAGCCGATGTCCTTCAAGATTTTGAACTTATCAATTGTCAGAATAAAAGAGGCAGCCAAGCCTGCGACGCTGGCAACCAGCATGGTCCATGCGGAGATTCGACCTCTTGTAATCACCTGTGAAGTATAAAGAAGC
>CAZIAI010000088.1:0-1505 GCA_964536895.1 uncultured Clavibacter sp.
TGTGCTCAACTGGTTTTGGCAGCGCAGCATTGATTCCCAGATCATCTTCATCATTGATTAAGCGAGCTCCGAATGCAGAAATCGCACCACCACCGGTGATGCCAAACCATTCTGCTTCACGCATGCTCCACTCGACTAAGGATTCTGTGATTGAAATTCCTCTGCGGTGCGGATACCGCCAAATTACTGCTTTTTGCGCCGCCTTCACGGCGGGGGCAAAACCAGGGTTTGCAAGTAGAAGGTCAAGGACGAGAGAGCGGATGAGTGCAGCATTACTGCGATCCAGCTCAGTGCTAAGCGCTGTGATGTTGCGTGAGTCGTTTCGACCTACTAGACCGGCAACTCGAGAACTTAAGCGCCAAAGTGAAACCAACTCACGCCATCTATCTTCTGGTTCTTTGTTTTGCCAGAGATCAAAGGCTGCAGAAGGAAGTATTCGACCATCTGCCTCTATTGCAAGTAATCCTGAAAGATATGAAATCTCCGCAACAAATGCGGTGCAACTTTCATCAACACCTAAATGCTCACTTGCTTTCTTTAGATCACGCACACCAAGGCCACCAGATTGCAAAGCATTTGGTGTTTCCTCTGACCAAAAGTTCATCAACTCCTCGACCCAACGCAGAGTATTAGAGATTGCCGCAAGTGCCGCTCGCTCAACATCTGCTTTCTTAATATTTTGACCATCTAGGGTGGGTTCTTGAATAAAGAGTTCACGATGAATCTTGTTGCCGCGCAGATGAATTGCGACTTCGCGAGATAGTGCAACGGTTGAGGTATCAATCGGAATCAAAAGATTGTGAGAGAGTAACCAATCAATAGGGGTATCTTTTTTGCGGATGTCACCCACCTGACCACGAGGCGGTCCCCAGGTTAGTTTTTCTAAAACCTGTTTTGCCGCTTCCGGCGCTTTGGAAATAATCTTTAGATCTACAGGTGATGCTGATTGGGGTCCAAGGCCTGCGGGCTCATTACCCAATATGTCGCGCACCGCGCGAGGCATCCGGTAACCCTTTTCTTCCCGGTAGATCAAGGCAATTTTGTGAAGATGTTTAACAACTAATTCAGCTGCTGGATCACTTAGGGCAACTACCTCTTTGCTGGTGAATGGATCAGATAAGGCAGCGCAAACTTCAAGCACCTGAAACTGCCATTGATTAAGGGTTTCGAGAGCTCGCAACAGACTAGGTGCAGAGGTAGCGCGAGAAGCAAGCGCGGTGATGTCAGCTGGAACCGGTGTAACTAAATCAGGTCGAGCAGAAAACAAGGCGGCCAACTCTTCATCGCTGCGCTCGCGAAGTTCGCTTGCGAATGAGTGCGTGATTGCCGGCAAGGTTTCTGACATAACTGGCCTACATTACTGGGGGAGAGAGTGTTGTGTCTTGTCGGTGATTTAGCGTTTACCGCGAGCAGTGATGTAAACCCAAAATCCAGCCATGCGGCTAACAAATGGACCAACAAATCGGTTTACACCGCGCAATCGACGAAAATCATGTACTGGCCAG